>CAXSDH010000012.1:62220-63849 GCA_964235765.1 uncultured Acetobacteraceae bacterium
TGGCGGCGACGAGGGGACTGGCGGCGGCACTGCGGCCTGCGGCGTGCCGTCCTGGTTGAACTTCTCGATGGCGACCCCGGTCTTGGCTTGCGCCAGCACGCGGGCCACGCCTTCCTGGATCAACGACTGGCGGATCTCGTCGCGCACCTGCTCGAGCGGCGCGGGCGGTGCGGTGCGGCGTTCCTCCAGCTTGATGACGTGCCAGCCGAAGCGGGTCTTGACCGGGGTTTCGGTAATCTGGCCCGGCTTCAGCGCAAAGGCGGCGTCGGAGAATTCCGGCAGCATATCGGTCTTCTTGAAGAACCCGAGGTCGCCGTTGTTCTGCGCGGCCGAGGGGTCCGTGCTGTTCTTCTTGGCGACCTCGGCGAAGTTCGCGCCCGCCTTGAGCTCGGCGATGATGGCCTTCGCCTTGTCCTCGTCGGCGACCAGGATGTGGCTGGCGCGAACTTCTTCCTCGCCGGGCTTGCCGGCGACGTCACGGTCGTAGCGTGCCTTGATCGCATCGTCGGTCAGGGTGGGCGCGATCTCCCGGGTCAGCAGGGCGTTCTGCAGCGCGGTGTCGGTTGCCCGGGCGACGGCCCGCTTGACCGCGGCATCCTCCCCGAGCCCCTGCTTACGCGCGGCGAGCACGATGACCCGGCGGTCCACCAGTTGATCCAGCAACATCGGGTAAAGCATGGCCGGCGGCATGCCGCGCAGCTCTTCCGGCAGCGTCTGCGCAGCATCGGCCAGCTCGGTCGCATGGATGTCCTCGCCGGCCACGCGGGCCACGACCGGGTCGGTCCCGGTGGCGGGCGCGGTCGTGGGCGCGGTGGTGGCGGGGGTTGGGGCCGGTGTGGTTTGCGCTTGGGTCAGGGCGGTCGAGCACAGCAGCATCAGGGCGGCAGTGGTGGACAGGCTCGGGCGACGCATACGGATCCTCATGGTCGGGGCGGCAAACAATGCCCGATGCCCCGGCGGCGGACAAGCAGCCCCGCGTTGACCGGGTGGCATGCCAGTCCTATCTGAGCATAACCTGGCGCCAGTGCGCTGCCCCCGCCACCGATAAGGCCACCGATGTTCGCCACTCTCGCCCGCGCCGTTTTCGGCTCCGCCAACGATCGCTCCCTGAAGGGCTACCAGCGCCGGGTGCCGGAGATCAACGCGCTCGAGCCGGCGATGGCCGCGCTGTCCGACGAGGCGCTGGCCGGCAAGACGGTGGAGCTGCGAGGCAAGCTTGCGGCCGGGTCGGCGCTCGACGATCTGTTGCCGGAGGCGTTCGCGGTGGTCCGCGAAGCGTCCCGCCGCGTGCTGGGGTTGCGGCACTTCGACGTGCAGATGATCGGCGGCATGGTGCTGCACCATGGCAAGATCAGCGAGATGAAGACCGGCGAGGGCAAGACGCTGGTGGCGACCCTGCCGGTTTACCTGAACGCGCTGACCGGCCGCGGCGTGCATGTGGTCACGGTGAACGACTACCTCGCGCAACGCGACGCCGAGTGGATGGGCCGGCTCTATGGCTTCCTCGGGTTGCGGACCGGGGTCATCGTGCACGGGTTGGACGACGACCAGCGCCGGGCCCAGTACGCGGCCGACATCACCTACGGCACCAACAACGAATTCGGCTTCGACTACCTGCGCGACAACATG
>CAXSDH010000013.1:0-62557 GCA_964235765.1 uncultured Acetobacteraceae bacterium
TGCCGTCGGCTGCGCCTCTGCGATTGCCGTCGGCTGCGCCTCTGGGGTTGCCGTCGGCGGTGACGCGGCCAACACGGCTTGCTGCGCCGGGCCTGGCGACACGTTGGCTCGGCCGGCCCAGAATCCCAATGCGACGGAAGCCGCCATGCCCAGCCCGACGCCCGACCATGCCAGCAGCCGGCGGCGGTTTTGCATTGGGGCCAAGGACGGAGCGAGCATCGGCGCCATGGCGGGCGCGGGCGCAACTGGGACGGCAGCGAGCTTCAGTTCCGGCGCCGCGGTCAGCCGCGCTCGGAGCGAGGCGAAATCGTCGGCGGCGAGCAGTCCGGGGAGCCCCTCGCCCGCGATCACGAGCCGCAGGGCGGCGCCAGCGCGGCAGGCGAACTGGATGAAGCGCAGCGCCGGACGTTGCAGCAGATGCGCGTCGTTGATCAGCAGCGCGATCCGGTCGCAGTCCGCATCGGGCACCGTGAGCCGCTTGAATCCCCGCTCCAGAACCTCGTCGTCCTGTGCGGCAAGGTCGGGCTGCCCGGCAACCCGCGCCATCAGGCCGGAAAGGCTGCCGGACGAGGCGGAGGCCACCTGCAAGACACGATAGCGCTGCCCGGCCAGGCTGGCGGCGGCTGCATCGAGCACCGCCTGCCCGGCCTCGCCGCCGGCCGACACGACGACGTCGACGCCCGCGTTCACCTGGTCCAACAATCGCTGCACAACGTGCTGCTGGGGCGCCGGTCCTGTGCTGGGCATATCGATCATCATCCGTGCTGGGCCTGACGCCGGCATGTACAACTTATTAGACGCTTTCGGGCGGCATTCCAATCTTTAAGCCAGCGCGCGTTCAGGAGTTCGTGCAGCCCTGGGCCAATCCGGGTCATGCCGGAAGGTAGGCGCCGGCTCCGCGCTTGCACAAGTGCGGGGCGTGCAACATCTAATGGGCACGAATACGGGATGCACGAACCATGGATACACTGATCGGACAATCGCGCGGCAAACCTTCTCCGGGCAGGCCGGCTCCGGTCGCCCCGGACGGCGCGGCCCCGGCAGCCGCGGGCGAGATGATCGTCGACGGCACGCAGGCTACATTCATGCAAGACGTGATCGAGGCATCCCGCGCAATCCCGGTGCTGGTCGATTTCTGGGCCACGTGGTGCGGCCCCTGCAAGCAGCTCACGCCGACGCTGGAAAAGGTGACCAAGGCCGCGGGCGGGCGGGTGAAGCTGGTCAAGATCGACATCGACGCCAACCGCGCGCTGGTGCAGCAACTGACGCAGATCGGGTTGCCCATGCAGTCCGTTCCCACGGTGGCCGCGTTCTGGCAGGGCCAGATCGCCGACGTGTTCCAGGGCGCCTTGCCGGAATCCGAAGTGAAGCGCTTCGTCGAGAGCCTGCTGAAGCTGGCCGGCGGCGCCATGCCCGCGGCCGACCTGCTGGCTGAAGCGCGCATGGCGATGGACGAGAAGCGGTTCGAGGACGCGGGCGCGCTGTTCAGCAGCCTGTTGCAGGAGGATCCGGAGAACCCGGACGCTTGGGCCGGGCTGATCCGCGTGCTGATGGCGCTCGGGCAAGAGGAGCAGGCCGCGGACGCGCTCGCGCAGGTTCCCGCGAAATTCGCCGACCATCCGGAAATCAGCGGCGCCCGCAGCGCGCTGGTGCTGGCCTCCGAGGGGCGTGAAGCGGCCGCGCAGCTCCAGCAATTCGAGGCCAGGCTGGCCGCCGACGCGGATGACCACCAGGCGCGCTACGATCTCGCCACGGCGCTGAACGCCACCGGGCAGCGTGATGAGGCGGCCGCAGCGCTGCTCGAGATCGTCAAGCGGGACCGCACCTGGAACGAGCAGGCGGCCCGGCTGCAACTGCTCAAGTTCTTCGAGGCCTGGGGCATGACCGACCCGGCCACTCTCGGCGCACGGCGCAAGCTGTCCGCCTTGCTGTTCAGCTGAGCGAAATGGGCAGGGAGGCCGGCGCCGACGCGCTGCCCACGGAGTTTCCGGTGTTTCCGCTGGCGGGCGCGGTGCTGCTGCCCGGCGGCAAGCTGCCGCTGAACATCTTCGAACGGCGGTATCTGGCGATGGTCGATGAGGCGCTCGGGGCGGGGCGGGTGATCGGCATGGTGCAGCCGGACGAGTTGCGGCCCTCCGGCCCGAACGGGCCCGGCCTGTATCGCGTGGGCTGCCTGGGCCGCCTGTCGTCGTTCAGCGAGACGGACGATGGGCGATATTTGGTCACGCTCTCCGGCATGATCAGGTTTACGCTTGGCGAAGAGCTGGAGATGCGCCGGGGATTTCGCCGCGTACGCGGGGATTTCGCCAAGTTCCGGGCCGACCTCGAACCGGATGCGGGCGATATCGAGCGCGAAGGCCTGCTGACGGCGTTGCGGGCCTATTTCGCGGCGATGGGGTTCGACGCCAATTGGGATGCGATCGGCGCAATGCCGGATGCCACGCTGGTGGGTACCTTGGCCATGGTTTGCCCGTTCGAGCCGCCGGAGAAGCAGGCTTTGCTGGAGGCGCCGGGCACCGCAGAGCGGGCGAAAACCTTGCTGGCACTGTTGCAGATGGGTGCGCATTCCGCGGCCGCCGGCCGTTCCGGCCGTCAGGTCAGCTAACCCTAGGATCGTCATGCCCGAGCACGAACGACCGACCATCGACCAGCGGCTGCTGGAAATCCTGGTATGTCCGGTCACCAAGGGGCCGCTGCAGTGGGACGAGCAGGCCGGCGAATTGGTCAGCCGGCAGGCCGGGCTGGCGTTTCCGGTCCGCGACGGCATTCCGATCATGCTGCCGGAGGAAGCCCGCGTCCTCGATGCCTAGGTGCTGATGCCCAGTTCCGCCCCGGTCGCGACCGAACTCCGTATCCGGCGCGGCACGCGGCGGCTCGAGGTCGATTTCAGCGATGGCCACCAGGCGAGCCTGCCCGCGGAATATCTCCGGGTGGAAAGCCCGAGTGCCGAGGTGCAGGGGCATGCGCCCAGCCAGAAACGGCTGGTGGCGGGCAAGCAGGACGTGAACATCGCCCTGGTGGAGCCGATCGGGCACTATGCCGTGCGTATCCGGTTCACCGACGGGCACGACACGGGTATTTTCTCCTGGGCGTTGCTGCACCTTCTGTCACGGGAGCACGCGACGCGCTGGGCGGCTTACCTCGAAGGCTTGGCAGCGCATGGCCTGCGTCGGGAGGCTTGACCGGAGCCTTGCCATTGTTCGACTGTCGATCGACCCAAGCAGAGGCGCTGCATGCGTGTCCCGGCCCGGCCCCTGGTTGCCCTCCCGCTTGTCGCCTGTGTGCTGGGATGCGCCGCGAAGCCCGTGGGGCCGCCGATCGTGCTGCACCGGCCGCACACGGAGCCGGTCGCCGCGCACCGGCCACTGGCACGGCCGCGGCCCAGCACCGCGGTCGCTGCCGCGCCGCAGCCTGCTAGCCCGGGAAGTACCGCCGCGCCGGTGGACAGCGCGCCCGCGGAACTGACCGCGGCCGAGAAGGAGGCGTTGTTCCAGCAGTTCGACGCCCACCTGAAACGCTCCGGACCCTAGCGGATGACTGCGCTGCATAGCTTGAAGGCCGAGCCGCTGGCCAGCCCGCCCGACCATTCGGAGGCGGTGGCCAGCCTGCGGTCCGGGCAGGAGTTTACCTGCGTCCTGGCGGAAGACCCTCGGCTGCGATCCGCGGCGACTGAGGCCGCGATCCTCGCCGTCGCCGATATGAGCACGCGTTTCGTGCGCGCGGGCAACCCGCTGCGCTCGCCGCTGACGATCGAACGCCTGTTGATCCAGGTGACCGGACCCGCCGCCATCCGGGGTGGCGAACGGGACGCGGCGGCGCTGACCCGGCTGGTTGCCGGGCCGCAAGCAGACGAGTCGCGGGTCATCGTCGTCGTCGAGGATGCGGACACGCTGGACGCCGAGGCGATCCGCATCTTGCGCCTGATGTCCCGCACATTCAGGGCGAGCAGGCCGACCGTCCAGGTGCTGTTCTCCGGGCACCCCGCGTTCCGTGCGGTTCTGGCCGGAGAAGCGCCTTCCGCGCCGGCCCTGCCGGAAGCACCTCCGGCACAAGCTTTCCCCGGCGGACCGGCGCCAGCCATGCCGCAGCCTGCCCCCGTCGGCCCGAGTTTCGCTCCGGAGGCGGACCGCCCCTTGGCCGCCAAGCCGCCGCAGCGGTCTGCCTGGCCCATTCGCCTGTTGGTGCCGTCGGCGATCCTTGCGGGGGCGGTGGCTGGCGCCTGTTGGCTCGCCTACCCTGGAGCGTTTCGCGGCTCCGCCCCGCCGCCCGCGCGTACGGTTCCGCCCCCTTCCCCAGCGCCGCCGCTCGTCTCCGCAGCGCCGGAACCGGAGCCGGCGCGGTTGCGGGCCGAGTTCGAGCAGTTCCTCGCAGCTTCGGGCCAGACCGCCGCCAGGCTGAACGAGCCGCAGCGCGAGGCGCTGCTGAAGGAGTTCATGGCGTGGCGTGCCCGATCGCGATCGCCCGGGCCGCAACATTGATCGTAGTCTGACGCAAGTATAACGGCGCACGCGGCCGGCATGCCTCGATATACGGTGCAACGTTTAGCCGGTTGCCGAACTCCTCGGCGGCGTTATGATCCAGCCTTGATGATCAGGCTCGCAACCGCACAAACGCTCATCACTTCCAGCATCCGCAAGAACGGGCAGCATGTCCGGGCAGCGTTGCGGCAGGCGGCCGCGTGCCGGGCCCGGCTGGTTCATCTGCCGGAGGCCGCCTTATCGGGCTATGTCGACGCTCAATTCCGGTCCTGGGCGGACGTGGATTGGGATGCGTTGGACGACGAACTCGCGGAGACCGCGGCGGCGGCGGCCGAACTGGGGGTTTGGGTCGTGGTGGGATGCAACCACCGCCTGCCGGCGCCCTGGTGGCCCCAGAACAGCCTCTACGTCATCTCCAACCGCGGCGTGGTCACCGGCCGTTACAGCAAGCGCTTCTGCTCGAACACCGAGGTGACCTACTGGTATACGCCAGGGACCGCGCCCCAGGTGTTCGATGTGGACGGCATCCGATTCGGCTGCGCGATGTGCATCGAGGTCAGCTTTCCGACGCTGTTTGCGGAGTATGAGCGCATGGGCGTGCACTGCGTGCTGCTCTCCTCCTACTCGTCGGATGCGGCGCACGGCATCATGGCCCGGGCACACGCGGCAACGAACTGCTTCTGGGTCAGCTTGTCCACTCCCGCGGCCTGCAGCCGGACCTTGCCGAGTTGCCTGATCGGCCCGGACGGCGTGCCGATCGGCGCATGCGCGCCCGAGACGGCCTCGATCACCGTGCAGGACATCGACCCCGACGCGCCACGGTTCCAAGGCCACCTGCATCTGGCGCGGCCATGGCGGGCCCGGGCACTCTCCGGCGAGATTTACGTGGGCCGCATTCCTAATTCGTCGTCACACGCAGCTTAGCCAGCCCGGCCTCGAGCGCGGCGAGGAGGTCAGGCAGCGCCAGCGCGATGCAGCCGTCCGTGGGCGCCAGGCCGGGCCGGGCCACGTGCAGGAAGATGGCGCTGCCACGTCCGGGCATGACCGGGTCGTCGTTCCAGCCGAGCACGGCGATCACGTCGTAGATGCCGTCATCGCGCCATAAGGCTTCGTGCCGGGCTGGGTTTGGCAAGCGGATGAGGCGGTTGTATTCGGCATGGCCGGGCTCGTCGCACCAGCCATCATGCGGTGCGAGCGGCATGGTCGGCCAGGTGCTGCGAGGCCGGGCCACCCGGTCCGCCCGGTAGAGCACGCGGCGCAGCGGGAGCGAGGCCTCCGGGGTCGCGCCGTCGCCCTCCTGCTTGAGCGATCGCACGCCGCCATGCCCCAGCGCCGCACGATACCGCCGCTCTCCCAGGACCAGGACGCCATCCGGGCCGATTAGCCCCTCCATTACGCCAGGCCCTTCTCGGCCGCTTCGGACCGGCGATATTCGATGGATGCTTGCTGGTACGCCGCGGGTCCGCCCGTTTGCGCGAGCATGGTCGGGCTTTCCAGGAACTCCGGAAGCGTCGTGGCCAGGGTGAGGTAACCGTCGCTCGCCATGGTGCCCGGCGTGACGGGCTGCACGCCCTGTTCGGACCCGGTGGCGGACATCCCTGCCGGAACCGACGGGCGGGACAAGTCGGGACCCATGCGGATCAGCTCCTCGATCAAGCTCATGAATACCGCGCCGATGGCTCCTATCGGGCCGCCGACGATGCCCGCGCCCAGCACGCGGATTGGCGTGGGAATGGTTTCGCCCGTTGCCGCCCGGTAAATCATGCCTACCACCGGCACATGATGCAGGGGGTTGAGGCTTTTGAGCAGCTGTGCGGACGACACCTCGATGGGTTGTGGCCACGACTGGTCCGGGCCGATCGGGCCCGCCCCGTCTGGTGGCGTGGCATAGCCGAACATGCGGGAGGCATCGCTGGCGCCGGGTGTGGGAAAGATCATGCAGGAGGGATCAGCAAGCGCCGTGCCACTACCCGAACAGATGCCCGAAGCGCCGCGCCTTGGTGGCCAGGTAATGGTCGTTCACCCCGTTTGGCGCCACGACCAGCGGTTCTCGCGCGCTGATCTCCACGCCACAGGCCGCTAGCGCGGCGAGCTTGTCGGGGTTGTTGGTGAGCAGGCGCACGCGGCCGATGCCCAACTGGTTCAGCATGGTCGCGGCAACGAAGAAGTTGCGTTCGTCCGCGTTCCAGCCCAGCGCGCGGTTCGCGTCCACCGTGTCCAGGCCACGATCCTGCAAGGCGTAGGCGCGGAGCTTGTTGACCAGGCCGATGCCACGCCCTTCCTGCGCTAGATAGAGCAGCACGCCCGTGCCCTCGCCGGCGATCCGCCGCAAGGCTGCGCGAAGTTGCGGGCCGCAGTCGCACCGCAGGCTGCCCAGCAGGTCGCCGGTGAAGCATTCCGAATGCACGCGGGCCAGCGGCGCCGGGTCGGTCGCGGGCCCGTGCTCGGGATGGCCGATCAGGATGGCGAGATGCTCGATCCCGGCATCGGGGGCGCGGAACGCCACCACCCGTGCGTCCGGCGCATCCTGCAACGGCACGTGCGCCTCCGCGACCCGGACCAAACCGGCCGCACTGGCGTCCGGATGGGCGAGCACGTCGGCGGCTGGCACAGCAAGCAACCCCAGTCCTGCAGCCAGGGCGGGCGCTTCGGCGCGGGTGGGCGCCGCAACCACGGCCGGGAGCAGCCGGGCGAGCTTGGCCAGCGCCAGGGCGGCCGACGCGAGCTTCGGGACTGCGGCCAGTTCCGGCGGTTCGGTCAAGAGCTGGGCGGTGGTTGGGTCGGCCATTCCGCGCAGCGTCGCCGGGTCGAGCAGGCCGGCCGTGCGAAAGGCGAGAGCCGCGCCCGACGGTTCCACAGGCCGGCGAAGGAGCGCCGCCGCGCGCACCGGCGCCAGCAGGAGGACGGGCGGGCCGGCTGCCAAGGTGGCAAGCTCCCGCAGGCCGCGGGCGCCGGCGGTTTCGGCGGCGAGCACGGCCAGGTTGCTGCCGCCTTGCAACAGGATAGGGGTGCCCCGCCGAAGCTCGGCGATGGCTCGGTGCACTGCGCGCAGCCGCCAGACTGCTTCGTCCGGCTTCGGTGCAGGGGATTGTGGGACGGGAGCGTCGGACTGCGGCATCTGATGCCTTTATGGCCTTGGCGGAACCGCTTGCAAAGCGCGCCCATATGCAGCGCCAGCATGCCAGCCTAGGCCGCGCCAGCCTGACCTCACGGACTTGTGTGCATCGGTCTACCTCACATATCCTGTTGGAGCGTGAACGCGTGCGTTGATGTTCCGTCGGTTGTTCACGATGCCGATCGTCACGGAAAGTTGTGGTGCGTATCGGCTTAATCTCGGGCTGTCGCGACGGCCCAATTGGGTGGGGAAGAGAGAGTATGGCGGGTGAGCGACCCATCTTGATCGTCGACGACGACGCGACCTTGCGCACGACCTTGGTGGAGCAGTTGCAGGTCGATGGCGAGTTTGCGGCGGCGGAGGCCTCGACCATCAGCGAGGCGGAGGCGCTGGTCACGGCACGAGACGCCCGGTTCGACGCGCTGATCCTGGACGTGGGCTTGCCGGACGGAGACGGCCGCGATCTCTGTGCCAACCTGCGCCGGCAGGGATTGCGCATGCCGATCATCATGCTGACCGGCTCTGATGAGGAGGACGACGTGGTGCGGGGCCTCGATGCCGGGGCGAACGACTACATCGCCAAGCCGTTCCGCCTTGCGGAGCTGTTGGCGCGCCTGCGAGCGCAGCTCCGCATTTTCGAGAACAGCGAGGACGCGGTGTTTACGATCGGCCCCTACACCTTCCGCCCCAGCGCGAAGCTGTTGCAGGAGCCGGTCAAGAACCGCCGTATCCGGCTTACCGAGAAAGAGGCGGCGATCCTGAAATTCCTATACCGGGCCGGCACGCGGCCGGTCGCGCGCCAGGTGCTGCTCAACGAAGTTTGGGGTTACAACGCCAACGTCACGACGCACACGCTCGAGACCCACATCTACCGCCTGCGCCAGAAGATCGAGCCCGATCCGGGCAATGCGCGGCTGCTGGTGACCGAGGGCGGCGGCTACCGGCTCGATCCGATGGGGATTGCGCCATTCGCTTGAAGCCGTCGCTTGGCTAGGCGGCTTTCGCCAGGGTTACCCCGCATGCATCGAAGGCAGCAAACAGCTTCGCCCGGGCTTCGGCCGTCAGCTTGGTATGCGGCGGCCGAATGTTCTCCCAGCTATCCTCGCCGGTATGGCGCGCCAGCAGGGCCTTGAGACCAGGGATCAGCGCGGCCGAGGTCACCACGGCCCGCATGGCGCTCAGGATTTTCTGGGCTTCGGCGCCGGACGGCTCGTTCCAGCCAGCGTAGACCTGGGCATTCCAGGCGCTGCTAACGTTGCTCGCCGCCGAGATCGACCCGGCGCCACCCGACTGAAGCACCTGGTGCAGGTGCCCGTCATCGCCGCAATACACCTCGAACCCGTCTTGGGCGAAGTTGTCGATGTAGGTTTTGGTGTTGGACCAATCCCCGGTGCTGTCCTTAATGCCCTTGACCGCGCCGGGGTAGGCGCGCAGCACCCGGGCGATCAGGCTGACGGTGAGGGGCACGGCCGATTGCGCCGGGAAGTGGTAGAAATAGAGCTTCGTCGCGCCCGCCACGCGCTGGATCACCTCGCTGTAATAGGCGAACAGCCCGTCCTCGCTCGGGTTCTTGTAGAAGAAGGGCGGCAGCACCAGCACGCCGCGGCAGCCGAGTTCGCCGGCGCGCCTTGCCATCAGAACGGTGTCGGTCAGGGCGGGCACGCCCACGCCGGGCAGCATCTTGGCCGGCGGCAGGCCGCGCTCGGCCAAGCCCTCCATCATGCCGAGCCGCTCGGAGAGGCCGAGCGAGTTCGCCTCTCCGGTGGTGCCCAGGATGCCTAGCCCATCGCAGCCATTGGCCAGGAGCCAGCGGCAATGCGCGGCCATCCGGTCCAGGTCCACCGAGAGGTCGGGCCGCATGGCCGTCAGCACCGCGGCGTTCACGCCGCCATAGAGCGCATCCTTCATCATCGTCCCGTTCCCTTCCTTGTTCGCGGCATTTCGCCCGGCCAGTCCACGATGTGATGTTCCAACATGCCTGCCCGGCGCTCGCTTACGGCGCGGCCGCGCACCGAGACGCCGGCACGGTGGACCGTATCGGGATCGCCGGAGACCAGCTTGTGCCACCAGGCCAGGTCCCGCCCCTCGGAAAGGCGGCGATAGGCGCAGCTCGGCGGCAGCCAGTCGATCTCGGCCAGGCTTGCGGGCGTCAGCGAGACGCAGTCCGGCACCTTGTCTTGCCGCCGTTCATAATGGCTGCAGCGGCAGGTATTCGTGTCCAGCAGGCGGCAGGACACATTGGTGAACGACAGTTCCTCGGTCTCGTCGTCCCGCAGCTTATGCAGGCAGCACCGGCCGCAGCCGTCGCAGAGGGACTCCCACTCCGCTTGCGTCATCTGATCGAGCGGCGTGGTTTTCCAGAAGGGGGCCGTCGTGCTTGCATCCATCGTGTCGGGTTATTGCAGAACACGGCTCGCGCCGCGAGTCGCGCGGTGTGTTGCGTGGCTAAAACGGCGTGCGGTTGGTCTCCGATGTGGAGCATGTACCGCGGGTGACGAACTTCTGGTCGGCAAAATAGTACGAACCGTCGGTACGGTTGATCGTGCTGCGGCCGGAAGACGATGCGGAGGCGTAGTCGAACGAAAGCACGTTCTTGTCTGAGGGGAGCAGCTTGCCGTGATGGCCGAGCGGCACGAATCCGGCACCGGCGCTGTCGGCGATGCTGACGGTTCCCGCGGCGAAGTCGATCTCGACCCGGCGGATGAACGAGGATTGGCTTCCTGCACCAGACTGGCGCAGGTAGCAGACCAAGGTCAGTTCGCCAGCGCGCGCGGCGGCTGGAGTTGCAATCGCGCCCACGAGGCCGAGCCACATGCAAGCCATGGTCCTCGCGCGGGGCTTGCCCGGCGATTGGCGGGGCGGGATTGGGGAAGAGTTCTTACCCGTCATGCGCCGCTTTGGCTAGCTGCCGCTCCAGGAAGTCCAGCCGGTCCTGCCCCCAGAACACTTCGCCGGCCACCACGTAGCTCGGTGCGCCGAACACGCCGCGGGCCAGCGCCGTGTGCGAGTCCGCCTGCCGTCGCGCGGCCCAGTGGTCGGGCTGGGCCGTCAGTGCCGCCGGGTCGAGGTCGGTCTCCTGGATCAGCTTGGCAAGAACCGCCGGGTCGCCGGTGTCCTGCTCTTCTTCCCAGAGCGCCTTCAGCACGCGGTGCGCGAGGCGGATTGCCGCGGCGTCGCCGGCCGTCTCCCGCGCGGCGATCACGGCGCAGGCGCTGGGGAGTTCGTTGGCCGGGAAGTGGCGCGGCCTGAGCTGGATGGAGATGCCGAGATGATCCCGCCAACGCTGCAACTCCACCAGGCGATAGGCCTGGCGGGCGGGGGCGCGTTTCGGCAAGGGCAGGCCGCCAGTTTCCGGGAAGATGCGGCTGAAATCCACGGGCCAGATACGCAGGGTCGCGCCATGACGGGCCACGATCGCCTCCAGCCGCGCGGCGCCCAGATGGGTCCAGGGCGAGTTCAACGAGGCGTAGTAGTCGACATGCTGGGCCACGCCCGCCTCCCGTGTTCGTTCAGCGCATCTTCGGCCCGGCACTACCTATCCCGCAAGGCACGTTGGCGAAATCGGCTGACGCCGGCGCGCGAAGGGCGCATGATGACCGCAAGAAGAAGGTTAGGGGGGAACATGGCAAGCATCAACACGCCGGGCCGTCGCGTCGTGCTGGCTGCGGGACTGGGGCTGCTCGCACGGCCAGCGCTTGGCCAGGGCGCGTCTGGAGCGCCCAGCACAGTGCTCGATTTCAAGACCAACGCCAACGTGGCGAAGGCGGAACAGGAAGGCGTGCTGGTTTTCTACTGCCATGAGAACGAGGCAGGGACCGCGGCCATCATGGAGGGGTTCGGTAAAGACTTCCCTAAGATCAAGACGAGCTATGTGCGGGCGCAGACCGGGGCACTGTACAACAAGATCCTCTCCGAGCGGTCGGCCGGGCGCTTCGACGTGGATGTGCTGCAGCTGTCGGACCTGGCGCCGGCGATCGACTTCCAGAAACGCGGCGGCTACGAGACTTACGTGTCGCCGCAGGCCGAAGCCTACAAGGCGGAGAACATGAGTTCTCCGGCCGGGGCGTATTTCTGGACCGGCGTCACCTTCGGCGGCATCGGCTACAACACCGCCAAGGTGAAGGCCGAGGACGCCCCCAAGACCTGGAAGGACTTGCTGGACCCGCGCTGGCGCAACGCGATGAGCTGCAAGATTTCGGCGTCCGGGCTGCAGTTCGTGCAGTGGTACATGCTGCGGCAGATGTATGGGGACGGGTTCTGGAAGGAGTTCGCCAAGCAGCGCCCGCGGGGGTTCGACAGCCGCGTGCAACTGTTCGACCGGCTCGCCAAGGGAGACGACCGGGTTTGCGCGTTGGCCGAATATGCCGGGCACGTACTGTATAAGGAGAAGGGTGCCGAGGTCGAGTTCGTGGCGCCGCCGGACGGCTTGCCAGCCACGCCGCTGCTGGTGGGCGCGGTGAACCGGGCGCCGCATCCGGAAGCGGCGAAGCTGTTCGTGGACTGGGCGATGTCGAGCCGCGGACAGGCGTTCTATCAGAGCAACCCGAACCTGATCTACGGCTCCTTGCGGCAGGACGCGCCCCCAATGGCGACAGGCAAGCGGCTGCGCGACTTCAAGCTGCTGACGCCGACCGACATGACCGACTACCTGGCCAGCCGCGACGCCTTCAACAAGGAATGGAACGGCATGCTCGGCCTGTAGGCGGTGGGGCTTCGGCCATCGGGGCAGACCGTCGCGGGACTTGGCATCGCGGCGGTCGTCTCGGTTCTGGTGCTGTATCCCATCTACTACCTGCTGGAAGCGTCGTTCGACGTGGGCGACCCCCAGGCCCGGCCGCCCACCGCCTACGGGTTCGACAACTACCTCGCCCTGCCCCGGTATTCCGAGGTCGTGCTGAACACGCTGACGGTCTCTCTCGTGGCCACGGTGCTGGCGCTGGTGTTCGGGTTCATGACCGCCTGGATTCTGTCGCGCACGAACGTGCCGGGCCGGCACGCGCTCGAACAATTGATGGCGGTGCCATACTACGTCACTCCGCTGCTGGGCGCCTTCGCATGGGCCTTGCTGGGCACGCCGGAGAGCGGGTTCATTAACCAGGCCTGGCGCGCGATGGGCGGCGCGGACGCAGTGGTCAACATCATCAGCCCAGGCGGCATTGCGTGGGTGATGGCGCTGTTCGAGGGTTCGGTGGCCTTCGTGATGATCTCGGCGGTGATGAAATCCATGGACCCGTCGCTGGAAGAGGCGTCGCAGGTGATCGGCGCGGGCCGGATGCAGACGATGTTGCGGATTACCTTGCCGTTGGTGGCGCCGGGCGTGCTCGGGGCTGCTATTTTCGTGTTCGCAGAAATGCTGGGCTCGTTCTCCGCAGCACTCGTCCTGGGAGTGCCGGACCGCTACTACGTGATTACGACGGCTATATATCAGTTCGTCTCGCAATACCCGCCGCGGCTGCCTTTGGCCGCGGCGTTGGGCGTATCTTTGTTTGCCATCATGTTCGTGATGTTGTTCTTCTACCGCCGCATCGTCGCCAGCCGGAGCTACGTGACCATCAGCGGCAAGGCGTTCCGGCCGCGGGTGATGGACATGGGCGGGCTGCGCTGGGTGCTGCTGGCCGTGTGCCTGGTGTATCTCGCGCTGTCCGTGTTCCTGCCGTTGCTGACCCTCGCCTACGCGTCGGTGCAGAAGCTTGCCGTGGCGTTCCCGGCCGCCAGCAACTTCACCCTCGGCAATTACCGGACGGCGCTGACCATGAACGCCGTCCGGTCGGCCCTCACCAACAGCCTGATGCTTGGCCTGGCGACGGCCACCTTGGGCGTGCTGCTGACCGGGCTGCTGTCGTGGATCATCTACCGGTCGCGCCTGCCGGGCCGCGGCTTGCTGGAATACGTGGTGATGTTTCCGCAGGCGGTGCCCCGGCTGGTGTTCGCCTTCGGCATGATGTGGGCATGGCTGGTGTTCCCGATCCCGATCTACGGGACGTTGTGGCTGCTGCTGATCGCCTACCTGACGGTGTTCCTGCCGCTCGGCATCCGCACTATCTCCAGCGTGCTGTTGCAGGTGGATAAAAGCCTCGACGAGTGCGCACAGATGTGTGGCGCCTCGTGGGCTTACCGGATGCGGACCGTGACCATGCCGCTGCTGCGGCCAGGCTTGGCGGCGGCATGGCTGCTGCTGTTCGTGGCCAGCGTGCGGGAGCTGGGGGCGTCGATCCTGCTTATGGGGCCGAACTCGAAGGTGATCACGCCGGCGATCGTCGAGTCGTGGTTCGCCAGCAGCGCCGAGGTGACGGCGGCGATGGCGCTGATGCAGACCGTGGTCATCGCGGCGGCGATCCTCGTGCTCAGCACACTGACCCGGCGCGCCAGCATCCAATGACGCCGCATATCGAAGTCCGCGGCCTCGAAATCCGCTATGGCGACGTTGCCGTGGTGCACGGGATCGAGTTCGACGTCATGCCCGGCGAGCAACTGACCCTGCTGGGTCCGTCGGGCTGCGGCAAGACGACGACGCTGCGGGCCATCGCCGGGCTGGAGCGGCCAAGTGCCGGCACGATCGGGATCGGCGGCGCCGTCATGTACTCGTCGGCGGCCCGTATCAATGTTCCGGCAGAAAAACGGGGGCTGTCGATGGTGTTTCAGTCCTACGCCATTTGGCCGCACATGACGGTGTTCGACAACGTGGCCTATGGGTTGCGGGTGCGGGGCAAGAGCGGCGCGGCGCTGCGGGATCAGGTGCACGGGGCACTCGAACTGGTACAGATGGGCGGATTCGCCGACCGCCGGGCCGCGCAGCTTTCGGGCGGGCAGCAACAGCGGGTGGCGCTTGCGCGAGCCTGCGTTTTCCAGCCCTCGGTGCTGCTGTTCGACGAGCCGCTCAGCAACCTCGATGCCAAGCTGCGGGCGGACATGCGGATCGAGTTGCGCGAACTGCAGCACCGGCTGGGCCTGACCTCGGTGTATGTGACGCACGACCTCGAGGAAGCGCTGGCGATGTCGGACCGCATCATCGTCATGCGCGCGGGGCACATTGAGCAGCGCGGGACGCCTGCGGAGATCTACAACCTGCCGCGCAACGCGTTCGTGGCGGATTTCGTGGGCTCGTCCAACCTGGTGGGCGGCCGGCTGCGGCCGGACCTGGCGGGCGACGGCTTGATCGCGCTGGAGAGCAGCGGCGGGCTGGTGCTGCACGGGATCGCGGTCGGTCGCGCGGCCGGGCCGGATGCCGTGATGTCGGTCCGCACCGTGCACCTGCAACTCAGCTTCGAACGGCCGGAGGGCGAGCGGAACGTCTGGCCCGTGACGATCAAGCGTTCGGTGTTTCTGGGAGACCTGACCCAGGTGCACCTGCTCTGGGGGGACCGCGAGTTGGTGGTGCGGCGGACGGCGCTGGAGCCGATTGCCGAGGGCGCGCAGGCATGGCTCTACGCCGAGCCGCACCGGTGTGTGTTGCTGGAGGCCGGTTGACACGGAAACGGGGGCCTGGAGCCCCCGTTCGTCGCGAAGCAGGCCGGCCCGGCGAACCGGGCGCGGTTTAGGCGAGCTTGAGGTTGGTGGCGGCGGCCTTGCCGCGCTCCATGGCGACGTCGTAGCTGACCTTCTGGCCGTCGTTCAGGCCATTCAGCCCAGCGGCCTGCACGGCAGTGATGTGCACGAACACATCCTTGCTGCCGTCCTGCGGCATGATGAAACCGAAGCCTTTCGTGGCATTGAACCACTTGACAGTGCCGATAGCCATTCGCTTAGTACTCCCAGCGCATGCGGGTCCGCATGTTGATTGTTGAGGTTGCCGGACCGGCGAGAGGTCGCCGGCGGTTTGCCGGGCCTAGACGAGTTTCAGGTTGGTTGCTGCGGCCTTGCCGCGCTCCATGACCACGTCATAGCTGACGTTCTGCCCGTCATTCAGGCCGTTGAGCCCGGCTGACTGAACCGCTGTGATGTGGACGAACACATCCTTGCCGCCATCTTGCGGCATGATGAATCCGAAACCCTTTGTGGCGTTGAACCACTTAACTGAACCGGTAGCCATAACTGCGTCGCTCTCCGTCAAAACCCCCGGCACTGTGCCGGGGACATGACAACCGGGCCTTTAGACGACTTGTGGGCACCCGAGGTAAGCGGAGGCGCAGCAAGGCTAGTCAAAAACTCGATTGCAAATCGCATGGGCGCAGAAACCCACATGGGAGTCAATCACGCCTGCGTCACAAAAAGGGGCAGACCTTGCGGCCTGCCCCGGTTCATGTGCGGGTCGGGTTTGGACTAGAAGTCCATGTCGCCCATGCCGCCCATGCCGCCGCCCGGGCCGCCGGGGCCGCCCATCGGAGCCTTCTTCTCAGGACGTTCTGCGATCATCGCCTCGGTCGTGATCAGCAGGCTCGCCACCGAAGCCGCGTCCTGCAATGCCGTGCGGACGACCTTCGTCGGGTCGATGATGCCGGCGGCGACCATGTCCTTGAACTCGGCGCTCTGCGCGTCGAAGCCGAAGTTGTAGTCGGCGTTCTCCAGCACCTTGCCGGCGATGACGGCGCCGTCTTCGCCAGCGTTCTCGGCAATCTGGCGCAGCGGGGTCTGCACCGCCTTGCGCACGATCTCGATGCCGAACTTCTGGTCCTCGTTCTCGGGCTTGAGATGGGCGAGGATCAGGCTGGCTCGGGCGAGCGCCACGCCGCCGCCGGGCACGATGCCTTCCTCGACGGCTGCGCGGGTCGCGTGCAGCGCGTCGTCGACGCGGTCCTTGCGCTCCTTCACCTCGACCTCGGTCGAGCCGCCGACGCGAATGACGGCGACGCCGCCGGCGAGCTTGGCCAGCCGCTCCTGCAGCTTCTCCTTGTCGTAATCCGAGGTGGTCTCCTCGACTTGGGCGCGAATCTGGTTGCAGCGGCCCTTGATGTCGTCGGCAGAACCGGCGCCCTCGACGACCGTCGTGTTCTCCTTCTCGATCAGCACGCGCTTGGCCCGGCCCAGCATGGCGAGGGTGACGCTCTCGAGCTTGATGCCGAGGTCTTCGGAAATCACCTGGCCGCCCGTGAGGATGGCGATGTCCTCCAGCATCGCCTTGCGGCGATCACCGAAGCCCGGCGCCTTCACGGCCGCGACCTTCAGGCCGCCGCGCAGCTTGTTGACCACGAGCGTGGCCAGCGCCTCGCCCTCGATGTCCTCGGCGATGATCAGCAGGGGACGGCCGGACTGCACCACGGTCTCGAGCAAGGGCAGCATGGCCTGCAGACCCGACAGCTTCTTCTCGTGGATCAGAATGTAGGGCTGGTCCAGCTCGGCGACCATCTTCTCCGCATTGGTGATGAAATACGGGGAGATGTAGCCGCGGTCGAACTGCATGCCCTCGACGACGTCAAGCTCGGTCTGGATGCCCTTGGCTTCCTCGACCGTGATGACGCCCTCGTTGCCGACCTTCTGCATGGCCTCGGAGATCATGCGGCCGATATCGGCCTCGCCGTTCGCCGAGATCGTTCCGACCTGGGCCGTCTCGGCCTCGGTGGTGATCTTGCGGGTGCGGGTCTTGAGCTCCTCGACGATCGCCTTGACGGCGGCATCGACGCCGCGCTTCAGGTCCATCGGGTTCAGGCCGGCGGCGACGCCCTTGGCGCCCTCGCGCACGATGGCCTGGGCCAGCACGGTGGCCGTGGTGGTGCCGTCGCCCGCGATGTCGTTGGTCTTGGTCGCGACCTCGCGCAGCATCTGCGCGCCCATGTTCTCGAACTTGTCGGAAAGCTCGATCTCCTTGGCGACGGTCACGCCGTCCTTGGTGATCCGCGGCGCGCCGAAGCTTTTGTCGATGACCACGTTGCGGCCCTTGGGACCGAGCGTGACCTTTACTGCGTCGGCGAGGATGTCCACGCCGCGCAGCATGCGCTGGCGGGCGTCACCGCCGAACCGTACGTCCTTGGCAGCCATATGCGTATTCCTGTCTATCTATGGGTGTGTTGTGGTTAGGCGGCCTTGGCGGTGGCCGCCGGCTGGCCCTCGATGATACCCATGATGTCGCTCTCCTTCATGATGAGGAGCTCTTCGCCATCCAGCTTCACTTCAGTGCCGGACCACTTGCCGAACAGCACGCGGTCGCCTGCCTTCACGTCGAGCGCCACGATCGCGCCCTGTTCGTTGCGGGCGCCCGCGCCGACGGCGATGACTTCGCCCTCCATCGGCTTTTCCTTGGCGGTGTCGGGAATGATGATCCCGCCAGCGGTCTTCTCTTCGGCAGTGATCCGCTTGACCACGATGCGGTCATGCAGGGGACGGAACTTCATAGGGAACGCTCCAGGTCATTTAAGCCCCATGGCGGGGCGTTAGCACTCTCGGTGTGAGAGTGCCAGCGATCTAGGCGCTCGGGGCTGGCGTGTCAATGGAAAAGCAGCACTCGCCGAGGTAGAGTGCCAACCCACTCAGATTGCACGTTTTTCCTTTCATCCGGGGCAGCCTTACTGCACCATCGCTTGTGTGGCGATCGTGCCATGGAGGAGAGGCTAACCGGAGGTTTGAGGATGCTGCTTGCACAGTTGCGGGACTATCGCCTGACCACCGCCGAAATCCTGTATCATTTGCCGGACCATCCTGGCCTGTTGCAAACATATGTCTGGCAAGACCTGGACGTTGCGCCTCGATTTCCCGGACTGCGCCGGTTTCTCGACTTCTGGAGCCGCAACCTCGACGGCAAGCTGCACTCGATCCGCGTGGCCAATGCAGGCCCGATCCGGCCCGCGACCGTGCGGCATACGCGGCATCTGCGTTATCTGAACTAGCCTTGCTGACCTAAACCGGGAGCGGCCGGCGGCGCATGAGCACGATGCCCAGCGCCACCGAGACCCCGAGCAGACAGGCGGCCACACCGAGTTGAGCGCCGTCCGAGAGGCTGGCGCCGGCGCCCGCCAATGCGAACACGACCGTCTGCGGCACATAGCCCAACAAGGAGGCCGCGAGGAACGGCAGCGCGGCGACGGCGGATACGCCTGCCAGCAGGTTCAGGACGATGTTGCTGCCGATCGGAAGTAGCCGCAAGGTCAGCGTCGCGGTGAAGGCGCGCTCGGCGAGGAACCGGTCGAGACGGTGCAGCCGCCCCCCTTCGCGGCCCTGCAGAAACCTGGACGCGAGTCGGCGGCCGAGCAGCCTCGCCCACCAGAAATCCGCGGCACAGCCGAGCACCTCCGCCAGCAGCGCCAACGCCGCGCCGGGCCAAAACCCGAACACGTAGCCGCCGGCCACCGCGACGAGTTGGCGGGGTATCCCCACCGCGCAGGCGATGGCGCCGATGGCGATGAAGCCGAGCGGACCTTGCTGCCCGGCGGCGGCCACGGCTGCCCTGGGGTCCAGCCCCATGCGGCGCAGCATTAGCCCAGCGGCGACTAGGCCTGCCAGCAGCAGGGCCGGTTTCCAGGCCAGGCGGGCAAACCGGGCGATCCTGGAAATCAAAGTTCCTCCAGCTCCGGGCGCTTTGACCTGCGCTGGAGCCAGGCCACGCCCACCAGGTCAAAGATGCCGACCCAGAGCCGGTCAAGCGTGCCGTAATTGGACGCCCCTCTCGTCCGGGGGCGGTGGTTGACGGGAACGGAGGTCACGCGTCCGCCCGCGCGGATGAACAGGGCTGGGAGGTAGCGGTGCATGTGGTCGAAGTGCGGCAGCTCCAGGAACGCGCTTCGGCGGAACAGCTTCAGACCGCAGCCAGTGTCCGGCGTCGCGTCGTGCAGCAAGGCGGCGCGGATGCGATTGGCGGCGCGGGATGACGAGCGTTTCAGGGCGCTGTCCATCCGGCGGGTACGGTGGCCGGCAACCAGCACCGGCGCCGGGCCGGTATGGGCTTGCGCTTGGGCGAGCAGACGCCGGATGTCGGCCGGGTCATTCTGGCCGTCGCCGTCGAGGGTTGCGATCCATTCGCCTGTGGCTGCACGGACGCCGGTGACGATTGCGGCGCTTTGGCCACAACTGCTGCGATGCCGCCGGACGGCCAGGGTGGCGGGCAGTTCTTTCAGCATGGCTCGCAATTCGTCGATGGTGGCGTCGGTGCTGCCGTCGTCCACGTAGACGATCTGGTGAGGAAGCCCTCGCAAGGCGCCGGTTATTTCAGTGATGAGCGGCCGGATGTTTAGGGCCTCGTTGCGCACGGGAACGACCACGGACAGCAGGGGTAGGGCTATCGGCGTCGCCGGGGGATTGGCGTCTGGCATCGCGGTGCGCGGTAGCATCGCACGGCAAGAGGTCGCAAGGCCGCATGGTTACCTTATTTCCTCCTTAACTTCTGGCAGGTAAGATTATCCGGATGACACTCGCGTTTCCTACCACCGGTCGGCTGGGTCCGACCCGTTCCGAAGCCTTGCCGAACCGCCGCGTCGCTGTGTGGCTGTTTTGCTTGTGCGGCATGATCCTGGTGATGGTTTCACTCGGCGGCGCTACTCGACTGACCGGGTCCGGATTGTCGATCATGGAATGGGCGCCCTTGATGGGCACGATACCGCCGCTGTCCGACGCAGAGTGGCAGCGGCTGTACGCTCTCTACCAGCAAGTTCCTCAATACGATCTGGTGAACCGCGACTTCGGGCTGGACGGTTTCAAGGGCATATTTTGGCTGGAGTGGACGCATCGGCTTTGCGGACGGCTGACCGGACTGGCATTTATCGTTCCGCTGGCGTGGTTCGGGCTGCGTGGGGCGATCAGCGCGCGGCTTGCCGGCCGACTCCTGCTGTTGTTCGTGCTTGGAGGGCTGCAAGGGGCGGTGGGCTGGTTCATGGTGAGCAGCGGGTTTGCCGCTGGAAGCACGGCAGTGTCGGCCTATCGGCTTGTCGTACATCTCGTGCTGGCGTTGGTCCTTTATGGCGCCATCCTCTGGACAGCCTTGAGCCTATGGAGCGGACGCGCTATTGCGCCCGTTCGTGGATTGCGGGCCTGGCTTGCCGCGTCCTGTGTTTTGCTGTGCGTCACGATCGTGGCTGGCGGTTTCGTGGCCGGGTTGCGGGCTGGATTGACCTACAACACGTTTCCGCTGATGGACGGCAGATTGATTCCTGACGGCTATGCGTCGGTCCAGCCATTCGTGCTGAACTGGACGGAGAATGTCGCTGCCGTTCAATTCAATCATCGTTTGTTCGCGACGATCACGGCCTTGCTGGTTCTTGGCACGGCTGCCTACGGGCTAAGCCGCAGCGTGGATATTGCGACGCGGCGGGTGCTGCTCTGTATGGGCGCGTTGGTGGTCGCACAGTACGGGCTCGGCGTGGCGACGTTGTTGCTGGCGGTGCCGGTTGCGCTAGGTACGCTGCATCAGGCGACGGCGGTCCTGTTGCTCACTTCGGCCTTGGTGGCGCTTCACCGGCAACAGGGAGCCGGGCAGGGCTGTATGTCAGCCGGGCGTTGCTGCGGGCACATAGTGCCGAGGTGACCCCGCACAGCCGCGACGGCCATGGCACGACCGTCAAGATGCTTGTGCCAGATAACAGGGTGCTGCATCTCAGTGGCCTCGCGCCCATTTAGGATGGCATGATGCATCACTCGTCGCTTTCTCCCCTGGCCGCCACCGACGCCCTATTGTTCGGCCGCCCCGGCGCAACCCTGGATCAGGCCGGAGCCGAGCGGATCGTCGGCCGGGCACTGGCGGGAATGGACGACGGCGAGTTGTTCCTGGAATACCGCGAGAGCGAGCAACTGAGCCTTGAGGAAGGCCGTATTCGCAGCGCTGGGTTCGATACGCAACTCGGGTTCGGCCTACGGGCCGTGCTGGGCGAGGAAGCTGCCTACGCCCATGCCGGGGAGATCTCCGAGGCAGCTCTGGCGCGGGCGGCCGCAACGGTTTCAGCCGTGCGGGCGGGACGGTCCGGCCAGGCGGCCGAGCCGCCCCGGGCCACCAACGCGCGCCTGTACTCCGACGCGAACCCTCTTTCGGAGTCGCACTTCGCGCAGCGGACTGCTGCGCTGGGGCAAATCGATGCCTACGCGCGCGGGCTCGATCCGCGGGTGAAGCAGGTGATGGCGTCCTTGGCCGGAGAGTGGCAAGCCATTCAAGTCTTGCGCGCCGACGGAACACGCGTAGCCGACCTGCGGCCGCTGGTGCGGCTGAACGTGTCCGTCGTCGTGGAGCAGGACGGCCGGCGCGAGAGCGGCAGTCACGGCGCTGGCGGCCGGTTCAACTACGACAGATTACTGGACGAGTCGTTCCTGTACGCGGCGGTGGACGAGGCCTTGCGGCAAGCGCTGCTGAATCTCGAGAGTCGCCCGGCTCCGGCCGGGGAGATGCCGGTCGTCCTCGGCCCGGGCTGGCCGGGCATCCTGCTCCACGAGGCGATCGGCCACGGCCTTGAGGGGGATTTCAACCGAAAGAAGACGTCCGCCTTCGCCGGGCTGCTGGGCCAGCGGATTGCAAGCCGAGGCGTCACCGTCGTGGATGACGGGACCATGCCGGATCGGCGAGGCAGCATCACCGTGGACGACGAAGGTACGCCGAGCGGTCGGACCGTCATGATCGAAGACGGGATATTAACGGGTTTCATCCAGGATAGGCTGAATGCCCGCCTCATGGGCGTGAAGCCCACTGGCAACGGGCGGCGACAAAGCTATGCGCATGCGCCGATGCCGCGGATGACGAACACCGTGATGCTGGGCGGCGACGTCGCTCCTGAGGAGATGATCCGGTCGGTGAAACGAGGCCTGTACGCGGTGAACTTCGGAGGCGGCCAGGTCGACATCACTTCGGGTAAGTTCGTGTTCTCCGCCAGCGAAGCGTATATGATCGAGGATGGCCGCGTGACAGCGCCGGTAAAGGGTGCGACGCTGATCGGCAACGGGCCGGACGCTTTGTTGAAAGTTGAAATGGTTGGCAACGATTTGGGGCTGGATCCCGGCATCGGCACCTGCGGCAAGAACGGGCAAGGTGTTCCGGTGGGCGTTGGGCAGCCGACGCTTAAATTGTCTAGCTTGACGGTCGGCGGGACTGCAACCTGATCTAGCCGAGGTGTGAATGGCTTGCATGACATGGGCTAATTGGAGCCTCGCTGGGCTTCTGCTGCTTGGCCCGGCCTCGGCCTTTGGTGCCGAGCCACCGCCTTGCCCGGCCAGCCAAGTTCCACCGCTTTCCGTAGCTGCGCTCAGGGAGGCTGTTGCCCGCAATCAGAGCGTGGCGATCGTTGCCCTGGGCAGTTCGTCGACAGCCGGGTCCCATGCGAGCGATATAGCCCATAGCTATCCCGCCGTGCTGCAGGCGGAGTTGCAGGCCGCGTTGCCGGGTTCGCACATCGCTGTATTGAACCGCGGCGTTGGAGGGCAAGATGCGGCAGAGATGCTTCCCCGGATCGAGCGCGATGCCGTGAACCTGCGTCCAGCGCTCGTGATCTGGCAGGTGGGCGCAAACGGCGCGATGCGCCACACTGATCCCGACCTGTTCAAGCGGCTGGTTGAAAGCGGCCTGAAGCGGCTGCACAACGCGCGAATCGACGTCGTCTTGATGGACAACCAGCGCGCGCCCGCAATCCTGGCATCTCCCGAGCATATCCGGATTGACCAGGCCCTCGCCGATGTTGCGGTGTCGCAAGGCGCAGGACTATTTGACCGAGCCGCGCTTATGGATCAGTGGCGCCGGGACGGCTTCCCTTACGAGCAGTTCATCTCCGAGGACGGCATTCATCACAACGACCAGGGCTACAGGTGCGTTGCGAAGGCCTTGGCCGCGGCCCTGGTTCGAGGGATCGGTCCTGTATCTCCGACTGGCAGCCTGCAGGCGGCACGAGCCCAGCGGTAGCCGGCCACCCGGAAGCGGTCAGGCTGCCGGCGGGCCCGCAGGCACGCCTGCGAGTCGCAGCCCCTGTGCAACATGTTCGGTATCCTGCGGACGCGCGAAAGGACTGGATGCGACGAATTGCTGCACCGTGAAGCCGGGCTCGATTGCAAGCAGGCGCCGCCGAACCACCTCGGCCTCCGGCTGCTGGCCGAGAAAACCCAATGCCGCCAAATACGGTTTGCAGGCGGCACTGAAGGCTGGGTTCATCTCACTTACCGTTCTGCCACTTGCGACGGCGGCCTCGTAATCCCGCTTCATGAGTGCGACGAGGCTAAAGCCCATGTCATACTGGAAGGCGTGCGGGTCCATCGGCGAAAGCTGCTTGTATCGCTGCAAGCGCCGTTCGGCCTCTTCCCACTCGCCGAAATAGAGGTAGGCGATGCCCGAAAGCGCCCAAGCCATCGCGAGATTGGGGTTGAGGGCAAGAGCCCGCTCATGGAGCGACATCGCCTCTGGTATGCGGTGATAGAGGAAGGCACGGATGTGCCCCGCGATCGTAAATCCGCGGGCATCCTGCGGGTCGAGGGTTATGGCACGCTCGGCGTGATGCGACGCCTCGGCCATTGCCGCGGCCGGATCGTCCGCCCATCCATGGCCCACAAGGAAGTGCAACCAATAGGCGTACCAGGAATGGGCTGGCGCGTAGTCAGGCCCTAGCTCGATCGATTTGCGGAGGAAGTCGCCCGCCTCGATAAAGTGGCCGCGGTCCAGACGGATCATGCTCGGCAGGGCACGCAGCATGAGGTCGTAGGCCGTCGCATCCTGGGGCGAGCAGCGGCGGCCGGCGCGGCGGCCCTCGATCAGCAAGATTTCCGGATCGATCTGAGCCACGACTTCCGCGGCGATCTCGTCTTGGAGAGTGAGGAGGTCGCTAACCTCACGATCAAAACGGCGGGCCCAGACGACCTGGTTGCCATCTCGCAAATCGACCAGCCGCAGCGTGATCCGCAGGCGCTTGGCGACCCGCTGCACGGACCCGTCGAGAATGTAGTCGAGACCCAACGTTTGCCGTAGGGCTACGTCGTCGCGGCCATCGCGGACGAATTGCGCGATTGATGAGCTTGAAACGAGAAACATCCAGCGAAAGCGGGCGAGAGCCGACGTGATTTCCTCGGCGAGACCGAGCGCCAAATGGCCCTCGGTCTCATCCGTCCCTACGAGGGCCAGCGGCAACACGCCCACTTTGGCGCCGCCACGAGGGGATTGGGTTCGGACCTCGAATCGCGACTCGGGCGTCGGGACCGGTTGCGCGCTCGCGGAACGCACCGCTTTGCCACTGCGTATTTCTGCCAACAGCGCCTGCGTCTCGGGCGAAGGTACGGCGTCCAGCAAATCGGCCAACACGGCCCGGCAGCGGTCGTACGATTGTATGGCCATGCCGCGCTCACCGCGTTCAGCATGGGCGCGCATCAATGCACGCCAGGCGCCCTCGTGGGCGCGATCGATCGAGAGAAGTTGCTGTGCGACCGGGATCAGGGTGTCAGGAGCGATTTGTTCGTTCAGCAGCGCTTCCGCGACATTGCGGGCCCGGTCGCGCAGGCGTTCGCGTTCACTATGCAGCCAAACGTCGAAAGCTGGGTCGACCCCATCGAGTTCTTCCAGGAGTTCGCTGTCGAGCAATGCGAGCGAGCCGGGATGGCTCGTCGTCGCGCGCAACACTTCCTCCACGTCGACCCACACGACTCCGGGCCGAAGGGAAAGGCTGTCCCGATTGATCGTCAACACGCCCTGCCCGGCTGGCGCCAACACCTCGAGCAGCCGATGGATCTCCTGCCGAAGGGAAGCCCGAGCCTGTTCCTCAGGGCGGCGGCTCCAGAGCAGTTCCGCCAGACGCGAGCGCAGCACGGGACGCGGCGCTGATAGGGCCACAATCGCCAGCAAGGCGCGGGTTTTCCGCCCAGGCGGCAATACACTCTCGCTGTTGAGGGTCCATGCCTCCATCTGCCCGATAAGGCGCAGCCGGACAGCGACCGGGTCAGCGGGAGTGCCGGGCATGCGGCTTTGCAACGCGAGTGGCGGGCGGATCATCATAGTTGACCATAGCCTGAACACAAGGGTGTGATGCAAGCCAAATAGGTAGATCTTACGTTCGAGAGATGATTTCCGCGTAGAATGAGATGATCGTTCGCTTTCAACTGCGCAGAGATGTTAAATTTGGCTTTCTTCGAAAATTAGTTTGGCGTCGCCAGCCCAGACCCCGTGATAACGGCCCAGCCAATGCTCGGCCTGGGTCGGGCCACCTTCAGTAATGACCTGCAATGGCTGCAAGTATACGCTCTCATCTCTGCCAACGAGGTCAAGCTTTCGGCGTGCGCGGAGCCCATCACCAGCAATCGCGACCACGTCTCGCGCGAGATCGCGGACGGCGCCTGCCTGCCAAGGGGCAGCCATTGCCAAGCGGGGCACGGCGGCGCGCAAAGCGACGTAGTCCTGCCATGGATATCGAAGGACCAGAGCCTCGGCGGCCGCCAATGCGGCCGGATCGTAGAGTAGGCCCGTCCACAAGGCGCTTTGGGCCAGCATCATCTCGGGCCGACCTGCGTCGGACCCGCGCATTTCCAGGAACTGTTTCAGCCGCACATCCGTAAATGCAGTCGTCATGTGATCGGCGAAGTCTCCGACAGTTGCGACCACTCCCGGCAAGCCGGGCAGACCCTCCGACATGTAGCGGCGGAAGGATTGGCCGGCCACATCGTGGTAGCGGCCATTGCGGAGGACAAAATACATCGGCACGTCGAGCAGCCATTCGACGTACCGCTCAAACCCGAAACCGGGTTCGAACATGATCGCGGGCATGCCGGCCCGGTCCTTGTCCGTATCCGTCCAGACCTGTGCGCGGCTGGACAGAAAGCCGCTTGGCTTACCTTCGACGAAAGGTGAGTTCGCGAACAGCGCAGTTGCGACAGGCTGTAGCGCCAGCGAAATCCGCAGCTTCCGGGCCATGTCTGGCTCGGAGGAGTAATCCAGGTTGACCTGCACCGTACAGGTACGCTGCATCATGTCGAGGCCGAGCTTGCCCGTCAGTTGCATGTACCGGCGCATGATGGCGTAGCGGCCTTTCGGCATCCATGGCATCCCTGCCCGGGTCATGGTCGGGTGGTGGCCTAGGGGCGAAAAGCCCAGCTCGAGCGGGGCGGCGGCGGCCCGCACGGCCGCGAAATGCGCCTCGAACTCGGCCGCAGTCTCGTGCAAGGTGCGCAGCAGTCCACCCGAAAGTTCGAGTTGTCCGGCCGGTTCGAGCGATACGGAGGCGGATTGGTTCGGGCCGGAGCCCTTGAGACCGATCGGCGCGGCGTTTTCGAGGATGGGGTCCCAAGCACCTGGATCCGCCATGGTCTCCAGCATCGCGCGGATCCCGCGGGGTTCGTAGGGTGGCGGCCCGGACGTTTGCATGTCGAAGCCGAACTTCTCGTGCTCGGTGCCGATGCGGTAGTCCGATGGGGGCTTGCAGCCGGCGGCGATGTGGTCGGCCAACTGCTGCACCGACGCGATCGGCGTCTCGTCGGTGTCTCCAGGGTTAGACATCGTGCGTCGGGTCCTTCGTAGGGTGCACACCAAAGGGCCGGGCGCACCGCGCGTCAAGGTTGGCGGATGGGGTTGGCGGGGATGGCGCTGGCGTGCCGCGCGGCCTATAGCGCCGGGGTGGCAGGCTGGACGGACATCGCATCGCAGGGTTGGGTCGCGCGGCTGCCGCGAGGTGCGCGGCCTTTTGCCTTTTTGGCGCGGCTGGACCGGCCGATCGGCGCATGGCTGCTGTTTCTGCCGGGCCTTTGGAGCATTCTGTTGGCGAAGATGGCCCCGGGTCCGTCGGTGCGGCTGGTCGGCCTCTTTGCGGTCGGAAGCGTCGTGATGCGGGCGGCGGGATGTGTGGTCAATGACATGTGGGACCGGGACATGGACCGGCTGGTCACCCGGACGGCTGGCCGTCCGCTGGCCAGCGGCGCGCTGCGGATGCGGCAGGCCGCTTGGTTCCTTCTCGCCTTGCTGTTGACCGGACTTGGCATTTTGCTGCAATTGGGTTCGCTTGCGCAGGTGCTTGGTGTCGTGTCGCTGGCGTTGGTCGCGCTCTATCCGTTGGCCAAGCGGGTGACCTGGTGGCCGCAGGCGGTGCTGGGCGTTACGTTTGGCTGGGGCGCCCCGATGGGCTACGCCGCTGCGGCCGCGGCGCTGGATTGGGCGGCGGTGGCGTTGTATGGCGCGGCATTCGCCTGGATTCTCGGCTACGATACAATCTATGCGCATCAGGACCGGGAGGACGACGCCCTGATCGGCGTGCGTAGTACGGCGCGGCTGTTTGCCGGGCACACGCGGCCCTTCGTGGCGGTGTGTTATGGCGGGATGCTCGGTTTGGTGGGGCTGGCGGGGTGGCTCGCGGGCTTGTCGGCAGGGTTTTACGCCGGGTTACTGGCGCCGGCTGGGCTGCTTGCCTGGCAGGTCGCGACGTTGGACATCGACGACCCGGCCGGCTGCCTGGAGCGGTTCAAGCTCAATCGTGAGACTGGGCTTGCGGTGGCCGGGGCCATCCTGCTGGGGCGGTTGTGACGGCGGCGGCGTTCATACGCGCCCATACGGTAGTGGCCCGGGCGCCGCTCGTGCCTGAGGTGCGGCTACACCTTGCCACCGAAATCACGCCGATTTGGCAGGCGAGTGAAGATTGGTTGCAGCGGGCAGGCATCGAGCCGCCTTTCTGGGCCTTCGCCTGGCCCGGCGCGCAGGCGCTGGCGCGGTCCATCCTGGACCAGCCGAGCCTCGTACGGGGCCGCCGCGTGCTGGATTTCGCGGCGGGCAGCGGCCTGGCAGCCATCGCTTGCGCACTTACAGGAGCGACGGTGGAAGCTTGCGAGATCGACCCCATGGCGATCGTTGCGATCCGGATGAACGCTGCGTTGAACGATGCGGTGGTCTCGCCCGTCGCCGGGGACGTGGTGGGGCAGACCTGCCGTTGGGACCTCATCCTGTGTGGGGACGTTTGCTACGAGGCGCCGATGACGCGGCATATCTTGCCGTGGCTTCGGGCGATGACCCGTTCGTGCGAGGTGTGGGTGGCGGATCCGGGCCGCGCCTATGTGCCGGTTTACAACCTGGACCTGCTGGGCACCTACGACGTGCCGACCTCTATGGAACTCGAAGACCGCACGATGCGCCGGACCAGGATCAGCAGGTTGCTGCCCGACGGCGTCGTGCCCGCCTGACCGGCTTACAGCGACGAGAGCACCGCCGGCGCTAGCCCGGTTGCTTTCGCTGCCGGGTGGGAGGGATTGCGGAAGCGGAGTTCGCCGTCGGGCGCGGCGTCGGGCTCGGGAATGCCGAACAGCTCCAGACGGGAGGAGCAGGTGACGGCGACCACGCTGCGGGCGTCGGGGTTGGTCATGAATTGCCGGGCCTCACCCTCCAACTCGAGCCGTTCGCGCAGGAGGCGCCACTCGTTGCGGTCGGTATCCTCGACGAACATGGCAAGGATGCCCGGCCGGGTGCCGGTTAAGCGAGCCGGAACCATGGTGGCCATGCGGCGGCGGACGGCAACGGCCACCTCGTTTTGCTGGCCGGCGCGGGCCGCCATGACGAATATGCCGCCTCCGGTGGTGGTGACAGCCAAGTGCGCCTCGGGCCCGAACTCCTGACGAAGGCGGGGCATCAGGCCCAGCTCGTCCGCCTGGGTGGCGGCCAGCATGAGCGGGTCCAGCCGCAGCACGGCCGCCTCGTCTCCGTCCGCACGTTGCTGTTGAGACAGCAGCTGGGTGATGCGGGCGTGGAGCGCGGGCAGCAGACCGGTGTCCGGCGTAGCGGTTGTTTTCAGGCCGAGCGGGAAGGTCAGTTTAAGGATGTAACGGCCGGGGTGGGCGCGTAGCCAGGTCTGCAACTCGGGGTCGATCCGATCGACGAGGCGGAACCAGGCGCCGCGGTGCACGCCGTGCCCCTCTTCGGCGGACACGACCTCGCAGGCCACCTCGGCCTCGACGCCCTCGCGCGCGATCAGCAGGTCGAAGGGTGCGGCCTGCTCCAGCCCGGCGAATACCACGGCGAAACCCCGCGAGCGTTGCAGAGCGGCGGTGCGCAACAGGTGGAATAGGGGGACCAAGCAGGCATCGTTCGATAGGGCGGCGCTCAGCATTGCCTTCAAGCGCTGCTGTGCCTCGGCGGGAAGTCGGGCGAAAAGGGTGACTGCCTCGGCGGCATGCCCCAGGATGCGGCGCTCCGCGGCGCTCAAGGCGCGGCTCGGCAGCTTGATGCGCAGGCGATCGATCACGAGTTCGATACAGTGGCGCTGCAGGGATTGGCGGCCCTCGCGGGTCTGCGCCGCTGCGGCGGCGCGGAGGGTGTCGAGCCGCGCGCGCCAGACGCTCACGCCAGCGATCTGGACAAACGCATCCAGACAGCCGGGGTCGATGGGATGAGAAATCTCCACGTTTCCCTAGTTGCGCGGCAGCCGACGATGGCCGGGGGCGTCGGGGTTCTGGGCCCGATGGCGCAGCAGATGGTCCGCGAGGACGCACGCAACCATGGCCTCTCCCACCGGGACTGCGCGTATGCCCACGCAGGGATCATGGCGGCCCTTAGTACTGATGTCCACGTCCGCGCCCGCCCGGTCGACCGAGTGGCGCGATACCAGGATGGAGCTCGTCGGCTTGACCGCGAAGCGCACCACCACGGGCTGCCCGGTGCTGATGCCGCCGAGGATGCCGCCTGCGTTGTTCGAGCCGAATTCGACCACGCCGTCCCTCATGCGCATCTCGTCGGCGTTGGCCTCGCCTTCGAGGGCAGCGGCCGCGAAGCCGGCCCCGATCTCCACTCCCTTCACAGCGTTTATCCCCATCAGCGCGGCCGCGAGGTCCGCGTCCAGCTTGCCGTATATGGGCGCGCCGAGGCCTGGCGGCACGTTATCGGCCACGATTTCGATGATTGCGCCGATGCTGGAACCGGCTTTTCGGATCGTGGCTAGGTCTTGCTCCCACTCGGCAGCGGTTTGCGGGTCTGGGCAGAAAAGGGGGTTTTGGTCGACTTGGTCCCACTCCCACCGAGCCCGGTCCACGGCTCGGGCGCCGATCTGCACCAGGGCGCCACGGATGCGGATTTCGGAACCGAGCACTTGGCGGGCGACGGCTCCGGCCGCGACCCGGGTGGCCGTCTCGCGTGCGGAGCTGCGGCCGCCGCCGCGGTAATCGCGGATGCCGTATTTCAGCTCATAGGTCAGGTCCGCATGACCTGGGCGGAACTGGCTGGCGATCTCGCCGTAGTCGCGGCTGCGCTGGTCGGTGTTTTGAATCGCGAGGGCGATCGGGGTACCGGTCGTCAAGCCGTCCATGACGCCGGAGAGGATGCGTACGGCGTCCGGCTCCTGGCGTTGCGTGGTGAAGCGGGACTGGCCGGGGCGGCGGCGGTCAAGCCATGGTTGGATTAGGTCTTCGGTCAGGGCGAGACGCGGCGGGCAGCCATCCACCACGCAGCCGATGGCCGGCCCGTGGCTTTCGCCCCAGGTGGTGACGCGGAAGAGGTGGCCGAAGCTGTTGTGGCTCAAGTCTCGCCGGAGACGTTGATGTCGGGCGCGGCCGGGTTCTTCATGCCGACGATGTGGTAGCCGCTGTCGACGTGATGCGTTTCGCCGGTTACGCCCGAGGAGAGCGGGCTGAGCAGGTATAGTCCGGCGCCGCCCACCTCCTCGAGCGAGACGTTCCGCTCCAGGGGTGAGTTGTACTGGTTCCAGCGCAGGATGTAGCGGAAGTCGCCGATGCCGCTGGCGGCGAGGGTTTTCATTGGTCCGGCCGAGAGGGCGTTCACTCGAATGCCCTGCCCACCCAGGTCGGCGGCCAAGTAGCGCACAGAGCTTTCCAGCGCGGCCTTGGCTACGCCCATCACGTTGTAATGCGGCATGACGCGCTCGGCGCCGAGATAGGTCAGGGTGAGCAGCGAGCCGCCGGGCCGCATCATGGGCACGGCGCGCTGGGCGACGGCGGTGAAAGAGAAGCAGGAGATGTCCATGGCGACCAGGAACGCCTGCCGGGGCGTGTCGAGGTATTTGCCGCGCAGGTAGGCCTTGTCGGCCCAGCCAATGGCATGCAGCACGAAGTCGATGCCATCCCAAGCTTTCCCGACCTGGGAAAAGGCGGCATCGATGCTGGCGTCGTGCGCAACGTCGCAGGGGAAGACGAGTTCGCTGCCGATGCTGGCCGCCAAGGGGCGCACGCGTTTTTCCAGCGCTTCGCCTTGGAAGGTGAACGCAAGTTCGGCACCTTGCGCTGCGCAGGCGGCGGCGATTCCCCAGGCGATCGAGCGTTCGTTGGCGACGCCCATGACCAGACCGCGCTTGCCCTGCATCAGCGTACCGCTGGCGGGCTGGGTGGCGTGGGACATGGGCAGGACCTCAGGTGGCTGTGACGCTACGGGGTGGTGACACACGATTGCGGGTTGGGGAAGGGAGATTAGCTGCACAGCGGGATGGAAGGGTTGACCCCAGCCGGGTGCTTTAACCAACTAGGCGCGCAAACGACGAGGATGCCATGCCCGACACACCCATGAGCCCGCAGACGAGCCCCGGCATAGCGGACGTGGACGATCCGCTGCGCCTGTTTCAGGATTGGATGGCGGAGGCGCAACGGACGGAACCCAACGATCCGAATGCGATGACGCTTGCAACTTCGACGCTCAGTGGCTTGCCCTCGGCGCGCATGGTGCTGCTGAAGGGTCTCGATGCGCGAGGCTTCGTGTTTTACACGAACCGCGAGGGGAGGAAGGGTGGCGAGCTGATTGCCAACCCGCATGCGGCGTTGCTGTTCCATTGGAAGAGTTTGCGGCGGCAAGTCCGGGTGGAGGGGCCGGTCGAGGTTGTGTCCGACAAAGAGGCGGACGCGTATTTTTGCAGCCGCGCCCGCGTCTCCCGTCTGGGCGCCTTGGCGTCGGACCAATCACGCCCCCTGCCCTCTCGCGGCGAACTGGAGCGGCGAGTGGCGGAACTGGATACCCGGTATCCCGGCGACACCGTGCCTCGGCCGCCCCATTGGTCCGGGTTCCGTGTCTTGCCGGAGAGCCTCGAATTCTGGCAAGACATGCCGTTCCGGTTGCACGATCGACGGCTGTATGCCCGGGTCGGGGATTGCTGGAGCCGATCCTCGCTGTATCCCTGAGTTCCGCGGCCGATCCACGCCGCTGTTGTAAGCGCGATGGTGCAGAGGGCCTTTCGGCTGATAGTGTAGGCGACAACTCGCGAAGGGGGGTCCTGCCATGGCTATCCGCAGACTGTTGCTGCCGTTGACTGGCACCGCCGCCGGCGAGGCGGCCTTGAGCACGGCGCTGATGGTCGCACGCCTGTGGGACGCGCACGTGACGGCGCTGCATGTTCGGGTGGATAGCCGTGACGTGGCGCCGTTGGCCGGGGAAGGTCTGTCTGGCGCGATGATCGAGGAGATGATGTCGGCCACGGAGAAGGAAAGCAGCGATCGAAGCAACGCGGTGCGTAGCATGTTCGACCGGTTCGTGGCACAGCATGGCGTCACTGTGGCGGAGCCTCATCCCCGGGCGGGCGCCACCGCGAACTTTGCCAGCGTGACTGGCCGCGAAGAAGACCTGGTGGCGCAACTGGCACGGTTGACGGACCTGACGGTGGTGCCGCATCCTGAGGCAGGGGATGATGTAAGCAGCAGCGACGCCCTGCATGCCGTGCTGTTCGACAGCGGCCGGCCGGTGTTGATTGCGCCGCAAGCGCCGCTGCCCACGATCGGCACGCGGATTTGCGTGGCGTGGAACGGGACGGCCGAGAGCGCGGCCGCGGTGCAGGCGGCAATTCCATGGATGCAGCGCGCCCAAGCCGTGCGTGTGCTTTCGGCAGACGAGTATCAGCGGCGGGGGCCCGGCGCTGCCGAGCTCGCCAGCTATCTTGCGTTGCACGACATCACTGTCGAGGTGTCGCAGTTTCGCCCGCAGGACAAAGAGGTAGGTCGCGGGCTGCTTTTGGCGGCACGAGAGTTCGGTTCCGACATGCTTGCCATGGGGGCCTATTCGCATTCCAGGTTGCGGCAACTGATACTTGGCGGCGTGACACGTCATGTGCTGGAGCAGTCTGCCATCCCGGTGTTGATGAACCGTTAATGCCCGCGCCGGAGCCTACCCCTGAGGAGAACGAGCGGGCGGATGGCTGTCCTCGCCGAGCCGGATCAGTATAACCATTCCCTATGCTGCTGCGTTCGCAATCTTCGCGGCGGTTCGAAGAGGGGAAGCGTTCATGCGAATTTTGACGGCTGCGGCGGTTGCCGCCGGGCTGTGCCTGGGGTTTGCGGTATCTGTTTCCGCGCAAAACCTCAACGAGGTGGGGCGGCTGTTGCAGGACCAGGTTTTGGGCAATCGAGCAAGCCCGGATCGCGAGCGCGAGGCCTATGAACGGGGGCGCCAAGACCAGGACCACGCGCGTTTCGAGGAACGGCGCCAGTGGGAAGAGGTGCGCCGGGAGCGGGACGCTCAAGGCGGCTACGACGATCGCAGACGTGGGGAGGAACGCCGGTTCAACGAATCCGAGCGATCGCAGCGCGATCTTGACCGGCAGCGCGCCGATCGGGATCGGGCTTGGGCAGATGAACGACGGGCTCGTGCGCAATCGGGGCGGAATTAACTGAAACTTGTCTAATCAACGCCACGTTGCTCCCTGATCCGGTGAAAGGACTGAAGCATCCATGCTCGATGAGAGGACATCCGTAGAACTGGTCGAGCTGGACCGGCTACTGAACGATCCGGAGGTGCCCATGCACGCTGCCCGCGTGTGGGAGTTGCTGGCCGAGATCTCGGGGCAGATAGCCAAACTAGAAGCGGTGTAGACAGGAGTGGTGTATGAAGTTCGTGGCGGGTGCGATTGCCGTGCTCCTGATGGGTGTTGCGGCGCCCTTACTTGCTGCCAATGCTGATCGGCCTTATCAGAACGTGGATAAGAAAGATGATACAGGTAACGATACCGGAAATTCCCAGGTGGACCTTCTTAACCGAAACCAGCTCGATCGGAACCAGGGCGTCACTGCGCCAATGCTAGGCACCGCTCCTTCGACTGCTCCTGTTCAGGCTCCTGCCCCTCCGGCCCGGTAGATGGAATGCCTGGCTAAGCCGGCCACGACCGGTCTAAGGTAGTCGCTAGGGCTGTTCGGGGGACAAGTATGCCGGTTGGTGTGTCCGGTTTCTATGATCCCGAGACCAGCACGGTGACGTACGTCCTGGCTGATACCTCGACTGGCCGGGCCGCAGTGATCGACAGCGTCCTCGACTATGACCCGGCTTCCGGCCGGACATCCCGGCGGTCCGCCGATCGGGTGATCTCCTTCGTGCGCGAGCGATCGCTTGGGGTGGATTGGATCCTCGAGACGCATGTCCATGCCGACCATTTAAGCGCGGCGCCGCTTCTGCAACAGCACCTTGGGGGTAAGATCGGCATCGGCGCCTATATCCCAGCCCTACAACGACTTATGGGGCCGATGTTCGGGGCGGCCGAGCCTGCCGTGCAGCCGTTTGATCACCTGTTCGATGATGGCGAGCGGTTCCAGATTGGATCGCTGAGCGTACAGGTTATGCATACGCCGGGGCACACGCCAGCCTGCTGCACTTACGTGGCGGAGGACGCGGCCTTCGTCGGGGATACGTTGTTCATGCCCGACTTCGGGACGGCGCGGTGCGACTTTCCGGGTGGCGATGCGCGCACGATGTATCGCTCGATACAAAGGATTCTCGCTCTGCCCGCGAACACACGATTATTCACCGGCCATGACTATCCCGGCGACCGGCGGCCTGCCGCGTGGGAGTCGACGGTGGCGGAGCAGCGCGCGACCAACAAGCACCTCGGCAGTTGTGCGGATGAGGGCGCCTTTGTCGCGCTCCGAACCGCCCGGGACGCCACGTTGAAGATGCCGACACTCATTTTGCCCGCCGTCCAAGTCAATCTCAGAGCGGGGCGGCTGCCGGACTCCGACGAGCAGGGGCGCCGGTATATCAAGGTGCCGATCGACGTTTTCTGAAGTTAAGTAGCAAGGTTAATTGATTGGGGTCGGCACAGCGCGCCCCAGGCGCTTCGCCCAGGGCTGCAAAGCCGGCAAAATCGAGTGGTATAGCCTGACGCCTGATACCAACTGCTCGCGCCGGAGCTGCAGGCCACGCGAGCCCGGAAGGCGGACGGGGCCCTGGCCGGGGATCGCAGGGGTCGCTCGGGCAGCGTCGGCCAGCCAGCTCGTTTCCCGCTGGAAGGAGTTCAGGCTTCCGAATGATCGGGGGTCGATGACCTGGACGAAAACGGACGCACCCCAGCCGCCTACCGGATCGGCACGCCCGAAGCCGCCAAGCGCGCTGGTGAGGGCTTCGACGAGCAGAGCGAGAGCGTATCCTTTGTGTCCGGCGTCCTGCCCGCCGAGCGGCTGGATCGTGCCAGGCGGATCAGTGAACAGCACGGCAGGGTCTGTGGTTGGCCGGCCCGCGGCGTCCAACAGCCAGGGTTGGTCTAGGTAGCGGCCCTCCGCTTTCAGCCGCCCGGTCAGACCGTTGGTCGTGGTCGATGTGCTGATATCCATCAAAACTGGATCGCCGTCGGTCGGGAACCCGGCCGCGATTGGGTTGGGGGTGAACAGGGCGCGGATACCTCCAAAGGGCGCCACGCTGCTGACCGAAGGGTCCGAGCTCATCAAAATGATAACGAGACCTTGCTCAGTCACGCGCTGAAGGTATGCGGCGAGACATGCGATGTGGTGGCTGCGCCGTATTACCACCGTGGCGGTGCCGTGTTCCGCGGCGCGATGCATGGCTAGGTCGATAGCTTGAACGGTCAGCCATGGACCGGGCAGGCGGCGTCCGTCCCATAATATCGACGAGCCACGGTCGGTCACCACCTCCGGGCCGCCCTCCACTCGCATCCCGCCAGTGACGAGTTCGTTGAGATAGGCCGGCAGTTGGGCGAGCCCGTGGGTGGTGTGGCCAAGCAAATCCCCTTCGACAAGAACATCCGCAACGGTTTGGGCCCGATCCTTCGGCAGGCCTGCCGCGTGCAGCAAGTCACGCGCGAAGCATTGTAACGCTGTGCTGTCGTAAGCCGTCTCAGTCATGGATGGACCTCCCGACCCGACGATAGCAGGGCGTTCGCATGACCGAAACTTAGAGTGACGGCGGCTACGATGTTGGATACGGTTGAGGTTGACGCCATCATCCCAGCGCGCCGTGCGCCGGAGAACTCCGGTGGCGGCAGGAGGTGGCATGCGGCTCAACACGATCCTGTCCGCGGCGGTTGCGCTTGCGGTCGTATTCGGAACGCACGAGGGTTTGGCCCAGCGCCACTTCGGCTTCGCATACGATCAACCGCGGACGCCGGGATTCGGCGTGGCTGCAGACATTTTTGGTACGTTCTTGGGAAGGTCCAGCAACGGGCAGATAATCTCCGGCGCGCGACTCGCCCTGGAGCCTCAGGTTCTCCAAAGGAGACGCACTGGCGGCGGTCCCGTTGCTGCTGAGAGGGCCGTTCCGGAGCCGGTTGGCTGCTTCAAAGCACCACGCGGCACGGGTTACATTTGCTCGTAACGACAAGGGATCGCTGAAATGCGGAACGCATTGGAAGAACGTTTCCAGACCTTGCACGAGATCATCGCCGCGGCGCGGTTGAACTTGAACCAGAACCTCTGGGATTACCTGGTTGGCGGTACGGAAACCGAGACTACCGTTCGCCGTAATCGGCTTGCCTTGGACCGGATCGGCTTTCGGCCCCGTGTCCTGCAGGACGTATCGGCCATCGACGCTTCAGCGCGGTTCCTCGGCCATAGCATTCGGCTGCCTGTGGCGTTGGCTCCGGTGGGCGGCCTGGAGCAGCTTGGCGAGGGCGGCGGCGTGACCGTCGCTCGTGGAGCCGGGTTGGCCGGTCTGCCATTTTTCCTGAGTTCCGTAACGGAGTCGGGGTTGGAGCGCGCAGGCGCCGCGGCAAGCGGCCCGAAAGTCTTTCAACTCTATGTGCGGGGGGACGACGACTTCATTGATAACCACGCGCGTCGCGCGGTTGAGGCCGGCTATGACGCGTTCTGTATCACGGTTGACAGCGCGTTATACAGCCGCCGGGAGCGCGACATCGCCAACCGATTCGCCAAGCCATGGCGCGCCCGGTCGCCGGGTATGCAGTTCCAGGCAGGGCTGAGCTGGGACAACATCAAGCGGTTCAAGGATAAGCACGCGATCAAGCTCATCCTGAAAGGGATCGCGACGGCCGAGGATGCTGCCCGGGCCTGCGAGTTGGGGGTGGAAGGAATTTACGTCTCAAACCATGGTGGGCGCCAACTAGACCACGGCGCGGGCGCGATAGACCTGCTGCCCGAGGTGGTAGCGGCTGTGGGTGGGCGGGCGCTGACGATTGTCGATGGCGGGATCAGCCGGGGAACGGACGTTGTCAAGGCCATCGCCCTTGGAGCCGATCTCGTCGGGATGGGCCGGCTCTACTGCTACGGCTTAGCTGCCGCGGGCGCCGACGGGATTGCTCGGGTCGTGGAACTACTCGAGGCAGAGGTAGTCGAGTGCTTGGGACTTCTTGGCCTGAGCAGTTTCGCCGGATTGGACCACAGCTACCTTCGGCAGGTGGAATCTGTAACGGAGCCGCATGTCCATAGCGCGTTCCCGCTACTTACACTGCCCGTATTCAGATATTAGAGAGCTTCAGCGTCAAGCTCTGTTCTCGCTGCACGTCTTCAAGAAGTCGGCCTGAACCGGTTAGTGGGGAAACGTATGGACACGCAGGCCGGAATCGCTCTCAGCTCGCCTGCCGCTCGGGCGGCGCGCCGGCAGGTACTGCCTCGAGGCGGTACTCTCTGGACGGGGTTGCTGCTGCTGATCCTGGTATTCCTCGTCGTCTATCCGGTGTGCATGCTGCTCCTCGGCGCCCTGACGGGAGGCGACCCGGTGGTGGACGGTTACCGCTTGGCAGATATCTCGCTCAACAATTTTTTCTCGGTGTTGGGGAATGCCAACGTCCATTTCGCCTTGGCGAATTCCCTCATCGCCTGTACCGGCGGGACCGCCTTGGCAGTGATGATCGGTCTTGCCTTCGCCTGGATCGTGGTGCGGACCGACACGCCGCTGAAAGGCCTGATTGCGGCGGCAGGGATGCTGCCGCTATTCGTTCCGCCGTTGGTAGGCGGCGTTGCCTGGGCAATCCTAGGCTCGCCGAAGACTGGCCTGTTGAACACTATAATGACCCGCGTCGGCCTCGACTGGCGCGTCAATCTTTATTCAATGACGGGGATTATCTTCGTCTTTGGTATGTACTATGCCCCATATGTCTACATGTTCACGTCGGCCGCCCTGAAAAACATGGACCCATCGCTCGAAGAGGCTGCAGAGATGTCGGGCGCGAGCAGCCTGCGCACGATTTTGACAGTCACATTCCCTCTCATTGCACCAGCTATCGTATCAGGTATGCTGTTGTCGTTCGTGGTCATGCTGGGTATCTATGGCATCCCGGCAGTACTGGGATCTCCGGCGAACATTCCTGTGCTGACAACATACATCTATACGATGACAAACTGGTCGCCCCCGCTATACGGAACGGCCGCATCCGTCGCCATTATATTGATGCTGGTAACCGGGTTACTCGTGGTTGCACAGAACAAGGTGTTGTCAGGCCGCAGCTACACGACCGTCGCCGGTAAGGCGTTCCGGCCAAGGTCCTTGCGCCTTGGGCCTTGGCGGTTTCTGACGCTCGGCCTCGCGATGGTTTACCTGTTCGTCGTGGTGATCCTTCCCAGCCTGGCGCTGATTGTCGCCGGCTTCCGCAAGTTTCTTTTCGTTCGGGACCTCGCGAGCCTTGTCGACATGAAGCAATACAGCCTTATTCACTTCGAGCGGCTCTTCGCCAACCCTCAGACCGTCGCGGCGCTCGTCAACACGATGAAGGTCGGCCTGATCACGGCCGTGCTGGGTGGCTCGCTCGCCTTTGCAATCGGCTACACCGTGGTGCGTACGCGCCTGCCCGGGCGGCGGCTCGTGGACATGATCTCTACCGTCCCAGTTGCGATTCCGGGCCTGGTCATCGGTGTCGCCTACCTTTGGGCGTGGATCGGTCTTCCTGGCGGACTATACGGCACGATCTGGATCCTAGCTTTGGCCTTCGTCGCGCGATTCATTCCGGATACGGTGAAGGCGCTTAGCACCTCGCTGATGCAAATCCACCGTGAACTGGAGGAAGCAGCATGGGTATGCGGCCGCAGCCTGATCAGCACCATCGCCACTGTCGTGCTTCCGCTCGCGCGACCCGGCGTCATCGCGGCGATGACGCTGCTGTTCATCCTGTCCACCCGGGAGCTTGGGTCGTCGTTGTTCTTATACTCTAGCGGCTCGATGGTGATGGCGGTCCAACTACTCGGCTACTACGAAGGCGGCAACATGAGCATCACCGCTGCCTACAGCCTTGTTCAAATTATCCTGCTCGGGGCAGTGATTGGGCTGAGCAATTTTCTGTCTCGCGGGGCCTCGCCGGCCAGCGTCGGCCGGGCAGGTTGAAGTACCACATAGGAGGGAAGTCCAATGCTGACCAGACGTCAGACCTTGCTAGCCATTGCTGCTGGCGCTACTGCGGCCGCGCGTCCCGCGTCCGCACTATCCTTCCAGCCTTCGGCCGAGCTTACAGCGGCCGCGCGGAAGGAGGGTCGTTGCGTTATGTACACGGCAAGCTTCACGGAAGTAGAGCAAGAGTTCATTGACGTCTTCAACAAGCGCTTCCCATTCGTGAAAGTGGAGCTGGTGCGCGCGTCGGGTGGCCAGTTGATCACCCGTGTGCGCACTGAGGCCGCGGCCGGGAAACTCGTGGCCGACATCGTTGACCACTCGGATCGGGCCCTGATGAAGTCTATCGAGGACATATTCCAGGATTACGCTCCCCCAAACGCGGCGAATTACCTCGAGGCCGCACGTATTTCCGGCAAATTATGGCCACGTATCACGTCGACTTGGTGCATCGCTTACAACACTGAACTCATCAAGACGCCACCCAAGAGCTGGATGGACCTGACCAGAACCGACGTTTACGGACCAGGCGTCATTGGCCAGGTAATCGCACCATCGGGCGGCACGACCTGGACGCGGATCATGTTTGAGCGGCAGAAAGTCGACCCGGGTTACTGGGTGAAGCAGGCCGCGACGAAACCCACGCTTTATCCATCCAGCGCTCCCGGTTCGGACGCCGTTGTTCGCGGCGAGGTTCAGGTCATGCCTCTGGTGGTAAGTGCGATATACTCGAAGCGTCGCGATGGTGCTCCGGTCGAGATCGTTTTTCCGACCGAGGGCATTCCCCTAGTACCTTACGCGTCGGGCATTCCAAAAGTCTCCGCAAACCCGAACGCGGCGCGGCTGTTCCTGGATTTCTGCCTCTCCGAAGAAGGTCAGGCTTTTACCATGACGCAACAGGGGAACCTGACGTCGTTGAAAGTCCCGCCTCCCGGCATGAAAGGCTTCGATCCGAAGGTTACTCAGGTCTGGTTGCCGCAGCAGGAGGAATTCGACAAGCTTCGGAACGCCTGGACCGAGGAATGGAACAAGATCTACGGATACCGGCAATAAGCAATGTCGGCCGAATTACAGGTTGAGCATCTAAGGAAAGAGTACACGGCCGGTCGCGCCGCAATCGAGAATGTGTCGTTCACAATCGCTGCGGGAGAGATCGTGGTCCTGCTCGGGCCGTCCGGGTGTGGGAAGACGACAACGCTGCGCTGCGTTGCAGGGCTGGAGCACCCCACCAAAGGGGTAATCCGAATCGGTGGAGAGGTTATTTCCGCTCCAGCACAAGGCGTGTTGGTGCCGCCGCGGCAGCGCAATTTCGGTATGGTTTTCCAGTCATACGCGGTTTGGCCGCATATGACCGTCCGGCAGAACGTAGCTTACCCACTTCGGCACCGGCGGCTCGGCCGGGCGGAGATGGATCGCATGGTTGCCGCCGCTTTGGACCTCGTGGACCTCACTCCTTACGTGGACCGCCCCGTCGTCGCTCTGTCGGGCGGACAGATGCAGCGTGTCGCCCTGGCACGCAGCATGGTCTACCAACCACGGCTTTTGCTGTTGGACGAGCCGTTGAGCAACTTGGATGCGCAATTACGACTGAGGTTGCGCGACGACTTGCGGCGCATTGTCAAGGCAGCGGGACTGACTGCCCTCTATGTCACGCACGACCAAGCCGAAGCCGTTGTGCTCGGTGACCGGATTGGCGTTATGCGAGACGGCCACCTGTTGCAGCTCAGCACGGCGACCAACTTGTACAACGACCCAGCGGATGCCTTTGTAGCAGCCTTTACTGGCTCAACCAATCAAATCGCGGGCCGGCTTCAACACGCCGAAGCCGGGTTTGGCATGATTGAGGCCGTCTCCGGCCAGATGTTTCGCGCCAAAATGCAGGGCGGGATCATGCCCGGTGGCGCAGTCAGCGTTATGATCCGTCCTGAGAACGTCCAGCTTGGCACCCCGGACGGAATGCGCGGCGCCGTGGTTCGCGCAAGCTTCATGGGCATTCAAACAGTATATGATATTTCAGTACTGGGCGCACGGATAGAAGCGGTGGAGATGGGCACCACTCCTCGTTATGCGGCAGGGGATCCTGTTCTGGTGACCTTGCCGCCGCCCCACTGCATGGCTTACGCGGCGGATAAGTGACGCTATTCGGAAACAGGCTCAGTTGAGAACGCTACGCTCGGCAAGGCTTGCCAGCCTCGCCTCTTTGCGCGCGCTTCCGGCGCTGCTGCCGACCCAATAGCTGACGACGCTCGTTGCCATGGCGCCAAGCGTGCCGAGGAGGACATTTAGGATGGGTGCGGCGTTTTCTGGAATGGAGCGCAGCAATGTCAGCGCCACCACGCTCCCAAAGGTCGCGAGGACGACCACGCTCACGACGGGCGCGCCCCAAGCCGCCGCATTGCCCGCTTGTGCAAGCTGCACCGCCATGGCGCGTGCGTTGCCGACGTCGGCCAACTGTGTGGTTAGCCGAGCTTGCACGGCCTCGTCGGCCGCTGCAGCTCGTTCGGCAGCAATGCTTGCGAGTTGCACCCGCAACTCCCCGGCAGTTTCCGGATTGGCAAGGGCGGTGGCCTGAGCGGACGGGTTCTCGGTGCCCGTTACCGCTCGTACTGCGGTTTGCACGGCTGCCACGGTGGGAGCCGACTCGGCGCCAAAGAGCCAGCGACCGATCTCCGGAGCCAGGTCCAACGCAATCCCTCCTACCGCACCTAAGGCTGTGCCTACGCCGGGCACAACACTTCCGGCCGCGGCACCTTTGGCCGCGTCCTGCGTCAGCCGGCTCCAGTCCATCAGAGTGCCTCCCCAAGTCGTACTGCTTCGAACGGCAAACGGCACAGCCGCCTCGCCCATCCCAGTCCAAATGTCCGCCACGTCGGCAAGGAGGCCATGAACACTAGCCGTTGCGCCTGAAACTCCGACAGCAAAGCCGCCCCCTGCCCGGCACGGGTCCGCACGGCAGCGAGGCTTACCTCACCAAGGATCCCATCGGCGCCGACGCCCGCCGCTAATTGCAACCATCGCACGGCTCGCCCGACGCCGTTGTTCACGGCCGCATCAAACACCAACAGCGCTAAAGGGGCTGGCAAGTCATCACCTCGCACCCGATCCCAATAATCGCGGCGGTAGATTACCCTTGCGCCGTCGAGGCCAAGTCCGGCGATGTCCAACGCTGGGTATGCGGCGGCTGAGACGCCAAACTTCGTCCCGGAACACCGGCCTTTGCCGCAAACACCCTCGGTCCAGTTGCCAGGGTCGGCGGGATCGGCCGTGAACCCACCTTCCTCGCCCACCACGATACGAAATGCTCTTTCGAATGCACTCATAAGGGATCCTCCATTCCGGGCACCAGCATGTCGGGCCAAGGGGGCACATCCACTCCTTCTCGGGAGCAGAGACCGGTCACCATCGTCTGAGCATTCAACCCGGCATGACGAAGCTCATGCGCACGTCGGTTCCACCATCGCGCCAAGTCCCACCCGCGATCCCGGTCTCGCTCCATCTCAGCCAGACGTGCCTGCGTCCGCGCAAGCTCGCTCCGGAGTCGATCGAAGGACTCGGCCTGCTCGCGGGACAAGGCGATTCGCTGGGTCTCAAGGTCGCGCAACAGCGTCTGCTCCCGCGTGAGCGCGCCGTCGCTTTGCTTATCGCGGCGCTCAACCCACCACCGCCAGAATACCCATAGGCCGCTGGCTGCGCTGGGTACGGCGGCGGCTGCCACGACCCACCCGGGGCTCCCTGCAAAGTCCGCCATGGCTTACTACTTCGCACGATGGAAGTGGCGCAGTATCGAGAGGAGATTTGCGGCACACCATCCGGCATAAACTGCAACGCCGGGCGCCCAGGGTACCGCGATCCAAACCCCTAAGGTTAGCACCGCCCAGAACCAGCAAAGGAGAATAGCTGCAATCCAGCGCAGCCATCTCCGATCAAAGAGCAAAAACACCAGTTGCGCCAAACCTAAGCCGAGGCCGATTACGTGCCAAAACCTATCATCGCCAATTCGCAACAGAACCTGCATTGACGGCCATACTGCCAACCGTTCCGTGCTTGCGTATGACAAAGCCACCCACGCCAGCACAGTCGACGCCGACCAAAACTCCGCCCACCAAGGCTCCCGGCCCAAAACGATGGCCGCATGCCTCATAATACTCCTGAATACACGCAAGGTGCATCTCCAATATGACGCTGCGGGCAGCTGCCCTGAAGGGGCCCGTCTGTTTAGGCGGATCGAACCCGGCCCAAGCTTATGGGCAAAAGACCCTCTGCATGGAATACGAAGTAGTCTTTATCCAGTTACAAATCAGCTCTTCCATTTGCTGTTAGCATAAGCAAGCACCGTGTCACGCTCAGCATCGGTGAACACGCCATTGAAGAACATCAGCTCATGTATTCTGGAGTAACCACTTAAAGGCGCCGCCGTAGCCTGCAACAATCCGCCAATCAATAACGTGTTCCAGGTTACCGCCGACGTGTCAGCAAGCGTAGCGGACAGATCTGCCGCTAGCCCGCCAGCACTGTAGCGCGACATCGTCAGAATCCCGGTAGAAGCCGTGTAGCGCACCAGCACCTTGATCATTTGGTGGACCGTCTTATCACCGGCTTGCACGCTGGCAGTCCCGGTGAGCCCTCCACGCTGAGCCGCCACGAGCTGAAAGCCGTTAGTGTACAGGCCGATGTTGGTATTGGTAGTCGACGCGCCCAGGGACCAGTAACCCCCGAAGAACGAAGGCCGGAATACACACAGAACGGTGCAATCCCCGTTAAGGCTCGCGATAGCAGGCATACCGGATGACCGAAGCGAGCGCCCAGCGTTCGACGCTACGCTATCCGCGTCGAACACTAGGCAAGGCCGGTGGGCCGCCGGGTCATCCTTGGTCGCCACCGTATCGCCCCGGCTCCGGAGGTCAAGGTAAGGCGCGTAAGCAGGACTGCCGTTGGATTGCACGACAGTATTGCTGGCGTTGCCCAACGCATCGGTCCAAGACCGCACCGGCATACCATCGGCAGCCGGAATGGTCTGCGCAGTATCCTGCCACATCGTGCCGATGTTGCTGGCGTCGAACATGGCCTGCGCCCGTGCGCGCAGGCCGCTAGGCAGGCTGCCGAGCGTCGTTACCACATTCACCGTAGTGGCAGCATCCGGCCCGGAGTTCCCCACCCGGCGTACGTTCAGGGCAAGGCCGGCAGCCACCCCCGGCATCTTAACGAATCCCGACCAGCTTGAATCGTTTCTCACGACCAATCCTGTGGGTTGGGCGTAGGTGGCGCCCCCGACGGAGACCTCCACCGCACTGGGCGGCGAACCCGTCCCGGCCGGGCCACTGACGAACGCCCAAGCTCCACTTGCCGTAGCAAGCGGCGGCGAAATCAAAAGCGTCGACGGGGGAGGCGTTGGCGCGGGCACATAGATCGGGTCGAGGGTCGACCGCATCTCCCGCCCGAAAGGCAGACCATCGCCGTCGTCGGTGTCGTCACGAATGGATGGAATGCCGCTACCGATGATAGAATAGTCGAGATCAAGCGCATGATAGACATCGAAGGCGTCGGCATCAGCCGGCAAAGCTGCCAACGTAAGCCGAATTGTCGTGGCATTGAGAACCTGAACCGGGGTCAGGCTGTCGAGCAGTGTCCGGGCCCTGTAGCCTGAGAAGTCAGCCTTCGCAGTGCCTCCGGGTGGGTAGACGACGAACAGCGGCCCTAGCTCCGCCGACGTCGGCATGGACCGGGTTTCTGCAATCGCTGTCTGCGAGGCCCCGCCCGGTTCAACAAACTTGATCGGCAGTAGCGCGCTGCCACCGTCTTGCACAACAGTCAGGTCAATATTCTTACTCCCCGGCGCCCGGGTGGCAGCCGTGATACGCGGCCCGCGTCGCTGCGTGAACCCCCCTTTAGCGGTGCCGAGCAGCCCGAGTGTTTGCCGATAGAATTGGCGAGCTTCCCGGATACGGCCCAGCATCGTGAAATGGCCACCGACGCCATAACCGCCCACGTCGAACCAGTCGTCGTTGACCACACCAACCCGGCTCTCCTCAAGGTCACGGGACGCCAGCTTGTATTGGCCGAACGACACGGTTCCATCCGCTCCAGACCAGCCCGGCACTGGAGCCAGCACCGACACGAACGGACCCGGGGCCAAGGCACGGAGCGCATCAAGAATATCTCCCAGACGCTTGCGGAAAATACCGCGTGTAGTGTTGTTGTTACCGTCCGATGCGCCCTGGCACCAGAAGAAGACATCGAACTTGTAAGAGCAATGTGCCAGCGTGGCGGACAATCGAGAAAATTCGCCGTTGCCGTTAGACGGCGACCACTGGTCAATGCTGCTTCCAGCATTGGCATAGCCAACCAGCGCTGCAACCACGCCCAGCTTACCCGTCGCCAAGCGCAGGTACTCCGCTGCAAACGTGCTGGGGTAAACGTTGCTCGCCGTAGCGTCACCCGGCGGATACCAAGCGCCTGTGCCAGAGGCGCCCGGCGCCGGGCCGCCACCGGATTGCGGCGCGAACACAACGCCACCGGGCGCGATTGCGACCATCTGAGAGATTGGTGGCGTGCTCGCGGCACCACCATAAGCATAGATTGTCACGAAGCCAAGGGCATGGGACTGGCCAGCGAACGCTGCAACATGACCTACGCCTAGTGGGCTGGCCATGCGCAACGGGCTCGTCATGGCCGGGTCGAGCGCAAGATCCACATAATAGAACTTCGGACCCGCCGGCAACGTCAGGCTGATGGTGTTAACGCCAGCAGCTATCGTCGTCCCTGAGACTTGAATCGCGGCCTGCAGCACCGCGCCGGTCCCGACCGCGGGCGTGGCGCCGCTGCTATCGGCATCATGCAGCCGAACCCACAAGCCGTTGCTGGCGGCGCTTGCCGTGAGCGATAAAGGCACCACGCCGTAACCTTTGCCAAAGGTCGTGGCGAACCCAGCGGGATTGCCCGTGAACACGTCCCGGTTTAGAACCCGCCTCGAATCAATAGCCGTCAGGCCCGACAGGGTCGCCGTGGCCCCAGCGCCTGTCCCGCCGACACTTCCCGACACGAGCCAAGCACGGCTATTCAGCAGCCGACCCTTAAGTATGGTCATAGGCTAGCTGCCCCACTTGTTCGTCATATACGTCACCAACGTACCCACATCCGCATCGGACATCGCGCCTTGGTAGAGCTGCGCTTCGTAGAACAAGCCATTTAGGCCATTATTCGCGGTGTTGTCAGCGGTTTGCCCAAGAATAAAGCGAGCAAATGCAGTTATGGTGGGAACGAAACTACCATTCGCAATGGTCTTCGTGCCGTTGTACCAGATTGCAGTCTCGCCAGCCCCAGAGTTTGCAGCGCTGTTCCAGCGAATCACCAGCTTTGTGAGTTGATTGGCCGTCGTATAGACACCCAAGCCAGTTCCGGCCCCGTTTGAAGTTCCCCGGCGATAGGCTGTCATCGATGGGGTCGTGGCGCTATTCGTGATGTAAGCGAAGTAATCGCCGGCCGAACGGGAGCTGACTTCATCGAAGGCGAATAATTTTGCCTGGCTTCCGCCATTGTATGCAGACTTGAACACGTAAGAAATCGTCGAGCTACCCTGCATGCTGGCCAACCATGCGGCGCCTGCTGTTGCCGCCAAACCGGCGTTGGTGCTGGTCATGTTTACGCCTGGTAAACCATTCTGGCTCAACGGAACCACCGTGATTCCCGCACCTACGCTCGACAGGTTGTTTCCACTGCCTGACTGGTCGGCAAGCGCAATTACCAAGTTGCTGCCGTTTAGCGTCACGCCCGCATTTGCGTCAAAGATCGCGACCCTCGTGATGGCGGTTGGAACAGCAGGGTAGCTCGGCACGACCGGCGCTGAAGCCGCGGTCCCAGTGACAACCGCGGACGGCGTTCCGCTGCCCGAGGCGTTCAATGCAGTCACGCGGAAATCGTAGCCTGTGCTGGCGCTCAAGCCAGTAATCGTCACGGCGGTCCCGGTAATGCCGTTCAGTGCAGAGTATGCGCCACCGACGGACGTGGCGCGATACTCGGCTTTGTAGCTGGCCGTTGCGCCGCCAGACGAAGGTGCTGCCCAGGAAAGCGGCGCGGTGCTGCTCGTCATTGTGCCCACAACCAGGCCTGCAACCTGACCCGGCAACGCAAGCGGCGCCGCCGTCGCTACGTTGACCAACGTCGCCGCCGCACTGCTGCCGGTCGCGTTGGTCTCCACTACCTGGAAATCGTAACTACTGCCCGCAGATAGACCCGTAACCGTGCCGCCGGTTGACCCAAACGTCCCGGCGGACTGGATGTATGGTCCGGACCCGGAGGGCGTCCGCTGCGCGACGGAACGCGCCGCCGGAGTGCCGCCGCCCTCGACCCATGTGAGCGTGAGCGAGTTGCTCGTCGCACCGCTGGCCCCTAATCCGCTAACCGTATTCGGAGCAGCCAGCGCCGCGGCCGTCATCGCGTTCGACAGTATCGCCGAGTAGGCGCTGGTTCCACCGGCATTTGCCGCTGCTACTCGGTAGTCATAGCCGGTCGCTGCAGTCAAACCGCTCACCGAAGCGCTTGAAACGGTGGGCGACGCCGCCGTTGTCCAATTCCCGGAGCCCGCGGCACTCTGCTGAAGTACATAGTTGGCCGCGGTCCCCCCACTGGAAGGGGCCGCCCAGCTGAGTGCCATCGAAGTAGTCGCCACGCTGCCCTGGACAGGCGCACCCGGCACCCCGGGTACAGCAGGCAAGATGTTCCCCAGAAACGATTGAAGAGCGCTGAGCGTAGTTTGCACGTCCAGCGCGCCCTGCCGCAGCATCAATATGTTACCGCTAGAAAGCGCGCTTGCTGCAGGCAGTCCATCGACGGCTTGGCCTTGTGAGGTGTCGGGGAAATAGCTCATCAGGTCACGCTCCACTCAAAACCATTGAATTCCAGCGTTATTGCAGCTCGGTTCTGATTGAGCGTGAAGCTCGACGAGCCGTCGATTGTTCCGCTTGCCGGGCTGATTGTTATTGGATTTGACGCTGCGTCGCCGCGCCCGTCCTTGATTCTGTGCTGCGTTCCGCTAACTGGGTTCGGCTCGAGGGTGACTGCTGTGGGTCCAGCAACTAATTTGTTGATGACCACCAGCCCGTCTGCGCTCGAAACCGTAATTCCGCCTGAGGCGGTCACAACCCGCGCGGTTGGCGTTCCGACCGACGCACTCAGCGTTCCACCCGACAATGCAAGGCCCGCCCCGATCGTAATAGCTCGTGCACCACCCGCATTGCCGGACCCGCCATACAATGCTGCGATTGGCGCGACAGGCAGTGCCGCCTGTATCTGCCGGCCTACGAAATCTTGGCTGGCCTGCGGCTCCCAACCTGTCGGCCCCGCCCCAGAACGCTTGGCAAAAACCAGGTGATCGGCGCCGCCATCTGTCCGGAGAAATAACGAGCCAACTGGCGCGATGATCCCTCCTTCTGGATCGCCCGCCCCGGCAATGTGCAAGCTGCCGCCAACACTCAGCCGACCAGATACTGTCAAATCCGCTCGCAAAAGGCTCGCACCGGAGACGTCCAGCGACGAGGCATTGACCGCCGCAAATGTGGCCGCGCCCTGGACGTTGAGGGTCCCGCGGAACACACCGCTCGTCAGCACGTCCACGTTCGCTGCGGCAACTGTCGGCGCACGCACGTTCACGCCGACGCTGCGTCCGTCCAGGCTGTCGTTCGTATTGCCCAAGTTCGCGGCGTAGAATCCGCCACTGATCGTTCCGAGCTGAGGGTCCGCCGTGAATCGGTTACCCAGCCCAGCCACCTGCACCTGGGTTCCGGCGGTAATGATCGACGCCGTGGCATGCTTGAAATCGCAGCCGAGAAAGACCGCACGGCACGCTTTCAGCGAAACATCTCCCAACGTGTTGGTTTTGAAGCGGCTGTGCGTTACCAGAAGGTCGAGAACCACCCCGGCGCCGCCATCGACATCAAGCCCATAAGTGCCATGACTATCGAATGTATGCTGATCGATATGGATCGACTCGCTCGCCGCCCCAACCAGCTTGATCCCACTTCCCGTCCCGACTGTGCCGGCATTGATGCCCGTCCAGCAACTCGTTACTTTAATGGACCGAATGGCTGCGCCGCTGCTGTCGACTATAATCCCTGTCGCCCCCGGAACGGCGAGTTGATCGACCACTAGCCCAGTAATCGATATTTCGAGTCCCGCCCTTATCCTAACTCCAAATAGGCCCGTCGTGCTGGGAAGGATCTTGCCACCGATGACGTGCAATCCTTCCGGCTGCAACGTCGTAGGCACGGCCACGTCAATCCCGTTGCCGCCCAAAACGTACATCTCGGCAATACTGCTGTTCAGCATGCCATTGTCGATGGCGAATGCTGTACCGCAGGCAACGAAGCGCGGTCGATTGAAATGCAGAACATCTCCGTCTTGCACCCAGACACCTTTACTGAAGGACGCAAAGGTCAGCCGGTCGAACTCACATCGCGAATTGTCAGCCGACTTGGTCACTGTCAGCCCGGCTGCAGCTAAGCTGCCGACGTTCACGAACGCTAAATCAGCAAGTAGGATGTTGCCCTCGTTTACGACTAAAAGCGACGTCATGGCTGCCGACGGCTGGATGATCGTTGCATCACCCTGGCCAACGATCTGTAGCGGGACCAAGCCGCTTCCTACCGGAGGCAGAATCGGACCTGAGATCTTGAACGTTCCGGCAGGCAGGGCGAGTCGGCCGCCACCGCGAACGGTCAATCGCGCGAGTGCCGCGTTGAACGCGGGAAGATCGTCGCCTCCGCTGCCTGGAACATATCCGCCGGCACCAAAATCGCGAAGTCCAAGTTGGTCGGAAAACCGGTCGCCGATCATGCGGGCGGCGCCGCTTCCGGTCGCCGTCGCCGCTGTCGCGGATAGGTCGGAGATAGTAAGCGTACCGTCTCCAGCAACAACTAGTCCACTGCCTGGCTTGATGACGCCGACTACCGTTGCCGTCGCAGGCGTCGCTCCTGAACCTGTTCCTGCAGGGCCTGTTGCACCAGTGTCGCCCTTCGGCCCAGAGGGACCGGTCATTCCATTGAGCCCGGGTTGTCCCTGAGCGCCCGTATCGCCTCGCGGCCCTTGAGCGCCGATTCCAGCAGCGATCGCCGGCGCGGAGATTACGCCCGAACTATCAATCTGCACGCCGGGCCCAGCTGAGAACAACCCGCGCAGCTTGGATGCCGCGATCCTGCGAGGAGCGGCTGCGCTGTTTAGAATAACCTCGTCGTCTTGCAGCAACGCCTGCGCTATTGTGAAGCTACTGTGGTCCTCGCCGGTCGCGATCAAGGTCCCACCCTGGATAGCGACACCCGCACCAAGACCTACAGGCTCGGGGCCACCCGCCCCGGACGAGATCCGGCCCAGCAGTTTGCCCTTTGCGAGAACAACCGACGGCTGTGTTCCACTCAGCAGAGCGCCAACGGTTACGCTTCGAGTCTGTCCACCTTGGCTCAGTGGCAGCGCATCAGTCGAGTTGACGACCGACGCTATTGGTAGCTGCTTTATCGTCGGCATATATTTCTCCGATCACGACAGCACACCAGGTTGCTGTACTGTATGTATGCTGCATTGAATGTTGATCTAGAGCACTCCCGACCAGGCGGAACCGCCGGGCTGGGAGTAGTGCTCCCCAAACAAAGGCTAGAGCGTGAACCGTGAGCCCTTGCGAACGGAACACGTGCTTAGTAGAGCGATTTAGGCGATGGCTGCCCATCCAGTAACACCCGTCCCACTGCGCTTCAGCCACAGGGTCGTGCCTACACCACCGTTCAAGTTGCGGTAGTCGCTCCCAGGTGGAGCGGCGATCACGCCCTCTGGGCTACCCCGCCCTAGAGTGCTCACGAAGCCCCCAGCCTCTATGTCGGATCCAATCCGCACCTGACCTCGTCCAGACGGCCGCAAGGCGACGTCCCCTGCGTCGCTACGCAGTACCACTCCACCGTCCCCAGCCGGGGCCAGGTAGTTGCCGCAGGTGAAGGAAACTGCCTGCCAGCCGCCCCAAGTGCCGACCCAAACCACCTCGGATGCAGCAGGAACCATTACGTCCATTCCAGTCCAATTGTCCTGGAATGGCAGGCTGCCCAAGCGCTTGAAACGAACCGGGCCGTTACAATGCAGGTGGAGACGCCGACCCTCCAGCACCGGCAGGCCGACCGACGCAGTCGCAGTCGCGCCCTGCCCATCACCAGTGATCGACACCGTTGCGCCCAATGCGCCATAGCCCGCGCCGCTTGCTGCAACGGCGATGCCCACCAACGCGCCATCCCGAACGTATGCCTTCGCAACAACGCCCGACCCCGAGCCGCTTACGGACACTGCCGCTTGGGTGTACCCACTCCCTCCACTCGTTACTTTAATGAACGCGATCTGCCCTGCCATTGCGGCCTGATGTTGTCCAACGAGGCTCCCGACACCGCGGCCTGCCGAGGTTAGCATCGCCCCGTCAAGCGCATCCGGATATTGGACCTGGGCAATGCCACCTACATCGACAGGATTACAGACTACACGCGGCAGGTTGTTCCAGCTGTTGTCTCGAATCGTGGCGCTGTCGGTATGCGCCCAAAGCATCTGGGACGGGCTTGTCTCCGAACCGCCCTCAAAGCAGTTCCGAGCTACCAAGACCCCCTGCGGCCCATCCACCAGGAAAATGCCGCCGCCAGATCCATCCTTGAGCTGGATCGTGTTGTCCGACAGTCGAAGATCCTCACAAGGTATACCGAAATTGCGGCCCCGGCCATCCGTCTCGATTTGATACGCCGTAATAGCCCAATCATTGCCAGAGAGCCGATTTCGTGCAACCCGAACCCCCCGGCTACCGCCCGGATTGATCCCGACGGCACAGCCCTGCACGACATTGTCGACAATTTCACAATCGACGCATCCGCCCGCATCGATCCCAAACTGACCCGGCCCAGAGACGACGTTGCTCGTCACCAGGGAACCAATCGCATTCGCCAGAATGCCGCACCCATCAACTCGCAGGCGCCCTGTCGATACCTGGTTGCCGGAAACTAAAATCGCGCTCCCAGCTACAGCGATACCATAAGCCGAGTTGTCGAAGCATGTGTTCCCTGAAACAACGACGCCCACAGCATCGGGGTTGGCCCCACCCCAGCGCGGTGGCTCCCTGTTCGTCTCGTTGTAATTTCCAACAGAAATCCCGCGTTGATTGGCCCAGGCCCGGCATGCCAGGACCTGGCAGTGCCGAACTACTTGCTGGAACGATGGATCGTTGTAGTCCAGGCAAATGCCATAGGCGCCGTTGTGATGCGCATCACACCCATCAATCAAGGCTCCGGCCGCGGCCTGCACCCAAAGCCCATGAACCGCGTTGTCGCGCAACACGCAATCTCGAACCACGTGTCGGCTCGCCACCCCCTGCAGCCCATCGCGCGCTTGGATCGTCAAGCCGCTCCCTAAGCGCTCTCCTGTCGAGTTGCGGAACACGCATCCCTCGAACAGCGTTTGCTTGCACCCGGGCCCGATCAGCATGCCCCAGCTGTCGCCCGGCAAGCTTCCGCAGTCGAAATCAATGCCCATCGCCACAAAACTCGGCGCGTCAACGCTGATCCAGGCTCCGCCTGCTTGCGTCTTTCGGCGCAGCACAGTGCTGCCAGGCACTCCGATCAAGCCCGCCCGGCTAACCACCGTCCACTGGCCGTTGATCACGTAAGTTCGCGCCCCGAGCCGCACAGGCCGGCCACTTGCGACCGCTCGGTCGAATGCTCCCTGGTCGTCCGTGACGCCATCGCCAACAGCGCCAAACGCCTCGACCGGTATCGCATCGGTCGTCCAGTCAGCGAGGCTTCGCGACACACCGTCGTGAGCCCGAACCACTTGTCCAGACAGATCGATCCCCGGAACTGCCGCCAATCCCGCCAGCACTGTCCCAAGCGGCACTGCCTTGTCACGGCCCGCTTGTGATACCGCGAGAAGGTCAGCTGCCCCGGGTGCCGAACCGGCCGGTAGATCGCTGATGCGGAATGGCGCTGGCCCGGACAGGATACCGTCCAAAAGTCGCAGGTTTCCGCCGACGCCAATCCGTTCCGGTGCACCGACGCCTGCACTGGCCCGTCCGAGCAGGCCACCAGCAAGCATTGCCAGTTCCGGCTGCATTCCAGCCAGCAACTGCGCCCTGGTCACCCGACGCGCAGCCCCGCCCTGGCTTACTGGCAATACGTCGTCGTCGCCCGACGCCGCCGCAGGACTAAGCTCGTCGATCGTGGGCATCGTTCACTACCTCCCGCCAATTTCCAGAGCGTTTCCCGCATCATCCAACAAGGCCGCGCCACTTTCAGTCACGAGTAGATCGGGGTTCCCGCCCAGCGCCGCCAACGCAATCACCGGAAGCAACACAGATCGCGAGAGCGTCCGGCCGGCTTGCGTCCCGAGCGTGAGCGTCACGGTGTAGGTCGTCCCCACCTTGCCGCCCTGCAGCCAGAGAACAGCACGCGCACCGTCCGCCGCTGCTGACGCGAGGGAGAGGTCACCCGGCTCTGCCGGGCTTATCACGACGTCCAATGTCGAGACCGCGTCACCGTCGTTACCGGTTAGTGCCGGCGCGATATCGAACTGGTAGTCAAGAACATCGGCTGGATCTTTCGCCGGCCAGGTAAGTGGTCCCGAGGCATTCGCCGGCAACCCTCGCGGCCCTAATACGAAGCCGTCCAAAACGAGGACACGGGACGCACTCGGTCGCCAAACATGGTTTGCCATCGTCGCCATTCCGGGACTCCCGTTCGGAGTTATCTGCTGAAGGGATTTTACGACCCGGGCAGCGCTGACCCAGTCGAATTCGCTAGAGTTCTTCTAATTGCGGAGGAGCGGCAACACCTAAGTCAGTTGCGTCTCGGAAGTTCACACGCCGCCGATAGAGCAGGATGCCATGAGCGTTGCTCCTACTCTACACCGGCCTTAATACTCGACGATAACAAGACCCCTTGCTCCAATCCCGCCCGAAGCGTTGGCGCCATAACCCCCGCCGGCGCCAGAGCCCGCGGCCTTCCCATCCGCCGGCGAACCGCCAAAATTCGCACCCCGGCCGCCACCGCCAAAGGCACTCGCGCCGCCGTTGCCCGCCGGTACGCCGCCGATCATCGGACCATCGCCGCCGCATCCTCCAGGCTGAAGAAGCCCACCTGCGACGCCATTGCCCCCGCCTCCGCCATGACTGTCGGGGTTGGCAGAGCCCCCGCCGGCTCCACCGCTCGCGCTGACGAATTCTGCAAATTGCGAAGGACCACCTGTTCCCGCGGTCGTACCCGGGGCTGCAGCGCCACCGCCTGCTCCCACCACCACCGAGTGATACTGGCCTGGCTGAACCACGAAGATGCTCTCGGCATAGCCGCCGGCCCCGCCACCGCCGCCGCCAAACTCCATGGAACCGCCGCCGCCGCCGCCGCCGGCGCCGACGAGACGCACCCGAACCCGTCGTACACCACGCGGAACCTGCCATGCCGTGTTGCCGCCGAAAGCTTCCTGGCGGCTGAACCCCGGTGTCAATTGCGGCAACTGAAAAGGCAAGAAAGGCGCGTCCAGGATCGGACGGATATCCTCCGCGTTTATGCCTGCCTTGCCACTCCAGGTCACGACCCCGAACAGCCCCACATGGCCGGCATCGGGCGGCGGCGGGGCATACGTCCCCTGCGGTAAAGGCCCGCTCGACTTCGCCGACAGCAACGCGCGCACCGACCGCTGAGTGTTCTGGGCAAATCCAGAATTTGCCGGACCGCTGAAGGGAATACTCGGGTCCGCCGCGTTCCAGTAAGGCAGGGCAACAGGCCCCCCGTCCTGTTCCAACAAAGACACCTGAATCAGCCAGCAAAGGACGCTTCCCTGATCCGGCCACGATCCCAGCTGAAGTTCTGTGTAACCCCGGCTGACGCCAACTTTAACCGTCGCGGTAGGGTCAGGAGGGAGCGACCCGTACGCCGCACCGTCAGTCTCCACCTGCACCGACAGGCTTCCCGGTCCAACAATGACCCGGTAGCCTTCACTCGACGGTGAACACGCAAAACCGTCGACCAATGGCGAACCGCCCAGCACGCATTGCGCGAGCGAGCCAAGCGCCACAAGGGTATGGCGCTGAATTTGTAAGAGATCCGTGTCCAGCGGGATTGACCCGGGATAGACGATCTGCCGATCCATCGAAACGTCTCCTAACTTTAGCCAATGATCCGCAACCAAGCAGCGCCGCCGGCTGGCAGGGCATCCACCAATCCCGTTCGCAGCGCTTCGTCCTCTGCATCAGGTCCGCGCTCCGCCGTCACAAGGCATTCCAACGGCATCGACAACGAGCCCCAACCGCCCGCCACGCCCCAGGCCAGTCCGCTTGCAACCCCATAAGCACCAGTGTCCGCGGGCCGCGCCGGCTCAAAAATCCGAACCGTATACCCCGCCTCCGCTCCCGCGGCCTCCAGCGCCGCCCGTGTTCCCCGTTCGCGCCGCATCGCCCCTTGCACACGGGCTCTGAACCGCTCATCCGCTTCGCCAATACGACGCGGCAGCCGGCCAGCGAAGAAGTCGTGCGACGCCAAATCAAGAAACGCGCCGGTCGCGGTACCCAGGCGCGACTGCAGTCGCACAATACCCAGCAACGCATGCAGTCCAGCCCAAAGGGCAGCGAGCCCCGTCAGCACCCCGTCCAGAACGGGCGGAGCGTCTGCAAACCAGCGATCCGGCAGGGTCAGCCGAAGCCGCTCCCGCATATCATCATCGTCGCCAATCATGGCAGCACACCAAGTCCCCTGGGCCTCACCAGCCCATGCGGGGGCGGCACCAGGTCGCTAGCAACACCGTTGACGGTCAGCCCCCAAACACTGGAGACCGCCGGATGGGCATCATGCGCGACCTGATAGACTCGCGAGAAAATCAGTGCCGCTCCAATCGGCAACACGGCGACATACGCCCAGACCGCAATCCGAACGGCGGCCAACGCCTCGGGAGGGCCAGCAACCCGCATCGTGAGGTCAGCCGGGATCAGCAGCGGCCCCCGGACGCTGAAGGTGCCTCCAACGGGCCGAACCGCATCGATCGCCGAGGCCGCTGCGGCCAGCAACGCCGCCGAAGGCGCGCCAGTACCATCGTCCACCGTCACAGTGAAGTGCCCCGGCCGGATCGTGCCGGCGGTGTCCATCCGCTCGGCGATGGCAAAAGTCAAGCCTTGCCGCAACGAGCGTACGGCAAACGCTACGGCCTGCGAGGTCGCCCGGGTACGGCTGTCGATGAACCCTCCAAACCTAAGTCGCAACGCTTCGTCGGCCTCCGCGTCCAGCCCTCCGGACATTGGCGACTCGTTTGTCACTGCATCGACACCTGGTATGGCACTGGACAGCAATCGGATCGCGTCAGGCTGGACGTTGCCAGCCCGCCCTAGCGTCTGCGCAACGACCGGCACGTTTATCGAAAGGTCGCTTGACGCGAGCCTGTAACCGCCCCCGGTCCAATCCGGATGATCGACGTCCACTGACACGCTGAACGATTGAGCATCGGCCTCCAGCCCCGTCCGCACCAGCGCACCCACTGGTACCACGGCGCCCAATCCCGCCGTAGCACGGCTGAATCGCGCCAGCCCACAAGCCGGGACGGCCGTTAGACGTGCCAGGCCAAAATCTGCCATCCAGCTATCCAGATCGGTCCCTCGACTGGTGGCAGCCCGCGTGGTCGCCAACACCTCAACGATCAGCCACTGTATCCACAATCCAACGGCCGCATTCGCCTCTAGCAAGGCTCGCAGCACGCTTCCGACCGATAGGTCGACCAATTGGCGGCAGCCAGCACTCACCGCCGCCCCCTGCGTTCGCACCAGGGACGTGAAATCCTGCAACGGAAGCTGCATGCCTACCTCGGAAGTTCCATGTTCAAAGCCCGCGCTTCCGCCGTCTCGGCATCGGCGTAGCGTATTTGCACCGAAAGGCTCCCGCCCGGGTCCGACTGCACAAGGATCACCGGCTCGGGCACGACCGCGACCGCCGCTTCCAAAAGCATCTGCGACCGGATTAGCGCCTGGATACCCGCCGGGTCAGCCGGCTGCCCAACGAAGCGCGCCAGACCCGCCCCGTATGCGGGATGCCAAATATAGTCTCCAGGATTAGTCAGCAATCGGCGCAACACTCGTTGCGTTCCAAGCGCCGGTCCGCTCACCGTCGCCAAATCCCCAGTGGCCGACGTCGAAACGTCTCCAGACCAGTTCATCTGCAAATCTGCCATTGCCGGCCCCTAATCCTGCGGTGTAGGGGCGGCCGTCATCCCACCCTGCGGATCCACATGCTTGTGTTCGTTGTAGTGCCCACGCAGAGCCGCCAATGAGCCATGCCGGTCATACACGTCTCCTTCGACCTTGAGGTCGCCGCGCACGGAGATCGTTCCGTTGTTCAGCAGCCGCAGGTAGCTCCCGCTCTTGTGGGTCAGCCAGAGCTCGCCCACTGGTGTTGCCGGCGCCGCCGCGTCTTGGCTCCAGGCTCGTCCAGCAACAACGCCATGCTCGGCGTCACCCTCTTGCGGCAACACCAGCACTTGGTCGCCAGGGCTAGGGGGGCATGACAGTCCCCATCCGGCGCCTACCCAAGGGCTAAGCACCGGCAACCACCCAGTCAGCACCCCCTCCGGCTGCAACTGCACCCGAACCGTGCCGACCGCCGGGTCCACGGACGTCACCTTTCCAAATCGAGGCTGCCCCGCCGAAGCGTCCTGGGCCCCGCTATGGGCCTTGAACGCGTTTAATAGACGATCCATTACGGCGCTCCTTGCAACGAGACCCGCTGCGTGAAACCGCGGCGCACATCCAAATGTCGGCTCAACTGCGAGACGCCATACTCCCGGTCCCATTCGGTCCCAGTGCCACGGATTGCCACCCGGCTCCGCGCCGTCAGTCCAAGCTCGCCAGGCATCGTCGCCGTCGCGGTCCATTCGTGCCGCACCAGATCGGCAAGGACCCGATCGGCCAGACGCTGCGCCTCGTCAGTCGTGAGGTTCGGTCTTGTAACCCCATGCTTCCAAACCGACCCGCCACGACCGCCACGCGCCGTCTGCACCACGGCCGCCCCGGCCCGCGTGCCCCAACTCCGGACTGTCACCTCGATTTGCCGTGCCAGGCCCAGCGAATGCTCGAGCTGGAGGCTCACGCAATCTTCCCGCCCAATCTCGACCGCGCCGTCCGTGGTTGACGGGCCGAACCGGAGCACGTCGCCCTCCATAAACAGATCGAATCCTTCCTGCCCGGCCAAATAGGCCAGCAAGTCCCACTCGGTCGTCGCCTTCGCGAATTGCCCCAAGGTCAGTCGGTCATGTTCCGCCTGATAATACCGGCCAACCGGGGTCGACGTCCGCTCCACCATCGCACGCAGTCCGTGCCGCCCGGCCAAGGCCTCGGCAATCTCGCTCGCAGTCCGGTTCGCAAAGGTCTCGTCCACCCGTGCCTCGATCAGCATCGAGGACAGGTCCCGCCCCTCGACATCCAGCACGCCATGAATGGGGTCGAGCGTCAGGCTGTCCGCCGCCCCAATCACCAAGCTCTTCCAGCCACCATCAAGCCCAATCTGAAGGTCCAGCCTCACACCCGGGGCATGCAACGCGTCCTGCGGCACAACGCTCGCCGCCAGCCGCACCCGAAACCGATCGGCAGCCAAATGATTGTTTGCATGAACGTCGGCGGAGATCACGCCGGGAAGCGCGATCCCATCCAGCAAAACTTGCAGCCGCGGCGCCCGAACCTCACTGCGCAACGCCGCCTCCCGCCGTCCGGTCCACCGCCGGCAACCGAAGCGTCACCAACCCTCGGACGACCGGATCATCCAAGCCGTTCAGCGTTGCGATGCGATTCCACTGTGTTGCATCGCCAAGATGGCGCAGCGCTAGTCGAAACAAATCACCACCTGCAACAGTCGTAGTATTCATGATTTGTTCCCCAAGAACACTCGCGCGGTGACCAACCGCGCCAACTCGCCAGACGCCGATAGCACCTCGGCGAAATCCGCCGACGCCAGCAAGACGCTTGCAGACTCGATGCGCTCATCGAGGCTGAAGCCCGCCCCCAGCGACACCGCTTCAGCCAAGCTAGGCACACCGGGTAAGCCATCGCCCAATACCAACTCATCATCAGGCAAGACGCAGAGTTGGATGTGATATGGGATCCACCACGGGCTGGTCGTCTCGGCGGCGAATTCCTGGATTACCACCGTAAACCGCCACCCATCCCACGACAGCGGCAGCGCCTCTCCACTCCGCCGCAACCGCTCCAGCATCCGCACCCGCTCCGCTGCATCCGGCCCCGAGAACGTCCCGGACCACCGCATCGGTGCCTCCTCCGGCCCCAATGCATCCACGACCCGGCCGCCACCCGGCAGGTTATGCACCGCCAACTGCTGCTTGCCCCCGAAGCTGATCCGCTCCGGCACCTCGAAGCCCTGGAACGCAACCGGCCCCAGCACCGGCGCCCCTGCCATCACAACGCTCCCGAGGGCGTCCAGGCCGGCGCCTGCCGCGGATCGAAGAAGCTCGTTCCACCCGGCGGCCGCGACGCCTCACGCGCCATCCGCTCCGTCAGCCAATAACCCACCTGCCGCCCATCAAGCATTACGGAGCCCCCATTGCCGTCGCCCTGCTGCCGCGGCTCCGGCTGCGGCGCCGAAGCCCGCTCCGCAAAGCCGCTCCCCGCAGGAGCCGACGGGCCCTGCCCTCCCCCAGCCATCCCCGACGCCGTCGGCGTCTGCGGCGCCGCCACCGGCAAGCCAAACGGCGAAGCGCTCGACACCTTCGCTCCGGAACCCGCTCCCAAACCCCGCCCCGCCGCCGGCGCTGCTGCCGCGACCTCAGCCCGCATCGCCACCGGCACTTCCGCCTCTCGACCAGTCGGGGCGCGGCGGCTAACCCTGGGCGCCGCAGCCTGAACGGAAACCACGTCCCGCGCCGGTGCACTCTCTCGCACCGAAACCACTGGCTCAGCAACCCGAACGCTCTCGACCGGAGCCGCCGAAGTCTGGACGATAGGCCCACCACCCTCGCGCCGCTCCTCGGCGGCAGGTGCCGCAGGCGTCGTAAATGATTGCTGGACAACGATCGGCGGCGCCGCTGGCGCATCTCGCCGCGGTGCAGCCGCAGTCGCATCCCGCTCGAACGATGCAACCCGCCCCGCATCGGCGGCGATCGCGGCTGATCCCGCTCGTTCGACCACCGGCGCGGCTGGCGCAGACTGCGACACCGCCGGCGCCGCGGCCGGGCTCGCCGGCTCCGAAAGCCCGGCCGGCGTCTGAACTGTCGTCGGCCCCGCCGCGACCGGACTTTCCGCCAGCGGCGCCGCAGCCGGTGGGATTGTCTCCGCTCCTCCGGCCACCGGGCCGGCGACCGCCGCCGACGCCGCGACCGGCGCTCGCACCCCAGCCGCCGCCGCAACCGCACCTACCGCCACCTCGGCCGTCCTGGTCAGCGCCACCAGCGCCGCGCTGCTCGCCGCAACGGCCCGGTCCACCTCCGCCAACTCCCGCCCGATCACCTCCAGGCCAGCGCTCACTCCGTCCTGCAACGCCAACTGGATGCCAATCTCATAAGCATCGATCATGCAAACTCCCGCGGCTCCAGCAACAAGGTTTCGTCCTGCAATCCGTAGCCAGGCGCGCAGCGTCGCCTACCAGCTCTCACCCAGTGCCGGTCCCGCTGGTGGGCGTTCGATCACCGCCCCTCGACATAGGTGGACCAGAGCCTCTCCCGAAGCTCCGGAACAAAATCGCTCGTCAAGGCCGACCAGTCTGCAAGCCTCATGTCTTCCTGGCCAAAAACAGACTGCAGCATTGCCCGATCAGTCGAAAGGATCGTCAACTCCCCGCAGATGATTGTGAGTACAAAGGTGTTTGGCAAATCGAATACCGCAACATCACTCCCCGTTTCGATCACGAACATATAGATACCGTTGGAATTACCTGGAATGTCCAGGACTACAGGGCCACGTGAAGTGAAATACACACCCTTAATCTGACCCTTGTTCTGGCGAGAACGACTGATAAGAAGCTCCAAGTCAGTATCGAACATGATATCGTCGATCGCAACTATCCCCCAGTTCCTGTCTCTCGCAAACTTGGAGCTGACAAGACAGTCAGAATCGAGGCCAACAGACGCAATGTCAGCGCTCATTGTGCAACCAGGAGATGACGGTCATGGCGATCGCGATGGTGCCCCTGCCCGACCGACGGTCCAGCCTAACAGCAATGTTTAAGAAAACGGCCAATGCCGCCTCCTGATCTCCAAATGCATTGCCTCGTGGGGAGCCCCGAAGCCTTCGCGATTGTGTAGGGCACCGAGCAGTTCGTCTCGCGACCAATACCCGCCAAGGCCATCCCACACGATCGAGGTCCAACGTGCCATGAACGCAAGGCAAAACTCTAACGCCAGCCGACCATCCCCGGAACTGCTGATCTTGACATTGACGTAGCTACGCGGCACCGCCCCAAGCTCTTCAACGATGGCCTCGCCAGCGATCGGCATCACTTCGTCCAAGGACTCTGGTTCAAGACTTAGCCATATCGTCCTGCCATCTTTGTAGATATAGTCCTCAACCGGATGACGCTCCCCACCAACCTCTATAACAAAACCGGTTAGAGTTTCGGGCGACACCGCATCGCGAACTAGCAAGATAACTTCTCTCGACACCGCGATCAACTCCCAAACCTGCTGAGCAGAGTCATCAGCTGCTCAGGGGCTATGAACAAGCGCCCCTTCCCT
>CAXSDH010000014.1:0-48542 GCA_964235765.1 uncultured Acetobacteraceae bacterium
GGGATTACCCGGACCCGAGCCAGCTTTTGCTCGCCTGGAGCTGCGACGCCAAGCGGGCGGGCCGCAACACCGCGTTCTGGTGCAGCGAGGCCTATGACGGGCCGCTGCTGAAAGCCAACCTCATCACCGACCAGGCCGCCCGGGCCAAGCTGTACGAGCAGGCGCAGCAGGCCTTCTACGACGAAATGCCCGGCCTGCTGTTCGCCGACGTGAAGGCCTACGTCGCCACTCGCAGCACCGTGCAGGGCTTCAAGCTGCATTTCCTGGGTGGCCAGCCTTTCGGCGGCGTCAGTCTGACGCCGTAGGAGCACCCGACATGCAACTCGCCCTCGCCACCTGGCACGAGGTGGAAGACCACTTGCGCACGCAACGCGGCTGCATCGTGCCGATCGGCTCGGTGGAGCAGCACGGCCCCAACGGCCTGATCGGCACCGACCACCTCGATGCGGAGTTCGTCGCCAAGGGCGTGGGGGACGCCGTCGGCTGCATGGTCGCGCCCACGCTCGCCTACGGCATGTCGCAGCACCATTTGGGCTTTGCCGGCTCCGCCACGCTGCGCCCTTCCACGCTGATGCTGGTGGTGCACGACGTCGTGCTGTCCCTCGCGCGGCACGGGTTCGAGCGGTTCTTCTTCATCAACGGCCATGGCGGCAATGTCGCCACCGTCACCGCGGCGTTCGACGAAATCTATGCCGCAACTTCGCTGGGGGCAGACCGTCCGGCCGTGAAGTGCCGCATGACGTTCTGGTCGTCCGGGCCGCGCGCGAAGGCGTTGGCCGACCAGTTCTACGGGGACAGCAACGGCAACCACGCCACGGCCGCCGAGGTTTCACTGTCGCAGTACTATCAGCCGGCGGCGATCAAGCACGCCCAGATGACCCCGAAAGTGGCCCCCAAGAGCGGCGGCTTCTTCGAGGCGGCCGATTACCGCACCCGCTTCCCGGACGGCCGCATCGGCTCCGACCCCGGCCTTTCCACGCCCGAACATGGCGAGCAACTCTACCATGCTGCCGTGGCGGACATGGTCGAGGCTTACAAGGCATTCCTCGCCTATTAAGAGATCCACAGCCGCTTTTCCGCCATGCTAGGCTTCCTCCTGGGCCGCCTAGGCATGGTCGCCGTCACTGCCCTCGGCGTAACCGTTCTCGCCTTCGTCCTCATCCACGCGCTGCCGGGCGACCCGATCGAGATCATGTTCGGCGAACGCGGCATCGACCCCGAGCGGCATGCCGCGATGATGGCGCAACTCGGGCTGGACCGCCCCCTGCTGGAGCAGTACTTCGCCTACCTGGTGCGCTTGCTGCACGGCGACCTCGGCCGCTCCCTGGTCACCCATGAAGGCGTGCTGACGGAGTTCCTGACCCTGTTCCCCGCGACCATCGAGTTGGCGGTTTCCGCCATGCTGGTCGCGGTCATCGTCGGCCTGCCGGCGGGCATCGTCGCCGCGGTCCGGCGCGGGACTGCCGCCGATTACGGCGTCATGGGCCTGGCGCTGACCGGCTACTCCATGCCGGTGTTCTGGTGGGCGATCCTGCTGATCCTGCTATTCTCCGTCACCCTGGGCATCACGCCCGTCAGCTCCCGCCTCGATGTGGCCTATTACATCCAGCCAGTGACCGGCTTCATGCTGATCGATAGCTGGCTTTCCGGCGAACCCGGCGCGTTCCGCTCCGCCCTGTCGCACCTCGTGCTGCCTGCCTTGGCGCTCGGCACCATTCCTATGGCGGTCATCGCCCGCATGACCCGCTCGGCCATGCTCGAAGTGCTCAACGAGGACTACGTCCGCACCGCGCGCGCGAAAGGCTTGGGGCCCGGCCGGGTCGTCGGGCTGCACGCGCTCCGCAACGCGCTCATCCCCGTGCTCACCGTCATCGGCCTGCAAGTGGGCAGCCTGTTCGGCGGCGCGGTGCTGACCGAAACCATCTTTGCCTGGCCCGGGGTCGGCAAGTGGCTGATCGAAAGCGTCAATCGGCGCGACTACCCCGTTCTGCAAGGCGGCATGCTGTTGATCGCGGCCATCATAATCGGGGTGAACTTGCTGGTGGATTTGCTCTCGGGCTCCATCAACCCGCGCATCCGGCACGCCCGGTGACGGCCACCGCACCATCTCCCGCAGCCCGGCTCCGCGCCTTCTGCCAGCATTATGCGCGGGGCCATGGCGGGCTGGCCGGGCTGGCGCTCGTGCTGCTGCTCATCTTCGCCGCCGTGTTCGCCCCCGTGCTGGCGCCGCACGATCCGCTGATCCAAGCCCGGGACGCGTTCCTGCGGCCGCCGGGCTGGCCCTACCTGTTGGGCACCGACGACGTGGGGCGGGACGTACTGGCCCGCTTGCTCTATGGCGCCCGGCTGTCGCTTGCGGTCGGCGCCGTCGTCGTGGTGCTCGCCTTGCTGACCGGCGCCGTGCTCGGCTTGCTGGCCGGGTTCTCCGACGGCCTGCTCGACACCGTGATCATGCGGCTGATGGACGTCATGCTGGCGCTGCCGACGCTGCTCCTGGCCGTCGCCATCGTGGCCGTGCTGGGGCCCGGCCTGCAGCATGCCATGCTGGCCGTGGCCGTCGTGCAGCTTCCGGCGTTCGTGCGCCTGACCCGCGCCGCCGTGCGGGCAGAGCGCAAGCGGGAATACGTTGCGGCGGCGCGCATGGTTGGAGCGGGGCGGGCGCGGCTGATGTTCGTCACCGTGCTGCCCAACTGCATGGCGCCGCTGATCGTGCAGGCAAGCCTGTCCTTCTCCACCGCAATCCTCGACACGGCGGCGCTCGGCTTCCTCGGCCTGGGCGCGCAGCCGCCCACTCCGGAATGGGGCACCATGCTGGCCGACGCGTTGCAATTCGTGCAAAGCGCCTGGTGGGTGGTCACCTTCCCAGGCCTCGCCATCCTGCTCACGGTGCTCGGCTTCAACCTCACCGGCGATGGCCTACGCGACGCGCTCGATCCTCGGCTGAAGCGGTGAACCTCCTCGAAGTCCGCAACCTCCGCGTCACCTTCGAGACGGAGCGCGGCCCCATGGCGGCAGTGGACGGGCTGGACATCGACGTGGCCTCCGGCGACGTGCTCGGCCTGGTGGGCGAGAGCGGTTCGGGCAAGTCGGTGGCGATGCTGGCCATCATGGGCCTGGTCCGCCGGCCCGGCCGGGTCACGGCGGACCGGCTTGCCTTCAACGGCGCCGATCTGCGCGCCTTGAGTCCCCGCGCCCGGCGGCAGCTCGTCGGGCGCGACATGGCGATGGTGTTCCAGGAGCCGATGAGCAGCCTGAACCCCTGCTTCACCGTCGGTTGGCAGATTGCCGAGGCGCTGCGCACCCACACCGGCCTGGGCCGCAGGGCCCGGCGCGAACGGGTGCTCGAACTGCTTAGGCAGGTCGGCATCCCTGCGCCCGAAAGCCGCGTTTCCGCCTTCCCGCACCAGCTTTCGGGCGGCATGTGCCAGCGCGTGATGATCGCCATGGCCATTGCCTGCGGCCCCGCCTTGCTGATCGCCGACGAGCCCACCACGGCGCTGGACGTCACCATCCAGAAGCAAATCCTCGACTTGCTGGCCCGGTTGCAGCGGGAGCGCGGCATGGCAATGGTGCTGATCACCCACGACGTGGCGGTGGTCGCCGAAACCGCGCGGCGCTTGCAGGTGATGTATGCCGGCCAAGGCATGGAGGCGCGCCCGGCGGCGGCCGTGCTGGCCGCCCCCGCCCACCCGTACACCGCAGCCCTGCTCGCAGCCTTGCCGGACCGCGCGGAGGCGAGGGCGCGGCTGCCTACGATTCCCGGCGTGGTGCCGGGCCTGGCCGACCGGCCGACTGGGTGCGTGTTCGCGCCCCGCTGCGCTCATGTGCAGCCGCCATGCCAGGCGCCCCCGCCCCTGCTGCCTGTGCCGGGCGGCGTCGCCCGATGCTTGTTCCCGCTGGCATGAGCGCCCCCGTGCTCGAGGCCGATGCCCTGCGGCGCACCTATCTGGTCCGCCAGGGCCTGCTCGCCCCGCGCGGCGAACTTCGCGCGGTGGACGGGGTGTCGTTCACCCTCACGGCCGGGCAGACCCTGGCCGTGGTGGGCGAGAGCGGCTGCGGCAAGTCGACCCTGGCCCGCATGGTCGCGCTGCTGGATGCGCCGACCGCCGGCCGCCTGCTGATCGACGGCGCCGACGCCTCGGCCGGGCCGCCGGGCCATGCCCTGCGCCGGGCCGTGCAGATGGTGTTCCAGGACCCGTACGGCTCGCTGAACCCCCGCCAGACGGCCGGTGCCGCGCTGGAGGAGCCGCTGCTGCTGGCCGGGGAGGGCCCGCAGGCCAGGCGGGATGCGGCGCTCGCCATGATGGCCCGCGTCGGGCTGCGGCCGGACCAGTTCGCCCGCTACCCGCACCAATTTTCCGGCGGCCAGCGCCAGCGCATCGCCATCGCCCGCGCCCTGATGCTGAACCCCCGTGTGGTGGTGGCCGACGAGCCTGTGTCCGCGCTCGACGTCTCGGTTCGCGCGCAGGTCCTGAATTTGCTGCTCGACCTGCAAGACAGGCTCGGCCTGGCCTACCTGCTGATCAGCCATGATCTCGGCGTGGTGCGGCACGTGGCCGATGAGGTCGCCGTGATGTATCTCGGCCGCATCGTCGAGCAAGGCGGGCGCGCCGCATTGTTTGCCCGCCCGCGTCACCCCTATACGAGGGCGCTGCTTGCCTCGACGCCCGGCCTGGTACGCCGTGCGTCCGACCCGGAGCCGGTGCGGGGCGAGCCGCCCTCGCCCTTGGCGCCCCCGCCGGGCTGCCACTATCACACGCGCTGCCCCCATGCGGCCGCGGTCTGCCGCGAGGTTCGGCCGGAGCTGCGCAAGCTGGACGGCGCCCTGGTGGCGTGCCATCGGGCGGAGGAAATCTGACGCGACCTGTCGCGACCGCCGAGAAGGGACCACCGCCGCATGTTTCGATACCGCTTTACGTCGCTCGCGCTGACTCTCCTCCTGTCGGGCGCCGCCCTGGCGCAGCCGGCGCCCACGCCGGAGCCGCCGCGACGGCCGTTGGCGGCCGACAAGACGACCCGGCACACGCTGACCTTGCCGGGCCGCACGATCGAGATCGAAGCGACGGTGGCCACCATGCGCCTGGCCAACCCCCAAGGCGTTCCGCAGGCCGAGGTGGTGACCACGGCGTTCGTGCTTCCCGGCGCCGATGCCAACCGCCCCGTCACCTTCGCCCTCAACGGCGGACCCGGCGCGGCGTCGGCCTGGCTCAACCTGGGCGCCATCGGCCCCTGGCGCGTGCCTTTCGGGCCTGGCCCGATCGTGCCGAGCCGTGCCCCCAATGTGGTCGACAACGCGGAGACCTGGCTGGACTTCACCGACCTGGTGTTCATCGACCCGCCGGGCACCGGCTATAGCCGGGTCGTGGCCGGCGATGACGTGCGGCGCCGCGTGTGGTCGGTGGACGGCGACGTCGAGCTGCTGGCCGTCGTGGCGCGGCGTTGGCTCGAGGCGAACCGCCGGCTGGCGTCGCCGAAGTTCATCGTCGGCGAGAGCTATGGCGGCTTCCGGGGGCCGAAACTGGCCCGCGCGCTGCTCGAGCACCAAGGCGTCGGCGTGAGCGGGCTGGTCCTGGTATCGCCGGTGCTGGACTTCAACGGCCGCGATGCGCCGTGGGACCCGATGCGCCTCGTCGCGCGGCTGCCGAGCATGGCCGCCGCGGCGCGGGGCGCCAAGGGGCGCGCGGAACTGCGCGACGTGGAGGATTACGCGTCCGGCGAATTCCTGCTCGACCTGGTGCGGGGCGAGGCCGACAGCGCCGCGGTCGGGCGCCTGAGCGCCCGGGTGGCGGCGCTGACCGGACTGGACCCTGCCCTGGTCCGGCGCCGGGCCGGCCGGATCGACCTGCCGACCTACCTGCGGGAACGCGAGCCCGGCCGGGTGGAGACCCCGTATGATGCGACGATCTCGGCCGCCGACCCGTTTCCCGCCGCCGCGAACGACAACTCGCCCGATCCGGTGCTCGACGGGCTTCGCGGCCCGGTGACCAGCGCCATGCTGGGCCTCTATGCCGGCCGGCTCGACTGGCGCCCCGAGGGCGCGCCGGAGCGGCAGTACGAACTGCTCAACGGTTCGACGGGGCGCGAGTGGGACTATGGACGGCGGAACGGCCGGCCCGAGGCGGTCACCGACCTGCGGCAATACCTGGCGCTGGACCCGGCGGCGCGCGTGCTGGTCGCCCACGGGCTGACCGACCTCGTGACGCCGTATTTTGGCAGCAAGCTGCTGCTGAATCAGGTCGCGCCGGGAGACCCGGCCGGTCGGCTCGGCCTCGCCGTCTACGGCGGCGGCCATATGTTCTACAGCCGCGACACCTCCCGCGCCGCCCTGCACGACGACGCGGCCGCGCTGTTCGCGGCAGCCCTCGCTACCCGGCCTTGACAGCGCGCGCGGGACGGGATGGATGGCCGGCATGCGCCCCCTGGCCTTCGCTGCAGTGCTCCTCCTCGCCGGCTGCGGTTACATGCCGCCACCGCAGACGGACCGCGCCACGCCGGCCTACACGGCCGACCTCGGCAACTGCGAGGGCGGCGCGTCATCGGCGGTCAACACGCGCAACGCCAAGACCGGCTTGGCCTGGTTCACGTCGCCCGTCCGGCGCTGGTGGCAATTGGGGGACAGCGTCACGACCTGCATGGCGGAGAAGGGCTATGGCCGCGTGCGGACCTGCACGGATGAGGAGTTGCGTGCGGGCAACCGCGCGGCGTTGACGGTCACGGCCGCCGGGGTGCAGTGCACGGACCTGCCGGAGGCCGGCCGCCGGGCCAGCTGACCCGGGCACGCCGCCCAAAGACTGCGTGACCGCAGGCGCAACGAATGGCTATGCTCCGGCATGTTCATGCTGATCGGCCAGCCGGACGACGCCTGCCTCCGGGCCGTTGAGGCCGTCTTGCGGGAGCGCGGGCACACCGCTGCGATCATTTCGTCGCCCTTCGCCCGCCCGGCGCGCTCGACCTGGTCGATCCCCGTCTCGCCCGCATTCAACACCACTTTGCGGGCCGGCGCCCCGGTCGAGATCGAGGGTGTCCTGTGCCGCGGCATCGGCGAGGCTGCAGCACCCGCGCCAGACGCCCCGGGCTGGACGGCGGACGACCTCGCCTACATGCGGGCCGAGGCCGACGCCGCCCTGCTCGGCTGGCTCACTGGCCTTCCCTGCCGCGTGGTGGACCGGGTACCGGCCTGGCTGTGGTACAACACGCGGCCGGCATTGCACGGCTGGTCCGGCACGCTCGCCGCCGCCGGCCTGGCACCGCTCGATGCGGTGACCACGGCCGACCCGGCGGCGATCACGGCTTTGCTGGAAGGCCCGGGCACCGCCTGGATGCCTCTCACCGGCTTCGGCGCCCGCTACCCCGTGGGCCCAGTCGCGCTGCCAGAACTGATCGAGACGGCGCGGCTCACCCCGGTGCACCTGAGCACCGCGCACCACGGGGCCTGGCGCGCCTGCGTGCTCGGCGCCCAGCATATCGTGTGGGACGACGCGACACCCGCCCCTGCGCAGGCCCTCGATCCCCTGCTGCGGCGCTTTGCGGCGTCGGCCGGCCTCGATGCGGTCGAACTCGTCGTCACCGCGGCGCCACCCGGCGAGGCCCGCACCATCGACCTGGCGGCCCGCCCGCGCTTCGACATCTTCGGGCCGGCCGCGCAGGCCAGCATCGCGGACCGGCTCGCGACGCTGCTGTGCGACGGGGCCGGCTCGTGATCCTCGTGATGGCCGATCCGGACGACGCCATCGCCAGCCTGGTGATCGGCCGTCTGCGCGAGGGGGGACACGCGTTCCATATCCTCAACCCGGACACGGAACCCGAGCGTCCCTGGTTCCACGCGGAATGGAGAAGCGGCGCCCTCCGCGGCGGCTGGTTTGCCGGCCCGGGCTGGGAAGTCGATTTCGGGGCGCTGTCGGGCGTCTTCGTCCGGTTGGGAACGTCCCCTGCAAGCCCGCCTCCGCCGGGCCCGGACGGCGCCCGGCGCACCGCGGCCAGCATGGAGCGCGTCGGCCTGCTCTGCATGGTCATCGACGCGCTGCCCTGCACGGTGGTCAACCGGCTGCTGGCCGGGATGTCCAACATGAGCAAGCCGCACCAATCCTTGCTGATCCAGGCCTGCGGCCTCGCCGTCCCCGAAACGCTGGTCACGAACGACCCGGCGGCCGCGCGCGCCTTCATCGCCCTCCATGACGGGTCCGTCATCGCCAAGTCGCTGAGCGGCGTCCGCTCCATCGTCAAGCGGATCGGGCCGTCGCACATGGCCCGGCTGCCCCTGCTCCGGCATGGGCCAGCCCAGTTCCAGGCCCTCGTGCCGGGGACCGACGTCCGTGTCCATGTCGTCGGCGAGCGCGTGTTCGCCACCCGCATCGAAAGCGCCGCCGTGGACTACCGCTTCGCGCCGCGCGACGGGGTCGCTGTCGCGATGACCGAGACGACCCTGCCCGACGACATCGCAGCAGCCTGCGTGCGCGTGGCCCGGCGCCTCAACCTCGAACTGGCGGGCATCGACCTGATGCGGACGCCCGCAGGCGAGTACGTCTGCTTCGAGGCGAACCCGGCCCCCGCCTTCATCGCCTTCGAAGCCGTCACCGGCCAGCCCATCGGCGCGGCCATCGCGGCCCTGTTGGCAGAAGGCCGGCCACATTGCGCGTTCACCTCCACTTGATAATTCAAAACACCTCTGGAACATTCCGACGGCATGTGGTTCAATCCGTCTGGACCGCTTCGGGCGAGTTCACCCAGCAGGAGAATGTCCATGTCCCATACCGGCAAGCCGGGCGCTCCCGGCAACGAGCCATTCGTCGCGCAGTCGGACCGCCCCACGATCAGCCCCACCACTCGGGTCGCCGACATGACCGTCCAGGACCTGCTTACGGCGATCAAGACCACCGAGACATTCAAGACGCAAAAGCAAGAGCACGTCGAGCTGAAGATCCACCAAACCAAATGGGAGCATCCCAAATCGGAGCATCCCAAATGGGAGTTCATCAAGTGGGAGCACGCCAAGGCCGAGCTCTGGAAGGTCGAGCACGTGGAGGTGGTCACCGGCCCCGGTGGCATCGGGCCCGATCCTGGTCCGCTCAGCGGAATCGCCCAGGGTATGTCCGAGCTGAAGGCCCAGGTCGAAAGCCTGTCGAGCGAGGTCGCGCAGCTCCGCAAGGCCGGCAAGGGCTGACCGTCAGGCAGTCCCCGCCTCGCGTAGCACGTCCAGCCGGTACTGTTCCGCCCGGTGCTGGAGCGAGGGCGCGAGGCGGGGCGAGCAGGCAGCGATAAACAGCTCCGCCGCATCGTCGCCGGTGCAGGCGCCGTCGGTGGCGCCGTGCCAATTCACCAGCACCACGGTGCCGCCCGGCCGCAGGCTTGCCAGTGTCCGGCTGCCCGCCTCTCCGATTCCCGGCAGGCCAAGGTAGTACAGCACCTCCGAGAACAGCACGAGGTCGAAGGCGCCCTCCGGCCATTCGCCCGGCACTGCCATGTTGGCGAAGGCGACGCCCGGCAGGTCCGCACAGCGCTGCTCCGCTTGGCGGAGCGCCGCTTCTGCCACGTCCACTGCAACGACGTCGTCGCACCGGGTGGCGAGTTGCCGGGTCAGCACGCCGATGCTGCAGCCGACTTCGAAGGCGGAGGCGAAGCGGCCCGGTGGCAGTGCTGCCATGGTCGCCGCATACTTGTCGCGCTCGTAGTCGCTCGAGGCGAAGCGCCACGGGTCGGGGTCCCTGGCGTAGAGCTGCTCGAAGTAGCCGGGGGTGAGGTAGTTCTGATCCGCCATGGGTCGCCTTCCGCTGCGCTGGGCGTGGCCCTAACGCAGCAGGGGCGAAAGAGATCAGGCGGCGGCGCGGATCGAGACCGCCTTGACCTCGTCGGTCACGCCATCCTGGAACGCGGCGAAGTTCTTTTCGAACCGCGCGACCAAATCACGTGCAGCCTTGTCGTAGGCCGCTTTGTCCCCCCAGGAGAGGCGCGGGTTCAACACGTCGTTCGGAATGCCCGGCACGTCTTGCGGGAACATGAGGCCGAAATGCGGGTCGCGCTCGTATCGCGCGCCCTTCAGCGTTCCGTTCAGCACGGCTGCCAGCAGCGCACGGGTGTGGCCGATGCTCATCCGCTTGCCGCTGCCGTGAGCGCCGCCGGTCCAGCCGGTGTTCACCAGCCAGCAATCCGCGCCATGGGTGCGGATCAGCTCGGCGAGCATTTTGCCGTACACTTCGGGCCTGCGCGGGATGAAGGGCGCGCCGAAGCAGGTGCTGAACGTGGCTTGCGGCTCGTTGCCCATGCCCTTCTCGGTGCCGGCCACCTTCGCGGTGTATCCGGACAGGAAGTGGTACATCGCCTGCGCTTCGCCGAGCTTGCTGATCGGCGGCAACACGCCGAACGCGTCCGCCGTCAGCATGAGCACGTTGCGCGGATGCCCGCCCCGGCCCGAGAGGTCGCAATTGGGGATGAACTCGATCGGGTAGCAGGAGCGCGTGTTCTCCGTCATCGAGCCATCGGTCAGGTCCAGCCGGCCCTGCTCGTCGGCCGCCACGTTCTCCAGCACCGTGCCGAACCGGTGCGTGGCGGAGTAGATCTCGGGCTCCGCCTCGGCGCTTAGGTTGATCACCTTGGCGTAGCAGCCGCCCTCGAAGTTGAAGATGCCGTCGGGGCCCCAGCCGTGCTCGTCATCGCCGATCAGCGGGCGGTTTGGGTCCGAGGAGAGCGTGGTCTTGCCGGTTCCGGACAGGCCAAAGAACAGCGCGACCTCGCCGGGCCTGCCATTCTCGCCGCGGCTGATGTTGGCGCTGCAATGCATCGGCAACACGCCCTCGGCCGGCAGCTTCCAATTCATCACGCCAAAGATCGACTTCTTGATCTCGCCGCCATATTCGCTGCCTGCGATGCAGATCAGCCGCTGGGTGAACGATGCGGCGATCGCCGTGCTGGAGCGGACGCCGTCGATGGCCGGGTCGCTCTGGAAGTTGGGGGCGTGCAGGATCACCCAATCCGGCTTGAACGTTGCGAGTTCCTCGGCGGAGGGGCGGATGAACATGTTGCGGGCGAAGAGGGTGTGCCAGGCCTCGGTGCTGACCAGACGCACGCGGATGCGGTGCGCGGGGTCGGCCCCGGCGTAAAGGTCTTGGGTGAACAACTCGCGGCCTTGCAGGTAGGCCAGCACGCGGCCGCGAAACACCGCGAAGCTGGCCGGCGCCAACTTCTGGTTCCCCATGCGCCACCACACGTCCGAAGAGATGTCCGGTTCGTCGACGGTGAACTTGTCCTGGACGGACCGGCCCGTATGCACGCCGGTCTTGACCACGAGCGCGCCCTCGGCGGAGAGGGTGCCTTCGTTGCGGCGCAGCGCATGGGTGACCAGCTGGGGCGCGTTCAGGTTGGCATGCACGGGGCCCATGGGCTGCACACCGGTGCCTTCCAGCGCGGTGGTCGCGGCGTGGCTGGCAAGCTGGATCAACGGGCTCACGGGCAATCTCCTGACAGCGTTCCACCTGGGCGAACGGATACGGTTTCGGCGCTTCCAAGCGCCCCTATACGGAGTGCTATACCGCCGGTCCAGCCCGGCGTTCCAAAGGATTCCGTGCTGCATGTGCGAGACGCACCAGCTCGGTCCGCACGTCGCCCGGGCCAGCGGCGGGAGCCGACCAGGCCACCCGCAGCAGGGTTTCCCCGCGGGCCAGATCGCAGCCGTCGACGTCGCAGGCGGCCATCCGCCAGCCGTCCCCGGCGCCGCCATGCGCGGCAGCGATCCGGCCCAGCGCATCGGCATGATCGGCGTTGCAGTGCGCCAGGATGCCGGGCTCGGCCGCATCGATGCTGGCCACGCCAGCCGGGTCGGGGTCCAGGTCCGCCTTTTCCAGCCGCGTCGCGCTGGCGAAGCCGCCGATGAACAGCCCGGCCAGGGGCCGCACGCGCCAGAGGGCGAAATCACCGAACCCGGCGTAGAACGCCGCATAAGGATGTAGCGCCACCCAGCGAACCTTCAGCCGGACATCCGGCTCGGGCTCGGCCAATCCAGTGACGGTCAGGCGGGGCGCGGTCTGTGGGTTGAGCCCGGTCGCCGGCCCCGCCACCATCACGGAGCAGCGTGGGTCCGCCTGCAGATGGCGGGTATGCTCGGCTAAGCTGGACAGCAGGAGCAGGATAGAGGCATCGGCGGCGGCGGCGGGCGTGACCAATGAGGCGAAGGGCTGCCCGTTGCCGATCGTCGCCAAGGTCCCGCCCCGTGCGGAGCGCAGCAGCAGCCGGGCGCTGCGGGCCGGGCCAGGCTCCGGTTGATCTTGCATGGTCGAAGCCTCTCCCTGCATTCTGCCACAATCTGGCGCGATATTCGTCCGGCACGCGATAGGGTATAAGCCATGAAGCAGACGATTGCGCTGGTGGACGACGACCGGAACATCCTGACCTCGGTGTCGATGACGCTGGAGCAGGAGGGGTTCTTGGTCAGGACCTACACCGATGGCGAGAGCGCCTTGCAGGGCCTTACCGCGAAGCCGGTCGATCTCGCCGTTCTAGACATCAAGATGCCTCGCATGGATGGGATGGAGTTGCTGCAGCGATTGCGCGCCCGCAGCGCCCTGCCGGTCATATTCCTTACCAGCAAGGACGAGGAGGTGGACGAGTTGATGGGCCTCCGCCTCGGGGCCGACGACTACATCACCAAGCCGTTCAGCCAGCGGCTATTGATCGAACGCATCCGCGCCCTGCTTCGCCGCAACGAGACCAGCCGGGCCGAGGGCTCCGGGGCTGCCCCGGGCGGGGTGCTGGTTCGCGGCGATCTTACGCTGGACGAGACCAAGCACCAGTGCGTCTGGCGCGCCCACGACATCCAGCTGACCGTGACGGAGTTCCTGCTGGTGAAGGCGCTTGCCGCCCGGCCGGGCATGGTGAAGTCGCGCGACCAGTTGATCGACGCTGCATACGGCGAGAACATCTACGTCGACGACCGCACGATCGACAGCCACATCAAGCGCGTGCGCAAGAAGTTTCGCGCCATGGATGACGCGTTCGACCATATCGAGACGCTGTATGGCATTGGCTACCGCTACAAGGAGCAGTGAACCGGGCGGGCTCGCCATGCCGGATGGAGGCTTCCTGGCGCCTGCAAAGCCCGCGACGGCGCTGCCTCGCGAGCGGCCCCGCTGGGTCTCGCCGCTGCTGCGCCGCATTCTGCTGGTCAACGCCCTCCCCTTGGCCTTGCTGGTGGCCGCGTTGCTGTACTTGGACCAGTACCAGAATGGGCTGCTTGAGGCCGAGGTGCAGGCGTTGCGCGAGCAGGCGCGCATCTATGCGGGAGCCTTGGGCGAGAGCGCCGTGCGCGAGCAGGACCCGGAGAACCCGCAATTGCAGCCCGAACTGGCCCGGCCGCTGCTGCGCCGGCTCACGGAACCCACTCCGAACGCGCAGGCCCGGCTGTACGCGACCGACGGCCAGCTCATTGCCGACAGCCGCGTGCGGGAAGGAGCGGCGGGCGCGGTGGTCACCGCCCCGTTGCCGCCGCCGGCGGACCGCGGCCGTCTCCTCGGCACGATCGGTTCGATATACGACCGGGTGCTCGCCTTGCTGCCGCGCAAGACGCAGGGTCCGTTCGTGGAGGTAAGCCCGAACGCGGCGGGGGTGGAGTGGCAGCCCGACGTCAAGGAAGAGTTGCGCATGACGGGCGCGAATGCCGGGCGTGAGATGCCGCCGTATATTCGGCGGACACAAGACGACCGGTTGCTGGTCACGGTGGCCGAGCCCGTTTTGCGGAATCGGCATACCGTCGGCATCGTGTTGCTGACGCGGGACGCCCGTGAGGTGGACGACAGCCTGCTGGCCGTGCGTATGAGCATCCTGGGCCTGTTCGCCCTCGCTTTGGTACTCACCGTGGCGCTGTCCTGGTATCTGTCGCTGACGATCGCCCGGCCGATCCTTCGCTTGGCCGAGGCGGCGCATGAGATGCGCGAGGGCAAGGGCCGTGCCGGCGCCGTGCCGGCCACCCTCTTGCAACGCGGGGACGAAGTGGGCGAGTTGGCGCACGCGCTGACGGAGAGCGCCGCCGCGCTATGGACGCGAATGGACGCCACCGAGCGGTTCGCGGCCGATGTTGCGCACGAGATCAAAAACCCGCTCAGCAGCATCCGCAGCGCCATCGAGACATTGCGGCGCATCGAGGAGCCCAGTCAGCAACGCCGCCTGCTGGCGATCATCGCAGAAGACGTGATCCGTCTGGACCGGCTCATCAGCGACATCAGCGACGCGAGCCGGGTCGATGCCGAGCTGTCCCGCACCGCAACCGAGCGAATGGATGTCGTGCCGATTTTGGCCACGCTGGCCGAAATTCATGACGCGACCCGGGGCGATGGCGACCCTGTGATCCTTCTCGACGTCCCGAACGCAGCCTTGCGCGTGAATGCCGTCGAGGGCCGCCTGGTGCAGGTCCTGCGCAACCTAATCGGCAACGCAAGAAGCTTTTCGCCGAGTTCGGGACGCATTCTCCTGCGCGCACGAGAGGCCGGGCCGCTGGTCGAGATCGGAGTGGAGGATGACGGGCCGGGCATTCCCACTTCGAAGCTTGAGCACGTGTTCGACCGCTTCTACTCGGAGCGCCCTGCCGAGGAGCAATTCGGACAGCACTCGGGGCTGGGCCTGTCGATCAGCCGGCAGATCGTCGAAGCCTTGAAGGGCCGTATCGCCGCGGAGAACCGGCTTGACGAGGGCGGCCGGGTGATCGGCGCACGCTTCGTCGTGCTTCTGCCTAGGGCGTGATGTTTCACGTGAAACACGCAACTTCGTAAGTCGCTTCCCTTTGCTCGAAAACCGGCTCACAAGATAATGTGAATGCAAGTCCACGCAAGCTGCGCCGCCCGCGACGGGCATGGTGTGCTGCTGATCGGAGCGTCGGGTTCGGGCAAATCCGACCTGCTGCTGCGCTTGCTGGATCACGGGTTTCAACTCGTGGCCGATGACCGGGTCGAAATCGTCGAGGGTGTGGCGAGCCCAGCGGCTGGGCTGGCTGGGCTGCTCGAAGTCAGAGGATTAGGCATTCTGCGATTGCCGTTCGAACCTTGCGCCGCCCTGAAGCTCGGCGTGGAGCTTGGGCAGGGGCCCCGGCTCCCCCACCCGGCGCAGCATGCAATCCTTGCAGTACCCATCGTCCGGATCGACCCTTGGCTCGCCTCCGCGCCAGCTCGGGTGGTTGCCGCGTTGCGGTGCGCCACCGGCCAGTTGCTGCAAGTTGCCGGGGCGTTCGCTTGAGCCAGCAGCGCGTGGTGTTGGTGAGCGGGCTATCCGGCGCCGGCAAGGCGTCGATCCTGCGGGCTCTGGAAGACCTCGGCTACGACGCCGTCGACAATCCCCCGCTAACCTTGGTCGAAACCCTGGTCAGCCGGGCGGACGGGCCACTGGCGATCGGCCTCGATGCGCGAAGTCGGGGCTTCGATGCCAAACTCGTATGCGCGGCCGTGACGCGGCTGAAGGCCGCCCCGGGGTTGCGGACCGAACTGGTCTACGCATGGGCTGAGGAAGCGGTGCTGCTGCGCCGCTATACCGAAACGCGCCGCCGCCATCCGCTCGCGCCGCATGGCCGCGTCATCGACGGCATTCATGACGAGGATGTCCTGACCCGGCCTTTGCGCAACGAGGCAGATCTGGTGCTCGATACGTCCGAACTGCCGCTGGCCGAGCTTCGCCTGCGGATCGAGGAACGGTTTCGGCCCACCCTCGCCGGCAACGGTCGTGCGGCGGGGCTTACCGTCGCATTCGCCTCCTTCGCCTTTCCTGCGGGTCTCCCACGCGATGCAGACATGGTATTCGACGCGCGATTCCTTCGCAATCCGCACTACGATCCCATATTGCGGCCTGGAACCGGCCTCGATGCGGACGTGGCGGCTTACATTGAGGCCGATCCGGATTTCGAACGCTTCGTCCAAAGTATCCTTGACTTGCTGCGGCTCGTGATCCCGCGGTTCGTTCGGGAGGGCAAGAAGTACGCGACGATCGCTGTCGGCTGTACTGGCGGGCGGCATAGGTCGGTCCACATCGTCGAGCGGCTTGCCCGGGAGTTGAAGGTTTCAAGCAGTCAGGGCATGGATACATGTCATATTAATCTCTCGCACCGAGAATTGGCGCGAATGGCAGTGGGCGGCGGCGACGTTCCGTCGCGTGCGCCTCTTGAGGAAGGTTTAGGCAAGCTATCATGATCGGCCTTGTGCTGGTGACCCACGGCCGCTTGGCTGACGAACTACGTTCCGCCATGGAGCACGTCGTCGGCGTACAGCGGAATGTCGCAACCGTCTGCATCGGCCCGGAGGACGACATGGAGGGGCGGCGGACCGACATCCAGGACAGCATCGCCCGGGTCGATACCGGGGACGGGGTTGTGCTGCTGACCGATATGTTCGGGGGCACCCCGAGCAACTTGGCCATCTCGATGATGAGCCGCGAGGGGGTCGAAGTCATCTCCGGCGTGAATTTGCCCATGCTGGTCAAGCTGGCCAAAGTGCGGTCTAGCCAGAACCTGGACGAATGCGTGGATTGCGCCCAAGCGGCCGGGCGTAAATACATTGCCGCCGCGTCGCGCGTGCTGCCCTCCTGCAAGAAGAACGGGACGTGCCGATAGCATGAGCGGTGAGCCGCCGGGCAACTCATCGCTGCTGACCCGGAGCGTCATAGTGACCAACCGGCGGGGATTGCACGCCCGTGCCGCTGCGAAGTTCGTCACGCTGGCCGAGCGGTTCGGGGCGTCGATCGACGTATCCCGCGATGGGCAGTCCGTGTCGGCCCGCTCGATCATGGGTCTGATGATGCTCGGCGCCGGGCAAGGCGCGCAGCTCGATTTGCAGGCGGACGGGTGGGACGCCAAGGAGGCTCTGGACGCCTTGTCCGCCCTTGTCGAGGCCGGCTTCAATGAACAAGAATGAGGGGGCGCCTTTGTCCGGCGCGGGCGTCCCGGCAACGGAAGCCGAGCAGCGGCTGATCGGGCTCGCGGCCTGCGCTGGGGTGGCGATCGGGCCGGTGTTCCGGACCGTGGAGCAGCCGGCGCAGATCACGCGCAGCAAGATCCATGCGGCCGATACCCAGGCAGAGGCGGCCCGGCTCGATGCGGCGATTTTACAATCTCGGAAGCAGTTGCTGAAGCTGCGGAGCCGGCTGGCGGTGCTGCCGGAGGAAAGCCAAGGCGAGATCGCCCCGCTGCTCGACGCATACCTGCAAATGCTCGGCCCCTCGCGATTGGTGCGAGGCGCCCGAACGCGCATCCAGGATCGGCTGGTGTCCGCCGAGACCGCGGTGATGGAGGAGGCCAACGCCGTCGCGACCGCCTTGCTGGGATTGGCGGCCACGCCCGGCCAAGACGCTGGCGCGCCGCAGAGGCAGGCCGACGAGGTCCGCGAAATCGCCCGCCGGCTCGTGCGTAACCTGACGCGGGCGCCCTTTCGCAACTACTCCGGTGCGCCACAGGGCTCAATTCTGGTTGCTGAGTCGCTCCGTCCCTCCGACGCAGCGCTCATCGACCCATCCCGCATCGCGGGGGTTGCGACGGAGGAAGGCGGCACGGATGGGCACACGGCAATCATCTTGCGGGCACTTGGCATTCCCTCCGTGTTGGGAGCGCCCGGCCTGATGTCGGGGACCCGCCCCGGCGGCACCGTGGTCATCGATGGGTCGGCCGGGTTCATCACCCTGCGGCCATCGAGCCCGAGCCTGGCCAGCGCGCGCCGGGCGGTTGCCGCGTTTGCGCGCGACCGGCAGCGCTTGGGGCGGCTGCGCCGGCTCGCGGCCGTAACCCTCGACGGTGAGGCGGCCGACTTGCAGGCCAACCTCGAACTACCGGTAGAACTGCCGATGGTGGCGCAATCCGGCGCCAATGGCATCGGTCTGCTGCGGAGCGAGTTCCTGTTCATGAACCGGGACACCGTGCCCTCCGAAGACGAACAGGCTGAGTCTTATCGAGCCGTCATCGAGACCATGGCCGGCGATCCCGTGACGATTCGGGTGCTTGACTGGGGTGGAGAGAAGGAAATCGAGGCGCTGGTCGCGGCAGGGCTGGTGCCGGAGATGATGGACGCCAACCCAGCCCTGGGATTGCGTGGCATCCGCCTGCTGCTGCGGCAAACGGGACTGTTCGAGACCCAGCTGACCGCCATCTTGCGCGCTTCCAACGCCGGTCCGGTCCGGGTGCTGCTGCCGATGGTGACCAACGTTGCCGAAGTGAAGGCGGCCCGGGTGGTCTACCATCGGGTTGCCGATGCGATGCGGGCCCGCGGCGAGCGCATTCCGCCTCGCCTGCCGCCGCTCGGCATCATGGTGGAAACCCCCGGCGCCGCGCTCTCGGCTGACGCGTTGGCGGGCGAGGCGGAGTTCTTCGCCATCGGCACCAACGATCTGTGCATGTATGCGCTCGCGGTGGACCGGGCCGAACTCGACGTCGCACACCTATACGACACATTGCACCCGGCCTTGCTGCGCCTGATCCAGTTCACCGCTGAGGCAGCGGCTCGCCATAGAATTCCCGTATCCGTCTGTGGAGAAATCGCTGCGAATCCGACGTTCACGCCGTTGCTGTTGGGGTTGGGCCTGCGAAGCTTCAGCACGAACGCCTCCGCCGTGCCCCGGGTCAAGCAGGCCGTCCGCAGCACGACGATCGACGACTGCCAAAGGCTGACCTGGCAGGTGATGAAGCAATCCGACCCTGACCGGACCCGGGAGTTGCTGGAGGCTTTCGGGCGCTAACCATTCTCGAGGTCCCAGAGGCTGCCTCTTGCCATCGCCAGGCAGCTCTGTCGGGGCTTGGCTGCCTCTGGATCGGGGGGACGAGCCAAGCCATCCCTTCCCCGGACGTCAGTCGGCCGCGTCCGCCACCTCCGCCCGGGCCGGCTTGGCATGGCGCAACTCGGCCATCTTGTCCTGGACGTGCCGGCTGAACACGTAATCGGCCGGACGCTGCTGGGAGAGGTCGATCTCCGGCGCCATCGGGCCGTCGAGCCTGGGCCCGCGCAGCGCCGTCATCATCGTCTTCACCGGCGACTTCACCGCGTCCATCACCGCGGTGCTTTCGTAACCGGAGTGGACCATGCAGTCGGCGCATTTCTCGTAGGCGCCGGTGCCGTACTTGTCCCAATCCGTGCTGTCCATCAGCTCGGTAAAGGTCTTGGCATAGCCCTCGCCGAGCAAGTAGCAGGGCCGCTGCCAGCCAAAGACGTTCCGCGTCGGTTTGCCCCAGGGCGTGCAGCGATAGTCCTCGTTGCCGGCCAGGAAGCTCATGAACAGCGGCGACTGGGTGAAGCGCCACCCCTTGCCCTGGCCCCGCTTGAGGATGTCGCGGAACAACTGCTTGGTCTTCTGGCGCGAGAGGAAGTGCGTCTGGTCCGGCGCCCGCTCATAGGCGTAGCCCGGCGACGTCATGATGCCATCCACGCCCATCGCCATTACTTCGTCAAAGAACGCGGCCACGCGCTCCGGCTGTGCGCCATCGAACAACGTGCAGTTGATGCTAAGCCGGAAGCCGCGCTGCTTGGCCAGCTTGATGGCGGCCACGGCGCGGTCGTACACGCCTTCCTGGCTCACCGCCCGGTCGTGCATCTCCCGGTCGCCATCCAAATGCACGTCCCAACTGAAAAACGGGTTGGGCTTGAACAGATCCATCTTCTTTTCGAGCAGCAAGGCGTTCGTGCAGAGATAGACGAACTTCTTGCGCGCCAGGATGCCCGCGACGATCTCCGGCATTTCCTTGTGCAGCAGCGGCTCGCCGCCCGCGATGGCCACCACGGGCGCGCCGCACTCATCAACTGCGGCAAGCGCGTCGGCCACCGAAAGCCGCTGATTCAGGATCGCGGCCGGGTAATCGATCTTGCCGCATCCGGAGCAGGCTAAGTTGCAGCGGAACAGCGGCTCCAGCATGAGCACCAGCGGATAGCGCTTGCGCCCGATCAGGTGCTGCTTGACCACATAGGCGCCGACTCGGATGACCTGCTTTAGCGGAACCGACATATCTTCTGCTTCCCCTCGGCCTAACTCAACTCGGCCGGAAACTTGAACTTCACATCCTCGGCAACGCCCGGGAGCGTGGAAACGTTCACTTCGCCAAAGCGGCGCAGGCCATCCAGCACTCCTTGCACTAGCATCTCGGGAGCGCTGGCGCCGGCTGTAAGCCCCACCCGGCCGATGCCCTGAAACCAGTCCGGCTGCAGGGCGCTCGCGTCGTCGATCAAATAGCTCGGCTTGCCGAGCTCCGTCCCGATCTCGCGAAGGCGATTCGAGTTCGAGCTATTCTTCGACCCCACCACGAGAATGAGGTCGACCTGCTTGGCCAAGTCGTGCACCGCCTGCTGACGGTTCTGCGTGGCGTAGCAGATATCGCGCACGTCAGGGCCGACGATGCCGGGAAAGCGGGACTCCAGTGCCGCGATGATGCCACGGGTATCGTCGACCGAAAGGGTCGTTTGCGTAACGTAGGCAAGGCGCGCCGGGTTGCCCACCTCGAGAGTGGCAACGTCGGCCACCGTCTGCACGAGGTGAACCCGGCCGGGGATCTGCCCAATCGTACCCTCGACCTCTGCGTGGCCGGCATGCCCGACCAGCACGATCTCGCGGTCCTGCGCGGCATAGCGCCGCCCCTCGGCATGGACCTTGGCGACCAGCGGGCAGGTTGCGTCGATCACCGGAAGGTGGCGTTCGCGCGCCAGTTCCTCGACGCGCTTGGCAACGCCGTGGGCGCTAAACACCGTCATGGCCCCGGGCGGCACCTCGTCCAGCTCATCGACGAAGACGGCGCCGCGCTTGCGAAGGTCTTCGACGACATGCCGATTGTGCACGATCTCGTGGCGCACGTAGATAGGCGGCCCAAACTTCGCCAACGCCCGCTCCACGATCTCGATGGCGCGCTCCACCCCGGCACAGAAGCCCCTGGGCTGGGCCAACACCACGTGCATCATCCAGCACCCTCCAATACCCTGTCATCATATCGCACCGCGTGGGCTTATGGACCGCCTGTGGCCCGAGACGCCGCCGCACTGTGGCAAACCTGCAACATCTCGCTGTGTTGAGCGGCACGGTATGGCACGCAGCCCCGCCGATGAGTAGTGTCACAGGCCGTTACACAGCTATGACCGCGGCATCGAGCTACGCTTGCCTATCCTAAACGGACGTGGTTCTTGCCGACCGACTTCTGCCAGCCTTGATCCGGCTGCGCAGCTTCAGACCAGAGAGCAACCGCTTGGCGCGCCATGCGGGGGGAGCAGACAGACCCAATGAACGCGAGCATGCCGCTCCCATCCCGTCCCGCCACCCCGACCCTCGACCGCATCCGGGCGCCGGCCGACCTGCGCAACTTCTCCTCCGAACAGCTGCGCCAAGTGGCCGACGAGTTGCGGGCCGAGACGGTCGACGCCGTCAGCACCACCGGCGGCCACCTCGGAGCGTCGCTGGGCGTCGTGGAGCTGACGGTCGCCTTGCATGCGATCTTCGACACCCCGCGGGACCGGTTGATCTGGGACGTTGGGCATCAAGCTTACCCGCATAAAATCCTGACCGGGCGCCGCGACCGCATCCGCACCCTGCGGCAGCCCGGCGGCCTATCCGGCTTCACCCGCCGGTCGGAAAGCGAGTTCGACCCCTTCGGCGCGGCGCATAGCAGCACCAGCATCTCCGCCGGGCTAGGCATGGCCGTCGCGCACGACCTGCTCGGCGAAAAGAACCGGCACGTGGTTGCCGTAATCGGTGATGGAGCGATGAGCGCGGGCATGGCCTACGAAGCCATGAACAACGCCGGCGCCCAGCGTTCCCGGCTGCTGGTGATCCTGAACGACAACGACATGTCCATCGCGCCGCCGGTCGGGGCGATGAGCGCCTACCTCAGCCGGCTCATGAGCAGCCGCTCGTTCCTGAACCTGCGCGATCTTGCGGCGCGGATGGCCAAGCGCTTCCCACGCGGGCTTGAGCGCACGGCGCGCCGCGCGGAGGAATACGCCCGCGGCATCCTGACCGGCGGAACCTTGTTCGAGGAACTGGGCTTCTACTATGTCGGGCCGATCGACGGCCACAACCTGGATCACCTGCTGCCGGTGCTGCGCAACGTGCGCGAAGCCGAGGAGAGCGGGCCGATCCTGCTGCACGTCATCACCAAGAAGGGCCATGGCTACGCCCCGGCCGAAAACTCGGCCGACAAGTACCACGGCGTGTCCAAGTTCAACGTGATCACCGGCGAGCAGGTGAAGGCGCCGCCGGGCCCGCCGCAGTACACGCGGGTTTTCGCCAACGCCTTGATCGCCGAGGCAGCAGTCGACCCGCGGATCGTGGCCGTGACCGCTGCGATGCCCTCCGGTACCGGGCTCGACCGCTTTGCCAGCCGTTTCCCCGATCGCTGCTTCGACGTGGGCATTGCCGAGCAGCACGCGGTGACGTTCGCGGCCGGCATGGCCACCGAAGGCCTGCGCCCGTTTTGCGCCATCTACAGCACCTTCCTGCAGCGCGCGTACGACCAGGTCGTGCATGACGTCGCCATTCAGGGCCTGCCCGTCCGCTTCGGCATCGACCGCGCCGGCCTGGTCGGCGCCGACGGCGCGACCCATGCGGGCAGCTTCGACCTGGCCTATCTCGGCTGCCTGCCAGGCTTCACCCTCATGGCGCCGAGCGACGAGTTGGAGCTGATGCACATGGTGGCCACCTCGGCCATCATCGACGACGGGCCGAGCGCCGTGCGCTATCCCCGCGGCGAGGGCGCCGGCCTCGAGTTGCCCGAGCGCGGCAGCGTGCTGCCGATCGGCCGCGGCCGGATCATGCGCGAGGGCTCGTCCGTCGCCATCCTCTCCCTCGGCACCCGCCTGGCCGACAGCATGCGTGCGGCGGACGAGTTGGCGGCGAAGGGCTTCTCCACCACGGTGGCCGACGCCCGCTTCGCCAAGCCGTTCGACACCGCCATGATCGAGCAACTGGCCCGGCACCACGGCGTGCTCATCATCGTCGAGGAAGGCTCCATGGGCGGCTTCGGCGCGGCGGTGATGCTGCACCTCTCGCGCCGCGGCTTGCTGGACGGCGGACTCAAAATACGGTCCCTCACCTTGCCGGACCGCTTCATCGACCATAACGCGCCGGCCGCGCAGATGATCGAGGCCGGGCTCAGCGCCAAGGACATCGTCGCCACCGTCCTGGAGGCGTTGGGCCGGCAAGCCGGGCAGGCAACGCCGCTGAGCGCGGCCTCGCTGGCGGCGCCGGCCCGATGAGCTGGACCCGGCGTTCGGCGCTGGCCGCGGCCCTGATCCCGTTTGCAGCACATGCCGCCGATCCCGACGCGGCCGCCCCCATCCAGGCGCTGAACCAGGGACTGCTCTCCGCCATGGCCGCGGGCAAGTCGCCGTTTAGTCAGCGATACGCCGCGCTGGCGCCGGTGGTGGAGCGCGCGTTCGACATCCCGGGCATCCTGCAAGCCTCGGTCGGTCCGCGCTGGGCCGCCTTGCCGGCGGACCAGCAAGCGGCATTGATGGACGTGTTCCGCCAGTTCACGGTGGCCAGCTATGTCGCCAACTTCAACGAGTTCAGCGGCGAGCGGATCGAATTGGTCCCGGAGACCCGAATGGTCGGCGCGGACCAGGTCGTCGCCACCCGCATCGTGCCGACCCACGGCGAGCCGACGCGGATCGACTACGTGATGCGCCGAACCCCGACCGGCTGGCGGGCGGTGGACGTCTTGCTGAACAGCTCCATCAGCCAGGTTGCGGTCTATCGCTCGGACTGGCGGGCATCGCTGGCTTCCGGGGCACAGCCGCTGATCGCCAACCTTAAGCGCAAGGTCGCGGACTTGTCCGGCGGCGCACTGTCCTGATCGGGAACTGGTCTTGATCGACGCCGTCTCGCTGACCTTGGCCGGGCTAACCGCCGCTGGCGTGGTGCAGTCCGGCGCCGGCTGGCTGGCGTTCCGGGAATTCGCCCGCCGTTCTCCTGCAACGCCCACTGCGCGCCCACCGGTCACGATCCTCAAGCCGCTGCACGGCAACGAGCCGGTGCTCGAGGAGGCGCTGGCGAGCTTTTGCGACCAGGACTACCCGGACTTTCAAATCGTGTTCGGGCTTCAAAGCGCGGGCGACCCGGCGCTTCATGTGCTTCGGCGCCTGCGCGCCCGTTTTCCGCTGCTCGACATGGATGTGGTGGTCGATCCGACGACCCATGGCAGCAACCGTAAGATCGCCAACTTGATCAACATGCTGCCCCGGGCCCGGCACGACGTGCTGGTGATCGCGGACAGCGATATCCATGCCGCGCCGTCGTACCTCGCCAACCTCGTGGCTGGCCTCGAACAGCCCGGCGTCGGCCTGGTCACCACCCTCTATTCCGGGCGGACCGCATCCAACACGCTGGCCGGCCGGCTCGGCGCGGCGCACATCAACCATGCCTTCCTGCCTGGCGCCCTTCTCGCGCGGGCGTTGGGGCGGCAGGATTGCCTGGGCGCCACCATGGCCCTGACCCGCGCGACTCTGGAGCTTGTGGGCGGGCTGCACGCCTTGTCCAACCACCTCGCGGATGACGCGGAACTAGGGCGGTTGGTGCGGGCGAAGGGCCTGTCCGTGCCGCTGGCGAGCACGGTGCCGGCGACCACGGTTCCGGAGACCGATCTACCTGCGCTGTTCCAGCACGAGCTGCGCTGGGCCCGCACCGTCCGGTCGCTCGTGCCTGCAGGGTTCGCGCTGTCGGTGATGCAGTTCCCGCTATTCTGGGCAACCCTCGCCTTAGGCGTGTCCGGCGGCGCGGCCTGGGCCTGGCTTGCCTTCGCCGCCGCGTGGCTGGTGCGCGGCGCGGCGGCGCGGAGCATGGACCATGCCTTGAAGATTGCGTCGCCTCTCACGATCTGGTGCTTGCCGTTCCGCGACCTCCTGTCGGTTACGGTGATCCTGGCGAGCTATTGCTCGAACCGGGTGGCCTGGCGGGGGCAGGTGCATCGCACGACCCGCGCCAGCCTGTCGCCAAAACGCCTGTCACAAAAGGGCCTGCCGCCGAAGGGCCTGTCACCAACGAGCCTGACGCCCGGAAAGGGATAGATACGGCCATGATGAAAACCTTGTTCCTGCAGCCGCCCTCATTCGGGGGATTCGACGGCGGCGCCGGCTCTCGCTACCAGGCCAAGCGGGAAATCAAGTCATTCTGGTATCCCACCTGGTTGGCGCAGCCGGCGGCTCTCGTGCCCGGCAGCAAGCTGATCGACGCACCCCCCGCCAACCTCGGCATGGAGCCCGTGCTGGCCGAGGCGCGCAAGCGGGAGTTGGTCGTCATCCACACCAGCACGCCCTCGTTCGCCTCCGACGTGAAGGTCGCCGCCGCCCTGAAGGACGCCAACCCGGCGCTGAAGATCGGCTTCGTCGGCGCCAAGGTGGCCGTGCAGCCGGCCGAAAGCCTGGAGCAAGGCGCGCCCATCGACTTCGTGGCCCGCAACGAATTCGACTTCACCTGCCTCGAAGTGGCCGAGGGCCGCGACTTCGCCGCCATCGACGGCATCAGCTACCGCGACCGCAACGGCGCCATCGTCCACAACAAGGATCGCACGATCCTCGAGGACATGGACAGGCTTCCCTTCGTGACCGACGTCTACAAGCGCGACCTGCGCATCGAGGACTACTTCATCGGCTACCTGATGCACCCCTACATCAGCATCTACACCGGCCGCGGCTGCAAGTCCCGCTGCACCTTCTGCCTGTGGCCACAGACGGTGGGCGGCCACCGCTACCGCGTCCGCAGCCCCGAACACGTCGCCGCCGAGATCAAGCAGGCCATGCGCGACTTCCCGCAGGTGCGAGAGTTCTTCTTCGACGACGACACCTTCACCGACAACCTGCCCCGCGCCGAGGCCATCGCGCGGGAGCTGGGCCGCCTGGGCGTCACCTGGTCCTGCAACGCCAAGGCCAATGTTCCACGTGAAACGCTGAAGGTGCTGAAAGATAACGGGCTGCGCCTGTTGCTGGTCGGCTATGAGAGCGGCAACCAGAAGATCCTGCATAACATCAAGAAGGGCCTGCTGATCGACGTCGCCCGCAGGTTCACCAAGGACTGCCACGAGCTCGGCATCAAGATCCACGGCACCTTCATCCTCGGCCTGCCCGGCGAGACGAAGGAGACGATCGAGGAAACCATCCGCTATGCCATCGAGGTCAACCCGCACACTATGCAGGTCTCGCTCGCCGCACCCTATCCCGGCACCACCCTCTACAAACAGGCGGTGGAGAACGGCTGGCTCGACGCCGCGAACGCCGAGTTGATCGACGAGCGCGGGGTGCAGATCGCGCCGCTGCACTACCCGCATTTGTCGCACACCGAGATCTTCCAGAACGTCGAGGCGTTCTATCGCCGCTTCTACTTCCGGGCGCCGAAGATCGCCTCCATCGTGAACGAGATGGTGCGCAGCCCGCAGATGATGAAGCGGCGGCTACGGGAGGGCGTGGAGTTCTTCCACTTCCTGCGGGACCGCAAAACAGCGGCTTAGGCTTCCAGGATTCCGAAACGGGACCCCGCGATCAGACCCACTCGCCCGCACGCATGAGCGGTTGCCGGGCGCCATCGGACGTGAGGCCGTCCACGTCCACGTCGCCCGAGCCGATCATCCAATCGATGTGGATCAGGCTCGTGTTGGCGCCCCGCTCGGCGAGTTCGGTGTCGGTGGCCGTCGTGCCGCCTTCGAGGCAGGTCCGATAAGCCTGGCCGAGAGCGATGTGGCTGGCGGCATTCTCGTCGAACAAGGTGTTGAAGAACAGCAAGCCGCTGGCCGAGATCGGCGAGGAGTGCGGCACCAGGGCCACCTCGCCCAGATGCCGCGCGCCGCCGTCCGTGTCCAGCACGCGCTCCAGCACCTCCTGCCCGGTGCGGGCCTGGGCATGGGCGATGCGGCCGGCCTCGAAGCGCACCAGGATGTCCTGAATCAGCGTGCCCTGGTAGGACAGCGGCTTGGTGCTGCTGACGACGCCGTCGACCCTGGCGAGATGGGGCGTGGTGAACACTTCTTCACTGGGGATGTTGGGGTTGCAGACGATGCCGTTCTTGGCGGGCTCCGCGCCGCCCAGCCACAGGTGTCCGTCCGCCAGTCCCACCCGCAGGTCGGTTCCTGGGCCGGTGAAGTGCAGGGCGGCGAAGCGCTTCCCGTTCAACTGCGCGGTCCGGGCGTGCAGCGCGGCGTTGTGGGCGGCCCAGGCCGCAACGGGGTCCGCTTCGTCGACCCGGGAGGCGGCAAAGATGGCGTCCCACAGCCGGGCCACCGCCTCATCTTCGGGCAAGGTTGGAAACACCATGCGGGCCCAGGCAGGGCTCGCGTAGCAGATGATGTTCCAGTTGATGCCGAAGTTGGTGATCAGCTCGAGCGCTGGGCGATAGGCCACCGAGCGGGCGCGGTTGGCGCGGGCCACCCGGTCGGGGTCTTGGCCGGAAAGCAGCGACGGATCCTCGCCGCCGATCGCCATGCGGGCGGCGTTGCCGTGAAAGGCGGTCGCCATGCCCTCGAACAGCCAGGCAGGGGCATAGTCGAAGGCCGCGTCCGGCGCGTGCTGGAAGCGGGCAAGGGTCGCTTGCTCGTCGGAAAGCAGCGTGGTGACCAGCTTGGCGCCCGCCTTGTAGGCGTGTTCGGTGATGCGCCGCACCAGCGGCACCGCCTCCAGCGGCGCGGTCAACACCAATTCCTGCCCTTGCGCCAACCCGAGCCCGACACGAACAGCGACTTCGGCCAGGCGGTCGAGGCGGGCCTCGTGGGCGGGCCTGTTGGGGCGGGTGACGGCGTTCATCGGGCCTCCAGGGTCAATGGCCTATCATACAAGGCCGGGTTGGTCCGTGGAACCCGGCGGCGGGCCCCCGTGTTGCGGCTGCGGTGTTTGGAGCGAGGCCATGGTCAAGCCAGGCGACAAGGTGAAGTGGGGCACGCCGCAGGGCGAGACGCAGGGGACGGTGGAGAAGAAGGTGACTTCAACGACCAAGGTGAAGGGCCACACGGCCAAGCCGACCAAGGCGGACCCGCAATTCATCGTCAAGTCGGCCAAGAGCGGCAAGACGGCGGTGCACAGGCCTGAACAACTGAAGAAGGTCTGACCATCGGCCTGCCATGGGCTGCGCTGGCCGCCGCGCGGCAGGGTAGGATTCCTCCCGCATTTGTGAGAGGCTGCTTGCCCAACGACCGCTCAAGGACCGACCTGTGCCCCTGTTCCGCCCATTGTTCTTATGCCTGCTCCTTCTCGTTACGGCGTGCGCGGCCCGGCCACCGGCGGGGGACGCCGCGGCGCAGGCCGAGTACCGGGAGAACAACGACCCGCTGGAGCCGATGAACCGGGTTTTCTACACGATCAACGACGGCATCGACACCTACGTGCTGCGCCCGGCCGCGGTGGCCTATCGCGCCGCCGTGCCCGGCGGCGTGCGGCGCCCCGTGCATAACGCCATCGTCAACCTCGGCACTCCCGCGCAGTTCGCCAACGACGTGCTGCAGGGCAAGCCGCGCCGGGCCGGGGATAGCCTGATGCGGTTCCTGATCAACAGCACCGCAGGCGGCGCCGGCTTCTTCGATGTCGCAACCGGCTGGGGCTATCCGGACCATGACGCCGATTTCGGCGAGACCTTGGCCCTCTGGGGCGTGGGCGAAGGGCCGTTCCTGTTCCTGCCGATCCTTGGCCCCAGCAACCCGCGGGATGCGGTGGGGTTCGGCGCCAACGCGGCGCTCGACCCGCTGACCTGGGCGAGCTTCGGCGGCAGCAAGACGCTCGGCTTCGCCCGCCTCGGCGTCGGCGCGGTGGATACGCGGGAGCGGCTGATTGACCCGATCGACAACATCAAGCGCGGCGCGCTCGACCCGTACGCGACGTTCCGCAGCCTGTATCGGCAGAACCGGGCCGCCGAGGTGGCCAAGGCGCGGCAGGACCGGCCCGGCACGGTGCCAGCCTGGTTCGATCGCCCGGCCGTCAACCCTTAGCGGCGAAGGCGGGACGCGCGCGGGAACCGGCGATTTTCTCCGACGCGAACACAGGCCGAGCCTGGAGGCGTATCGCGGCCCATGGTCCCTTGCGCCCCCGGGGATGCCCGTGCAAGCGTGAAGCCGATAGGCTATCCTCGTGCGTTGTTGGCCTTGAAGAAGGGGAGTCGAAGCGGATGACCAGACGCCGGACAGCGGCCGTTTTCGTACGACATCACCCCGCCCAGCGCGCGTCGGAGTGGCGCTGATGGACGGCGCGCAGTCTGCCGTCGCCCAACCTGCCGACATCGAGCGCCCGGTCGGCCTGCCCCCGCCGGGCAACGCGCTGTTCGGCAGCGACGTGGTGGCCGAGGCGTTGCAGGCGCTGCGCATCCCCTATGTCGCGCTCAACCCCGGCGCGAGCTATCGCGGCCTGCACGACAGCCTGGTGAACCACCTCGGCAACGACGCGCCGCAGATGCTCCTCTGCCTGCACGAGGAACACGCCGTCGCCATCGCGCAGGGCTGGGCCAAGGTCACCGGCACGCCGATGCTGGCGGCCGTGCACTCCAACGTCGGCCTGTTCCACGCGACCATGGCCATCTTCAATGCCTGGTGCGACCGCATGCCGGTGATCGTACTCGGCGCCACCGGCCCCATGGACGCGGCGAAACGCCGTCCCTGGATCGAGTGGATCCACACCGCGCAGGACCAGGGCGCCATCGTCCGTCCCTATGTGAAGTGGGACGCGCAGCCGGGTTCGCCGGAAGCGGCGCGGGAGGCGCTGTTCCGGGCGGCCTGGCTGGCCCGCACCGCGCCGATGGGCCCCGTCTATGTCAACCTCGATGCCGGCTTGCAGGAGGAACCGCTCGCCGCGCCCTTGCCGCCCATCGACCCAGCCCGGTTGATGCCGCCAGTCGCGGCCGAGCCTTCGGAACGGCTGGTGACCCAGGCGGTCGATTTAATGACCGCGGCCGCACGCCCGGTAATCCTGATGGGCCGCGTCGGCCGCGGCGAAGCTGCCTGGAACGCCCGTCTGGCGCTCGCCGAAGCGCTGGGCGCAAAGGTGCTGACCGACCTCAAGGTCGGCGCCGCCTTCCCTACCGATCATCCCCAGCACGCCGGCTGCCCGGGCGTGTTCCCGGTTCCAGAGGCAATGCACGAGGTCGCCGCGGCCGACGTCATCCTCAGCCTGGACTGGGTCGACCTGGCCGGCACGCTGCGCACGGCCTGCGGCGGCGAGACGCAGGCGCGCGTGATCCAGGTCTCGCTGGACCACGCGCTGCACAATGGCTGGAGCATGGACCATCAAGGCCTGCCGACGGTCGACCTGTTCCTGGCCGCGGACCCGGACGCGGTTGCCCACGCGATGCTGGCCCGGCTGCGCCCGGATGGCGCGCCCGCAAAGGCGCAGGCGGCCGTCGCTCCGGGCCAGCAAGCAGCACCCGGCACGCTCCTGGTGCCGGCGATGGCCGAGGCGCTGCGCCATGCGATCGCTGGGCGGCCCGTATCCCTGCTCCATCTGCCCCTGTCGTGGGACGGCGCCTCGTGGCCGTTCCGGCATCCGCTGGACTTCCTGGGCTCGGACGGCGGCGGCGGCATCGGCGGCGGCCCCGGCATCGCGGTCGGCGCCGCCCTGGCGCTGCGCGGCTCCGGACGGCTGCCGGTCGCCGTTTGCGGGGACGGGGATTTCCTCATGGGCGTCACTGCGCTCTGGACCGCCACGCACTACCGCATCCCCATGCTGATGGTGGTGGCCAACAACCAATCGTTCTTCAACGACGAGGTGCACCAGGAGCGGGTGGCGCGGATGCGCGGCCGCCCCGTGGAGAACAAGTGGATCGGCATGCGCATGACCGACCCCGAGATCGACGTCGCCGGTTTGGCCCGGGCGCAGGGGGCGCAAGGCTTCGGGCCGGTGCATGACGGGGCCGAGTTGGCCGGGGTGTTCGCGGCCGCGATCGCGGCCGTCGAGGCAGGCGGGGTCGCGGTGGTCGATGTGCGGGTCGCCACGGGCTACACGCCGGCGATGGCCTCGTCCCTCACCATGGCGCCACCGGGCGGAAGGGCCTGACAATGAACCTTCAACTGAATCGCCGGGCCGCGCTGGGCCTTGCCATGCCCGCCCTGCTCCTCAGCCGGCGGGCATGGGCGGAAGACACGCTGAAGCTTGCCGTGGGGCAGCGCGGCAACTGGGAGACCTCGATCGCCGAGTTGGGACAGGAAGGCGGCTTTTTCCGCAAGCGGGGCCTGGCGCTCGACATCCTCTACACCGAAGGTGGCGGCCAGTCGCAGCAAGCGGTGATCGCCGGTGGCGTCGAAATCGGCGTCGGCGTCGGCACCTACGGCGTGTTGGGCGCCTTCGCCAGGGGCGCCCCGGTGCGGGTCATCGGCAATGCCACGGTCGGCGCGCACGACCTGTATTGGTATGTCCGCGCGGATAGCCCGATCCGGACCATGCGCGAGGCGGCGGGCAAGACGGTGGCGTACTCGGTCGCCGGGTCATCGACCAACCTGGTGGTGATCGGATTGCAGAAAACGCTCGGCGTGCAGTTCCGCCCGACCGCGACCGGCAGCCCACCCGCCACCTTCACGCAAGTGATGTCCGGCCAGATCGACGTCGGCTGGGCCGCGCCGCCCTTCGGGGTGGACGCGGTCGAGCGCGGGGAAACCCGCATCGTGGCGCGCGGCAGCGACGTCCCGGCGTTCGCCGACCAGACCGTCCGTCTCGTGATCGCCAATGCCGCAGCGCTGCAGCGCAGGCCCGAGGTGTTCGCCCGCTTCATGCAGGCCTATCGCGAGTCGCTCGACTGGATGTACGCCGACCCGGCGGCCCTCGCGTTCTACAGCACCTGGGCCCACATCCCGCTCGCCACCGCCACCCGGGCGCGGGACGCGTTCTACCCAAAGGCGAACCTCGATCCGGACCGGGTCATCGGCATCGACGCCGTCATGGCCGACGCCGTCGAGTACCGCCTCCTGCCGGCGCCGTTGCGTCCGGACCAACTGAACACGCTCATCCAGGTGCCGGCGCCGATACGCTGACCGAGGCGCCCCGGGCCGGAATAATGAGGAGGCCGCCGTGATCGCACACCGCACCAGCCGGGCAACGCTGCTTCTCGCCGGCGCCGTCGCGGCCACGCTGTTCGGGCCAGGCGCTTTCGCGCAATCCGCGGGCGCCCTCTCGGGCCAGGTCTCCTCGGTTCGGGACGGCCCGATGGAAGGCGTCGTCGTGAGCGCCAAGCGGATCGGCTCCACGATCACCGTCAGCGTCGTGAGCGACGAGCACGGCCGATACCGGTTTCCCGACGACCGCCTGGCCGAGGGGCGCTACGAGTTGGCCATCCGGGCGGCAGGCTTTGAGCGGGACGGCGCCGAGCCGGTCGAGTTGGCCCCTGGCCGGCCGGGGGTCGCCGACATAAGGCTCAAGCCGGCCGCCGTCACCGCGGACGATCTCACCAACGCGGAGTTGCTGGCGAGCGCGCCCGGGCCGGACGACATCAAGCGGCAGATGCTGAACTGCACCGATTGCCACACGGTGCAGCGCATATTCGGGTCGCAGCACACGAAGGAGGAGTTCCTGGCCGTCATCGAGCGGATGGCGGGCTACTATCCCGGAGCGACCGACCTGCAGCCGCAACGCCTTGTGGGCAAAGACCGCCGCCCGCCGTTGCCGGCGGGGATGGAGGCGCCGGTGGCCGAGTGGCTCGCCAGCGTCAACCTAGCCGGCAGGAGCGAGCAGCCCTTCCCCTACCAGACCTTTCCACGCCCGACAGGCCGGGCCACGAAGGTCGTCGTGACGGAGTACGCGCTGCCCCGCCCCGAAATCCAGCCGCATGACGTGGTCGTCGACCGCGACGGCGCGGTGTGGTTCGCCCATTTCGGCGAGCAGTTCCTGTCGAAGCTCGACCCGCGGACCGGACAGACCACCGACTACCCCATCCCCGTCCAGCGGCCCGGCTCGCCGATGGGCACGCTCGATCTCGAGCTCGACCGCGACGGCAACCTCTGGATCGGCCTGATGTATCAAACCGGCCTCGCGCGTTTCGACCGGGCGACCGCGACGTTCCGCATCTATCCGCTGCCCAAGGAGTGGCTGACCGACAGCACGCAGCAGTCGCACTTCTCGATCGCGGGCATGGATGCCGATGGCAAGGCCTGGGTGAAGAACTCGGAGCGGTCGCAGGTCATGCGCCTCGATGTCGCGACCGGGTCGTGGGAGAACCTGGGGACGCAGAAGGATCCGGCGACCGGGCGGCCGGTCGGAATCTACGGCATCTACGCCGATAGCCGCAACAACGCCTACGTGCTCGAGTTTCCCTTCGGCGGCATCGGGCGCATGGACGCCAAGGGCGGCCCGTTCCGGTTCTATCCCGCGCCGACCGCCAACGCGCGCGCCCGCCGCGGGCGCGTCGATTCGCAGGACCGGCTATGGTTCGCCGAATACGGCGGCAACGGTATCGGCATGTTCGACCCGGCTTCGGAAAAGATCACCGAATGGCGGATGCCGCTGCCCTGGGAGGCGCCCTATGACGTGGTGGCCGACCGGCATGGCGAGGTTTGGTCGGTCAGCGAGACCTCCGACCGGCTCGGCCGGCTTAATCCCGCGACCGGGCAGATCGTGGAATACCTGCTGCCGCATCGTGCCAACATCCGGCGGGTGTTCGTGGACGACCGGAACGGCCCGGTGTCGGTCTGGTTCGGCAGCAACCTCGGCGCCGCCGTCGTCAAGGTCGAGCCGTTGGATTGAAGGCGCCATGTACGACCTTTTGAATGGCGTGCGCGTGGTCGAGGCGGCGTCGTTCATCGCCGCGCCCTCCTGCGCGCTGCACCTCGCCCAACTCGGCGCCGAGATCATCCGCATCGACCAGATCGGCGGCGGTCCCGATTTCCGCCGGTGGCCGCTGTCGCCCGGCGATGGCCCCAGCCTGTACTGGGAGGGCTTGAACAAGGGCAAGAAATCGGTCGCCCTCGACCTCGCCCGGCCGGAAGGGCGGGAGCTGGCCGTGCGTATCATCACCGCCCCTGGCGAAAATGCCGGGCTGTTCGTCACCAACTTCCCCGCCAAGGGCTTCCTGGCCTATGACCGCCTGACCCCGCACCGGGCCGACTTGATCTGCCTGCGCATCATGGGCTGGCCCGACGGCCGCCAAGCGGTGGACTATACCGTCAACGCCGCCATCGGCGTGCCGCTCATGACCGGACCGGTGGAGCATCTCGGCCCGGTCAACCATGTGCTGCCGGCCTGGGACCTGCTGGCGGGCGCCTACGCCTCGTTCTGCCTGGTCTCGGCCGAGCGCGCGCGGCGCATGACGGGGCGGGGCCGCGAAATCCGCGTGCCGCTCTCGGACGTCGCCATCGCCAGCCTCGGCCATCTGGGGGGCATCGGCGAGGTCCAGCTTTCCGGCCAGGACCGTCCCCGCATCGGCAACGACTTGTTCGGCGCCTTCGGGCGCGACTTCACGACAAGCGGCGGCGAGCGGCTGATGGTGGTCGCGATCACGCCGCGGCAGTGGACCGGCCTGGTGGCGATCCTGGGTCTCGAGCAGGAGGTGGCCGCCCTCGAGGCGGAGCTGGGCGCGAGCTTCGAGCGGGACGAAAGCCTACGCTTCCAGCATCGGGGCCGCCTCAATCCGCTGTTCGCCGCCGCCTTCGCCGCCAAAACCGCCGCCGAACTGGCGCCAGCCTTCGAAAGCCGCGGCGTATGCTGGGGACCCTACCAAACCTTGGGCCAGGCCCTGCGGCACGACCGGTACTTCTCCGCCGAAAACCCGGTGCTGACCTCAGTCGAGCATCCCGGCGGCCGCTCCTACCTCACGCCCGGCGCCGCGGCGACCATGCAAGGCGAAGTGCGCCATCCCGCGGCGCCCGCCCCGGAGTTGGGCCGCGACACCGACGAGGTGCTCGCCGAAGTGCTCGGCCTATCGAGCGGCGAGATCGGCCGCCTGCACGACACCGGCCTGGCCGGAGGAGCTGGGAACAACCATTAGCCGCTCGCCGCGGCGACCGCTCATGCCAGCCCGTCCCACGCCGGTCGCGACCGCGTGCTGGTCGGCCCGCGTCGCGTAGGTCAGGTCGCCCCTGCCAACAGCGCCTTGGCCCGCTCGGGGGCGAACCGCGTCGGCTCCAGGCCCGGCGCGGTTCCCGGGCCGCCGGTCGGCAGATCCTGCTGGCCACGGGCGTTCGGGAAGAATAGCTGCTCCCCGCCGACCCTGTAGCCGGCGATGCTCCGCTGACCTTCCGCGGAGACCAGCCACTCGATGAAGCGCCGCCCGAGGTCGGCCTTGACGGCGGGGTGGCGGGCCGGGTTGACCAGCATGACGCCGTATTGGTTGAACAATCGCCTGTCGCCCTGCACGGCGATCGCCAGGTCTTGCCGGTTCTGGAAGCCGAGCCAGGTGCCGAGGTCCGCAAGGGTATAGGCGCCCAGCGCGGCCGCCATGTTCAACGCCGCGCCCATGCCGCCGCCGATATCCCGATACCAGCCAGCGCCTTGGCCTGGCGCGGCGCTGGCGGCTTTCGGGTCCAGCCCGGCCTCCTGCCAGAAGCGCAGCTCCGCCTTATGGGTGCCGCTGTCATCGCCGCGGGTGATGAACGGCGCTCGGGCTTCGGCGACGCGGCGGAAGCTGGCGACGATGTCCGTGGCGCCAGCCACCCGTGCCGGGTCCGCCCTTGGCCCGATGACGACGAAGTCGTTGTACATGACCGCTTGCCGGCCGACCCCCCAGCCATCGGCCACGAACTCCAGCTCGGACGGGGTGTCGTGCACGAACACCACATCGGCGTCGCCACGCTCGCCGAGCATGAGGGCCTGGCCTGTTCCCACGGCGACGACGCGCACCTCGATGCCGGTCGCCTTCGTAAAGGCGGGCAAGAGGTGGCCGAAGAGGCCGGACTGCTCGGTCGAGGTCGTGGAGGCGACGGTGATGAAGCGAGGTTGCGCCTGGGCGGGGCCGGCGGCGAGAAGCGATGCCCCAAGGGCGAGCAGGACGGCCGTGAGCGCGCGGCGGCGAACCACGACGCGGTCGTTCCGCGCGGCCAGCGCGAACGCCGCCGCGCTCACGGCAAGGCTGACGGCAAGGAGCGTCCCGCCCAGCGCGAGGGCGAAGGCGAGATTGCCCCGGCTGGTTTCCAGCACGATCGAGGTCGTCATGGTCCGTGTGTAGCCGGCGATGTTGCCGCCCACCACGAGAATTGCGCCAACCTCGGAAATGGCGCGTCCGAAACCTGCAAGCCCGGCGGTCAGCATGTCGGCCCGCCCGATGGCCAGCACGGTCAGGATCGCCCGCAGGGTACTGGCGCCGTCGATCCGCAAGTCGTCGCCGTAGTTCCCCCATATCCCGGCCGCGGCCCGGTGGGCGAGTGCTGCCATGATCGGCAATGCGAGCAGAAATTGCGCCAGCACCATGGCGGCCGGCGTGAACAGCAGCCCCAAGCCTCCGAGCGGGCCCACGCGGGACAGCAGCAGATAAAGCGCCAGCCCGGCGACCACGGGCGGCAACCCGAGCAGCGCGTTGACAAGCAGGATCAGCCCGCGCCGGCCCGGAAAGCGCAGGATGGCCAGCGCAGCCCCCAGCGGCAGGCCGAGCAGGGACGCCCCCAAAGTCGCTCCGAGACTGACCTGGAGCGAAAGGGCAACGACCTGCAGCAGCCCGGCATCGAAGCCGAGTACGAGGTGGGCCGCTCGGCTGAGGGCATCGGAAGAACCCGTCAAGCGAGCGGCGCCGGAGGCTGATCCTGCGCCTCCAGAGTGCGGGTCAGACGCGGAAGGTGTAGGTTTCCGTCCCGGTCCGCTCCACATCGGGCGGGAACGCCGCGCGCTTGTCGGCGAAATACTGCACGCGGTGGTCGCCGTACTCGGCGGCGTTGTAGGTGAGATACAGGATGCGGCGCGGCGCATCGGTGCGGTTCGGCTTGCTGGCGTGCGGGGCGAAGCTGTCGAAGAAGATGACGTCGCCGGGTTGGGTGGGGACGGGGACGAGCCCGAGGCCTTCTTCGGACAGCGGGCTCCATTCCTCGCCGATCAGGCCTTCGCGGTGGCGGCCGGGCACCATCTCGAGGCAGCCGTTCTCGATCGTGGCCGGGTCGATCGTTACCAGCGCGGTGATGAACAGGGGCGCGTATTTGGTCCAGCCGGCCTGCTGGTCCTGGTGCGCCTTGAAGCCGTCGGCGCCGGGCAGCTTGAAGTTGATCTTTTCCTTGAACAGCACGGCGGGGCCGGCCAGCAGCGCGCTGGTCCAGTCCAGCAGGCGGCCGTGGCGGACCAGGGCGTCGAACTCGGGGTGGAACGGGCAGAAGTTCTCAATGCGCTGCACGACCCGGCGGCCGGGCTCGGTCAGGCTGTTCTCATAATAAACCATGTGGCGGCCCGGCAGCTCGGGGGCGGTGCTGACCTGCTCGGTCCAGCGGAGCACGTCCGCGGTTTCGGCCGGGCCGAAGAAGCCGCGAACGACCAGGTAGCCGTCGCGCTGCATGGCGGCGAGATCGGCCGGGCTGGGCCCGGACCCAGCCGCGATGGGGCGCAGATCGTCCGGCATCAGGCCACCATCCGGGATAGCAGGCGTTCGGCCTTGGCGACGTCCTCGGGGAAGTCGATCTCGGTCCAGGGCAGGCCGGTGATGTCCTCGAAGCCAAATTGGGCGGAGTCTGCCTGGATCATGTCGCGTATCGGCTCCTCGTATTCCATGGTGCGGCGCCCGTCCCCGACATAGGCTGCGGCGCGGTGGGCCAAGTCGGCGGCGGTTTCCGGAGTGAAGCGGAAGAAGCCCACGCTTTCCCCGTGCCAGTCATGCGGGGCTTGCGGGCGCTTGTGGAAATCGACGATCCGGTTGCCCTGGATGCAGAGCTTTACCGGCTCGTCCCCGGGCTCGATGCCGCGGTCCAGCAGCAAGGCGTTGGGGTGTGCGCTGCCGACCAGGCGGGCCATGAGGCGGCTATCATACAGCACGTCGGCGTCCATCAGGATCAACGGGCGGCCGGCGAGCAGCGCATCCCGCGCGGCCCAGAGCGAGACGACGCTGCCTTCGCGATAGTCCGGGTTCAGCACGAGGCGCACGCCGGGTTCGGCGCCGATCGCGGCGCGCACCTGGTCCGCCTCGAAGCCGATGACGACGGTGATGCCGGCGACGCCCGCGCCGCGAAGCGCCGCGATATGCCGGGACAGCAAGGAGCGGCCGCCGAAGGGCAACAGCGCCTTGGGCATCGGCCCCGCGCTGCCGTTGAGGCGCCGGCCGACGCCTGCGGCGAGGATGACGGCATGGACTGTGTCGGCGTGCATGGCCGAAGGCTTACCCCGGCCAGCCCTCGTTGCCAACGCGTGAAGCTTCCTTGACGGTGCAGCGGCAGAAGGATTAGTGCCGCACGGCCGGACCGCCCCTTGCCCGGCGGAGGAACCGTCCCTTGCCCGACACCCAATTGCCCGACACCAATCGCGCCGCGCCCCGCCCGGCCCAGCCCACCGCCACCATGCGCGCCGAGGCGCTGCGCCACTTGCTGCACGCGCCCGCGCTCAGCTTCCTCATGGAGGCGCATAGCGGGCTCTCGGCCAAGATCGTGGAGGAGGCGGGGTTCGCGGGGGTCTGGGCCTCGGGCCTGTCCATGTCGGCGATGCTTGGCCTGCGCGACAGCAACGAGGCCTCCTGGACGCAGGTGCTGGACATGCTGGAATACATGGCCGACGCCACCAGCCTGCCCATCCTGGTCGATGGCGACACCGGCTACGGCAACTTCAACAACGTCCGCCGTCTCGTGCGCAAGCTGGGCGAACGCGGCATCGCCGGGGTGTGCATCGAAGACAAGCTGTTCCCCAAGACCAATTCGTTCATCGGCGAGGCGCAGCCGCTGGCCGACATCGCCGAGTTCTGCGGCCGCATCCGCGCCGGCAAGGATGCGCAGACCAGCGACGCTTTCTGCCTGGTGGCGCGGATCGAGGCGCTGATCTCCGGCCATGGCATGGCGGAGGCGCTGCGCCGGGCCGAGGCCTACCACGCGGCCGGGGCGGATGCGGTGCTGATCCACTCCAAGAAGGCGGTGGCGGCGGAGATCGTGGAGTTCACCGAGCGCTGGGCCAATCGCTGCCCGGTGGTGATCGTGCCCACCATGTACCACGCGACGCCGACCGAGGTGTTCCGCCGGGCCGGCATTTCGACCGTCATCTGGGCCAACCACCTGCTGCGCGCCTCGCTGACGGCGATGCGGCAGACCGCGCGGCAGATAGCGGCCGATGAGAGCCTGCACGAGGTCGAGGACCGCGTGGCGACCGTGGCCGACATCTTCCGCCTGATGGGCAACGACGAGCTGGAGGAGGCGGGCCGCCGCTATCTGCCCGAGGTGGCGCCCGCGCGGGCCGTGGTGCTGGCGGCGGCGCGCGGCACCGGGCTGGAGGCGCTGACGGCCGACCGGCCGAAATGCATGATCGACGTGCGCGGCAAGCCGCTGCTGCAGCATCTAGTGGAGACCCTCTCCGGCGCCGGGGTGCGGGACGTGACGGTGGTGCGCGGCTACCAGAAGGAGGCGGTGCGCCTGCCGGGCGTCCGCACCGTGGACAACGCCTTGTTCGAGACCACGGGCGAAGCGGCGTCGCTGGCCCAGGCGGCGGACCGGCTGATCGGCGACAGCGTGGTGGTGTACGGCGACATGCTGTTCCGCCGCTACATCCTGGACGGCATGATGGCCGTGCCCGGCGACATCGTGGTGGCCGTGGATGCGCTGGGCGGCCAGGCGGGCGCCCGCCCGGCCAGTGCGCGGGACCTGGTGCGGACGGACCGCGCCTACTCGCCGACCGACATGGACGAGCAGCCGGTGCGGCTGCTGGCGATTGGCGAGCCGGGCGCGGTGCAGGGCGAGTGGATCGGCCTGTTGCGGGCGACGCCGTCCGGCAGCGCGCTGATCCGCGCGGAGCTGGCCGCCATGCAAGCCGACGGCAGCCTCGCCCAGGCGGACATGCCGGCGCTGATCGCGCGGCTCGCGGCGCGGCATCCGGTGGGAGTGCACTACGTCACCGGGCACTGGCTGGACGTGGACACCATGCCGGACCTGGCCGACGCCCGGAACTTTCCGTGATCGCAGGCGAGGCGTTCCTCGATGCGGCCGCCGCGCGAGGCCTGGATTTCTACACCGGCGTGCCCTGCAGCTACCTGACGCCGCTGATCAACCAGGTGGCGAGCAGCCGCAGCCTGACCTACGTGGGCGCGGCGAGCGAGGGGGAGGCGGTGGCTATCGCCGCCGGCGCCTGGCTGGCGGGGCGGCAGACCGTGGTGATGTGCCAGAACTCCGGCCTAGGCAACGCGGTCAACCCGCTGACCTCGCTCAATCATCCGTTCCGTATCCCGACCCTGCTGATCGTGACCTGGCGCGGCGAGCCCGGCCAGGCGGACGAACCGCAGCACAAGCTCATGGGCCGCATCACGCAGGACCTGCTGCGTACGATCGAGGTGCCGCAAGGCGTGTTTCCGCGCGGCCCGGCCGACATCGGCCCTGCGCTGGACGCGGCGGGGGCCGCGATGGCGGAAGGGCAGCCGTTCGCCATGGTGATGCACCAGGATAGCGTCGCCGAGAGCGGCCTGGACCAGGCGCCCCTGACGTCGCCGCCCCCGGGGCAGCGCCTGGACCAGCGGGCGCACGGAGAGCGGCCCGCGCGTGCGGCGGTGCTCGAGCGGTTGCTGGCCGGCATCCCGGAAGATGCGGCGATCGTCGCCACCACGGGCAAGTGCGGGCGGGAGCTGTTCACCTTGGCCGACCGCGAGCAGCATCTATACCAGGTGGGCTCGATGGGCTGCGCCAGCGGCATGGGCCTGGGCGTGGCCTTGAACACCGGCCGCCGCGTGGTCGTGCTGGACGGCGACGGGGCGGCGCTGATGAAGCTCGGCAGCCTGGCGACCATCGGCGCCTATCGTCCGGCCGGGCTGGTGCATCTGCTGCTCGACAACGGCGTGCATGACAGCACCGGCGGACAGGCGACGGTGTCGCCAGGCGTGGATTTCCCGGAGGTCGCCTTGGCGTGCGGATACCGCGCGGCGCTAGCGTGCGACGACCTGGCCGGGTTCGAGCGGGCGCTGGCGGCGGCGCTGGACATGGCTGGCCCGGTGCTGGTGCATGTCCGCATCCGGCCGGGCTCGATGGGCAAGCTGGGGCGGCCGACGGTGGCGCCGCACGAGGTGGCGCAACGGTTCAAGGCGTTCCTGGCACGCCCCTCCCGTTAACGCGCGCGCGGACCCTCCCGTTGACCAAGCAGGGCCGGCATGGTCGGATTCGCCATGCCGAACAATCCCGCCATCGTGCTGATCGCCTCGCCCCTGGAGGAGGAGCACGTGGCGCGGCTGCGGGCCTTGGCGCCGGACCGGCTGCAAGTGCTGCACGATGCGCACTTGCTGCCGCCGCCGCGGTTTCCGGCCGATCATAAGGGCGGCCCGTTCCAGCGCTCGCCGGACCAGCAGGCGCGGTGGCAGGGCATGCTGGGCCGCGCCAACATCCTGTTCGACCTGCCGGCCGTTGCCGACCTGCCGCATCTTTCGCGGCTGGCCTGGGTGCAAACGACCAGCACCGGCGTGGGCCCTGCGGTGGCGCGGCTGGGGCTGGACCGCTTGGGTATCCTGGTCACCACCGCGCGCGGCGTGCATGCGGGGCCGCTGGCGGAATGGGTGTTCATGGCCCTGCTCTCGCACCTGCGCGGCCTAGACCGCCTCCGCTCGGAGCAGCAGGCCAAGCGGTGGGAGCGCTACAGCGGCGAGGACCTGGCCGGGCGGACCCTGGTGCTGATCGGCGCGGGCGACCTCGCGCGCGGCTGCGCCCGGGTGGCGCGGGCGCTGGACATGCGGGTGGTGGCCGTGGCGCGCGACCCGGCGCGCAGCCGGGCGCACGACGCCTTGTTCGACGCCGTAATGCCCGCGGGCGAGCTGCATGTGGCGTTGGCGATGGCCGATGCGGTCGTGGTGACGGTGCCGCACACGCCGGACACCGAGGGCATGGTGGACGCGGCGGCCTTCGCGGCGCTCCGGCCCGGCGCATTGTTCGTGAACATTGGCCGTGGCCAGGCGGTGGACCATGCCGCCCTGGTGGCCGCCTTGCGATCGGGCCAGGTGGCGTTCGCCGCGCTGGACGTGACCGACCCGGAGCCGCTGCCGCCGGAAAGCCCGCTTTGGAGCATGCCGAACGTGCTGATCAGCCCGCATTCGGCAAGCACGGTGGGGCGGGAGAATGCCCGCATAACCTCGATCTTCTGCCACAACTTGGGGTGCTGGCTGGATGGCCGGCGGGCGGATATGCGCAATGTCCTGGATGTCAGGTTGATGTATTGACCGGGGACATCCGCAGCGTCCCGCCCTGATACCGTCAAACCGCGTTCGCAAACCCGCCGGATTGCCGGCCCCACGCGCGCGCATAGGCGCCGCCCCTGGCCAGTAGCTCCGCATGGGTGCCCTGCTCCAGGATGCGGCCGCCGTCCAGGAGCACCAGCCGGTCCATCCGGGCGATGGTTGAAAGGCGGTGGGCGATGGCGATGACGGTGCGCCCCTGCATCAACGTGTCGAGCTGTTCCTGGATCGCGGCTTCGACTTCGCTGTCCAGCGCCGAGGTCGCTTCGTCGAGCACCAGGATCGGCGCGTCTTTCAGCACCACCCGCGCGATCGCCACCCGCTGGCGCTGCCCGCCGGAGAGCTTCACCCCACGCTCGCCCACATGCGCGTCGTAGCCGCGCCGGCCGTTCCAATCCTCGAGGCCGAGGATGAACTCATGCGCTTGCGCGCGCCGCGCCGCAGCCTCCACCTCCGCGTGGGTGGCGTTCGGCCGGCCATAACGGATGTTGTCCTGGATGGAGCGGTGCAGCAGCGAGGTGTCCTGCGTCACCATCGCGATCGCGCCGCGCAGGCTCTCCTGCGTCACCCCGGCAATATCCTGTCCATCGATCAGGATGCGGCCCTCGTCGGGGCGGTAGAAGCCGAGCAGCAGGTTGACCAGGGTGGACTTGCCCGCGCCGGACACCCCGACCAAGCCCACGCGTTCGCCCGGCGCCACATGGAGGTCGATCCCATGCAGCACGCCGCGCTCCGACCCATAGCCGAAGCGCACGTCTTCGAAGCGGATGCCGCCGCCGGTCAAGCGCAGCGCGCTGGCCCCTGCCGCGTCCGGCATCTGGCGGGGAGCCGCGATGCTGCGCATGCCGTCCTGCACCAGGCCGATATTCTCGGAGATGGCGGTGATGCTGCGCGCCACCCAGCCGGCCATGTTGGTGATCTGAAACGAAAGCGGCAGCGCCGTCGCCACGGTGGCCACTCCGATGCTGCCCCACGACCACAGCAGCACCGCGACGCTCGCCGTGCCCACCAGCAGGCAGGCGTTGATGACGGCCAGCCACGCCGTCATGGTGGTGATCGCCCGCGTCTGCGCCCGGAACGCGACCGTGTGGTCGTCGATCGCTTCCTGCACGAAGGTATCCTCGTCGGTGGCGCGGGCGAACAGCTTGACGGTCAGGATATTGGTGTAGCCGTCCACCACCCGGCCGGTGAGCGTGGAGCGCAGCTCGCTCATCCGGCGCGAGCGCTCCCGCAGCCGGGGCACCATCCGGCGCAGCAGCACCGCGTAGGCGCCGAACCACAGTGCGATGGGCGCGGCCAGCCGCCAGTCGGTGGAGGCCAGCAACAGGATCGCCGCCCCGCCGTAGACGACGATGTACCACACCGCATCCACGCCGACGACGATCACCTCGCGCAGCGCCGGCCCCGTCTGCATCACCCGGTTCGCGATCCGCCCGGCGAAGTCGTTTTGGAAGAAGGTCCATGACTGGCGGACGACATGCCAGTGGCTCTGCCAGCGGACCCTGTTGGTCAGCCCGGGGTTGAGCGCCTGGTTGATGAGCAGGAACTCGAGCAGCAGCACCATGGGCCGCAGCAGCAGAACGAGCGCCGCCATGCCGGCGAACTGAGGCCACTCCTCCTGCAGCAAGGTCTCGCGCGGATGCGTCGCGACCAGCCCGGCGACCCGGCCGATGCACACCGGGATCGCCACATCCAGCGCCGCCGTCAGCAGCCCTGCCACAAGCAGCAGCAGCAGCACGCCCCGCGCCTGGCGCGCAAAGTGCCAGAAGAAGCCGAACAGACCCGGCGGCGGCGTGTCGTCGCACACCGCGCCCGTGGGCGGGATCAAGGTTTCGAAGAAGTGGAACAGTCGGGGCAGCAGCATGGGGCTGCGATGCACCGGGTGCGGGGTGACGGTCAACCGCCGTTGGGTCACAATACGTTCTGGAGGGCCTCGTGCAGTTTTCGGTGATCGCGTCCGCCGTCGTTGCGGCGGTGGTGGGCTTCGGCGGCACCTTGGCGGTCGTGCTTGAAGCGACCCGGCACCTGGGAGCCACCCCGGCGCAGACCTCGTCCTGGGTGGCGGCGCTTTGCCTGGGCATCGCGGTCAGCAGCCTATACCTGAGCACGCGCTACCGGATGCCGATCGTGACCGCGTGGTCCCTGGCCGGGGCGGTGCTGATCGCGTCCGCGCCGCCGGGCATCGGCATGCACGAGGCCATCGGCGCATTCATGCTCTCGGCGGCGCTGATGGTGCTGGCGGGCGCAGTGCCGGCGTTGGGAGACTGGATCGCCCGGCTGCCGGCCTCGATTGCGGGGGGCATGCTGGCCGGGCTGCTGCTGCGCTTCGTGCTGGCGCTGTTCCAAGCCGCGCAGGCCTCGCCCGCGCTGGTGCTGCCGCTGGTCGGCGTGTTCCTGGTCGCGCGGTTGGCGCATGCGGCGTCGGCGCCCTTGGTGGTGATTGCGGCCGCCGTGCCGCTCGCCCTCGCGCTGGGCTATGCGCTGCCGCTGCCGGATACCGCGCTGTCCTCGCTGACTTGGATCGCCCCCGCCCTCTCCTTGCCGGCGCTGGCCGGCCTGGGGGTGCCGATGTTCCTCGTGACCATGGCCACGCAGCAAATCTCCGGCGCGGCCGTGCTGCGTACGTCCGGCTACGTGCCGCCGGTTCGGGGCGGGCTGGTCGCAACCGGGCTCGTGGCTCTCGTGGCGTCGCCGTTCGGCGGCTACTCGGTAAACCTGTCCAGCATAACGGCGGCGATCTGCACCGGGCCGGACGCGCATCCCGACCCGGCCAAGCGCTGGCTTACCGGTCCCGTCTATGCGGCTTGCTACTTTGTCTTCGCCCTGTTCGGCGCCTCGCTGGCCACCGCGCTGGGTGGCCTGCCTCCGGTCCTGGTCGCCACTGTCGCCGGCGCCGCGCTGCTGGGCCCGCTTACCGGCGCGCTCGCCTCCGCCCTGCACCGCGAGAGCGAGCGCTTTGCGGCGGTGCTGGCCTTTGGGGTCACCGCCTCGGGCATGGCGCTTTGGGGTATCGGCACGGCTGCTTGGGGCTTGCTCGCCGGGCTGCTGGCGCTCGGCCTGGCAAGGGTGGGCGGGCTTGTGAGAGCGCAGCGGGGCTTGTGAGCCAGGAGCGACGCGCGTCGGCCCTACGAGACTTCCCTGAGATACTCGAGCGTTGCCGCTGGCGGTTGGGGCCTGCCGGTTAGATAGCCCTGCACATACTTGCAATTCAGCCGTCGCATCTGGGCCAACTGCTCTTCGGTCTCCACGCCCTCCGCGATCACCCCCAGATTAAGCGCAGCGCCGATGCCAAGTATGGCCGCGACGATCGCCCTCGCCTCCGGCTGGTCCACCGTGTCCTGCACGAACGACTTGTCGATCTTGATCGTGTCGAACGGAAAGCGCCGAAGGTAGCTTAGCCCGGCATGTGCGGTGCCGAAATCATCCAGGCTGAACCGCACGCCCAGTGCACGCAGCCGGAACATGGTGCTCAGCACCAAGCGGCTCTCCTCCAGCAGCAAGCCTTCCGTCACCTCCAGGATGAGCCGCTCCGGCGCGAGCCCGGTGCGGCCCAGGATGTCGATAAGCTGCTCGATGAGCTTGTCCTGGTTGAACTGCATCGGCGACAGATTGACCGCGATCCGGATATTGGGCGGCCAGCCTGCGGCTTCGGCGCAAGCCGTTTCCAGCACCCAAAGCCCGATCGGGACGATGAGGCCCGAGTTCTCGGCCAACCCGATGAACTCCGCCGGGCCGATCACGCCCCGATGCGGATGCCGCCAGCGCAGCAGCGCCTCCAGGCATACGACGGTGCGTGGCCCGGTTTCGACGATCGGCTGGTATTCGACCTCGAATTGCGCGAGGCTCAAGGCTTGGCGTAATTCCTGTTCCAGCACGAATAGTTTTTGCTGGCGGGCGTCCATATCCTGCTCGAACACGCAATAGACGCCTCGCCCGTCGGCCTTGGCGCGGTACAGGGCGATGTCGGCATGCCGCAGCAAGTCGTCGGCATTGGCGGCGTGATCGGGGTATTGGGCGATGCCGATCGAGACGCCGACGCTGCATTGCGTTCCATCGATGTCGAAGGGCTGCCGGATCAGGTGCAGCACCCGTTCCGCCAACCTCGACGAGGAGTTCGGCTGGTCGATCAAGGGTTGGATTATCGCAAACTCGTCACCACCCATCCGGGCGACCGTGTCGATATCGCGCACCGCGCCCCGTAGCCGGGCTGCGACCTGGATGAGCAGCTTGTCCCCGGCGCCATGCCCTTTGGTATCGTTGACCAGCTTGAACCGGTCCAGGTCGAGATAGAGCACGGCCATGCTGCGCTGGCTTCGGTCCGCCAACTCGATCGCACGCTCAAGCCGTTGCTGGAACACCACGCGGTTGACCAGCTTCGTCAGGTCGTCGTGGTGCGCGAAGTAGCGGACCTGCTCCTCCGAAGCGCGCCGCTCCGTGATGTCGGTGTAGGTGCGGACCAATCCTCCCGTATGCAACGGCACGCTCTGGACTTCGAGAATGCGGCCGTTCGGGCGCTTGCGCTCGTACATGAAAGGATTGTTCTGCAAATCGCCGATGCCGAGCCATGACGGCGTTTCCTGGCCGGCGAACTCGTTGATGGATTGCTGATGGGCGGTGACGGCGTCGAATGAGGGGTGGCGTTCCATGAGCGCTGCCGGGAGGTCCAGCATCTGCATCGCGCGCTTGTTGCAGACCGCCACCGTCCGGTCCGCCTCGATCATCATGATCCCCTGGTTCATGTGGTCGAGCGTCGTCTCCAGCGCTTCGGACTTCTCGGCGAGGTGCTTCCGGCTCGCCTGCAGCTCGCCTGCCTGGCTCGCCATGCGCCGTCGCGTGGTCTCCAGCCGCGCATTATGCTCTGCCAGGGAGGACTCCGAGCGTTCCAGTCTCTGCAACTGCAAGCTTAGCGTGCGGAGCAGCAGGATGACGCACAGCACCGCGCTTCCGGTGCCGATCGCCGCGAGTACGGCGGCCTTGCGCCAATTTGCCAGCGAGTCGCTTTCGGAAACGCTCACGTTCACCACGAGCGGGTAGTCGATCAAGGGATGCACCGAGACCACAATCAGGCCCGGCGCGAGCCGACCTTGCGTTACGAACGAGGCCGGGTGGCGGCTGGCGACGATCTCATGCCATGGCGACACCTCCGGAAGCCGTTCACCGACTGGCGCCGTGGTCGGATAGCTGGTGAGCGCAACCCCGTCCCGCTTGAGCAGGGTGACAGTCATGCCGGCGCCGACCGTCAGGGCCTCGTAGAACTCGCGGAAGTAACCGAGGTCGAGGGCGCCCAGCACCAAGCCCAAGAAACGGCCGGCCGGTGAATTGACCCGTCTGATGACATAGACAGTCCACCCACCGTTGCCGCGGTTCTCCACGGGGTTGCTGATGAACGCCTTAGGGTCGTCATGATCGCGGAAATACTTGTAGTAATCCCGGTCCGACAGATCCGTAGCCGGAACCGGCCATTGCCGAGAGAAGTTCACGAGCTTGCCGTCTGCATCGACGATGGTGAACGCATCGGCCTGCGGCAGCGCCTCGGCCAAATGCCGCAACTGGGCTTGCAGCGCCGGATTCCGCAGTTCCGTCCTGAACCGTTCCGGTGTGTCGATCCCGTCGCCCACGATGTCTCTGCGGATCCCGTCCAAGGCAAGATCGACTGCCTGGATCGACCGCGTGGTCTGTTCCGCGATGGCGATGCCCAGCTTTCCGACGTTCTGGCGCGCATCGTTCAGCGCCACGCTGCGCATATCCTGCATCGTCAGGCTGACGGCGGCGACCATGGTGATCAGCAATCCCGCCCCGACCGCGATCAGCCGCTTGCTGACTGCGGACAGCCCGCGCCACATCCGGAACGCCGGGAACCCTTGGCGGGAAGTGAGGCCGGCGACGGTTCTCATCGGCTAGCCAACTTGGCTTCCGAACCAGGGGCACTTGCGCACATCCACGCGTCCTGAACGTAAAGCCCTTGCATACCACAAACGCCAGGCCGTCCTGAGCAGGAATAGTCGGGCCCGTGTCGGGCTTGGAAGGGCGCCGGGATCAGCCGGAGGGGCTCAGCCAACAGGAGGGCTAAGCCGCGAGCGGGCTATGCGTCGGCGGTCGGCTGCGCCTGCCGGCGGCTCTGCCACAGCGCCACGAAGTCGATCGGCTGTAGCAGCACCGGCGGGAACCCACCATCGCGCGTCACGTCGGCCAAGATGTTGCGGGCATAGGGGAACAGCAGGCGCGGACACTCGACCAGCAGCACCGGCTCCACCGTGTTCTCGGGCACGCCGGTCAGGGTAAACACCCCGCAATAGGCCAGTTCGGCGATGAACAGCGGCCGGGTTTCCCCCGTGGACTGGCCGTTGCTGGACTGGCCATTGCTGGATTGGCCATTG
>CAXSDH010000014.1:48642-60194 GCA_964235765.1 uncultured Acetobacteraceae bacterium
TGGCCATTGCTGGATTGGCCATTGGCCACGGGGGCCGGCTCGAGCGCCTCCGCCTTGATCTGCAAGGTCACCTCGAACACATCCTGCCCGTCGGTGATCCGGCGGGCCTGCACATCGAGGTTGATGTTCACGTTCGGCTGAGCCCGCAAGGTGCTGAAGATCTCCGGCGCGTTCGGCACCTCGAACGACAGGTCCTTCACATACTGGATGTTGACCACCAGCGGCTGTGCGGCAGGAGGGGCAGCGGGCGTGGTCTCGGACATGGCGTTCCTCGATGGGGCTACTCGTTCCGGGCGGCGGGGTAGCATGGCCCGGCCAGCCGCGCCACCCTCGCCCGAAGCGCCCGCCTGAGGCGCCCACCTGGCGCGCCGGGTCAGTGCTTCCAGACGACCTCGGCCGGCGGCGGCGCCGTCGGATCGAACCGCAGCCACTGCCCATTCTTCACGCTCTGTCCGGTGAGCGACAGGATGAAACCCCAATGGCTCACCACCAGCGTGTCCGCCCAGTCCGACAGGGCCGACATCTCGGCGCGGAACAGCGCCGCGCGCGCCAGCACCTGTTCGGTTGGCTCCTCGACCTCCGGCCACCAGGTCTCCTCGATGCCCGTGAAGTCGTGGTCGGGCCAGTCCCGCGCCAAGTGGTCGCGCGGGCTGCCAACGTCGCAGGTGAAGGCATAGCGCTCGCGCACGACCGGGTGGACCAGCACGGGCAAGCCAAGCAATCGAGCCACCGGCGCCGCGGTCTCCAAGGCGCGGGTGTAAGGCGAGGCGAGGATGCGCCGAAGCCCGTGCCCAGCCAGGGCCTCGGCCGCCTGCCGGGCCTGCTCGTGGCCGAGCGGCGTCAGCTTCGGGTCCTTGATCCCCGGGTCCTTCCGGGTGGCGGTGAAGTGCAGGTTGAACTCGCTTTGGCCATGGCGGAGCAGGATCATGCGCCGCACCTAGCGGGAACCCGGCCGAAGCGCCAGCCGGAGTGCCAGAGAACGGCCGTTCATTGTTTAGCAACCTATTGCGCCCTATGTATGGGGCTCCAAAAGGACAAGACCCATGGGCGGCGGCTTTCCCCTCGACCTCCTGCTATTCGGCATGATCGCCGCATTCCTCGTGTTGCGCCTGCGCGGCATCCTCGGTCGTAAAACCGGGCTCGAGCGTCCGCAGGCCGAGGGCGGCCCCGTCCAGGTGCCCGGAATGGCCCGGGTTCCCGGCCCTGTGATCGAGGGGAGGGCCGAACAGACCGCGCCGGCTCGCCAAGTGCCCGACCCGGCCAGCCCGGCTGGAGAGACCCTGGCCGGCATGCGCGCGATCGATCGCAATTTCGACCCCGCCCGTTTCCTCGCCGGCGCCGAAGCGGCCTTTCGATTGATCGTCCAGGCGTTTGCGGCCGGGGACCGCGTCGCACTGCGTCCGCTCCTGGCGGACGAGACCTATCGCAGCTTTGAACAAGCGATTGCAGCGCGGGAAGCCGCCGGCGAAACGCAACGGAGCGAGATCCGCGGCATCGAACATGCCTCGATCGAGCAGGCGATGCTGGCTGGCGCCATGGCCACGATAACGGTCAAGATCGTGTCCGACCAAATTGCCGAAACCCTTGGCCGCGATGGCCGCCCGGTGTCCGGCGCCGACGCCGTGGCCGAAATCACCGATCTCTGGACGTTCGAGCGTGACCTGTCCCAGGCCGATCCGGCGTGGCGCTTATCCGCCGCACGTTCGGGCTGAAATGGTGGAGCGCTCGGGACCGCACGAGCTATACCTTGGGGATTGCCTGGAGGTGCTGCCCGGTTTGGCAGGCGCGTCGGTCGATGTCGTGGTGACCTCGCCGCCCTACAACCTCGGCATCGCCTATAATCTTTACGGCGACCGTAAGGGTGAGGCCGAGTACCTGGACTGGATGGTGCGGGTAGCCACCGAGATCCGCCGCATCCTGCGGCCGGATGGATCGTTTTTCTTGAACGTGGCCGGGTCCTCGACGGCGCCCTGGCTGCCTTTCGAACTCATCGTACGGTTGCGCGCGGTTTTCGCACTGCAAAACCACATTGCCTGGGTGAAATCGATCGCCTTGCCCGATGACAGCGTCGGCCATTTCAAACCCGTGCCCGGCGAGCGCTTTCTCCACCGCAACCACGAGCACATCTTCCACCTGACTCAGCAGGGCAGCGTGCGGCTGGATCGGCTGTCAATCGGGGTGCCGTTCAAGGACAAGAGCAACATCGCCCGCCGCGGCCACGCGCAAGACCGGCGCTGCCGCGGCGACGCCTGGTTCATCCCCTACCCGACGGTCCGCAGCAAATCCCAGAAATTCAGCCATCCCGGCACCTTCCCGCTGGACCTGCCCCGCTGGTGCATTCGCCTGCACGGCAAGCCAGGGGCGGTCGTGCTCGACCCATTCATGGGGACCGGCACGACCCTGCTCGCCGCCGGGCTGGAGGGTGCGCGCGGCATCGGCATCGAGATGGACCGCGACTACGTCGAAACCGCGCGCAACCGGCTCGCGCAGGCCTCGATCGCGGCCTAGGTGGCGGCCATGCCCGAATCCGCCCAGCCAAAGCCACCCCGTGTCGCGCTGTTCGTTACTTGCCTGGTGGACCTGCATCGCCCCACCGTCGGCTTTGCGGCCATCAAATTACTGGAACAGGCGGGCTGCCAGGTCGAGGTGCCGCTGGCGCAGACCTGTTGCGGCCAGCCCGCCTACAACGGCGGCGACCGCGGCACCGCGCGCGACCTTGCCCGCGCCGTGCTGGACGCCTTCGGCGGCTACGATTACGTGGTGGTCCCCTCCGGGTCCTGCGGCGGCCAGATCAAGCACCACCTGCCGCATCTGTTCGACGACGACCCCAATCTGCGCGCCCGCGCCGACGCACTCGGCGCCCGCACCTTCGAACTGGTCAGCTTCCTCACCGACGTGCTCGGGGTGGAAGATGTCGGCGTCGCCTATGCCGGGCTCGCCACGTATCACGACAGTTGCTCTGGCCTTCGCGAGTTGGGCATCAAGGCGCAGCCCCGTGCCTTGCTTCGGAGCGTTGCGGGTCTTGAGCTGCGGGAAATGGCGGAGCCGGACGTCTGCTGCGGCTTCGGCGGCACGTTTTGCGTGAAGTATCCTGAGATTTCCACCCGAATGGTCTCGGATAAGACGGCCGACATCGTCGCGACCGGCGCCGACACGCTGCTTGCCGGCGACATGGGTTGCTTGCTGAACATGGCCGGCCGGCTGACGCGGCAGGGTAGCGACGTCCGCGTCCGCCACATCGCCGAAGTGCTGGCCGGCATGACGGACGAGGTGCCACCTATCGGCCATGTGACAGCAGAACGAAACTAGGGCAGCCCAGCCGCATTAGTGGCGCGTAGGCGCACTTGCGCGAACGAACGCCGAAGCAACCCGGAGCGAACCATGAAGTCGATGAACGACCTGTTGCTGCACTTCCTCCAGGACATCTACTACGCCGAAAAATTAGGGCTCCGAGGCATGGCGAAAATGGCCAAGTCGGTCGAGAATCCGGAGCTGAAGCAAGCGATCTTGGCGCACCGCGACCAGAGCCAGACCCAGGTCAGCCGCCTCGACCAAGTCTTCGAGGAACTCGGCAAGCGCCCTCGCGGAAAAACCTGCGCTGCCATGGACGGTCTTTCCGAGGAGGCGGACGAGGCCGTGGAGGAAGGCGAGAAGGGTCCCGTGCTGGATGCCGCCCTGATCGCCTGCGCCCAAGCGGTCGAGCACTACGAAATCGCCCGCTACGGCGCCATGGCCGCCTGGGCCAAAACCCTGGGCCTCACGCAATCGGCCGAGCTGCTGCAGCAGACGCTCGACGAGGAAAAGGAGAGCGACCGCCTGCTGAACGACATCGCCGAACGCGCGCTCAATCAGGAAGCGGCGGAGTCCGGCGAGGAAGACGAGGATGACGGCGAGGGCGAGGATGAGAGCCCAAAGGCCGAGGAGGCGCCGCCGGCCAAGAAGCGCGCCAAGCCGGCTGCCAAAACGCCGGCTCCGAAGCCAGCCCCGGGAAAAAAACCGGCCAAGCGCGCGGCTCGTAAGTAGGCTAACCCGCGAAGAGACACCCCGCCGCCCGGCTGAAGGCCCGGTCGGCGGGCGTCGTGCGCAACGGCGTGTAGAAGTCCCACTCTCCGGCCGGGTCGGCCGCCGCCTTGACCCGGAACAAGTGCATCGGGTGCGCGACACTCCCGTTCGCTCGCACGTCGCTGAGGCCGAACAGCGCGTCCTCAGCGGGGACGCGCTTCATGGCGGCAACTGTCACTGCCCCGTGCGCCGGGTCCGCCCCCGTGGCTACCGTTCGCAACAGATGGTTCACCGCCGAAAATACCCCGGCGTGCACCATGGTGGGCGGAATACCTCGATTGCGCGGCGCGAACTGCCCGGCGAACGCGCGCGTCCCAGCGTTCATGTTCCAGTAGAACGGCTCCGTCACGAGCATTCCCTGCGCATCATCGAGCCCGATCGCCCTCACATTGGTCAGCAGGCATAGCGGGCTCGCAATACGTTGCCCGCCCCGGGCGATGCCGAACTCGGCCGCCTGCTTCACCAGAGTCTCGAACGGCGCCCCGGTGCAGGCCAAGGCCACCACCCGCGCCCCGCTTGCCCGTGCCTGCAGCAACAACGCGGAAAAGTCTGCCGTCTCATTCGGGAATCGGGCGCCGCCCAGCACCCGCCCGCCCCCCGCCTCCACCACGGCCGTGATGTCCGCCTGCAAGCTGTGCCCGAACGCGTAATCGGCGGCGAGGAAGAACCAGCTATCCCCACCCTCCGCCAGCACTGCTCGGCCAGTGCTGGCCGCCAGCGCCGCCGTGTCATAGGTCCATTGCAGGTGGTTTGGGCTGCAAGCCGCTCCCGTCAGCAGGGTCGTCCCCGCGCCGCTGAACAAGGCGATCCGGTCCCGCTCCCGCGTGATCGAAGCCACCGCCAGCGCCGTCGCCGAGTTCGGCACGTCCACCACCGCGTGCACGCCATCCCTGTCGAACCAGGCACGCGCGATCCCTGCCCCCACGTCCGGCCGCTCGCCCATGTCGGCCGCCAGCAGCGTCGCCGGGATTGCGGGCCATGCCTCCAGCGCCATTTGCGCGGCCAGCACCGACCCGGTTCCCGCCCCGTCGGCCGCCGGGCCGGCGAGCGTGGTCAGCACACCCAGCCGCAACGGCGGCTGGGCCCGCGCGGCGAAGGGGACGGCAAGCGCGGCAGCGATCAAGGATCGGCGGGTCGGCATGCGCGCTGTGTGGCAGTCTCCGCCTACTCGCGCTAGATAGGCTCCAGGAGACTCCGTCCGATGCTGACCACTTCGCCCGCCTTCAAGCAGAACGCCCATAAGGCCCTGGCCGATGCCGGCCTGCAAAAGGCGCTGAAGTTCAGCAAACCCCAGTTCATGGCCCGGCGCACCGCCGCTGTCGCCAACCTGCCCGAGTTCGAGCAGCTTCGCGACATCGGGCGCGACATCAAGAACCATACCCTGGCCAATCTCGACTTCTACCTGCAAACCTTCGCCGACAACGTCGAGCGTGCCGGCGGCCACGTCCACTGGTGCAGTACGGCCGACGAGGCCCGCGCCGCGGTTCTGAAAATCTGCCAAGACTCCGGCGCCCGGACCGTCACCAAAGGCAAGAGCATGATCTCGGAGGAACTGGGCATCAACGCCCACCTCCAGGCCCACGGCGTCGCACCCTTCGAGACCGACCTCGGCGAATACATCATCCAGTTGCGCGACGAGACGCCCAGCCACATCATCGCCCCTGCCTTCCACCTCAACCGCGAGGACTGGGAGGCGCAATTCCGCATCTCCCACACCGACCTGCCCGCCGACCGCGTGTTCGGCGAGCGCCGCGACATCCTCACCGAGGCCCGCGGCCGCCTGCGCGCCAAGTTCCTCGCCGCCGACGTCGGCATCACGGGCGCCAACTTCCTCATCGCCGAGACCGGGAGCAGCGTCATCGTCACCAACGAGGGCAACGGCGACCTCACGCAGACCCTGCCGCGCATCCATATCGCGCTGGCCAGCATCGAGAAATGCGTCCCTACCCTCGAGGACGCGACCAGCCTTCTCCGTATCCTCGCCCGCTCGGCCACGGGGCAGGATTTCTCGGTCTATACCACCTTCAGCACCGGTGCCCGTCGCCCCGCCGACCTGGACGGGCCCGAGGAGTATCACGTCGTGCTGGTCGATAACGGCCGCTCCGCCATGATGGGCACCGAGTTCCAGGAGATGCTGCGCTGCATCCGCTGCGCCGCCTGCATGAACCACTGCCCGGTCTACGGCGCCGTCGGCGGCCATGCCTATGGCTGGGTGTACCCCGGCCCCATGGGCAGCGTGCTCACGCCCAGCCTGATCGGCGTGGACAAAGCCGGCCACCTGCCCAACGCCAGCACCTTCTGCGGCAAATGCGAGAGCGTGTGCCCGGTCAAGATCCCGTTGCCCAAGATGATGCGGCACTGGCGCGAGCGGGAGTTCGAGCGGCATCTGCAACCCGCAGGCATCCGCACCAACCTCGCCCTCTGGGCCTGGTTCGCCCGCCGCCCCGCCTTCTATCGCGCGGCCACCCGGCTCGCCGCGGCCGCGCTCGGCCTGATGGGCCGCCACCGCGGCCGGTTCGCGAGCTTGCCGCTCGCCGGCGGTTGGACCGCAAGCCGGGACCTGCCAGCCCCCGAGGGGGACACCTTCTTCAGCCGCTACAAGCGCCAGCAACGGACGAGGGCATGAGCCGGGAGGCGATCCTCGGTGCCATCCGCCGTGGTTTGAAGCGCGGCGAACTGCCGGCCGACCAGCAAGCCATGCTGCGCGCACGCCTGGCCAAACCGCCGCGCCACCTCATCCCCGCCCGCAGCCAGGTGCCGCGGCCCGACCAGATCACGCTGTTGATCCGCAACGTCGAGAAGGAGTTCGCGACCATCGTGCGGGTGCCGGACGCGGCGGCCGTGCCCGACGCCGTGGGCGACTATCTCGCCGCGCAGAACCTGCCCGGCGATTTCGCCATGTCGCCGCACCCGGAACTGCAGGCGATCCCCTGGTCGCGGCGGCCGATGCTGGAGGTTCGCGAGGGCAGGGCGCATGACACCGACCTGGTCAGCGTGCAGCACGCCTTCGCTGCGGTGGCGGAAACCGGAACGCTGATGCTGCCCAGCGGTCCGCAGCGCCCGACCACCATCAACCTGTTGCCCGACACGGCCATCGCGATCCTGCGCGCGTCCCGTGTCGTCGGCGCTTATGAGGACGCTTGGGACCTGCTTCGGGCTGAAGGCCCGGCCGGTGCCCTCATGCCCCGCAACGTCATGCTGGTAACCGGCCCTTCGCGCTCGGCCGATATCGAGCAGACCCTGGAACTCGGCGCCCACGGACCGCGCCGCTTGCACATAGTTTTGATAGAGGATGATCCGGCCGCACGGCCGCCTATCGATTGAGCGTCCCGTTCCGCTGGTAGTGCTGCAATTGGTGAATTTCGGCAGATCCTGCGTGGCCGGGTTCCACGGAGCATCTGCGCTCCTCGGCCATTTGGCTCAATAGCGACTTGCAGGAGATTTCGTCATAAGCGGCCCAGGCAAGCAGGAGCAGCTTGTTGGCTTTAACATGATGGCCCATTACCCGTGCCCAATCGGCAAGGTCGGCCAACCGCTCCGCAACGTCCCGCTGATCCCGCAGCAATCGCTGTTCCATGGGTGGAATGGTAGCGTCTTCTCACGCGAACTGAACTCAATTTATCGAGCGCGCGCCCCTATGTTGACTGAACCTTAACGTTTCTGGTCCTAACCTCGCGCAGCCCGCGGTTGCTTTCGGCTCACATAGGACCGCCCGGGCCGTGCCCCCGAGGTTCGCGCATCCGCACCCGCGGTTGCGGGCTCGATTCGTGGCTCATGCGCGCCGGCGTTCTCGACGGCAGCCATGAAGCGGGCCGATGCCTCTGCGGCAATCTCGAACCGGGTGTCGGTATCGAAAATCCGGATAGCGCCGATATCGGCCTTGGTCACCCCGCCAAGCCGGCAAATCAGCGGCACCAGCCACTTCGGATCGGCGTTGTTCCGCCGCCCCACCGAGAGCCGGAACCATGCGCCGCCGGAGATGGTCCGCTGCGGCGCCCGCGGCTCCCGCGCCTCCGCGCTCGGCGCCGTGTGGAAATTGTCCTCGGGCGCCGGAAGCTTCGCCCGCTGCGTCCGCACCAGCGCCGCGGCAATCCGCTCCGGCGTCGACCCGGCGAGCAGCAGCCGTCCCAGCTCCAAATCCTCCTCGGAAGCCTCTTCCGCCAGCACCGGGTCGGCTAGCAGCCGCTCCTGATCGCGGGCCCGGATCAACTCGGCCGAGGGCGGCTCGCTCCATCCCGCGTCCACTCCGGCGGACGCCAGCAGTTGCTCGGCCCGGCGCCGCCGCACGAACGGCACCAGCAGCACCGAGGTGCCCTTGCGGCCGGCCCGCCCCGTTCGCCCGCTCCGATGCAGCATGGTTTCCTTGTTGGTCGGCAGGTCCGCGTGGATCACTAGGTCGAGGTCCGGCAAATCCAGCCCGCGCGCCGCAACGTCCGTCGCCACGCACACCCGGGACCGGCCATCCCGCAACGATTGCAGCGCCCCGGTGCGCTCGTTCTGGGTGAGCTCTCCCGACAAGGCCACCGCGTCGAAACCACGCTCCAGCAACCGCCCTTGCAGCCGACGCACGCCCTCGCGGGTGGCGCAAAAGACAAGGGCAGCCCGCGCCTCGAAGTAGCGCAGCACGTTCACCGCCGCCCGCTCCACGTCGTGCGGCGCAACCGTCACGGCCCGGTATTCGATGTCGCCATGCGGCTGCCCTTTGCCGCCAGCGTCGATTCGCAGGCTGTCCCGCTGGTAGCGGCGGGCCAACGACGCGATCTCCTTGGGGATGGTGGCCGAGAACATCAGCGTGCGCCGGCCCTCGGCCGTCGCATCCAGGATGAACTCGAGATCCTCGCGGAACCCTAGATCCAGCATCTCGTCGGCTTCGTCCAGCACGGCGACGCGCAGCGCCGAGAGGTCCAGCCGCGACCGCTCCAGGTGATCGCGCAGCCGGCCCGGCGTTCCCACCACGATATGGCATCCCGCCTCGAGCGCCCGCTGCTCCGCCCGGCTGTCCATCCCGCCGACGCAGGAGGCGATGCGCGCGCCGGTCTGCGAGTAAAGCCAGACCAGCTCGCCCTTCACCTGCATGGCCAGTTCTCGCGTCGGCGCGATCACCAGGGCGAGCGGTGCGCCGGGCCGCCCGAAGCTCTCGGCGTCCTCCAGCAGGGTCGGCGCGAACGCCAGGCCGAACGCGACCGTCTTGCCCGAACCGGTTTGCGCCGAGACCAGCAGGTCGCGCCCCGCCGCTTCGTCCACCAGCACGGCACTCTGAACCGGCGTAGGTTCCGCGTAGTCACGTGCATCGAGGGCGCGGGCAAGCGCTGGATTGACAGCAGGAAAGGGCATAAGGGTCCAGTTCGGCGAGTGCGGAAACGGCTCGATTGGCTACCGCATACGCCATAACACGGCACAGAAGCGAGCGTTGCTTGCGCACATCAGGCCAGCATCAGGTGACCGGCCCTGCGACTGTGGCGGAACCGGCGCTTAACGATGCCGTGCAGCATGCCTCGACTGCCAAGGAGCCTCCAATGCCCAGCCGCATTGAAGGCTGCCGCGGCTGTCGCAGCCCCCTCGGCCGGCTTAACGGCCGGTAAAGGCCGGCTTACGTTTTTCCATGAATGCGGTTCGCCCCTCGGTGTAATCCGCGCTGTCAAAGCAGGTTGAGACCGCCTTCTCCACCCCCGCCATGTCGCGGTCCGATGGGTCCCGGAGCGCCTGTGCCAGGATGAACTTCATTCCGCGCACCGAAAGCGGGGCGTTCCCGGCAATCCCGCGCGCCAGCTTGGCGACGGTGGCCTCCAATTCGGCATCCGGCACGACCTGGTTGACCAGGCCGATCCGCTGCGCCTCCAAGGCCCCGATCCGCTCGCCCGTAAACAGCAGGGTCCGGGCATGCGCATGCCCCACGAGCGAGATCAGCCGTCGGACCATATCGAACCCATAGGCAATGCCGAGCTTGGCGGCCGGAATGCCGAACGTGCTGCTCTCGCCGGCGATGCGAAGGTCAGCGCCCATCGCAATCCCCAGTCCGCCGCCCAGGCAAAAGCCCTGGATGCGAGCGATGACCGGCTTATGGTAGCCCGACAGCCGCGCCCGGCCGGCGCTGGTCACCTTGTCGTACTCCTTCTGCGCCTCCGCGTTGCTGCGGCTTTTGGCAAACTGGCTGATGTCCGCGCCAGAAACGAACGCCTTGTCTCCCGCACCCGTCAGCACCACCACCCGCACTTCGGGGTCGCCGTCCCAGGCATCGAGGATGCTGGTCATCCCGTCCCACATCTCGACCGACATGGCGTTGCGCTTCTCCGGCTGGTTGAAGGTGATCAACCCCACCCCATCCTGCACCGCCGCCAGCATCTTGCCCGACGCATAGTCCTTCGCGCCCATCACCGCCTGGTCCATTGGCCCCTCCCTTTTGCGTCGAGCCTATGGGCGCGGCGGGCGATTGACAATCCGCGCGCCACCTCCGCAGGCTCGCCGCATGGAACAGGACACCTTGCTGCCGCCCAGCCCGCGCCTGATGGATGGGTTCACCACGCGCCGTGTCGCCACCGCCGGCGCCGAGCTGCATGTGGCGGTGGGCGGGGCCGGGCCACCGTTGCTGCTGCTGCATGGCAACCCGCTCACGCATGTCAGTTGGCACAAGGTCGCCCCCAGCCTGGCCCGGCACTTCACCGTGGTCGCTCCCGATCTGCGCGGCTACGGCGACAGCGGCAAGCCGCCCGGAACGCCGCCGGGCGAAGCCGATCACGCTGCGTACAGCTTTCGCGCCATGGCGCGGGACGGCGTCGAGCTGATGGGGCGGCTGGGTCATTCGCAGTTCGCCGTCGCTGGCCACGACCGCGGCGCCCGGGTCGCCTTCCGCATGGCGCTCGATCACCCGGAGCAGGTCACCCGCATGGCCTCGCTCGACATTGTGCCGACCTATGAGGTGCTGAGCAACGTGACCCTCGGTTGGGGCCTCGAGAGCTATCATTGGTTCTTCATGGCCCAGAAAGCGCCGTTCCCCGAGCGTCTGATTTGCGCCGATCTGCCGTACTACATTCAATACAAGCTGAACAAAAAGGGCGTCGGCCTCGATATATTCACGCCTGAAGCCATGGCCGAATACGTCCGCTGCACGACGCCCGAACAGATCCACGCCATCTGCGAGGATTACCGTGCGACAGTCACCCTAGACTTCGAGATGGACCGCGCCGACTTCGGCAACCGCCGGATTGCCGCCCCGGTGCTGGTTTTGTGGGGCAGCAACAGCCATGTCGGCCGCCACTTCAAGCCGCTCGAGGCTTGGTCCCCCTGGGCCCCCGACCTGCGAGGCTGGGCCATTCCCACCGGGCATTATCCGGCCGAACATCGGCCCGACCTGGTCTATGCGGCATTCCAGGACTTCTTCGGCGGCGCAGCAGGGGCCAACAAGGGATGAGTGGTCGGGGCGAGAGGATTCGAACCTCCGGCCTCTTGCTCCCGAAGCAAGCGTACTACCAGGCTGTACTACGCCCCGACTG
>CAXSDH010000015.1:0-51354 GCA_964235765.1 uncultured Acetobacteraceae bacterium
CAGCCAATGCGCCAGGTTCCGGTTCATGCGTCGGTTCAGCGCCGCAGGCTTTTTGCGGCCGTAAGGGTTCCACGCCGTGATGAACGCCCCGGCGCGGCCGCCGAGCAGGCGCTCCACCGCCTCCGACCGGCGCCCGACCCAGGCACGGCAGCCCGCGGCCTCGTATTCCGTCCCTCGATAGGCGCGAAGCCGGACTATTCCTCGCGTTCCCCGAACTCGACGTCCCGGTGCACATGCACGGACATCAGCAGGCCAAAGCCGAACATCACGGTCAGCATCGCCGACCCACCGTGCGAGACCAGCGGCAAAGGGACCCCGCCGACGGGAATGGCGCCCATGACCATGGCGACGTTCACGAAGCAGTACATGAAGAAGTTGACGGCGATGCCCAGCGCCAGCAACCGCCCGTACTGGTGCCGGCAGCGCAGGGCGATGACCATGCCGCCCAGCACGATAAGCGTCAGTAAGCCCAGCATCGCCAGGCCGCCCACCAAGCCAAACTCCTCGGCGAGCATGGTGAAGATGAAGTCCGTCTGCTTTTCCGGCAGGAAGTTCAGGTGGCCCTGGGTGCCCTGCAAGAACCCCTTGCCCCACAGCCCGCCGGAGCCGAGCGCGATCTTGGATTGGATGATGTTGTAGCCAGCCCCGAGCGGGTCGCTCTCCGGATTGAGGAACGTGGTGATGCGCGCCCGCTGGTAGTCGTGCAGGTGGGCGAAGGCGTATTGCGCCACGAACGGCGCCGGGATGGCGACCAGGGCCATCTTCCACCAGCGCACGCCGGCCGCCAGGAACACCGAGGCGCCGACGATGGCGGTGATTACCGCGGTGCCCAAATTGGGCTCCTTCAGGATAAGCCCGACCGGGACCAGCACCATGATCGCGGGCGGGATCAGGAACAGCGGGTTGGCCATCCGTTCCCAACTGGCCCGGTGGAACCAGGCGGCCAGCGCCATGACCAGGCCGATCTTGGCCAACTCGCTCGGCTGCAACTGCAACCCGCCCAGCTCGATCCACCGCTGCGCGCCCTTGCCCACGTGGCCCATGCGCAACACCAGGACCAATAGCGCCACCGACACGCCGTACACCGCCCAGGAAAACCGCGCGATGAAACGGATATCGAGCAGGGCGATGCACAGCATCATCACCAGCCCGAAGGCGAAGCGCAGGATGTGGCGGGAGGCATAGGGCTCCGGGCTGCCGCCCGCCGCCGAGTACAGCGCGACGTAACCGATGCCGGCCAGGGCGCACAGCAGCACGACATAAGTCCAGCTGACCTGCCACAGCTTGGTGGTCAGGCCGAACGAGGGCTCCGCGCGAATGAGGCGGCGTGCGGTGATCACGAGCGGTCCGCCACGCGCTGGCCGGGGCTCTCGCCATGGTTCGCCGGGTCGCGGGTTAGCACGTCCGCCATGATGTCGCGGCCAAGCGGCGCCGCCGCGGCAGCGCCGGCGTTGCCATGCTCGACCACCACCGCCACGGCGTAACGCGGCGCGTCATAGGGCGCGTAGCACACGAACAAGGCGTGCGGCCGGAACTCCCAAGGCAGGTTCTCCGACTTGAAGCCGCGCTCCCGTTGCTCGCGCGAGACGCGGCGCACCTGGGTGGACCCGGTTTTGCCGGCCATCTGCACGCCGGGGATCGGCAGCCGCGCGATCGGCGCCGTGCCGCCCGCCTCATTGACCACGGCCCACATGCCCTCGCGCAGCAAGTGCAGGCCGCGCTCCGGAAAGCCGAGCGCCGGCCAGTCGGCCGCGGCCGCCCCGCGCTGCACCACGCCGCCCAGGCTGCGGGTCAGATGCGGCTGCACCGCCCGGCCGCTGGCGATGCGCGAGACGTAGGTGGCCAACGCCAAGGGCGTCGTTTGGATGTAGCCCTGGCCGATGCCGCAGCTGATGGTGTCGCCGATGTTCCACGCCTTGCCCTGCGCCATCCGCCAGCCGCGGGTTGGCATTAGGCCGCGCCTGGCGCCGGGCAGCTCGATGTCGAGGTCCACGCCGATCCCCAGCCGGTTGGCGACGGCCGCCACCCGGTCGATCCCGGTGCGGCGCGCCACCTCATAGAAGTACACGTCGCAGCTATTTTTCAGGGCGCCGCGCATGTCCAGCCCGCCATGGCCGTACTTGCTCCAGCAATGGAAGCGCGTATCGCCCAGGTCGAGGTAGCCCGGGCATGAAATCCGCTCGCCCGGCGAGACGGTGCGCGCCTCCAGCCCAGCCATCGCCACCGCCATCTTGAAGGTCGAGCCCGGCGCATACAGCCCCGCCGCCGCCTTGTTGATCAGCGGCGCCCGCCGGTTGCTGGTCCACTGCACCCACTGCGCCTGGCTGACGCCCGAGTTGAACAGCGTGGGGTCGAAGCTGGGGTTGGTGGTCATCGCCAGCACCTCCCCGTTGCGCGCGTCCATCACCACGGCCGAGGCGCTCTCGTCGCCGAGCCGCTTCAGCACCGAGTTTTGCAGCCCCACGTCGATGGTCAGCCCGAGGTCCTGGCCGGGGGTGCCCTCGATGCGGTCCAGCTCGCGGATCACGCGACCGACGGCGTTCACTTCCATCTGCAGCGCGCCCGCCTTGCCGCGCAGGCGGAGGTCGTGCGCCTTTTCCATGCCGGAGCGGCCGATGCGGATGCCCGGGAGGGCGAGCATGGGCTCGTCCCCCAAGTCGGCCTCGTTGGGCGGCGCGACGTAGCCGACGACATGCGCCAGCGCCGGACCCTGCGGATAAAGCCGCGTGGTGCCGACATCCACATAGATGCCCGGCAGGTCCGGCGCGTTCACCTCGATGCGCGCCATCTCCTCCCAGGTCAGGAACTCGCGCACGATCACCGGGATGAAGCGGCGGCGGCGGCGCAACTCGCGGTCGATCCGCGCGCGCTCGTGGTCGGCGAGCGGCACCACACGGGCAAAGGTGTCGAGCGTCACGTCCACGTTGGCCGACTGCTCGGCCGTCAGCAGCGCGCGCCAGTTCAGCCGGTTGCCGCCGACCACAGCCCCGAAGCGGTCGAGGATGCGGCCACGCGGCGGCGCGGTCAGCCGGGCGCTGATGCGGTTGCTCTCGGCGAGCGTGGCGTAGCGTTCGCCCTCCACCACCTGCACCTGGTACAGCTTGGCCCCCAGCATGCCGAAAACACCGAGCTGCCCGGCGCCCAGCAGCAGCGCCCGCCGCGTGAACACGCCGCTGCGCTTGTTCTCCTTCTTGAACGGGATCACGCCTGCTCCGGATTCGCCAGGCCCCGGTGCGCCCGGATGAACAAGGTGGCCAACACCGGATACAGCCCGGCCGTGACCGCGAACTGGAACACCGCGGGTGCGACGGGCAGCAGCCGGAACGTGAGCAGGCTTGTCAGCGCCCAGGCGAGCGCCGCCGCCCCGGCCGCGACGACCACGAAGGCGAGCCACACCAGCAGGAAGCCCTCCGCCGCCAACACCCGCCTTGCCCGCAACGCCAGCCCATGGGTGATCAGCAGCACCAGCACCGAGATGCCCGGCGGCGCCAGCCCCAGCAAGTCCGAGAGCAGGCCCAGCAGGAACACCACCGGGGGCGGCATGCTGCCGGGCCGGAACACCGACCAGAAGAACACGCAGGCCAGCGCCGCCGCGGGCTGCAACTGCGCCTGGCCGGGCAAGCCGAGCGGCGCCGCCAGCACCAGCAGCAGCAGAGCCGTGCAGGCGGCGGGAAAGGACTGGCGCGAGGCCGCGTCCAGCATACGCCACAGCGTCGGCCGCGGCCGGATGCCTGGAACGCGCTCAGACACCTGCTACCGCCCCCGCCCGCTCGGCAGCCGTTCCGCCGGCCGCGCCGCGGACTCCGGCGGCAGCACGCCGCGCAGCCCATAGTTGAAGATACGCACCACCTCGAGCCGGTCCAGCCGCGCGGCCGTCTCCACTTCGGGCACGTTGCCGCTGCTGTAGTGCACCGTGCCCACCGGCAGCCCGGCCGGGAAGGCGTTCGCCTCGGACGAGGTCACGACCCGCTCGCCCTCGGCCGGCATCACCCCCTCCGGCCAATGCATCAGCCGCGGCCGGGCGCCGTTGGTGCCCATAAGGATCGCGCGGGCGCGGCTGTTCTCCAGGATGACCGGTATGCGGCTGTTGATGTCCGTCAGCAGCAGCACGCGGGCGCTGCGGGCGCCCAGCTCGGTCACCCGCCCGACCAGCCCCCGCTCGTCCAGCGCGATCTGCCCGCGGGTCATGCCATGATTCGGTCCGACCGATAGCAGCACGGCGCGCGCATACACGCCGCCGGCGTCGGCCACCACGCGGGCCGTGACATAGGACGGCGCCGCATCCGGAATCCAGCGCAGGTTGGCCTTGAGCGAGGCGTTTTCTGCATCGAGCGCCAGCGCCACCGCCTGCCAGCGCCGCAAGTTGTCGTTCTCCTGCCGCAGCCGCAGGTTGTCGGACCGCAGCGCGAACAGCCGCTCGGCGTCCTCGATCGCCGCATGCGCGGTCGCCAGCGGCTCGGCCACCACGGCGAACAACGGCGCCAGCGCGTCGGCCAGCGCCATGCGCGCCCGCTCCGCCAGCAGCGCATCGGCCTTGCCCAGCAGCATCAGCGCGAAGGCGCCGGCAATGAGCACCGGCAAGGTAAGCTTTGCCAGTGCCTGCCGGACGGGAATGGAAAGACGGATCACGCGAAGCGCGCCCTTTCGGCTAATACATGGAGGTTAGTACGTTGCGTAGCCGCTTCATCTCCTCCAGCGCCCGGCCGGTGCCGAGCGCCACGCAGCTCAACGGGTTCTCCGCCACCACCACCGGCAGCCCGGTGGCTTCCCGCAGCACCTGGTCAAGACGGTAGAGCAGCGCGCCCCCGCCCGTCAGCACAATTCCCTTGTCCACGATATCGGCCGCGAGTTCCGGCGGCGTGTTCTCCAGGGCCACCTTCACCGCTTCCACGATCGCCGTCACCGGCTCGGCCAGGCTTTCCGCGATTTGGCGCTGACCGACGAGGATCTCCCGCGGCACGCCGTTCATCAGGTCGCGGCCCTTCACCTCGCGGTAGGGGCCGTCATCCACGTCGTCGGACGGCGTGGCGGCGCCGATGTCCATCTTGATGCGCTCGGCCGAGCTTTCGCCGATCAGCAGGTTATGGGTGCGCCTGATATAGCTGATGATGGCCTCGTCCATCTTGTCCCCGCCCACGCGGACGCTGCGGGAATAGACGATGCCGCCCAGGCTGATCACAGCCACCTCGGTCGTGCCGCCGCCGACGTCGACGATCATGCTGCCGGAAGGCTCCGTCACCGGCAGCCCGGCGCCGATCGCCGCCGCCATCGGCTCCTCGATCAGCAGCACCTTGCGGGCGCCCGCGCTCTCGGCGCTCTCCTGGATGGCGCGGCGCTCGACGGCCGTGCTGCCGCTCGGCACGCACACGATGATCAGCGGGGAAGCGAAGCCGCGGCGGTTGTGCACCTTGCGGATGAAATGCTTGATCATCTCCTCCGCAACCTCGAAATCGGCGATCACCCCGTCCCGCAACGGCCGGATGGCGGAAATGTTGCCCGGGGTGCGGCCCAGCATCAGCTTGGCCTCCTCGCCCACGGCCAGAACCACCTTCTTGCCGCGCACGTCGGCGATGGCGACCACGCTCGGCTCCGCCAACACGATGCCGCGGCCCTTAACATAGACAAGGGTGTTTGCGGTGCCGAGATCGATGGCCATGTCGGCGGACATGATGCCCAACAGGCGTCCAAACATAAGCGTATTCCCACAGGAGGATTTGGGAACCCAAGCGCCGCTGCTGCGCGGCCGGGCTTCGGCGGTGGCTTAGCCCCAGCACCGGGGATGGGCAAGGCCGATCCGGTATTCGGGCGCCGGACCGTCACGTTCCCGTGATACTTGCCCCCGCCGTACCGCTGCCAGACACCTGCCACAATGTAGCGCGTTAATGGATTGTTGTAGCCCGGCCGTCATTCTCGCTTAGCGCGATGGCGCCCCATTTTGAGGAGACGAGGATGCAAGCGATCACGAACACCGTTTTGGCGGCTGGAATGACACTGATGCTGGCGGCCTGTGGCCAGGAACCCGGCACGCGGGCGGTCACCGGCGGGCTGCTCGGCGCGGGCGCGGGCGCAGCCGTGGGCGCGGCCACGGGCGGCAACGCGGGCACGGGCGCGCTGATCGGCGGCGGCGTCGGTGCCGTCGGTGGCGCCGTGACCGCGCCGCGCCGGTACTAAGGAGCTATCATGAACAGCAGGGTCGTTCTCAGTCTGACCTTGGTGGCCGGGCTTGGCCTGACCGCCTGCACCAACCCCTATGACCCCGGCCAGCGGGCCGTCGGCGGCGGCCTCCTGGGCGCCGGCGCCGGCGCGGCGCTCGGCGGGATCGCCGGGGGCGGCCGTGGTGCGGCCATCGGTGCGCTCGCGGGCGGCGCGCTCGGTGCGGCGGGCGGCGCAGCCACCACCCCGGTGGCTCCACAGCCCTATTATCAGCAGCCGGGGTATTACCAGCAGCCCGCGCCCGGCTACTACCAGCAGCCCGCGCCGGGCTACTACCAGCGGCCATACGGCTATTGAGCGGACGCGCCCTCTCCTATGTATCGGGAGAGGGCGCTCCCTTCAGGCTGACAAGGCTTCCGGCTCCGTCCGGGCGCGCTTGACCAGTAGCTTGTTCAAGGCGTGGACGTAGGCGCGCGCGCTGGCCACGATCGTGTCCGTGTCCGCGCCCTGCCCGTCCACCATCTTGCCGCCCTCCTCCAGGCGCACGGTGGTTTTCGCTTGTGCATCCGTGCCTTCAGTGACGGCCCCGACCGAGAACAGCACCAGCCGCGCCTCGTGCGGGAACACGGCGCGGATCGCGTTGAACGTCGCATCCACCGGGCCGTCGCCGGTGGCTTCGGTCTGGTGCAGCGCGCCATCCACCTCCAGTTCCAGCACTGCCCGCTGGGGGCCGCGCGAGCCGCAATGGATGTCGAGCGACACAAAGCGGACGCGTTGGTTGTCGCGACCGACCTCGTCGTCCACTAGGGCCACGATGTCGTCGTCGTAGACCACCTTCTTGCGGTCGGCGAGGTCCTTGAAGCGGCGGAATGCGTCGTTCAGCTTGTTGTCGCCCACCTCGCCGTAACCGAGCGCCCGCAGCTTGTCGCGGAACGCCGCCCGGCCGGAGTGCTTGCCCATCACCAGGCTGCTTTTCGTCCAGCCCACGCTCTCCGGGGTCATGATCTCGTAGGTCGCCGCGTTTTTCAGCACGCCATCCTGATGGATGCCGCTCTCATGCGCGAAGGCGTTGCGGCCGACGATCGCCTTGTTCGGCTGCACGTCGAACCCGGTGATGGTGGACAGCAGCTTGGAGACCCGTAGCAGCCGCTCCGTCTTGATCGCGGTGCCGTACGGCGCCGCGTCCGGACGGGTGCGGATCGCCATCACGGTCTCCTCCAGCGCCGCGTTGCCCGCGCGCTCGCCGATGCCGTTGATGGTGCACTCGATCTGCCGCACCCCGGCGCGCACGGCCGCCAGCGTGTTCGCCACAGCCAAGCCCAGGTCGTTGTGGTTGTGGGTGGAAAAGATCACGCGCTCGGCGCCGGGCACGCGCTCGCGCAGCATGGTGAAGATGCGGGTCATGTCCTCCGGCACCGCATAACCGACCGTGTCGGGGATGTTGATGGTGCTGGCGCCTGCCTTGATCGCGGCTTCCACGCAGCGGCAGAGGAAATCCGGCTCCGTGCGGGAGCCGTCCTCGGCGGACCACTCCACGTCGTCCGCATGCTGCCGCGCCAGGGCGACCGAGGCGATCGCCAGTTCCAGCACCGCCTCGGGTTCCATGCGCAGCTTGTATTTCATATGCAGCGGGCTGGTGCTGAGGAACACGTGGATTCGTTTGCGTTCCGCTGGCCGCAGTGCCTCGGCGGCGCGCAGGATGTCGGCCTGCCCGGTGCGCGCCAGGCCGCAGATGACCGGGCCCTTGATGGCCTCCGCAATGGCCCGAACGCTCTCGAAGTCGCCGATCGAGGCGATCGGGAAGCCGGCCTCCATCACATCGACGCCCAGTTCCGCCAGCGCCTCCGCCATCCGCAGCTTCTCGGCCAGGTTCATGGAGAAGCCCGGCGACTGCTCGCCGTCGCGCAGCGTGGTGTCGAAGATGATGACGCGGTCGTCCGGCATCTTGCCGAAGTTTGGATGGTCGATGGTCATTGGAGGTATCCTCGGAGGGAGATGATCACGGCCCGGGCTCGCCCAGGATTTGTCCCTGGGCGGCGCCCAGGCCTTATCCCCTGGGCGATGCCGGCAATGGTCAGCCCGGCGAGGCGCTCAGGGGCGGATAAGTCGGAGAAGGAGTCCGAGGCCCAGCAGGCGCAGGAACGCGCGCGCCATCGAGCGCGTGCAGCACAGGGCCAGGAATGGAACCGACAGGATCATGCCGTATAGTAACTCAGGCTCCGGCGTTGGGCAAGCTGTTGACATCGCCCAATCCCAGGGTATAACCCCCGCCCTCCGGCAGCAGGGCCGCGCGCCCGGCCGCCCCATGTCCACAAGAAGGGCCGCCCGGCACGCCGGGACGGCCGAACAGGAATGCAGATGTTCGCAGTTATCCGCACCGGCGGAAAGCAGTACCGCGTCAAGCCGAATGACGTGTTGAAGGTCGAGAAGCTGGTCGGCGAGGCCGGGGAGACCATCACCTTCACCGACGTTCTGGCCGTCGGCAGCGATGCCGGCACCACGCTCGGCGCCCCGCTCGTGCCTGGCGCCGCCGTGACCGCGACCGTCATCGCGCAGGACCGGCTGGACAAGATCGTCATCTTCAAGAAGCGGCGCCGGCAGAACAGCCGCCGCAAGAACGGCCATCGCCAGCACGTGACCGTGCTCCGCGTCGCCGGCATCATGGCCGATGGCCACGTCGCCCCCCTCGCCGCGATGCCGACCGGCGCCGAGGCCCCGTTGCCCGTGCTCGACGAAACCGTCCCGGCCTAAGGAGAACCCTCGATGGCACACAAGAAAGCTGGCGGCTCCTCCCGCAACGGCCGCGACACCGCAGGCCGGCGCCTCGGCGTCAAGAAGTTCGGCGGCGAGGCCGTGATCGCCGGCAACATCATCATCCGCCAGCGCGGCACCAAGGTGAAGCCCGGCGCCAACGTCGGCCTCGGCCGCGACCACACCATCTTCGCCCTGGTGGACGGCCACGTGAAGTTCCAGCGCAAATCCGAGGGCCGGGTCCATGTATCCGTGGCTTCGCTGCCGGAAGCCGCCGAGTAGCGGCCGGCCCCGCACCAGATCGTCAAGGGGTCGGCGCGAGCCGGCCCCTTTTTGCTTTTAGGCACTCTTCCATGAAGTTCCTCGACCAAGCCAAAATCTACCTTCGCTCCGGTGACGGCGGGAATGGCGTAATTGCCTTCCGCCGCGAGAAGTTCATGGAGTTCGGCGGGCCCGACGGCGGCAATGGCGGCAAGGGCGGCGACGTGATCTTCGTGTCCGCACAGAACCTGAACACCCTGATCGACTTCCGCTACACCCAGCATTTCCGGGCGCCCAAAGGCGGCAACGGCTCCGGTAGCGACCGGACCGGCGCTGGCGCCCACGACGTGGTGATCCAGGTGCCGCTCGGCACGCAGATCATGGCCGAGGATCGCGAGACCCTGCTGGCCGACCTGGATGAGCCCGGCATGCGCGTGGTGCTCTGCCGGGGCGGCGATGGCGGGCACGGCAATGCGCACTTCAAAACCAGCACGAACCGCGCGCCGCGCAAGGCCACCCCGGGCTACCCCGGCGAGGAGCGCTGGGTTTGGCTGCGGCTCAAGCTGATCGCCGATGTCGGCCTGGTCGGGCTGCCGAACGCGGGCAAGAGCACCTTCCTCTCCGTGGTGTCCGCCGCCCGGCCGAAAATCGCCGACTACCCCTTCACCACGCTGCACCCGCAGCTCGGCGTGGTCCGGCTGTCGCACTCCGAGGAGTTCGTCATCGCCGATATCCCCGGCCTGATCGAGGGCGCGCATGAGGGCGCCGGGTTGGGAGACCGCTTCCTGGGCCATGTCGAGCGATGCGCCGTGCTGCTGCACCTCGTCGATGGCGCGGCGGGCAACGTTGTACGGGCCTGGCGAACCGTGCGGGACGAGCTCGAGGCCTATGGCGGCGGGCTGGCGCAAAAGCCTGAACTGCTGGTGCTGAACAAGTCCGACGCCATGACGGCCCGCGAGGCCTCCGCCCGGCGAACCGCCTTGGCGCGCGCCTCCGGCGCAGAGGTCATGCTGCTGTCGGGCGTGACCGGCAACAACCTGCCCACCGTTCTGCGGGCCTTGATGGACCGGGTGCACGCCCACAAGACGCGGCTGCTGGAAATCGCATGACGCCGCGGCTGCTGGACGCCAAGCTGCTGGTCGTCAAGATCGGCAGCGCCCTGGTGGTGGACCAGGCTGCGCCGCGGACGGAATGGCTGGACGGCGTGGCCGCCGACATCGCCGCCGCCCGGGCGCGTGGCGCCGCGGTCATCGTTGTCTCATCGGGGGCCATCGCCCTGGCCCGCTCGGCGCTCGGCCTGGGGCGCAAGCGGTTGCGGCTGGAGGAGAAGCAAGCCGCTGCGGCCGTCGGGCAAATCCGGCTGGCCCAAGCCTGGACCGCCTGCCTCGCCACGCACGGCATGGTCGCCGCCCAACTGCTGCTCACCTTGGAGGACACCGAGGACCGAAGGCGCTACCTCAACGCGCGCGCCACGCTGACCACCTTGCTTCACCTAGGCTGCGTGCCGGTGATCAACGAGAACGACAGCGTGGCCACCGCCGAGATCAGGTTCGGCGACAACGACCGGCTCGCCGCGCGGGTGGCCGAGATGGTGCAGGCGGACCAGCTCCTGTTGCTCTCCGACATCGACGGCCTCTACACCGCCGACCCCAAGCGGGACCCGGCCGCCCGGCATATCCCCGAAGTGTCCGTGTTGACGCCCGAGATCGAGGCGATGGGGGGCGATCCGCCGCCGGGCTACTCGAGCGGCGGCATGCGCACCAAGCTGGTGGCCGCCCGCATCGCGACCCAGGCCGGCTGCGCCATGGCCATCGCGGTAGGGCATGTGGCGCACCCGTTGCGGGCGCTGGCCGATGGCGGGCGCTGCACCTGGTTCTTGCCGGCGGAAGAGGGGCGTTCCGCGCGCAAGCGCTGGATCGCGGGCAGCCTGCACCCCTCGGGGCGGCTGGTGGTGGACCCGGGCGCCGCGCGCGCCTTGGCGGCCGGGCGGTCGCTCTTGCCGGCCGGCGTGCGCCAGGTGGACGGCGATTTCGAGCGTGGCGACCCGGTGCTGGTGCAGGACAAGCAGGGGACCGTGCTCGGCCGCGGCCTCACGGCCTACGGCAGCGCGGACGCGCGCCGCATCGCCGGGCACCGGTCCGAGGAGATCGAGGCTATCCTGGGTTGGCGCGGCCGGGACGAAATGGTGCACCGGGACGATTTGACGTTGGCTTGATATCAGCGGGCAACGCTTCCGCCGGGCAGCACGGCTCCCGCCACGACGCTGGCCGGCGCGGCCGCTCCCTCGGCGGAATCGACCACGACCAGCAGGCTGCCTGCCAGCAGCGACGGTTCGCGGCCCGGCAGCAGCAACGCGCGGAACCGGCCATCCGTCGCCGCCGCCCGCTCGTATTCGGCGTCCAGCACACCGTGGCGGTCCAGGAAACGGTTGAGCGCCGAGGGTACGCGGATGCATCCCTGGGAGGCGGGGCGGCCGATCCGCTGCTCCAGCTTGTCGGGGTCGGTCGCGTGCAGCATCAGCCGGATCGGCGTGCTGTCGGGCTTGCCGCGCACCTCCGCCCAGCCCTTCCGCGCCACATGCCAGCCGAAATCCCACACCCGCATGCCCTTTGCCCCAAGGCCGCGGATGCCGTTCTCGTTCAGCGTGCCCTCGGCGCGGTAACCCAGGATGGCGTCGGACACCCGGAACACGCCGCGCGGGGTGACGTAATGGTCGAACCGCCCGGTCGCTCCGGTGGAGACGCGCGTGCCGCCAACCACCTTCCACTCGCCTTGCGGCGCCGCCACGACGATCGCCAGTTGCTGCACGCGCGGATTGCGGTCGACGACGACGAGAAGCTGGGGATGCTCGATCGGCGCCCGCGCTGCCGCCGTCTCGGCACGGGCCAGCTCGATCCATTGCGCGTCCCGCGCCGGCGTGCGCGGCACCGCCTGGCGCACGTCGCGGGACAGTGCTTCACGCAGGCGCAGCACCTCGACCTCGAGTGTGAGGTTGGGCATAGGCGCCTCGGCCTGCCCAGACCGGGCCGGACCGGCCAACCCTATGCCGAGGACAGCGGCAAAAACCAGCTTCAAGAACATGGCGCTAGCCTATCAGGTATTCTGAAATCCGCCCGGCCTCGCCCTCGCTTTCGCGCGAGCTGTTGCCATCATGCCGCAGCCCGCCTTCCCCGCCGTTGCGGGATTGGGGCAAGGTGCCGGCGCATGTTGCCCCTTGCCCGCCTCCTGCTGATCTCCGCCGTCGCGCTGCCGGGCGTCGGCCCAGGCGACGACCGGGTCGCGGTCGACCCATCCAGCATGCCATGGCGGGCAATCGGTCGCGTGCAGACCGAACTCGGCGGCCGCTGCACTGGCTTCTTGGTCGCACCACGCACCGTCGTGACCGCTGCCCATTGCCTCTACTTGCGGCGGCCCAACGCCTACGTCCGACCAGGATCCGTCCACTTCCTGCTCGGGTACGCTCGTGGCGGCTACGTGGCCCACGCGCGCATAGCCGCGTTCCGCGTGGGCCCAGGCTATGACCCCGCCCGGCCCCATGCAGCCTCCGGCGCGGACTGGGCGCTGCTGACCCTCGATGCGCCGCTTGGCACGCCGGAGCGCATCCTGGGCCTGGCCGCGACTCCTCCAGCGCCGGGCACTCCATTGCAGTTGGGCGGCTATGGCCAGGATCGCGCCGAGGTCATCGCGGCGGACCTCGACTGCTCGGTAAAGGCGCTGCTGCGTGACGATGCAGGCCAGCTCCTTGTCCAACACAGTTGCAACGGCGCCGCCGGCACGAGCGGCGCACCCTTGCTGGCACGTGGCGCGGACGGCGGGTGGCTGGCTGTCGGCATCCAAGTCGCCGCCTTCAACGATCAGGCCGGCAACTTGGCCGTGCCCACGGCCAGCGTTCTCCGGCAGCGCCAATAGGCGGTCAGAGGTTGCCAGCCGCATCCGCATGGGGCGGCTGCCGTTCCAAGGCTCCGGCCTTGCGGATCAGTTCGCCAAGGCTGCGCCAGTGCTGCACCGCCTCGCCAAGACTGAGTTCGATGAACATCCGGCGGGCCGGCCGGCCGGCCGCCATCTCCGTCACGATCTCGCGTTTGAGATGCAAGACGATCGCGCCCGGAAGCGCTTGGCTGTTGAGGTGTGAGGCTTCGATCTCGGCAAGGTAGCCGGGCAGCGGGTGGGATTTCGGCACGAGCGTCCCCCAAAGTAGCGTCATCGGAACGATAACACATTTAGGAGAACAAAACACGAAAACTTGCGTCGGGTCGGCTCGGCCGAACCGCGTCGTTGCGGTCGCGTCAGCCTTTGGTCCAGCCGCGCTCTCCCTGCTGCCAGTAGGTGAGGCTGTGTCCGGCGGCGCGGGCCGCTGCCCACCGTGCCCGGGCGGCAGCTAGGGCTTCGGCATCACGTCCGTCGAACAGGTCGAACACCCGGGCATAGGGTCCGAGCTCGGCCGCCGTGCCATCCAGCAAAAACAGGTAGCGGGCGCCGTTCGGCCGCTCCTCGACGGCCGTGATCCAGATCGGCTGCAACTCGGCCTGCCCGGTGCGCGCGGTGCCATGGGGCAGCCAGTCCGGATCCGTGCTGGCCCACAACGCCTCATCGAGCGCGGCCACCCGCGCCTCCGAACCGCACAGCACCAGCGCCCGCTCCCGCGCCGCCAGCGTCCGGCCAAGCAGCGCCGGCAAGGCCTGGTCGGGCCCGGTCCGGGTCAGGTGGTAGAAGCCGATCTCCGTCACGCCGCCATCCTAGCGGGGTGGCGGCGCCCATGCACGCCCGCTTACCCTCACGCAGCGCGCCCGCTTACCCTCTCGCAGCCCGAAGGATAGGATAGGCTATGGCCGTCACGCTCTCCCTGTATATCGCCCGCGTGTTCATCGTGGCGGTGCTGGCCATGTTGGCCGCGCTGTCCGGCATCGTGTCCCTGTTCGACTTCATCGAACTGCTGCGCCGCTCCGCCACCAAGCCGGACGCGACGTTTGCGCTGGTCACGGAAATCGCCGGGCTCCGCCTGCCGTTCGTGGCCATGCAGATCCTGCCCTTTGCCGTCCTGCTCGGCGGCATTCTGGCGTTCTGGCGGCTGACCCGGTCGAGCGAACTGATCGTTGCCCGCGCCGCCGGCGTGTCGGCCTGGCATTTCCTCAGCGCGCCCCTCATGTGCGCCATCCTGCTCGGCGCCGTGGCCACAGGCGCCATCAGCCCGCTTTCCTCCGCCATGCTGGCGCGGGCCGAAGTGCTGGACAACGCCTACCTGCGCACCGGCGGCGGCCCCACGGCGCTGGCTGGCGGCCAGCTCTGGCTTCGCCAATCCGACCGCGAACTGGAGCCGCAGGGCGTCGCCATCCTGCACTCCCGCGCCGTGGTCATGCGCGGCGACACCTTGGTGGCCAGCGACGTCAGCGTGTTCCGGCTCGGCGCCAACGACCGCCTGCTGACACGGCTCGAAGCGGGCCGCGCCACCCTGGCCGGCGGCTACTGGCAGCTCGAGAACACCCGCCGCATGCTGCCCGACCGGCTGCCGGAGAGCATCGGCACGCAGCGGTTGGCGACCGACCTCACCGTCGGCCGCGTGCAGGACAGCTTTGCCAGCCCCGACACGCTGAGCGTCTGGGCCCTGCCCGACTTCATCGGACTGCTCGAACGCTCCGGATTTTCCGCGATCCGCCACCGGCTGCACTTTCAGGCGCTGCTCGCCCTGCCGTTGCTGGCGGGCACGATGACCCTGGTTTCAGCGGGTTTCAGCATGCGCGCGACCCGCCGCGGCGGCGTCGCCCAGATGATCGGCAGCGGGGTCGCGGCCGGCTTCGCCTTGTTTGTCGTGAGCAAGGTCGCCGAGGAATTCGGCCAATCCGGCGCGCTCCCGGCCGAACTGGCGGCTTGGGCGCCGGCCGGCGCCGGGCTGATGCTGGCCGTGGCGCTGCTGCTGCACCTCGAAGACGGGTGACCCACTATTGGGCGGCGGGGTCGGCTCCGTGCCACTCCACGTCGCATCCAGGTTGCAGCCTCCCCGCGGCCACGCAGGTAGCCAGCCGCTCCGTGAACAATCGGGCGCCCACGCCGTTCAGGTGCCTGCCGTCTGCAAACATCTGGGCGGGCCAATGCGGCACGGCCGGGATGAGCAGCCGCACATTCGGGAAGCGCTGCGTCATCGACCGCATATACGCCAGGTAATCCGCCTCCCGCGCCGCATCCATGCCGGGCGCCTGTAGCAGCGGCATCATCATCAAGGCCACCTCCACCCGGCGGGCTTGCAGCAGCGCGAGCGTCTGCTCAAAGAGCGCGGCCTGGAGCGGCGTGTTCGTAAACCCGGCCCGCACGTCCCGTGGCCCAACCGCGCCGCCGGCCTCGTAGGCCGAGAAGCCGCGGGCGGCCAGCACCTGCGCGAGCCGTTCGTGGTTCACGCCGTAGCGCCCGACCAGCCGGCCCTGAACCAGGCTGTTGAAATAGGTGGAAGGGAAATGGATGCCGTACATCCAGTCTCGCAACCGCCCGGAGAATTCGGCTGGTTGAGGGGACGCGTTGAACGATTGCAGGTCGCCCAATGCATCGGCCAGCCGCTCCGCCTCCAGCAACTCCCCGAACGATATGAAGCCGTAGCGCAGCGTGCCGGTCCAGAAAAAGCGGCTGAGCGGGCCGAATTGCTCGGCGCTGAGCGCGATCACCGCCTGTTGCGGCAGGGTCGTTGCGCAGCCGAGCGCCCGACGCACCGCGCTATGGGTTTCGATGGAGGTCCCGGCCGCGACGCCGAAGTTGCTCGCCTCGATTGGCAGCCCGGCCGGGATCACGCCGGCCTCGACCCTGGAATCGCCGAAGAACGCGATCTGGCCGAGCCGGCACTCGCGCAGCATGATGGTCTTGCCGACCCAGGCCGGGTATCCGCCTGGCAGGAACGCCATCGGCAGCGCCAGGATATAGAGCCACGTCGCGATGAGCACGCCCGCAAGCACCGCGCCGAGACGAACCAGATAACCGGCAAAGGAGGGGTGCATGCGTTCCGTAAGGCTGCGAGGGGCCGCAAGGCTGCTGGGTCGACAGGCCGCGAGGGGCCGAAAGGCTTGGGGGGGCACCGGACCCTACCTGAAACCCGCCCCCGGGCAACCCTGCCTTTTGTCCCGCGGACAGGCCCTGTATAGAACGCCATGCTCGCCGCCTCGCACCTGCCATGTCGCTGATGCGCCACCTGCTTCTGCTGGGCGTGACCGTGCTCACGCTACTGGCGCCCAGCAGCATCGGCCCGGCGCACGCCCAGTTCGGCGCCGTCCGCCGGGCGCCGGGCGCCCCCGTGGTGGCGCCGTTGAACCGCACGGATCCGGTGGCTTTCACCGCCGACGAGGTGCAATACGACCGCGACAACGCCCTGGTCACCGCCACCGGCAAGGTGGAAGCCTGGCAGAACGAGCACCTGCTCCGCGCCGATAAAATCACTTTCGACCGCAACACCAACGTAGCCGCCGCCAGCGGCAACGTCGTCATCGTCGAGCCGGACGGCCAGGTGCTGTTCGCCGACTATGCGGAGCTGACCGAAGGGCTGCGCGAGGGCGTGCTGCGCGGCATGCGCGCGATCCTGGCCGAGAACGGCAAGCTGGTCGCCAACGGCGCGCGGCGCACCGAGGGCAAGATCAACGAGCTGAGCCGCGCCGTCTACACCACTTGCAACCTGTGCAAGGAGGACCCGACGAAGCCCCCGCTGTGGCAGCTTCGGGCCCGTTCAGCGGTGCAGGACGGCGAGAACAAGCGTATCGAGTACCGCGACGCCGTGCTGGACATTTACGGCCTGCCGGTCGCGTTCTTCCCCTATCTGTGGCACGCCGACCCCTCCGTCCGGCGCGCCAGCGGCTTCCTCATCCCATCCTTCGGCCAAAGCAAGCACCTGGGCCAATTCCTGTCACTGCCTTACTTCTGGGCCATCGACGAGGTTTCGGACGCGACCCTCACGCCGACCTTCAACACGCGGCAATACCTAAACTTGAACACCGAATACCGCCGCCGCTTCAACGACGGCACCCTGACGGTGAATGCCGGGCTGGGCTATTCGCAGGACAAGCCGCAGGCGGACATCTTCGCCACGGGCCAGTTCGCATACGACGACACCTGGCGCTACGGCTTCAACATCAACCGCGCCTCGTCCGCCCAATACCTGCGGGACTACCGCGTGAGCAACCGCGGCGACGTGCTGACCAGCCGGGTCTACCTCGAGGGGTTCGGCACCGGCGCCTACAGTCGGCTCGACAGCATCGCCTACCAGGGACTCGTCGACAGCATCAAGCAGAACCGCCTCCCTTACGTGCTGCCGCGTTACCAATACAGCTTCACCGGCGAGCCGGACGCGCTCGGCGGGCGGCTCAGCTTCGACACGCAGAACTTCAACGTGCTGCGCGGCATCGGCACCAACACGCAGCGCGTCGGCGCCACGCTGAACTGGCAGCGGCCCTTCACCGGCGCGTTCGGCGAGGTGTACGGCCTGACCTTCCGCACCGACGCCGCCGCATACTCCGCCACCAGCCTGGACCAGAATCCGAACTACTACACAAGCGGCAGCACGGAGCTGGCCCGCGCCCACCCGCAGGTGGCGCTCGAGGTGCGCTGGCCCTTGGTGCGCGACGGCGGCGGCACCCAACTGATCGAGCCGATCGCCCAGGTGATCGCCGGACCGAATGGCGGCGGCAACCGGCGCAAGCAGGTGCCGAACGAGGACAGCCTGGATTTCGAGTTCAGCGACCAGAACCTGTTCGCCCTCAACCGCTATCCCGGCATCGACCGCGTCGAGGGCGGCGTGCGCTTCAACGTCGGCATGCACCTGAACTGGACCGTTGGCGGCACCGTGCTGGACGGGCTGGTGGGCCAGAGCTACCGCACCCGTAAGGACGACACCTTCCCGGTCGGCAGCGGGCTCGAAAACCGCGCTTCCGACATCGTGACCCGGACCACAATCACGCCCGCAAGCTGGTTCGACCTCACGGCCCGCACGCGGCTGGACCATAAGACGTTCAATGTCCGCTTCGCCGACATGGTGGGCAGCGCCGGCGTGGACAAGTTCCGCGTCAACGCGGGTTACATCTACTCGTCCGTGAACCCCTATTTCTTCTACGACCAGGCGACCGTTCCCGACAGCTACTTCCAGCACCGGAACGAGGTCACGGTGGGCGCCAGCACAAAGATCGACAAGTACAGCGTTTCGGGCTATGCTCGCCGCGATGTCAATCTGAACAAAATGACCAGCGCCGGTGTTCACGCGACCTACGAAGACGAATGCTTCATCTTCGACGCCAACGTCAACCGCCGCTATACGTCCCTCAATGGTGACAACGGCGCCACGCTGATCTTGTTCCAGATTACCTTCAAGACGGTGGGCCAGTTCGGCTTCCATGCCTTCTGAACCCCGCAACCCGTATAGGATGCGCCATGACCACCCCCCGCCATCTGCTTCCGCTCGCAGTGCTGGCCGCCCTTTCGCTGGCCGCCCACGCCTCGCCTGCCCGTGCCCAGCCCCGGCAGGCCCGCCCGCCGGCGCCGCAGGCGGCGACCTCCGGTCCCGGCGAAAAGATCGTCGCCGTGGTGAACGGAGACGTCATCACGACCGGCGACGTCATCAACCGTGGCCGCCTGTTCGCCCTCAGCACCGGCCTGCCAGTGACGCCCGAAGTGCTCGACCGGCTCCGCCCGCAGGTCGCCAAGCAGCTCGTGGATGAGCGGCTGCGACTGCAGGAAACGCAGCGCCGCAAGATCGCCGTCAGCGACCGCGAGATCGCCGAAGCCATCAGCGAGATCGAAAGCCGCAACAACATGCCGAAGGGCGCGCTCGGCGCCAACCTTCGCGGCCAGGGCGTTGCGCTGCGGACCTTGATCGACCAGGTCCGGGTGCAGCTTGGCTGGACGCGGGTGCTGCGCGACGAGCTGGGCACCAAGGCCGAGATCGGCGACGGCGACGTCGCCGAGCAGGTGCGCCTGTTCACCGCGCAGACCGGCCAGCCCGAGTACCACGTGAGCGAGATTTTCATCCCCATCGACGACCCGGCCAAAGCCGCCGACGCCCAGAAATTCGCCGACACCGTCATCAGCCAGCTCCGCGCCGGCGCCCCGTTTCCCGTCGTCGCCGCCCAGTTCAGCCAAAGCCAGACCGCGCTGCAAGGCGGCGACCTCGGCTGGCTCCGAGCCAACCAGCTCGACCCCGAGGTGGCCCCGGTCGTCGGCCAGATGCCGCCAAACGCCATCAGCAACCCCATCCGGGTGCCAGGCGGGATCAGCATCGTCAGCCTGCGCGGCAAGCGCGAGATCGGCCGGGACCAAGCCACCGTGCTCAGCCTCCGTCAGGTGTTCCTGCCTTTCGTCGGCGCCCTGAACCCGGCCGCGCCCACCGACCAGCAGAAGAAAGCCGTGGAGCAGGCCAACGCCGTTTCCAAGGGGGCCAAAAGCTGCAAGGACATGGAAGACGCCAACGCGCGGGCCGGCCAGGTTCGCCCTTCCGACCCCGGTGAGGTCCGCCTCGAAGGCATCGGTTCGCCGCCATTGCGCGCGCTGCTCTCCGGGTTGCAGCCGAACCAGGCCAGCCGCCCGGTGATCGCCACTGAGGGAGTCGCCGTGCTGATGGTGTGCTCCCGCGAGTTGAAAACGGCTGCGGCCCCCTCTAAGGAGGAGATCAGCAACCGTCTGCTGGGCGAACGGATCGAACTCGCCTCCCGCCAACTGCAGAGGGACCTGCGCCGCCGGGCGGTGCTGGATGAGCGGGGCTGAACTTCCGCCGCTTCGCGACGTCATTGCCCGGCACGGGCTCGGCGCCCGCAAATCGCTGGGCCAGCACTTCCTGCTGGACGCCAATCTCACCGGCCGCATCGCCCGCCAGGCCGGCAACCTAGCCGGCCGCCACGTAGTAGAGGTCGGCCCCGGCCCTGGTGGCCTGACCCGCGCCCTGCTCGAAACCCAAGCCACAAGCGTGTTGGCGGTGGAGCTCGATCACCGCGCCATCGGCGCCATGCATGAACTGCAACAGTCCTACCCGGGCCGCCTCGGGGTATTGGAGGCTGACGCGACCCGGACCGACCTCGCCGCCATGGTTCCGGCGCCCCGGCAACTCGTGGCCAACCTGCCCTACAACGTGGCCACCCCCCTGTTGATCGGCTGGCTTCGCCAGGCCGCGCTGTGGGAGCGGATGACCCTCATGTTCCAGCTCGAAGTGGCCGAGCGCGTCTGCGCCGCCCCGGACACCCAGGCCTTTGGCCGCCTAAGCGTGCTGGTGCAATGGACGTGCGAGGCCGCTTTGCTGCTCCGGCTGCCGCCGGCCGCCTTCGTGCCCCCGCCAAAGGTGTGGTCCGCGGTGGCCGGCCTGGTGCCGCATGCAGCGCAGCCGGACCCCGCACTGTTCCGCACGATGGAGCGCCTCACCGCCGCCGCCTTCGGCCAGCGCCGCAAGATGCTGCGCGGCAGCCTGCGCGCTCTCGGCGGTGAGGCGCTGCTGGACCAAGCCGCCATCGCCCCGGAGCGTAGGGCGGAGACGCTGGCGATTTCCGAATGGGATCGGCTGGCGCGGTTGGTGCACGCCGCCGGCTAGAGCACCTCCCGACAAGGCGAAATCGCCCTGCCGGGAGTACGCTTTGGCGCCTACATCTCGCAGCCCAGCCGGCGCAACGTCGCGTCCACCCAGCTTCGGTCGTTGCGGCCGGCCTCGATCGCCGCATGCTCGCTCGCTTCGGCCCGCTGCTTGGCCTGAGCCGCCACCAGCACCTCGGCCAGCATGTCGAACGGCACGCACAGCAGGCCGTCCATATCGCCGAGCACGAGTTCGCCCGGCTGGATCACCATGCCGTCGATCGCGATCGGGCCGTTGATCTCGCCCGGCCCGTCCTTGTAGGGGCCACGGTGCGTGACGCCGGCCGCATAGACCGGGAAACGCTGGCCGGCCACAAAGTCCAGGTCACGGATGGCCCCGTTGATCACCACGCCGGCCAAACCGCGCTTGATGGCATAGCTCAGCATAAGGTCGCCCACGATGGCTTGCGACAGCTCGCCGCCAGCGTCCACCACGACGACATCACCGGGATCGGCCAGGTCTAGTGCCTTGTGAACCATAAGATTGTCGCCGGGCCGGGTCTTGACCGTGAAGGCCGGGCCCGCCATGCCGCCGCCTGCATGCAGCGGACGCAAACGGGCGCCGCCGGCCACGAGGCGGGACATGCTGTCGCTGATGTTGGCCACCGGGATCGAGCCGAACGCCGCAATGCTGGTCGGGTCGACCTTGCGCGACCGTTGGTTGATCTTGAAGCCGATCGGCATCCTGTAGCTCCCTGCCTATGTTAGCCGAGAAGGTAGGCCGCTCCGCAGCGCTCGCAAATCCCCCGGATCAAGCCGGCCAGGGTGCGCGGTACCGGGATGCCCTTGGCGCCTCGCACGGCGCGGCTGGCCCGTTCCGGGTCCCCCGGCACCAGCACGGGGCGGGCGGGGTCGATCGGCGGCACGCCGTGGAGGGTTTCGATCAGCGTGTCCATATCGGCCGCGAATGCGGCGGGAGGACGGAATGCGGCCGGGTTCAGCGCCAGGAAAAAGTGGCCGATGTGGTCCGCCAGGCCGGGCATGCCGCCGAGATAGCCGAATGCGCCGCCCGTCAGCACGCCGGCCAGGATCTGCGCCATGAGGCCGAGGCCGTAGCCTTTATGGCTGGCCATCGCCTCCGTACCGCCAACCGGGGTCAGCCCGCCATGCGGCTCCCGGAACACGATCTGCATGCCCGCCGCCGCGTCGGTCACCGCCTCGCCCCGCCCATCGAGCACCCAGCCCGGCGGCAAAGCGCGGCCGTTCAAGTCATAAACCTTCACCTTGTTCGCCGCGACCGTGCTGGTCGCGATGTCCAACAGGAACGGCGGCTGTTCACCCGCAGGCGCGGCAAACGCGATCGGGTTTGTACCCAGGACAGGCAGGGACGCCCGGGTCGGAACCACCGCTATGGTGCGCGCGGTGCTGGTCACCAGCCCCAGCATGCCCCGCTCGGCCGCCATGCTGGCGTAATACCCGGCGGCGCCGAAATGGTGCGAGTTGCACACCGCCACGGCGCCCACCCCCGCGCTCCCCGCCATCTCGATGGCGAGTTGCATCGCCATGACCGCGGCCGGATGCCCCAGCCCTGCCCCGGCATCGACCAACGCGGTCGCCCGGGACCGCTGAACCACACATGGCCGCGCCTGCAGGTTCAGCCCCGAATCCCGGCGCATGGCCTCGTACATCATCAGCATGGAGATGCCATGCGAGTCGACGCCGGCCAGGTCCGTATCGAGCATCACGTCCGCCGTCGTCTGCACCAGATCGGCCGGCATGCCCCAAGCTTGCAGCACCGCGGTAATTTGCTGGTGCACAAGGTCGGCCGAGAGGCAGGGTGGCTCGTCCATCGTCTAATCCCGGCTTTCCCGCCAGGCGATCCGCGCCAGCAGGGTCAACGCGGCTGAGTAATAGTCCGGCGCGGCAGCCACAAGCGGGAAGTCTGCCGGCAGATCGCGCGCTGCGCCGGCATTCGCAAGCGACGCCACCGCCAGCATGCCGGGCGGCGCCGGATATGGCGCGGACTCGTTGGTGACGAGGTCCACCCAGGCGGGCGGCTTCGCGCCGTTGCCGGCCATGTAGTCCTGGAACCCTGCCAGGGGCGTGAGCCGGGACCAAGCCAAGTAGAGCGGAACCCGGATCGCGTCGTATGAAAAGCGCGGGGGCCAGCTCGGAGCAGGCGCCAGCTTGCCGCTGCTCCGGTTAAGTTGCAACCAATCCGGCGGCAGTTTCCACCGGCCAAACCGGGCCTCGGCGATCAGGGCGGCCCCATCCCGTCGCACTGCGTCCCACAATGGGCTGCGGACCCGTGGAGACAACTCCTGCAGTGCCGGGAACACGTAGTACGATGGGTTGAGCACCAGATCTTTCTCGGAACTGAAGCCCTGGGTTCCAGGCAGCAGCAGCGACCGTCCGCCCACCTGCTTGACCAGAAGCCGAAGGACATCGTGCCCAATGGCCGTGGCCGACCCGCCATAGGCCGCATTGTCCCAGCGGCGGGCCGCGCGAGACAGCGCCATGCCGATGAACAAGTCGCCGTCGGTAGCGTTGTTCGGGTCCGCTACGGGCGTCGTCGAGCCAGGATCGAACCGCCACGAGTGCAGCGCGTCGCGTGGCCGGTGCAAGTTCCTGGCCGTCCAGCCCCAAATGCTGGCGAACGCAGCCTGGTCGCCACAATGTTCCGCAAACAGCAAACCCCAGCCCTGCCCCTCGGTATGCGACACGCCCTGGTTGCCGCTGTCGACGACGCGGCCATCCGGCTGCAGGAACCGCGACTTGAACGCGTCCCACTCCGCGCGGTCGAGTTCGCCGGCCCGCACCGGTCCTGCCACCAGCCCCGCGCAGGACGCCGCCAGAACTGTTCGCCGAGACAACATTAGAACCGGCTCTCCAGCCGTACCGAAACGCGGGTTTCCTGGAAATCCGCGGCTTTGTCGTATCGCATGCTGCCGGCCAAGCTGAGCGTGTCGGTCAATGGATAATCCAACTCGATCCGGACCCCACCAATCACTCCATTCTTAGTTTGCGACTGGTTGCGCGTCGGGATCAATGGATTGACGCGGTTCGCTGCTTCCGCCTGCGATTGAAGGAAGGGGTTGTTGGGGAACAGTGCGCTCGCATCCTCCCGGAACCGCGCGTAGCCGATCATGCCGCCCAGCTTGTATCGGAGGTCGCCGATGCGGGAACGATATTCGACCGGAAGGTTTACCGCCGTAAAGCGCTGTGGACTAAAATAGCCGCCTTGCCCGAACGTGAAGCCCCGCTGGTTGTTGTCGTAACCAAAATAGACGAGGTCCAGCCCAGCCGTCAGCTCGGAGTCAGGTTGTTTTATCAATGGAAACGAAAAACCTGCCCCAGCTTCGGCCCGATTGTTACGAACCACCTTGTCGCCGTCCAGGATCGCATAGCCGCCAAGAACATAGGCCGACCCGGCGCCTATCCCTGCCTCGAGCTGCACCCGCCCGCCTGTTTGGGTGACGCCGCCCCAGGTTTGTCCCGTGACCGGGTCACGCTCCCCCGCATACGAAAGCAAACTGTCCAGCACGCTCCGCCGCTCACCCTTCAGGCGCAGGCGCACGTTCTCCGTCAACCGGGGCGCCACCTCGATTCCGCCGAGCAGATTGGTCGTCCGGAAACCGAGCGGCGACGTGCCGATGTCCATTGCGAACACCTCGCCGCGTTGATACGCGACGTTCAGTCCCAGTCCCGTGGCCGTACCGGCCGGCGAAGTGGAAGGAGCGGTGGCACCGAGGGCATTCGTCCCGAACCGCAGCGCCGGGTCGCCACTGGTGGGATGTCGGCCGGAATCCAGGAACACCGGCGTGACCCGGGCGATCAGGCGGCCGGGGAAGCTGCCGGGCGAAACCCTGGCCTCCACCGAGGTCGCCAATTCCGTCAACGAGTCCAGGCCCGCCGTGCCGGACCGCACGCGGACGATCGCGCTCGCCGAGACGCGCGGTGCCGTTTCCGCCCGCACGAGGGCCAATTCCTGGGAAATCTCCCGTGAAACGCGATCGCTCGAAACCACAAGTGTGGCCGGCGGCGCGTTGGCCCCTGCACGACCAAAGAGATTGGTGGGACCTTGCGACCCCGCGAGGCCAACCCTCGTGATCGGCCGGTCTTGGCCCAGTTCCTGATCTCGCTGCGCGGCTGCCTCTTCCAGCAGCGCCCGCGCCCGCGCATCGTTGCCGTTGGCGCGCGCGACACGGGCCTGCAGGAACGTTGCGCGGCTCTCCCCCGGGGAGAGTGCGCGCGCCTCATTGGCCAGCGCTTCGGCCCGTCGTCGGTCGCCCGCCTCAATCGCGGCCTCGACCGCGCCCCGCCGCGCATCGGCATCACGGGGACTACGCGCCAACACTGCTTCGGCAATGCGCTGTGCATCGGCGGGGCGGCGCGCCCCCTGGTATAGCCGGGCCAGGGCCAATTCGACTGCCGCGTTGCCCGGACTGCTGGACAGCTCGGGCCTCAGACGTTCATAGGCCGACGCCTGGTCTCCCGACTCGTTCAATCGATCCGACGCGCGGACGGCTGTGCTGGTCCTGAGACCCGCAAGGTCCCGCCGCTGCCCTGGCGTCAGCGGGCCTTCTTCGGCCCTGGCGGCCAGGGCCGCGGCCTCCTGATCCAACCCTGCTGCCAACAGCGCTCCCGCAATGGCAATTCGGGCCGGGGCGTCACGGTTGATGGATTCTGCCACTCGCCCAGCTTCGGCAGCGCCGGCCGCGTCGGCGGCGTCGCCCAAAGCACGAATCGCATCGGACGGCGTGCCACCCGTCGGGTCGGGACGTGCTGCCAGCAGCAACAAGCGTCGCCGTGCATCAGCAGGCGCCGAAGATAGGAGTGCCACCGCCCGGACGACCTCGGTTTGGTTCCGGACGCGCGCTTGCAGCCGGGCCATATCTGCGGTGCGGCGCTGCGGTGCGATGCGGGATAGAAATGCCTCGGCATCCGCGGGACGGCCGCTTTCCTGCGAAAGCAGCGCCGCCGCGTAGCTTGCGTCGGCGGTTGGCGCGCGTGCGGCGAGTTCTTCGACCAGCGCCCGCCCTTCCGCGTCCCGGCCGATACGGCGAAGCGCGCGCGCAAGGTCGAGCCGTAGCCATGGGTCGTTCGGTGAGATGGCCAGGGCAGCATTCAGCAGCCCGGCCTCGGAAGCGGGATCAGCAGACCGCGAGGCATCGGCGCGAAGCCGGGCCACCTGCGGGTTTGCGGAACCCCCTTCGCTGACCGGGCTGGGCGGCGGCGCGGGCGGGCGCAGCGCATTTGCCTCTGCAACTCGGCCCTGTTTACGAAGCGCCTGGGAAAGCCCGGTCACCGAAGGCCCAAAGTTTGGGCGGCGGACCAGGGCAGCGCGGAAATGTTGCTCGGCCTCGGCTGCGTCGCCCCGCTGCTGCGCCGTTTCCCCCAGCATGATCTCGGCGTCGGTCGGGTCCTCGACATCGCGACGCACGGCACGGCGCAGGATTGTATCCGCCCCCGCACCATCGCCCCGGTGCAGCAATGTGCGCGCCTCCGCAAGTTCCAATGTGTAGTTGGCGCCGTCCAACGCGCGACGCCACTGCCCGGCCTTCGCCGGATCTGCTGCGATTGCCCGCTCCAGCAAGCCACGCGCCTCAGCCGGCTTACTTTCGCGCAACCGAACCACACCCAATCCGCCAAGCGAATCGGCGTCCTTAGGGTCGAGGGCGATCGCATCTTGAAAGCGCTGCCCGCTGCCGCGAAGCCCGCCGCTCTCCAGTTCCTCGAAGCCGCGTCGGCGCAAATCGTCGCCCGGCCTGGCAGAAGTCGATGCCGGCGCTGCACGCGCAGTTTCCAGCCGCCGCCTGACATCGGCGTCCGCCGGGTAGCGGCGCAGGAATCCTTCGTAGAGCGGGGCCGCAGCGGCATCGTTTTCATAAAATCCGAGGGCTTGCTTCCAGGCGCGCTGCGCCTCGGCGCTGACACCGGACTTGCCAGCCAACTCGCCCAGGCGCCGAATGCCCTCTGCTCGGGTGGCCGTCGTAAAGGTTAACTGCTCAGCATTAGCCAACAGAGTACGGTCATCGGCGTTGGGCTGCGCCGCGAGCTGACCCAGGGCGCGCTGCCCGGCCTCGCGGCCCGCCGCGGTGGCTGCAAGTGCTTGATAGTACTCCCGAGCATAGGCAGACGGCGGTTCGCGTTGGCCAAACGCGGCACGGTATGCGGATGCAGCTTCCTCGGGCTTGGCCTCGCGGGAGAGGCGTCTTGCTACCTCGATGGCGGCGCGATCGAGGCTCGCGGCGCGCACTTCGGAATCGGCTATGGCAACTTGCTCGGCGGTGGCGTCCGTTCCACGCAGCCGGGCGGCATACGCGGCAGCGGCCTCACGATTGTTCCGCACGGACTCAATTCGCAACCCTAGCAACAGGAATTCCGGATTGCGCGGTTCTGCCGACAGCGCCCGCTGGACCGATAACGCTGCGAGTTCTGGCCGGCCCTGGTCCAACCATCGCTGCCCTTGGCGGATAAGTACGCTGACCGGCGACGGTGCCGGGCTCGCGGTAGCTGCCAACAGCTGCGGCGCAGCATCCTGCGCAGCGGCGGGAACGGCGAAAACGCTCAACAGAAGGGCGATCCGGCGGCTCATGGCTTGGGCGTCCTCGCCCGCAACCGCATTGCCGCGCGGCGGCGAACCATCCAGAACAGCGGCAAGCCGAGAAGACATGCAGCGCCCAGCAGCAGCAGTATAGCCCGCTCCGGCCGACCACCAAGCCAGCGCTGGGGCCACAGCCATGGAGGCAGGCTGCCGACGTCATAGCCAGGCGAGGTCCGGAACGAGGAGGCCTGGCCTGCTTGCAACAAGGTTATGTCACCCTGCACGCGAGCGCCGCCCTCGGGATCCTGCAAGGTCGCGACCGCAGCAGCGACGGCCGCGGGTGTCATACCCGTGACGGCCACCACCGAGCGCCCGCTTGTCAGCGTGCTTTCCAAGCCGGCGATAATCCCTAGGCCCTCTCCCGCACCGTCCAAGGCAAGCGTCGCACGGCTTCGCTCGGCATTACTTGGCGCTTCGGTGAGAAGCGCGCGGATATCCTGGAAGGAGTCCGGAAGGCTCAATGCAAGGCGCCCGTTGGCTACTTGCAACGGGCCATCTCGCAACAGCCCGGCAAGTGCCGGCTGGCGGCCCAGCGCACCGATGACCAGCAAGTCTCGGTCGGCAACGGCCTGCGTCGCGGTGCCACTCGCCACTTGCAACCCGGTTGCCGGGGCGCCAGTGATGCTGGAGAGAAACCCCACTAGATCGAGAAATGCGCCCGCCTCGATGGTAGTTGGCCGGTCCGGCAACACGGCCCCGGTTCCAGACAGGTCCGCCATGCGCGTGAACGGAAATCCTGCGCTGGCAAAGAAGCCTAAATTCGGCATCCGCGCATAGCGGCGGGCGCGGCTGATATCGACCGTGCTGTCTGGGTCGACGCTGGCCCTAATGTCCCCCGGCGTAGCCACGCATTCGCCGCGTGCGAGCGGCCGCATGTCGAACCGCATCTGCAGTTCGTCCCGGCCTAGCAGCAGATAGGGGGGCAGCGTCAGCCGACCTACCATCGCATCGTTTTGCAAGCCCAGCTGACGCATGATCCAGTCGGTAGTCCACCAGCGCTCCTGGGCGAGCGGAAACGATCGCAGGAAGGTATCGGACAGCGAGACGTCGAGCCGGGATGAGGCGACGTCGACCACGGGGCCCGGTGGCGCGCGGAAGTGGATTTCGACCGGCAGTCCACCATTGCGCCACGTGTAGAGATCGGGCGCCGTGCGCACCGGCATGCGGATGGTCGCCGGAGTGTAGCCGGAGGCTTGTAGCTCGGAACGGTCCACCAAGCTGCCGATCCGCACGGGCTGATCGGGCGCCAGCCAGCGCGGGGCAACGTAAGGGGCGCGAGGCGCCGGTTGCGCTGCTTGTACTTGCGCTTGTTCGCCCGAGAAGCCGCCGCGGCTGGTGGCGAGCGCGATTGCCGCGGTGGCGGCCTCTGCCTCAGACCGTCCACCGATGACCAGCAGACTGCCGAAGGGGTCGGTCGGATTGGCCACCACGGCCAGCCCAGGCCCGTCCATTCGTGGCACGACTACTCCGGGCGGCGCCTCTCCATTCACGGATATCAGCACGGCATTGCCGCGCGCCGGTACGCTGCGGCTGACGGGGAAGCTGGCGCCTCGATAGTCCGCAAGCACGGCGAACCACGAGGCAGCGACCGCCGCCGCGCGCAATCCCGGGGGCCCCATGCCCTCTGGCAAGACGAAAGGAAGCACGAGCTTGCTGCGCAATACCCGACGATCGAAGAACGGCTCCGGCAGGCGGCCCAGATCGCGCGCCTGGGGAAGCCGCTCGATGCGGAGCGCCAGCGTGGACAGGTCAGATACCGTGGCCCACAGCAATCCAGATAGGGGATCGTTGCATTCGACCGCATAGCGGCCGGAGAAGTGGAAGTTCAGCCGATTGATCTCGGTAAAGAAGAGAGGGTCTAGGTCGATCTCGACCGGCCCGAAGCTGGGCCGTGCCGGATCGATGGCGATAGTGCCCACGGACTGATCATTCAGGGTGACGGCAATTTGGCTTAATGACGGTATCAGCGCCGGCGAAGCGGCACCGGACAGCGACAAGCGCGCGGAGGTCACGACCTCGTCACCGCGCATGCCGAACAGCACGCCCTGCAGGTCGGAGGTGCCTCGCATTTGCATCGGTCCGCGCTGCCCAAGGTCTCGGAGACTGAGCTTCACGTCGCGCGCGCCCTCGCCTGGCGGGAGCGGAGAGCGTGCGACTGAAATTGGCGCCGGTGTGTTCGAGGGCGCGGGCGTTTGGGCGAAAGCGGGAGAAGCAACGAGCAAGCCTGCCAGCAGCACCGAAGCCGCAGCGCGTATCGGTAGCTTGCGCTCGGCGGCGGCGGGAGCGGGGTTGGCTCGCGCCTCTGCATAGCGGGGCCGGACCACGTCTGAGACACGGGCGGCGGCCGGCGCCATGACGGGCTGGCGGAGAACCGGCGCTTTGGAAACGGTGAAGCGATATCTGCGGAACACTGCCCCGAATGTCGCGCGGACCAAACCGGCCAGCGAGCGCAGGGGACGGTCCTTCGGCCAGTGATCCCAGTGAAGCCAGGCGTTCGGCCGGCCGAAAAAGACGCGTGCGATCGCAGATTCGGCGGCCAGGCCAGTCACGTTGAAGCGCAAGTATGCCTGATCGCCGTCCCAACGCAGCAGAGTTGCGGGAACGTCGACGACCTCGCCGCAGGTTTCGAACGAAAGCACCAGTTCGTCTCCGTCAGCTACATTCAGGGGCCGGTCGAGGGTTAGTCGCGCACCTGACAAGGACAGGTCACTGCTCCGCGCCCTCACGCGGTTGCCGCCGGGGAACACCAGCTCGGCCGGGACGTCTGCCTCCACCCGCGCCCGCACGCGCGACTGCTCGCGCTCCCGCCCAACCGCGACAGAGGCAGAGACGGGAACCAAGCACATCCCGCACCAGATGGTATTCAGAAGGTACGCCTGGAACTCGAGACCATCGGTGGTCGCGATGCCCCAGAGCCCGACCCCGAACCCGATCAGCAGCAGCCCGAGCAACAGGAGGTTGGGCCATACGACGCGGAGATCCAAGTAGCCCTGCTCGAGGGTGCCGCCCTTGTCCGTTACGTTGAATTTGCCCTTGGTCGGGTCCCACAACGTCAGCAAGGTAACCGGGAGCAACGGCAACGCCATCACCGCTTCATAGACCTCGCTCCAGAACGAATGGCGGTTGCGTCCGTTCAGCCGTGCCGTCGTGCCGAAGGTATGGAACATGTGCGAGCCGGCATAGGCGATGATCGCAAGGGGCGACGCTGCAATGATGTTTTGGCCGAAGAAGAGAAAGCTAAGCGGTGCGGTAAGGAACACCAACCGCGGCATAGCGAACAAGAACGAGAAGCTGGACGTAAAGTAGCACATCCGCTGCAACACGCTGAGCCCGGGCGCAAACGGGGTGCGTTCCAGGCGCATGATCTGGATCATGCCGCGAGCCCAGCGCAGCCGCTGGCCCACGTGCAATCCCAGCCGCTCCGTCGCCAGCCCTGCCGCCAAGGGCAGCCGCAAGTACGCCGTGCCCCAACCGCGCTTCTGCATGAGGAACGAGCAGTGACAATCCTCCGTCACTGTAACGTGCGGCACGCCACCGACTTCCTCGAGCGCTTCACGACGAATAACTGCGCAGGATCCGCAGAAGAAGGCTGCGTTCCACATGTCGTTTCCCTGCTGGATGATGCCATAGAACAGCAGACCTTCATTCGGGACTTGCGCTTCGCGCGCCAAGTTCCGTTCGAACGGGTCCGGTGAGTAGAAGTGGTGCGGCGTCTGCACCATCGAGAGATTCCCGTCCCGCACCAGCCAGCCAACCGTAAGCTGGAGGAAAGCGCGCGTGGGCGCGTGATCGCAGTCGAAAACAGCGATGAATTCGCCGGTCGTGTGCTTCAAAGCGTGGTTGATGTTGCCGGCCTTGGCGCCCTTGTTGTCTGGCCGCACCACGTACCCACATCCACAATGTTCCGCAAAGGCGCGGAAATCCTCCCGTCGTCCGTCGTCCAGTATCCACACGTTCATCTTGTCGCGTGGCCAATCCATGTTCAGCGCCGCCATCACGGTTGGCCGGACCAGCTCAAGCGATTCGTTGTAACTCGGGACAAATACGTCGATCGTGGGCCAAGTTGCAGGGTCGGCCGGAAGTGGAACCGGCTTGCGATCAAGCGGATACGATGTCTGCAAATAGGCCAGCAACAGTAGAATGCCGGCGTAGGCCTCCGCAGCCAGTAGACCAAGGCCTAGGAAGCCCTGGAAGAGCCCGTCAAATACTACGGTATCGGTGGCGCGCCAGAACAGATATCGGGCGGTTACCATGATGGACAGCATCACCAGCACCAGGGTCGCTTTGCGAGATGGCGAACGGTTGATAACCAGGAACAGGACGATGCTGGCGACAGTAAGCACGGCTTGCTGTTCCGCCGGCATCGGGACGGTGATGAATGTGAGTGCGAGGAGGATGCCAAGCACGATGGACGCCGTGCGCACGATGCGGCCTTGAATCGGCAACGAACCCTGGATAGCTCGGAGCATCATGTCAGTCCCCAATCCGCAAAAGCTGAGAAGCCGGGCCTACGCGTAACCGGTGGCGGCAGCTTCAGGTGACTGGCGATCGTATCGGTCAGCAACGCCAGGTCCTCTGCCCCTGCGCCTGCCCCCTGCGTCAGCAACCGGCGATCGGCGAGTGCTTCGGCGATTGCGTCATCCCGGCAAACCGCGCCCAACAGCCTTGGGCCCAGCATCTGGGCCGCACTGTCGAGCACGGTGGAACTCAGGGGATTGTCGAGATCGACCTGGTTGAGCACGATCGCAGCCCGCTCCGTCATGCGGCTGGCCAGCGTGCCACGCCCATACATCCGGCCTGACACGACCTGCGGGATCAGGGAGGCGCTGCCTGCATCCGCCAGCATGACGACCACGGCGAGGTCCGCGAGCGACGCGATAGCGGCAACCGAAGCCGACGGCCCCGGTGCGCTATCCACGACGACGACCAAGCCCTTATCCGCGAGCATTTCTCCGATGGGAGCGGCCAGGCGATCGGGATCGGCGAGCAATACGGCCCCGAGTTCGAGCACGCGGCGAGGGTCGGCGTTGCCGAACGGCAGGAGGCTTACCCGCACAGGTGTGTCGAGTATCGCAGATCGCCAGTTCGCTTCCTGATCGGCACCCGCGAAGAACCCAGACTCCTCCCGTATGGATAGGCCGAGATGCAGCCGAAGCGCATTTTGCGGGTCAAGATCCAGCGCGAGGACGCGGTGGCCGCGCGCGGCCAGCGTTGCGGCGACATGCGCCGCCAACGTGGTCTTGCCGACGCCACCTTTTGGCGAGGTAAACAAAATCAGCGGCACAGTCTTGCTATTCCTTTCGAGCCGCGGTCAACGCCACTCGGCCGGCGGGCCGGGGCATACGCTTCCTGCCGCCCTGCGCCGCGGCCGCATGGGGCAGACCCACAAGCGCGGTTACCTCGGCCAGCACGGGATATGGGCTTCGAGCTACAGGCACTGGCATAGCCACGCCCCGAACTATCCGTAGGGCAAGTTTCTCGGGGGCAGGAACGGGTGGCGCCGACGCGAGCGCTGGCAGGTCGTGCGCCGGTGCCGCATCGACGGAAACGACATCATCGAGAGGCACCAAACCTGCCGCGGCAGGAGCAGAAACCGCGAGAGCGAACACCAGGGGCGGGAACGAAATGTAGGGAAACGCGCGTAGTCCGCACGCCTCCGCAACAAGCTCAATTTCCCGCATTCTGCACCTCGAAATCTTTTTTCATCAGCAGAGCAAGCGCCCGTCGCCTGGCAGACCTAGTGCAAGGCTTCGCTGATCATGACCTCAATAAGTTAAGACTTCGTAAATAGGAGGAGACCGCCGGTTAAAGCGCTCTTGCGAACTCCGCCGACGTCTGGCGGCCGGTCAAATACCGTCCAGGGCCATAGCCGGCCGGACGATGGCGAATGCGTCGTCGCCCATCCGCGTCACCAGGCAGGTTTGTCATATCGATGACGCAACGATCATGAGCCGTATTCGCACTCTTATGTCCCCCAGCATCGAGGGCAGCGGACTCGTCCAGTGACTAGGCTCAAATGCAGCCTGGCTAGCGGTCCAGCCCTCCCGAGCGCTCGATGAAGCCCGCCACCTCCGCCACGCCCTGCCCGCCGCGGATGTTGGCGAACACGAACGGCCGCTCGCCTCGCATGCGCCGGCTGTCCCGGTCCATCACCTCGAGGCTTGCGCCCACATGAGGTGCGAGGTCGATCTTATTGATTACCAGCAAATCGCTGCGCGTGATGCCTGGGCCGCCCTTGCGCGGGATTTTGTCCCCCGCCGAGACGTCGATGACATAGATGGTGAGGTCCGCCAACTCCGGGCTGAAGGTCGCCGCAAGATTGTCTCCGCCGCTCTCGATCAGGATCAGGTCCAGCGCGGGGAAGCGCCGCCGCATCTCGGCGATTCCGGCGAGGTTGATGCTGGCGTCCTCGCGGATCGCGGTATGCGGGCAGCCGCCGGTCTCGATGCCCATGATCCGCTCCGGCGCCAACGACCCGGCGCGGGTCAGGAACTCGGCATCCTCCTTAGTATAGATGTCGTTGGTGATCGCGGCGATGTCGAACCGCGGCGCGAAGCGGCGGCACAGCGCGTCCATCAGGGCGGTTTTGCCCGTGCCTACCGGGCCGCCGATGCCTACGCGGAGCGGCCCGTTCAGGGAACTCATGTCCGGAATAGCCTCGTATATTGCGTCTCGTGCCGCATCGCCGCGATGTCGGACCTGAAGCACGCGCCGCCCAGGTCGTCCAGGGTGGCGTCCCTTGTATCATCTGAAACTTGCTGAACGGTTAACTCCAGCGCGGCGAGCGTTCGCAGGCCCGCAGTTTGGCCCAGTGGCACCAGGCGAACCGCGGCGCTGATCAGATTGGCCGCGAAGGCGTGCAGGAAGCCGAGCGCCGCAGCGTCCTCGGCCACGCCGTGCGCCCGCGCGAGGGTTCCAAAGGCGACGGGGTAGGCCACCTTGTGGTCGATCCGCCCGGATAGCAACGGCGCGCCCCACACCTGCGCGGCGATGACGAAGGCGCCGCCCTGGCCGAGTGTTTCCGCGCGGCGTTCGCGGCAGGGTTGGGCCGCCTCGGCGAGTTCGGCCACGGCGGCAAGGCCCGCGGGGTCGTGGGCGCGGTGCGCATGCCGCAGCAGCACCGCATCGCTGCGGCCGGAGCCGTGGCGCAGCACGTCCTCCACCCAGGCCAGCAGCCCCGCCTCGTTCCGCACATCCCCGGCCTCCACCGCCCATTCCAGCCCGTGGCTGTAGGCGAAGCCGCCGACGGGAAAGGCGGGCGACAACCAGGTCAGCAGCTTTACAAGGCCCGCATCGACCGTCGCGCGGTCAGTGGTCATGGTCGTCGTCGCCGGCATGCGAGTGCCCCCCCGCATAGGCGCCCGCCTCGGGGTCGAACGGCGCTTCGATTTCATGCACGTGGCCGCCCAGCATGCGGACCATGCCGGCGATCACGTGGTCGGCGCGAATACGGATATGGCTGCCCAGCAGTTGCACCGGCAAATGCCGGTTGCCGAGGTGCCAGGCAATCCGCACCAGCCCGGCCGGGTCGTGGGCGTGGATGTCCAGCAGCGGCTCCGGCCGGGCAACCACACGGACGATGCCGCCGCCCTCGAGCACCAGCCCATCGCCGTCGCGCAGCCGGGCGGCCTGCGGCAGATCGACCAGCAACTCGCCCCCGGACTCCGTTTGCAGCACGATCCGTCGGCGGTGACGCCGATCGAAGTCTATCAGCACGCGGCCGCTCTCCAATGCGGCGTCCCACGACCCGGCCGGGATAACCTGCTGCGCACGCATCAGAATAAAAAATACCGCTGCGCCATCGGCAGCACCGTCGCCGGCTCGCAGGTCAGCAGTACGCCGTCCGCTCGCACCTCGTAGGTCTCTGGATCGACTTCGATATGCGGCGTCGCGTCGTTCAGCAGCATGCTGCGCTTGCCGATGCCGCCGCGGGTGTTGCGCACGGCCGAGAGCGGCCGGGCCAGGCCCAGCTTGCGGCCGATATCGTCGTCGAGCGCCGCCTGGCTGACGAAGGTGAGGCACGAGGCCTGCATGGCCCGCCCATATTGCGCGAACATCGGCCGGTAATGCACCGGCTGCGGCGTGGGGATGCTGGCGTTGGGGTCGCCCATCGGCGCCACCGCGATCATGCCGGCCTTCAGCACCAGGTCCGGCTTCACGCCGAAGAACGCCGGCGACCACAGCACGAGGTCCGCGAGCTTGCCCGGCTCGATCGAGCCCACTTCGTGCGCCAGCCCCTGCGCGACGGCTGGGTTGATGGTGTATTTGGCCAGGTACCGCTTGATCCGCGCATTGTCCGCCGCGCCGTCGCCGGACAGCGATCCGCGCTGCTGCTTCATCTTATGCGCGGTCTGCCAGGTGCGGATCGCCACCTCGCCGACCCGGCCCATGGCCTGGCTGTCGGACGAGATCATGCTCAGCGCGCCCAAGTCGTGCAGAATGTCCTCGGCGGCGATCGTCTCGCGCCGGATGCGGCTTTCGGCGAACGCCACGTCCTCGGGGATGGCCGGATCGAGATGGTGGCACACCATCAGCATGTCGAGGTGCTCGTCGAGCGTGTTGCTCGTGTAGGGCCGGGTCGGGTTGGTGCTGCTGGGCAGCACGTTCGGCAGGCCGGCGACCTTGATGATGTCGGGCGCATGGCCGCCGCCGGCGCCTTCGGTGTGGAAGGCATGGATGGTGCGGCCCTCGAAGGCGGCGATGGTGTCCTCCACGAAGCCGCTCTCGTTCAGCGTGTCGGTGTGGATCATCACCTGCACGTCGAACCGGTCGGCCACTTCGAGCGCGCATCGGATGCTGGCGGGGGTGGTGCCCCAGTCCTCGTGCAGCTTGAGGCAGGAGGCGCCGGCGCGCAGCATCTCCTCCAGTGCGGCGGGTCGCGAGGCGTTGCCCTTGCCGGAGAACGACAGGTTGACCGGCAGGCCCTCGGCGGCTTGCAGCATGCGCGCGAGGTGCCAGGGCCCGGGCGTGCAGGTGGTGGCGGAGGTGCCGGTCGCCGGGCCGGTGCCGCCGCCGACCAGCGTGGTGAACCCGGCGGCGAGCGCCTCCTCGACCTGCTGCGGGCAGATGAAGTGGATGTGGCTGTCGATGCCGCCCGCGGTGAGGATTTTGCCCTCTCCGGCGATGATCTCGGTGCCGGGTCCGATGACGATGTCGACGCCGGGCTGGACGTCGGGGTTGCCGGCCTTGCCGACGGCATGGATGCGGCCGTTCAGGAGGGCGACGTCGGCCTTCACGATGCCCCAATGGTCCATCACCAGGGCGTTGGTGATGACGGTATCCATCGCGCCCTCGGCCTGGGAGGCCTGCGACTGGCCCATGCCGTCACGGATCACCTTGCCGCCGCCGAACTTCACCTCCTCGCCGTAGGTGGTCAGGTCACGCTCGACCTCGGCGAACAGGTCGGTGTCGGCCAGGCGCACGCGGTCGCCGGTGGTCGGGCCATACATGTCGGCATAGGCGCGGCGGGTGATGCGGGCCATCTACAGCGCCCCCATCACGTCGCCCCTGAACCCCTGCACGACCCGGCGGCCACGGAACGGCACCAGGGTCACTTCCCGCGTCTGGCCGGGCTCGAACCGCATGGCGGTGCCGGCCGCGACATCCAGCCGTTGCCCACGCGCCACCGCTCGATCGAAGCGCAAGGCGGGGTTGGTCTCGGCGAAATGGTAGTGGCTGCCGACCTGGATGGGCCGGTCGCCGGTGTTGGCGACCGTAATCCGCGTGGTCCGCTGGCCGTGGTTAAGCTCGATCTCGCCATCCCCGGTAATGACCTCGCCGGGGATCATGCGGCCTGCCCTGCTAGGCCTTGGCGGCCTCGCGCGCCGCCTTCTCGCCGAGGTTGCGGGCCAGGTCGGTTTCCGTGGTGCCCGCGGCGGGCATCGCCACGCCGGGCGGCGGCACCTTGGCGTCCGACAGCGGCACTTTCTCGGCCGCCTTGTCCGCCGCTTTGTCCGCCGCTTTGTCCATCGACTTGGCCTCGATATCGCCCTCGCCATAGGCTGAAACCACGTCGTTCTTGGGATCTGCCATCGTACGCCTCGCGCTGGAACGGCCATTCAACGGCGGCGGCGCGGCGCGGTTCGGCGTTCATCGGATCGGCTCGTGGACGGTGACGAGCTTGGTGCCGTCCGGAAAGGTCGCCTCCACCTGCACGTCATGGATCATCTCGGCGATTCCCTCCATCACCTGCTCACGCGTGATGACCGCCGCGCCTGCCTCCATCAGGTCGGCCACCGAGCGTCCGTCGCGCGCGCCCTCGACCACGAAGTCGGAGATCAGCGCGATCGCCTCCGGGTGGTTGAGCTTGACGCCCCGCTCCAGCCGCCGCCGGGCGACGCTGGCGGCCATGGCGATGAGCAGCTTATCTTTCTCACGCGGGGTCAGGTTCATCGTCCCTCAGCATAGCCACACGCGCGGCAGTTCCCGGCCGCCCCGCAACGCCGACAATCCTGCCACGACCGCCTCCCGCAAGCACGCGCCATCTGGCGCAACGATGCGGGCGACGAGCAAACCGTCCCAGGCAGAGACCCCGGCGTCGAAGGGCTGGAGCGCCGCACGTGCCGCGTCGAGCCGGGCCTCCGCATCCGCGGCCACGTGGATCAGCGTGGTGACCGCCCGCCCGTTCGCGGCCCCGGCCGTGCGGGCCAGCAAGGCGGCGACCGGGCCTTCGAACCGAACGGCGTCGTGCAGCAGCAACCGCCCGGAGCGGCGCACCTCGATCAGATCGCGCACCGACGCCGCGCCCACCTCCTCGCCCATGGCGGTGCGCCCGAACACCAGGCTCTCGACGCCGAGGAACCAGCCGTCGCGCGCCACATCCACCGTCAAGCGGCGTCGCAGGGCACAGCGATCGAACAGGATCGTCTCCTGCGGCAACCACTCCAGCGCGGCGCCGGGCGCGATGGCGAGATGGGTGGACACGGCCGCCTGCGCGCCGGGCAGGGCGCGGTAGAACCGTTCCGCCGCCTGCGACGCGATGGTGACCCGCGTGCCCGGCCCCGCGCCGATGGCGGTGGCCAACACGTCGCCTCCCGCCACGCCGCCCGAGGTGTTCAGCGTGACGGCGCCCGCCCAGGCTCCCGCCTCCCCCCGGGGAAACCGCGCCTTCAGGCAGCCCTCCTGCCGCAGGCGGTCCAGCACGGTATTCTCCGCGCGGCGCTTGAAGAAAAGGCGCAGTTCACCCCGGGCGCGCTGGTGGGCCTCCATGAGCTCAGGACTCGCCATCCCGCGCCGTATGCCAAACCCGCACGATGCGAACGATTCCCGCCTTCCGATCAACCTCGTAGATCAACAGATAGGGCAACACTGCCGCAAGTTCGCGCGTGCCGACCACACGGCCCGGCCGTCCCCGTTCGGGCAGTCGCTGGAGGCTCTCGGCCGCGCTCAGCAAGCCCTCGACCACCCGAAGAGCGGCGACGGGATTGCGTTCGGTCAGGTATGAGGCAATGCGGCGACGGTCATCCCGCGCGACGGCGCTCCAGACCAGCCTCATTCAGTCGGCAGCACCGCCAAGCGCAGGCGCAAATCCTCCGTCTCACGCAACATCTCCTCCCGCACTGCCTTATGTGGCACGTCCGGGCGGGGGTCGGCGCGAGCAGCAGTAACGGCGGCCAGCAGCGCGCGCTGCTCTGCCTCTTCAGCCGACAGAATACGGGCCTCGCTCATCACCTTCTCCCCGGGATCAGTCTAGCATACGATGGCCACGTTACACCGAAAGCCGCCGCCGCACCTCCGCCTCGTCCAGCGAAGCGGGCGCGCCGCTCAGCACGATATCGCCGCGGTCCATGATGCACATGTGGTCCGCCAGTTCGCGCGCGAAGTCGTAGTACTGCTCCACCAGCAGGATCGCCATGCTCCCGCGGGCGCGCAGCAGCGCGATCACCCGGCCGATATCCTTGATGATGCTGGGCTGGATGCCCTCCGTCGGCTCGTCCAGCACCAGCAGGCGCGGCTTCATCACCAGCGCGCGGGCGATGGCAAGCTGCTGCTGCTGCCCGCCGGAGAGGTCGCCGCCGCGGCGGCGCAGCATGGTTTTCAGGATCGGGAACAGTACAAAGATTTCCTCGTCCACCCGCCGCTGCCCGCGCGGCAGCACCGCGAACCCGGTCTCCAGGTTCTCCCGCACCGTCAGCAGCGGGAAGATGTCGCGCCCCTGCGGCACCCAGGCCACGCCGCGCCGGGCCCGCTCATGGGTGGGCAGCCGGGTGATGTCCGCCCCCGCCCACCGGATCGAGCCGGCGCTCACCGGATGCGCGCCCGTGATGGCCCGCAGCAGGCTGGTCTTGCCCACCCCGTTGCGGCCCAGCAGGCACGTGACCCGGCCCGTCTCCACCGCGACCGACACCTGCCGCAAGGCGATCGCCGCGCCGTAATGCAGGTCCACCCGCTCGACCTCCAGGCGGGGCAACTCATCGTCCAAGGTACACCTCGACCACCTTCGGGTCCTCGCTTACCCAGTCGATCGTGCCCTCGCTCAGCACGGAGCCCTCGTGCAGCACCGTCACCTTCACGCCGAGCGCGCGCACGAAGGCCATATCGTGCTCCACCACCACCACGCTGCGGGTACGGTTGATCTCGCGCAGCAGGCCCGCCGTCTGCTCCGTCTCCGCGTCGGTCATGCCCGCCACCGGTTCGTCCACCAGCAGCAGGCGCGGGTCCTGCGCCAGCAGCATGCCGATCTCCAGCCACTGCTTCTGTCCATGGCTGAGGTCCGCGGCCCGGCGGCGCCGATGCTCGTGCAGGCGGATGGTCTCCAGGATCTCCTCGATCCGCTGCCGCTCGGAGGGCGTGGTCCGGGCGCCCAGGGTGAACCAGGGACGCCGATCCCCGCTGAGCGACAGCAGCAGGTTGTCCCACACGGTATGCAACTCGAACACCGTGGGTTTCTGGAACTTGCGCCCGATGCCCAGCGAGGCGATGGCGGGCTCGTCCAGCTTGGTCAGGTCGGTCTCGGCGCCATAGACGACCCGGCCCTGGTCCGGCCGGGTCTTGCCCGTGATCACGTCCATCATGGTCGTCTTGCCCGCGCCGTTGGGGCCGATCACCGCCCGCATCTCGCCCGGCGCCAGCACCAGCGACAGGTTGTTCAGGGCCCGGAACCCGTCGAAGCTGACGCTGACGCCGTCCAGATAGAGCAGGGTGTCGGCCGCCGGGCCAATCGTCGTCACGAGGCGGCCTGCTTCACGCCTGTCTCCTCGGAAACCACAGGAACGGTCGGTTCGGCGGCGCGGCGTGGCCGGACAAGGCCGACGAGGCCCCGCGGCAGGAACAAGGTCACTCCGATGAACAACCCGCCTAGCGCGAACAGCCACAGCTCCGGCAATTGGCCGGTGAACACCGTTTTAGCGAGGTTCACCAGCACCGCGCCCAGGATCGCGCCATATAGGGTGCCGCGGCCGCCCACGGCGACCCAGATGACCGCCTCGATCGAGTTGGCCGGCGCGAACTCGCCCGGGTTGATGATGCCGACCTGCGGCACGTACAGCGCGCCGCCCAGCCCGGCCATGACGGCCGACAGCGTCCAAACCACCAGCTTGTAGCTCTCCGGCCGGTAGCCCAGGAACCGCGTGCGGCTCTCGGTGTCGCGCACCGCGATCAGCACCTTGCCGAAGCGCGACCGGGTCAGCCACCGGGCCAGCAGGAACATGGCGCATAGCAGCACCGCGGTGGCGAGCAGCAGCCCGCACCGCGTGGCGTCCGACGCCAAGGGAGCGCCCAGGATCTCCTTGAAATCGGTCAGCCCGTTATTCCCGCCAAACCCCATGTCGTTGCGGAAGAACGCCAGCAGCAGCGCATAGGTCAGCGCCTGGGTGATTATCGAGAGATAAACACCCGTCACCCGGCTACGGAACGCCAGCCACCCGAATACCGCGGCCAACACCGCCGGCACCAGCATGGCCATGAGCACCGCGAAGCCGAACCAGTCGAACCCCAGCCAATACCAAGGCAGCTCCTTCCAGTTCAGGAACACCATGAAATCCGGCAGCAGCGCATTGCCATACTGGCCGCGACCGGCGATCTGCCGCATCAGGTACATGCCCATCGCATAGCCGCCGAGCGCAAAGAACGCCGCATGGCCCAGGCTGAGGATGCCCGCGAAGCCCCAAACCAGGTCCACCGCCAGGGCCAGGATGGCAAAGCAAAGGTACTTGCCCACCAGCGACACCGCATAGGTCGGCACATGCAGGCCGCTGGACGGCGCCGTCCCCAAGTTCAGCCCGGCCAGCAGCAGGGCGCCCCCCAACACCAGCAGCAGGGTCAGCCGGGCAGCGTAGGTCACGCCTCCACCGCGCGTCCCTTGAGCGGGAACATGCCCCGCGGCCGCCGCTGGATGAACAGGATCAGCAACACCAGCACCACGATCTTGCCCAGCACCGCGCCGGCCACCGGCTCCAGGAACTTGTTGACCACGCCCAAGGTGAGCGCGCCCAGCGCCGTGCCCCACAGGTTGCCTACGCCGCCGAAAACCACCACCATGAAACTGTCGATGATGTAGCCCTGGCCAAGGTTCGGGCTGACGTTGTCGATCTGGCTCAGCGCCACCCCCGCCATGCCCGCCACCCCGGACCCCAAGCCGAACGTCAGCGCGTCGATCCAGGGTGTGCGGATGCCCATGGCCGCCGCCATCCGCCGGTTCTGCGTCACCGCGCGCATCCGCAGCCCGAGAGGGGTGAACCGCAGCACCGCCATCAGCGCCGCCAGCACCGCCACGGCGAACACGATGATCGCCACCCGGTTATAGGTCAGCGTCACCTGGCCCAGCTTGCCCGCGCCGCTCATCCAGGCCGGCGTGCCCACCTCGCGGTTCGTCGGCCCGAACAGGCTGCGCACCGCCTGTTGCAGCACCAGGGAAAGCCCGAACGTCGCCAGCAGTGTCTCGAGCGGCCGGCCATACAGGAAGCGGATCAGCCCACGCTCGATCAGCACGCCGATCGCCCCCGCGACCAGGAAAGCCAATGGGATGGCGATGAACAGGCTGGCGCCGAACAGGAAGGGGAAGCGGTTGCGGATCACCTCCTGAACCATGAACGTCACGTAGGCGCCGATCATGACCATCTCGCCATGCGCCATGTTGATCACGCCCATCACGCCGAAGGTGATGGCGAGCCCGGTTGCCGCCAGCAGCAGCACCGACCCGAGGCTCAGCCCATAGAACGCGCCCTGCAGCAGGTTCCATAGCTGCAACAGCCGGTCGATGCCGGTCACCGCGTCGGCGGCCGCGGCGGCCACCGCCGGGGACTGGCCCGGCAGCGAGGCGAGGACCGATCGCGCATCCAGGTCGCCCCGCGCGCGCAGCGTGGCGACGGCGGAAAGCTTCTCGGCCTCCGGCGCGTCGGGTGTGGCCAGCAGCGCCGCAGCCCGGGCCTGCTGCATGGTGGCGCGCACGCCGGCGTCGCGTTCCCCGGCGATGGCGCGGTCCAGCGCCGGCAGCGCCGCGGCGTCGCGTGACTTGAACACCGCCTCCGCGGCGGTGGCGCGCACGGCGCCCTCGGGGGCGAACAGCCGCAAGCCGCCCATCGCCGCATCCACGGCCCGGCGCACGGCATTGTTCACGCGCACCGGCCGCAGCCCGCCCGCCTCGGGCGCGGGCGCCCCGGTCGCGGCGTCACTGACCGCGCCTGAGAGGTCCTTGATGAACAGGCCGCCGCCGGGCTGCACCAGCAACCGGCCGGCCTGCAGAGCGTCCAGCACCGGCGCGGCGCGCGGGTCCCCGGAGGCCGCCAGCGCCTCCACGCCGCGGCGGATGTCGTCGAACGACGATGAGGCCAGGGGCGCCAAGCTCGGCTGGGCCTCGGCCGCCCCGGCGCCCAGCAGCAGGAACAGGAACAACAGCCGGATCATCTACAGGTACCTGCCCCGCTCGAGGATTTCGAGCGTGTATTGGCGATAGGTCATGCCCACTGCCTCGGCCCGCGCCAGGCGGGCTAGCGCGATCTCCCGAGGCGGGGTCTTCCACGCGCGGCGATGGGCCCGCTTCCAGCAGAACAGCCGCCACGACTCGCCGGGGTCCCCCAACGCGTCGAGTGGCGGCCCGCCATTATGGCCGAGCTTCGGCAAGCGCTGCATCTCATCCTGGCCCACGCTCACCTCTCGCATCAGCGGCGGCCCTCCGGAACCCGGAGGGCCGCCCGTCCCTAGCCTAGCCGCCGCCGCACTTGCCGGTCTTGACGTTGTAGTTGCCGCACGACATCGGCGACCGCCAATCCGCGATCAAGTCGCGTGACCCCTCCAGATACGGCGACCACTCCTGCGCCACGATCAGCCCCGGCGTGGTGGACACGATGTTGAATTGGCCGTTCGCCTGGATTTCGCCGATCAGTACGGGCTTGGTGATGTGATGGTTCGCCATCATGGCCGACAGCCCGCCCGACAGGTTGGGCACGGCCACGCCGATCATCGCGTCGATCACCTTGGTGGTGTCGAACGTGCCCGCCTTCTCGACCGCCTTCACCCACATGGCGAAGCCGATCACGTGCGCCTCCATCGGGTCGTTCGTCACCCGCTTGGGACTCTTGGTGAAAGCCTGCCACTTCTGGATGAAGGCCTTGTTCTCGGGGCTGTCCACGCTCATGAAGTAGTTCCAGGCGGCCAAGTGGCCCACCAGCGGCTTGGTGTCGATGCCGGCCAGCTCCTCCTCGCCCACGCTGAACGCCACCACGGGAATATCGGTCGCCTTGATCCCCTGGTTGCCCAGCTCCTTGTAGAACGGCACGTTCGCGTCGCCGTTGATGGTGCTGACCACGGCCGTCTTCTTGCCAGCCGAACCGAACTTCTTGATGTCGGCCACGATCGTCTGCCAGTCGCTATGCCCGAACGGCGTATAGTTGATCAGGATGTCTTCCTGCTTCACGCCCTTGGACTTCAGGTAGGCTTCGAGGATCTTGTTGGTCGTGCGCGGATACACGTAGTCGGTGCCTGCCAGCACCCAGCGCTGCACCTTCTCCTCGGCCATCAGGTAGTCCACCGCCGGAATCGCCTGCTGGTTCGGCGCGGCGCCCGTGTAGAACACGTTCTTGCTGCTCTCCTCGCCCTCGTACTGGACGGGGTAGAACAGGATGTTGTTGGTTTCCTCGAACACCGGCAGCACCGACTTGCGGGACACGCTGGTCCAGCAGCCGAACACCGCGGCCACCTTCTGCACCGTGATCAGCTCGCGCGCCTTTTCGGCGAACAGCGGCCAGTTGCTGGCCGGGTCCACCACGACCGCCTCGAGCTTGCGGCCGAGCACGCCGCCTTTCTTGTTCTGCTCGTCGATCAGCATCAGCATGACGTCCTTCAGCGTCGTCTCGCTGATGGCCATCGTGCCGGAGAGGCTGTGCAGGATGCCGATCTTCACGGGGTCGGTCGATTGCGCCTGCGCCTGCGCGGGCGCGGCTACCAAAACCGAGGCAGCAGTCATTGCCGCAAGGCCTGTGCCTCGCAGCCAATTTCCAACGGATATCATGCTCTGTCCCCCATAGATGCCGCGCAGCGGCTGGGCTCGAGTAGCTGCAACATACGTGCCAGGCAAGGTGCGTTGTTCACGCCGCCGTGTGCGGGAGGGATGCCGCGTCCCGCAGCCGCGACTGCACGTTTTTTAGGCACCCGATGCTTGCAGCGCCGCCCGAAGCCGGCCCATGAGCCCCACCGGGTGCCACTTCGGCGCAACGCTCAGCCAGTGCAACCAGCGCTGCGCGTTCGACAAGCTGAGCTTGTAGCGGTCGGCGCCGGCCAGGAAGTCGTACACCTCCGCACCAGCCCGCCGGTAGGCCTCGATGGCAAGGTAGTGGCAAGTCAGTCCCGGCTTTTGGTGCGGCCCGGCGGCGCTGTAGTTGAACCCGCTCTGATAGGCGGACACCTGGCCCTGATGATTGAAATTGAGCAAATACCCTACCAGCGTCGGCCCGGCGGTAATGCGCAGCAGATCCACCTCGCCTTCCGGCACGCCCCGGGCGATCAGGGCATGATGGAACCGGCGGACGGCGGGGGTCGCGAACGCGCCGGGCTTGCCCCGCGCCTTCCAGGTGATCTCGTGCAGCATGATGAGCTTGTTCAAATAATCCAGCGCCGTCTCCACCGTATCGGCCCGGTGCAGGACGAGCTTGCCCTTCGCCTCGTAGGTGCGGTTGGAGCGCCGCAATTGGTGACGGGTGTTGCGGCTCAGCCCCTCGATGAACGGCAAGTCCGCGGGCACCGCACCGAAGTCGGCATAGGGTGCGATGCGGGTGAGGTCCTGCATCAGGAAGCCATCGGTCAGCCGCGTCGCCGCGGCGCAAGCCGGCCCGACACCCGAGAGGACGAGCTTGCGCGAGCGGCCCCGCACGCCGCCGATTGGCGCATGCATCGCATCCTGGAACAGGCGGGCCAGCAGCGTCTCGTGGCCCTGCCCCGCCGCTACGGTCAGCAATGGCCCGTTATGCTCGGTGAAGATGGAATCGAGCACCGGGTCATCGCTCTCGTGCAGATAGAGCGCGTCACCCCTCCACAGGCTGACCCGGCGGTTGAACAGCGCCAAGGCGACCAAGGTCGTGTCCTCGAAAACCTCCAGCAGCACGGGATTGGGGAACCGCTCCGCCGCGAGGCAGCCCACCCAGGTCCAGTCCTGAAAGAACGACGCGCGCGCGACGGCACCGAATGCGCGCCAGCGCGCCTCCAGGGCGGCGAGGCCACCAGCATCCAGCCGGGGACGGGACAGCGCGGTTCTAAGCATCGCCCCATCCCTTACTCCTGATCCTCCTCCGCTGCACTTCCCCCCACACTTCCCCCGTTCCGCGAAGCCTGGCAGGTTCGCGGCCCGAAGCCGGAGTGGCTGTGCTCAACTCGATCGCCGACCTGCTGCTCCCACCGGCCAGCCTTGCCCTGCTCGCGTTCGTCTGCCTCCTGGCCGGGGGACGATGGCGCCGGCCAGGCCTGGCGGCGCTCGCGCTGCTACTGGTGCTCGGCATGCCGGCAACGCCGATACTGCTGATGGCGGCACTCGCGGCGCCGGCGTCCCCGGCGCTCGGCCCCGCCCCGGAAGCGATCGTCATCCTCTCGGCCGAGGCGGTTCGTGCGCCGGAGGGCTTGGATCTTAATCCCGGGTTGCTGTCCCTGGACCGTCTGCGGGCCGGCGCCGCCCTGCACAGGCGCACCGATCTGCCAATCCTGGTCTCCGGCGGCTCGTTCGCCGGGAGCGTGACGTCGCTCGGGGCTATGATGGCGCGGAGCCTGGAGCAGGATTTTCGCGTGGATGTCCGCTGGCAGGAGACGAAATCGCGCGACACGTGGGAGAACGCCGAGTTCAGCACCGCCATCCTGCGCCAGGCGGGGATCAGCCGCGCGTACCTGGTGACCCAGAGCTGGCACATGCGGCGCGCCCTGCTGGCGTTCAGCCGATTTGGCCTCGACGTCACCCCAGCACCCGCCCACCCAGATGTCCCGCCCCGCCTGACGGTCGGCGATTTCATACCCCGCGCCTCTGCCTGGCAGGACAGCTTCTACGCGATGCATGAATGGGTGGGCTGGGCATACTACAAGCTGCGATCTTGACCCGCCCCCCCGCGGGCCTGTCCCTAGGGACGGCTGGGGCGCTGAACGACTTGGGGCCGGAATGGGATGCGCTGTTCGAGTCCGGCCCGGGGCTGAACCTGCGCCGGGCCTGGTTCGACGCCAGCGCGGAAGCGGCCGTGGCCGGGGAGGCCTCGCCCCGCTACGTGTTGATCGAGGACGAGGGCGGTCCGGCAACCGTGGTTCCGATGCTGGCCGGGCCGGGCCGGAGCTGGAAATCGCTGACGACACCCTATACCTGCCTGTTCCAACCCCTGACCCGCCCAGGTGCCGCGCCCCAGGTGCTGCGGCGCATCGGGCACGCCTTCGGCAGCTATTGCCGCGCCTGGCCCGTCACGGTGCTGGAGGCGATGGATCCGGAATGGCCCGGCATGGACCCCTTCCTGGCCGGGTTGCGGGATGCCGGCTTGGCCGCGCGCCGGTTCGAGCATTTCGGCAACTGGTACTTGGGTGTGCAAGGCTGGTCGTGGGCCGATTACCTGCAAACCCGGCCGGGTCCACTGCGCGAGACGATCCGCCGCAAAACCAAGATGGTCGCCGGGGAGCCAGGCTTGCGGCTGGAAATCGTGCAGGCGCCCGCCGCGCTGGGTCCGGCGCTGGCCGCCTACGAATCCGTCTATGCCCGGAGCTGGAAGCGGCCGGAGCCGTTCCCGTTGTTCAACAAGGCGCTCGTCGAACGCTTGGCAGGCTCCGGGGTGCTGCGCCTGGGCGTGATGTGGGCAGGTGACCAGCCGATTGCCGCGCAGTACTGGGCCATCCTGGACGGCAGGGCGACGGTCTTGAAGCTTGCCCACGATGACCAGTTCAAGCGCCTGTCGCCGGGGACCGTGCTGACGGCCCATGTGATAGGCGCGTTGCTCCATGAAAAAGCCATAGAAGAGCTTGATTTTGGCCGCGGAGACGATGCTTACAAGCGCGCCTGGGCCGGGCATCGGCGGACGAGGATCGGGGTTCTTATAGCCGCACCGTGGTCACCGCGAGGAGCCGCGGCGTTGCTCCGGCATGATGCGGGCCGGGCAATACGGCACGTGAAGAGAAGGGCGAGAGGTTTGCAAGCTGACGGTGCTATGATGGCTTTGGCTAGGAACCCGGCGGGATGAAGGTTCCATTAAGGGTCTGTTTACCTTGTTGGTGTAGCACTATCTCGTGCGCGGCCGTGTCGGTATGGAGTGCAATGTGAGCCTTTACACTATTACCGGAGGGGCGGGCTTCATCGGCTCGCATCTCGCCGATGCTATACTCGCGGCTGGTCACCAGGTACGCATCCTCGATGATTTCTCGACCGGGCGGGTCGAGAACCTCGATCCGCGCTGCGGCATCATGCGGGGCGACGTGTGTGATCCCCGGCTCGTCCGCCGTGCGCTGCTCGGAGCCTCGGGCTGCTACCACCTCGCGGCGATCGCCTCCGTCGTGAAGGCGAACGAGGACTGGCTGGGCACGCACCGGGTCAACCTAGGCGGGACGATCGCCGTGCTCGATGCCGCCCGTGCCCTGGGCGGCGTGCCGGTCGTGTATGCGTCGTCCGCGGCGGTGTATGGCCGTCTCGACGGCATCGCTTCGGAAAGCTCGCCCTCGGCGCCCCTCACGGCTTACGGCGCGGACAAGCGCGGCTCGGAATTGCACGCGGCGGCTGGCAGCCTGGTTCATGGTGTGCCCACGCTCGGCCTTCGCTTCTTCAACGTGTACGGGCCGCGGCAGGACCCGGACTCGCCCTACAGCGGGGTCATCTCCATCTTCGCCAAAGCCATCGCGGCCAATCAGCCGATCTTCGTGCATGGCGATGGCCAGCAGACGCGGGACCTGGTTTTCGTAGCCGACGTGGTCGCACATCTCCTGGCGGGAATGCACCACCTCGCCGAGGGCAAGGATCACACGGAAGCCCGGGGAGGGTTGGTGTTCAACGCCTGCACGGGGCGGGAAACCTCGGTGCTGGAAGTGGCGACGATGCTCGGCGAACTGTTGGGACTTCCCGCCCAGGTTCGTCACGGTCCCGCGCGAAACGGAGACATCAGGCGCTCCTTGGGCAGCCCTGCCCTCGCGGTTTCCGTTCTCGGTCTCACCGCCGGAACGACCGTGCGCGACGGGTTGGCAATGACGTTGGAGGGGTTGCGCGGGCGCGTAACCTTGCTGCACGCGTGATCCACGTCCTTTACCATCCAGGCGCCGCAGTGGTATTGGCTTGGCGTTGAAGGCGTGTAGCTCAGTGGCAGAGCGCTGCCATTACATGGCAGAGGCCGGGGGTTCGACTCCTTCCGCGCCTACCACATCGTCGTGTATACGCCTGCAGGCGCCGATCGGGCGCTATTGGTTCCGAGAGGGATGAGATGATCAGCCGCACAGTTCGGCCCTGGCTCCTCGCTGCGGTGTTCATCGGTCCGCTCGCAGGGTGCGGCCTGTTCCGAAATTCCGGACCCACGCCGCCGGCTGAGCCGGTCGAGGCCAACCTGCCCTACATCATCGGGCCTGGCGACAATTTGAGTGTGTTCGTATTCCGCAATCCGGAGTTGAGTTCGGGCGGACTGAACGTGCGTCCGGACGGGCGCATCTCGATGCCCCTGATTCCGGACATCATCGCATCAGGCAAAACCCCGACCGAGCTTGCAAAAGAAGTCGAAGGGCGGCTGAAGGAGTTCGTCAAGGAGCCGAACGTGTCGGTGATCGTGAGCGGCTTCGTCGGACCGCAGAGCCGCCAGGTTCGCGTCATCGGCGAGGCCAGCGAACCGATATCCATACCGTACCGGGACCAGATGACCGTGCTGGACGTGATGATACAAACCAAGGGTCTCACGCGATATGCGGCAGGGAACAGCGCAGTCATCATCCGAAGCTACAATGGCGTGCGACAGACGTTGCGTGTCCGCCTCAGCGACCTGATCAAGGACGGCGACATCGACCAAAATGTCGCCATGGCCCCCGGCGATACTCTCATCATCCCACAAAGTTTCTTCTAGGAGCCACGGCGATGCACGGCTTGCAGATGTTGGTCCGCAAACAGCTGCTTTCGGCGTGGCGCTACCGGTGGCTGGCGGTGATGTTCTCCTGGCTGGTCTGCGCGGTCGGTTGGGCGGCGGTGTTCACCATCCCCAACACGTACGAATCCAGTGCCCGCATGTACGTGGACGCCGACGCCATCCTGACCCCGCTGCTGCGCGGGATCACCGTCGACACCTCATTGGCTTCGCAAGTCGATCTGTTGCAGCGGACCTTGCTGAGCCGCCCGAACCTGGAACGGCTGGTGTCCAGGACCGACCTGGAGCTGGAACTTCAGGGTACGTCCGACCGCCAAGCCTTGGTGGAAAAGCTAAGCAACGAAATACGCATCTCCCAGCAGACGCGAAACCTGTTTACCATTACGTACCGCAACAAATCGCCCAAGCTCGCTTACGACGTGGTCCAGAACATGCTTGCCACCTTCGTGGAGAGCAAGGCTGGCAACAACCGCAACGATCTCGACAATGCCAGCCGGTTTCTCCAGGAACAGTTGAACTCCTACGAACGACAACTGCGCGATGCCGAGCGGCGCCGGGCCGAGTTCCGCGGGAAGTACATGGACCTGCTGCCGGGCGATGGCGGCGGAAGCCGGATCGATGGCGCGAACGGCGCGGTCAAGCAGCTCCAGGGTCAGTTGGTGGATGCGGAGGCCCGCCGCGCCACCCTGTCGAAAGAGCTTTCCACAACCCCGCCCATGCTGGTGACCGAGAGCGAGGGCTCTGCCGCGGGTGGCGGCGTGAGCCGGCTTCAGGCCGCCGAGCGGACCTTGCAGGAGCTTCGGCTCCGGCTGACCGAAACACACCCCGACGTCATATCGCAACGACAACTTGTCGCGGCCATCCGCTCAGGCGCGGTCGGACCCGCCGAGTCGTCCGGCCCCCGGGCAGTCGCACCTCGCAGCAGGTCGGTGCCCAATCCGGTTTTCGAGCAGATGAAAGTGCGGCTGGTCGAGAACGACTCGACAATCGCTTCCCTGCAGCGGCAGATCAGCGATGCCTCCCAGGAGCGGGATCGTTTGAACGAAATCGCGCGCAGCGCGCCGGGTTTGCAGGCGGAGTCGATCAACCTCAACCGCGACTACGAAGTGCTCCGCAGGAATTACGACGAACTTGTCAGCCGGCGGGAGTCGATGCGCATCTCCAGCGCGGCTGAGATTAGCGCGGACAAGGTGAAGATCCAGATCATCGACCCGCCGCAAATCCCGCTCACTCCAGTCGCGCCAAAGCGCCTGCTGCTGATCACCGGTGTATTCGCAGCCGGCCTGGGCGCCGGGGCCGCGCTTGCGCTGCTCTTGGTGCAGCTAGACCAGTCGTTCCACTCAACGGACGACCTTCGAGACCTTGGATTCCCCGTGGTCGGTGGCGTCTCCTTGCTGGCCGTCGCCGTCCCATTCACCCGCCGCCTGTTCTCGCTCGGCAGTTTCGCCCTTGCGGTCGCAGTGCCTGGCCTGATCTACGGCGGGCTTGTTCTGCGCTTGCTGCGCGGCGGCGGCGGCCTCGCTTAGCGAAAAGCTCCGGGTCCCAGAATCGTCAGCAGAACCGCAACCGCTGGCC
>CAXSDH010000015.1:51454-60193 GCA_964235765.1 uncultured Acetobacteraceae bacterium
ATCAGCCACGACCAGCTTCGCCATGATTATCCGTGAGGCTGAGTTCCACGGCGCTCATCCAGCACCTTAGGGCGGGAAGTATGAGCGCAGATTGCCACGGATACGCTCCAGCACCGTCCCGGTCAGCGGCTTGGCCTGGAACGCCTGCCCGGTGATCGCCTCAAACGCCCGAACGTAAACCCGGGCCGTGTCCAGCACCAGGTCGGGCGGGATTTCCGGGATCGGATCCTTGTAAGGGTCGCACCGGGCCGCGACCCAGTTGCGAACGAAGTCCTTGTCGAAGCTTTCCGGCCGCTCGCCGCGCGCGAACCGCCCCTCGTAGCTGCTGGCCAGCCAATAGCGGCTGCTGTCGGGCGTGTGGATCTCGTCGGCCAGCACGATCCGGCCGGCCGCGTCCGTGCCGAACTCGTATTTCGTGTCCGCCAAAATCAGGCCGCGCTCCGCCATCATCGCCTGGCCACGGGCGAACAGGGCCAACCCGTGCTCGCAAACGGCGTTCCACTGTGCCCGGCTCAGCAGCCCGCGGCCGATGATCTCCGCCTCGGTCAGCGGCTCGTCATGCGCGCCGTCGAAGGCCTTGCTGGTGGGCGTGATCACCGGCGTGGGCAGGCGCTCATTGTCCCGCATGCCGTCCGGGAACCGCAGCCCATACATGTCGCGCCGCCCCGCCCGGTATTGCGTCAGGATCGACGTGCTGGTCGTCCCCGCCAGATAGCCGCGCACCACCAACTCGACCGGCAAGACATCGAGAAGCTGCCCGACAACCACGTTCGGATCGGGATACGCCTGCGCCCAGTTCGGGCAGAGATCGGCCGTCGCGTCGAACCAGAACCGGGCCGTCTGCGTCAGCACCTGGCCCTTGTAGGGGATCACGGCCAAAATCCGATCGAAGGCGCTCAGCCGGTCGGTCGCGATCACGACCCGGCGCCCATCCGCCAGGTCGTAGTTGTCCCGCACCTTGCCGCGATAATGCCGGGGCAACTCGGGGATCGTCGCGTCGGCCAGCACCGGCGCGGAGAGCAGGGCGTCGTCCACCACCTTCTCCTACAGCATCAGGCCAGGCATGCCAGCCGCCTCGACCCCATGGGCCCTGTGCTCCATCGCAGCATAGCCACCAGCGATCCATCGCGCAGCAGCCCGGCCACACATCGAACGAATGCCGTCCAGCACCGGCACGGACCCGCCGGGGCCGCAAAGGGGGTGGCTGATCGCCTCGAACGCCAGGCGGCTATGCGCGTCCATGCCCTAAATCCCAGCTTGAGGCCGCCATCTCAGCCCTATATCAACCGGACAGCATCCCTGCCGGAACCCATAATGTCCAACCTGCTCTCCGAAACGGTCACCGGCGTCCGGCACTGGACCGACACCTTGTTCAGCTTCACCGCGACGCGCGACCCGTCGTTTCGCTTCCTGTCCGGCCAGTTCACCATGATCGGCCTGCAAGTGGACGGCAAGCCGCTGCTGCGCGCCTACAGCATGGCGTCGGCCCACTACGAGGAGCAACTGGAATTTTTCAGCATCAAGGCGCCGAACGGCCCGCTGACCTCCCGCCTCCAGCATCTGCGGCCGGGCGACCCCATCCTGGTCGGCCGCAAGCCGGTCGGCACCCTGGTGCAGGACAGCCTCACGCCGGGCCGAACGCTCTTCCTGCTCGGCACCGGAACCGGGCTCGCGCCGTTCGTCAGCATCATCAAGGACCCGGACGTGTATGACCGTTTCGAGCGGATCGTCCTGGTGCACGGCTGCCGGCACGTGGCGGAGCTGGCCTATGGCGAGAAGATCGTCGCATCGCTGCCGGGCAACGAGTATATCGGCGAGTTGGCGCGGCCCAAGCTGCTGTACTACCCCACCGTCACCCGCGAGCCGTTCCGCCACCGGGGCCGCATCACCGAACTGCTGGCCAGCCGCACGTTGACCGAGGACCTCGGCCTGCCGCCGCTCGGTCCGGCGGATGACCGGGTGATGCTCTGCGGCAGCCCGGCCTTCCTCACCGATATGGTGACCTTGCTCGATGGGGCAGGCTTCGCCGAGGGGAGCCACAGCACGCCCGGCCAATACGTGATCGAGAAGGCCTTCGTGGAAAAATAGGCCGGCTGCCTCTTCGATCAAAAAAATGGCGACGCCCGAAGGCGCCGCCAAGTTTAGGGAGGAAACGTCCTGCAAACAACGCGGCGAACCGCGTTGCTGCGCTGCACAATCTGGACTTTCGATGCTGATCCGGCAAGGGGGTAAATGGTTAACCTCTGTCACGCCTTCGGGAGCGCGGCTGAAATTCCGGGGCTGCCCCTGCGGACGAGCGGGCGTTCCTCATGATTGGCCGAGGCTGCGGCGATGACGCCGGCCCAAAGCAGCAGAGACAGGGCCCCGGCCAAACGGGCGTGCCACGTCAGCGTGCCCGCGCCGATTCGTTTCAGCCCGAAGCGGCGCGGAAGGCTGAACAGTGCCGCATTGGCAAGCCCGGCGCCGATCAGCAGCAACTTCGGCAGGAAGTAGCTGTGGCTTCCAGTCTGGATCGGGTCGTAGAGGAACAGAAGAACGCCGCTCACCAGCGTCACCGCAAAGCTCACGTGCAGCACCGGCAACGCCAGCCGAACCAGGGCATCCAGCGCGATGTCTCGCGCCATCAGCCCCATCAGCCGCAGGTCGAGCAGTAGCAGCGCGCCGAAGAAGGCAGCGCTCCCCCCCACATGCAGCAGGCGAAACGGACCGTGCCAGAACTGCAAGCGGTATACCGCGAGGCGCGCCGAGCTGGTGGCCAGCCAAACCAACCACTCGGTCGGCAACATCAGCACCGTATCGGAATAGACACCGTGCATCAGAAGCGAAGCACGTAGTTCACGGCCGTCCCGACCGCATTCGTCACCTGCCCAGCGTCCCGGGTGCGGATCAATCCGGCCGCCACCGTCAGCCGCGGCGCGATGGTGTAGGCCAAGGTGGCGCTGACCTGGCGGTCCCACCGCGCCTCACCCTCGCCCGGGCGCACCAAGCGCGGGGCCGCAACCACGCTGAGCGCCCATTTGCGGTAGTCGAACTCGACGGCGACCACCACGTAGTCCCGCCGCTCGCCGTCCACCCCGGCGAAGTTGTCGAAGTGGGCGTACTCGACGAAGGGCCGCATGGAGATGCGTGGCGTCAGGCGGAATTCGTAGCCGATGGCGGCGGTGTACCCGGTTTCCGTCCGCTCGCCGGGCTGCGACACGGCCTCCCGGGTCAGGCCCAGATGGTAGGTCAGCGGTTCGAGCCAGGGGATCCGGCTGCCATCCAGCGCGATGTCGAAGCTGTCGGGCTGCCCGGTATTGGAGGGGCCACCAAGGCTGCTGCGGAAGCGGTAGGGGCGCAGCGCCGCCGGGTCTTCGGCGTTCGGGCGGGCGAGCAGGGACCGGCTGAGCACGCTGTTGTCGAGATAGTACGCCTCGCCGGACAGCACATGCCGGCCCCAAGCCGGCGACAGGTTGACCAGCAGGCCGACGCCGATCCGCTCTTTCTGTTCGTAGTCGTTGGCGAAGGTGTCGTAGATCCCGGGCACCCGATCGTACCCCACGCTGAAGCGCGGGTGGATCTTGCCGGCATAGGCCGTTACCGGGCCGAAGCTGTAGGTGCTATAGAGTTGGCTAAGATAGAGGCCGCTCGAGTTGAACGCCGTGGTTGCAGACTGGGCACGGAACCGCTCATAGGCCACCTCGCCGCGGAAGGAGACGCTCTCGCCTAGGTTGACGTAGGCCGAGGCCACGGACTTGCCGTAGAGTTCCGCAAAACCTTTCTGCCCGCGGTTGAAGTTTCCGTCGAGCTGGATCTTGCTGTCCACCTCGCCGCCATAGGTGATCGCGGAGGCAAGACCGGCCGCCGCGCCCGGCTCGGGCGCGGCGGCCAAGTCCTGTTGCGGGTTGCTGCTGGCCGGGGCCTGGGCCGCCGCGGCGCCGCCGGCGAGCGTGGCCGCGAGGACGGCCGCAAGGCGGCCCATCGCCCAGCCGGGCGCATGTGCAACAAGCACGTGCATGGCATGTTCTCCGTATAGGGGGAATGTCCGGGACGGCGCGGGCCGCCCCGCTTCAGGCGCCGCCCTGCTTCAAGCGCCGCCCTGCTTCAGGCACCGTTAGCGGGGATGACCTGCTTGAACTGCGCGACGATGGCCTGGTAGGCAGCAACCGAGCGTAGCGGCCGGGCCGGCGGCAGTAGCGGGCCGACGATGGCCTGCATCTCGGTCAGCCGCGCCCGGGCCGTGGCGACCCGTGGCGAGGTCCGCAAGTCTGGCCGCCCCTCCATGCGGGAGAGCTCCTTCGACGCATAGGCGAGGTAGCCGCGGCTGTCGTGATATTCGACCGCCTTCTCGATGCGTCCGCTCTCGATGGCCTCGCCGTAGTCCTCGGCCGCCGTGGCGGCGACCTCACCCAGCACGCCCAGCATGAAGCGCTCGTTGTCTTGCAGCGGCGACGGCACGGTGGCGCGGACGGCGGCAAGGATCTGGATCACCTGCTGTTGCTTGGCGGCCGTCGCCGGGTCGCGCGGCCGGCCCGCCGCCAGCGCTTCAAGGGCGATCAGTTCGCCGTCGAAGGCCGAAATGCCGCGCTTCTTCAGTTGCGCCGAGATGTCGTCATAAAGCTCGCGCACCGGGTGGCCGAAATGCGGCAGGGCCAACCGGACCTCGCCTGCCTCGATCAGCTCGCGCCCGACCATCAGATGGCCTTCGAGCAGCCCGAGTTTCAACATGAGCTCGGCATGTTCCTGGCTGGGAAGCGCCGCGGCCGCGACACGGACGACGCTGCCCGGTTCGACAAAATCCAGCCCGGCCGCATAGGCATGGGCGAGGCGGGGAGGACGGGCGCGGCAGATGACGTCCGTGGGAAGCGGCGATGCCGGGAATGCCGCCATCGGCCGGGGGACCACGGCCGCACCTGCGAGCGTGATGGACACCACCGCTCCGCAAATCCATCGCTGCATAGCCAACTCCCTCGCTGCACTGCCTCCGGTCTAGTGCAAATGAGAGTCGTTCGCAATCATTCCTTTCAGGCGTCGCCGATCAACGCCGGGGTCCGGTCGTGCCAGTCGGTCTCCCGCTGATAGGCGTCGGCAACCTTCATCACCCGTGCTTCCGCGAAGGGCCGTCCCACGATCTGAAGCCCGATCGGCAAACCGGCCGGATCGAACCCGCAAGGCACGCTGATGGCTGGCAGGCCGAGGTAATTGAACGGCCGCGTGCTGAGCGACACCGCCAGGAACCGGGCCTCCGTGCCCGGCGGCCCCGTGTCGATGTCGGTGTCGGCCAAGGTCGGCAGCACCGTGGGAATGGTCGGCAAAACGAAAACGTCCACGGCGCCGAACACCTCGGCCGCGAAGGCGCGCAGCAAGGGGCCGCGGCCGGACAAGGCCTCGATGTAGTACGTCGCCGGAATCGCGTAACCCGCATACAGCCGGGCGCTGAGATGGATCGCATAGTCGGCCGCCCGCTCGCGCATCCAGCGTGCGTGGATGGCCGCGCCCTCGCAGCGCGAGACGATGCCGCCATAGGCCGAGACCGCATCCATGTGTGGCAATTCGATCCGCACCACCGTGGCGCCCCTTGCCTCCAGGGCCCGCACCGCCTCCTCGATCGCGGCCGCAACCGGCGCGTCGGTTCCGCACAGCCCGGCATTGGTGACCAGCCCCACCCGGGCTCCGCGCAGATCCCCGGTCAGCGCCGCCTCGTAATCCGGCACCGCCTGCTTGGCCGAAGTCGGGTCGGCCGCGTCGTGGCCGGCGATCACGCTCATGATCCGCGCGCAGTCCCGCGCGGTCCGCGTCAACGGCCCCACGTTGTCGGCCGAGAAGCTGAGCGGCATCACCCCTGCCCGGCTCACCCGCGTCTGCGTCGGCTTCAGCCCGGTCACGCCGCAGGCCGAGGCCGGCAGCCGGACGGAGCCGCCGGTGTCCGAGCCCAGCGCGCCATAGGCAAACCGCGCCGCGACCGCGGCGCCGGACCCGCTGGAGGAGCCGCCGGTGATGTAGGGCGGGTTCCACGGATTATGGCAGTCGCCGTGGTGCCGGTTATGCCCCGTCGGGTTCTGCGCGAACTCCGCCATGTTCAGCCCGGCGAAGGTGATCGACCCGGCGTGGTGCAGCCGCTCCAGCACCGTGGCGGTCCGCTCGGCCACCCAGTCGCCCCGGATCATGGAGCCGCACCCGCTAACCTTGCCGGCCTGGTAGTACATGTCCTTGTGCGCCAGCGGAACGCCGTGCAGCTTCCCCAGCGGCGTCCCGGCCGCCACGGCCCGGTCCGCGGCCTCGGCCGCCCGCATGGCGCCCTCGCGATCGGTCCAGACGGTCGCGTTCACCTGCCCATCATGCGCGTCGATCGCCGCCAGGCAGCTTTCCAGCAGCGCCACCGACGTCACCTCGCGCCGCGCCACCGCCGCTGCCGCCTCGACCAAGCTCAGCCGGTTCAGGCTCATGCCGGCTCCGCCAGTTCGGCGAGCGCCGCCTCGAAGCTGCTCGGCTCGTCCTCGAACCGCAGCCTGTCGCGCTGCGCTTCGAACGCGCGGATGGTGGCGGCGAGGTCTGCGGCAAGCCGGCGCGCGGGGTCGTTGGGCGGCTTGATGCCGTGCCAGGCCTCGATCGTGGCCTCGATATGGGCAGTAAAGTCGTCGTTCATGCTACCCTCGCAATCCCAGTGTTCACCAGCCGGGCCAGCACGGTATCTGCACGCCGGCCATCGTTCCATAGGCCATCGTTCTCTCCTAAGCCGCCACCAATTCGCCGACGCGGATGCACCGCGCCGTGCGCCCGGCGGCAAGCGCCCGCTCGGCCGGGATGGCGGCCGTGCAGGCCTCGATGGCCTGCGGGCAACGCGGCGCAAACACGCAGCCCGGCGGCGGCCGGCGCATATCCGGCGGCGCTCCGGGGATCGCCTGGATTTCGGCGCCGCCCTCGCGCACGACGGAGGCAAGCAATCCCTGCGTATAGGGGTGCGCGGGGCGCCGCAGCACGTCCCGCACCGGGCCCTGCTCCACGATCTGGCCGGCATACATCACCGCAACCCGGTCGGCGACCTCGGCCGCCACGCCCAAATCGTGCGTCACGATCACCATGCCCATGCCCAGCTCCCGCTGCAGCCCGCGCAGCAGCACGAGGATCTGGATCTGCACCGTGGCGTCCAGCGCCGTCGTCGGCTCGTCGGCGAGCAGCAGGCGCGGGCGGCAGGCGAGCGCCATGGCGATCACCACCCGCTGCCGCAGCCCGCCCGAAAGCTGGTGCGGATAGGCATCGAGCCGCCGCGCCGCGTCCGGGACCCGCACCAACTCCAGCACCTCCAGTGCGCGCGCCCGCGCCGCCGCCCGGCCGCCGCCCAGGTGCCGCAGCACGCTTTCGGTGATCTGCTGGCCCACGGTATAGACGGGGTCGAGCGCCGTCATCGGTTCCTGGAACACCATCGAGGCCGCGCCGCCGCGCAAGTTGCGCAGTTCCTTGCCCGAAAGCGCCGTCACGTCCCGCCCTTCGACCCGCACGCCGCCGGCGATGCGCGCCTGCGACGGCAGCAGCCGCATCAGCGCCCGCATCGAGACGCTCTTGCCCGAGCCGCTCTCCCCAAGCAGGCACAGCACCTCGCCGGGCATCACATGCAGGCTGACCCCGCGCACCGCCTCCACGGTCTCCGAGCCGGCGCCGAACACCACCCGCAGGTCGTCCAGTTCCGCGAGCGGCGTCATGCCGCGAGCGCCGCGGCGGAGTGGCCGGAACCCGGCACGACCATGTGGCACGCGGCCTGGTGGCCCACCCAGCTTTCCGGCAAGGGCGCCCGTTCGGCGCACACCGGCTCGGCGCGCGGGCAGCGCGTGCGGAAGCGGCAGCCGCTGGGCGGGTTGGCCGGCGAGGGCGGGTCGCCGCCGATCGGCGCCTGGGCCACCCGCTCATCCGGGTCCATGCTGAGCCGGGAGGCCAGCAGCGCCCTCGTGTACGGATGCAGCGGCCGGGCGAACACCGCCTCGGCCGGCCCGCTCTCGACTACGCAGCCGAGATACATCACCAGCACCCGGTCGCTCACGTGGCGCACCACGGCCAGGTCGTGCGAGATGAACACATAGGTCAGCCCGAACTGCCGCTTCAGCCGCGCCAGCAGGTTCAGCACCTGGGCCTCGACCGACTTGTCGAGCGCGCTGACCGCCTCGTCCAGGATCACCAGCCGCGGCTGCAGGGCCAAGGCGCGGGCGATGTTGACCCGCTGCTTCTGCCCGCCCGACAGCTCATGCGGATAGCGCGGGCCGAACAGCTCGGGGTCCAGCCCCACGCGGCGCAGGGTCTCGTCCGCTTCCGCCGCGGCCTGCGCACGGCTGCGGCCCAGCACGCGGGGCCCGAAGGCCACGCTGTCCCGCACCGGCATCCGTGGGTTGAGCGAGCTGGCGCTGTCCTGGAACACCATTTGCGCCTGCCGCCGCAGGTCGCGCAGCGCGATGCCGCTGGGGACGCCCACTTCCTCGCCGTCGAACACCAGCTCGCCTTCGTCGGGCAGGATCAGGTGCAGCAGCAGCCGCGCCAGCGTGCTCTTGCCGCAGCCGCTCTCGCCCACCACGCCCAGGGTCTCGCCCTTGGCCACCGTGAACGAGACGCCGTCCACCGCCCGCACCGCGCCGCCGCCGGCGATGGGGAAGTGCTTGCGCAGGCCATCGACGATCAGCATCGGTTGCGCCGGGCCACCCCGGTCGCGGTCCATCACGGCGCTCACTGGTGCACCTTCGCGGTGTTGGGTGCTGTTCCGCTGATTGGGATAGC
>CAXSDH010000016.1:0-17162 GCA_964235765.1 uncultured Acetobacteraceae bacterium
ACTTTTCAGGCTGATCCACAGTTCAAAGAAGCCACCGACTTGCCCGGCTCATCGGCCGCGGCGGCGGACGCCTTGCGCCATTGGCCCGAGATCCCGGGGCAATGCCGCCTCCGGTCCGAATTGAACGAGGCGGAGGCCGTCCAAGTCAACCGGCACCCGGCGGTTCGCGCCGCATGTGTCGAACGCAAAGCCGGCATCTTCCGGGGCGGACCAGGCGATCACCGCGTTGCCATCCTCGATGTAGGCCTGCACCTGGCCCCAAATCATCTCCCGCACCCGGCGGCCATAGCTGCCGACATAGACCCCGGCTCGCACCTCCACCAGCCATACGGCCAACCGCCCGCGCAGCCGGGGCGGGGCGGCTTCAACCACGATGACCATCATCGCCGATACCCTCCGGATCCTCGAACGCAACCGGCATGGCCTCCGAGGAGGCTTCGGGGCGTGGAATGCCACCGGCGGACAGCACGTCCTCGATGGCGGGGATCAGCTTGGCCAACAGGTCCGTGCGGCGGAAGGCGTCGCGGCAGCGGCGGCGGGTTTCGGCAACAGGGTCCGTCACGGGCCTGCCATCCAGCGGCCGCCCGGCTTCAACCGCCGCGGCCACGCGAAAGGCCTCGGGCACCACGGTGTCGAACTTGAACAGGTCGGCGACGTCAAACACGAAGCTTTGCGGCTTGCCGGTGTGCAGAAAGCCAAGCGCCGGGGCATAGCCGGCCGCCAGCACCGCGGCCTCCGTCAAGCCATACAGGGCCGAGGTCGCGGCGGACAGGCAGCGGTTGACCGTGTTCGCCGTCTCCCACGCCGTGGGATCGTAGGATCGCCCATCCCAGGTCACGCCATGCCGGGCGGCCAGGCCCTTGTACATCTCGCGCACCCGTGCGCCCTCGATCCCGCGCAACTGGTCGACCGAGCGGCGCGCCGGCGGGTCCTCGCCGAAGCGCACGGCATACATGCGCCGCACCACCCGCAGCCGCAGGTCGTCGTCCAGCGCCAGCTTGGCCTGGTACAGCAGACGGTCCGCCCGCGCGCCGCCCGGCTGGCCTGCGGCATACAGGCGCACCCCGGCCTCCCCCACCCAGATCAGCAACGTGCCAGCCCGGGCGGCCAAGGCAACGGCCATGTGGGAGATCCGCGTGCCGGGCTCCAGCATCAGGCACGCGACGCCACCGACCGGGATCTGGATGCGCACCCCGTTCTGGTCCACCAGCACGAAGGCGCCATCCAGCACATCGAGCTGTCCCTTCTCCAGGAACAGGATCGACGCGCGATCCTTCAACGGAATGGGCCGCGGCGGCGGCAGGCCCGGCATGGGGCGGTTCATGCGCGAAAGGCAGCCCGGCGGATCAGCATCAGGCCATACCCGTAGGCTCGGGCCCGGCCAAACCCAGCGGCCAGCGCCGGGATGAAGCGCGCCGGGTCCTGTACCTGCAGCACGCCGTTGAATTCCACGATGCCGAACACGGCAGGGCGTGCCTGGTCGCGGTGGATCTCGACCCGGTCATAGCCGTCCACCCCCACACCGGGGTCAGGCCGGAAACCGTGGGCTTCGCCTTGCCGGGCAAGCCAAGTGCGCCCGGCCTGCACCACCAGCTCCAGCCGCTTTTCCGCTCGCGCCCCCTGCGGCGTCGCGCGCAAGGCGTCCATGACCACGTCGTGCCGCCGCCCCCGCTGCCCTGGGCTTTCGGAGCGGGCGATGACGGCATTGGCCCGTAGCGTGAACCCGAGCCGGTCACCCGCCGCCAGCATCGGCTCGAACGGCTTGCTGGAGACCTCGAATAGATCGAGGGCCGTAGGGGGCCGTGCGGAGAGCGTCAGAAAGCGGCCCGGCGCCTCCTCACGCCACAGGAAGTCACGCCGCCGCTCCGCGCCGTCGGCGAACAGGGCCCAGATCAGGTGATGGCCGGCGACCGCAGTGGAACGGCCGCGCGGCATGAGCAGGGGCGCCAGCGCCGCCACTGCCGCATCCTGCCGCAGCCGCACACGCGATAGGAACAGCGTCATGCCGGCGTCACGCCCAGCACCGCCTCGGCCCGCAGGTCGAACTGCCACAGCCGGCGGGAGCGGGGCTGGTCCCGCCGCATCTCGACCCGCAGGCGCCGCGGATCATCCGAACCCACGTCCCCGTCATCGAGCACGATTACCTGCTCGGGCGCCGACAGCCAGGCCGCTTCCGGCAGCAGGATCGCGCGCATCTTCGCCTCCGGCCCCGCTGCGTGCCGGGCCAGCAGCGCCTCCGGGGCGTCCGCCGCGGGATCGATGCTGGGCGCCAGAGGCAGGCCGAGCGGGCAGCTCTTGCGGCCGAGATAGGGCACGAAGGCGGGCTGCCGCATCGCCGCGGCCACGGTGTCGAGGCTCCAGGCCGCAGCCCCCTCCCGGTCGGAACGGGGCCAGAGGGCAGCAAGGTGCCAGGCGCCGGTGCGATAGTCGCGCCGGGTCAGGATGGTGTTCAGCTCGGCGGCACGCAACTCGGCGGCGCGGGTGCGGAAGCGGCGGCCCCGCTGGGTGGAGGGCACCTGGGCGGTATGGTAGTCGGCCAGCAGCAGGCCGGGGCGGTCGCACAGCAAGGCCAAGCCATAGTCCCGCGCCAGGGCGGCCTGGCCGGCATCGTCCTCCCGCTCCACGCCAAGGCAGGCGCCGACCAGGCCAAGCACGGCGGAACGCGCCGGGCGGTCCCAGCCCTGCCGCCGCTCCCCCACCGCCAGGCCGCCGAAGGAGGCCAGCGGAGCGACGAGGGCAAACGTAAGGAAGTCGGGCATGGCGCTCAGCCCCGGGCGAAGGCGAGCAGGCCGTGCAGGTCGCCCTCGACGCCGACATGCATGGGGTAGTTCGCCTGGTCCGCCATGCCATAGGTGGCGTCGAGCGCCTTGCGATAACGGCTGAGCGCCTCAACCGAGCCCTCCAACAGGTCCGTGCCGGTTACCGGACGGGCAAAGGCGCCGGCCAGAGTGCGGGGCTGTGCGTCGCCAAGCTCGGCCAGCACGTAGTGGGCGCGGCCGTGGGCGGCGAAGCTGTTCTGCTTGCCGCGCGGCGCCACCGTGGCCGCCGCCTCCACCAGCGCGCCCACTGCCGTCGCGGCCAGTGCTTCGGCCTCGGCTCCGCCACCCAGGTTGCTCACCAGCAGCGTGCGATCGACACAGAGATAAAGGTAGAACACGCCGGAGCCGAACGCCGCCTCGCCCAGGAACCCGGCGCCCGCATCCTCGTCCCTGGTCTTGAGATCGTCCACCGCCGTGTAATAGTCGTCCTCGATGATCACCTTGTGCGTGGTGATGGCGTGGGCCACCTGCGCCGCCGCTTGCCGATTATAGCCGGCGTCGTTGGCCAGCATGCGGCCGAACAAGGCGATGTCGGCCGCGGTGTCGGTCTTTTGCAACAGCGCCGCCTCCGCGATATCGACCGTCTCGCCGCCCGCGATGCGAACGGCCAGGTCCAGCGCCGCCGCCTGCTCCGCCGGGGACAGAAACGCCAGTTGCTCGATGCGGGTGGGGTTGGCGTCCTTCTCGTCCTTCAGCTTGCCGAACACCTGCGCGATGCTGCGAGCGATCGCCTTTGCCCGTTCCGCTGCCACGCCGCGCTCAAGCAGGTGCGCCTGCACCGCCTCGCCGAAGCGTTGCGTGCGAGCGCCCATGTGCCCGGCCAGCGCCGCCTCGAACAGCGGGCTGCTGCGCCAGGCACGCTTCAACGCCTGCGACGACAGGCGCAGCCTTGTGGCCCCGCCCACCACGGCGGTCTTGGGCCGGCCGGTGTCGTCGCGGTTCAGGTTGGCGGGCGGAAAGAAGGTCAACAGGTGCAGTTGCAGGAAGCGGCTCACAGTGTGGCGTCCTTCGTCGATTCGAGTGCGGGTTGTGGCGGCACGGCATTCCAGTAGTCGAGCACCCAGCGCTGGCGCATGCGGTCGTCCCAGAACAGCAGCGCGCTGGCCAGGTCCTGGACCGGCAACTTGCCACCTGCCAGGGCGGCCAGGCGGCGGAAGGCGGCCAGGCGCTCGTCCCACTCCACGGTTTCCAACAGGCGGCGGAAGCGCAGCGGTTTCAGCAGTGCCGTTTCCGGCGTCTCCAGGCTGCCGGGCCCGACCACGCGAACGACGCGACCGCCCGGCATGTCGGTTCGCACATGCGCCAGCACGGCGGCGGCAAGCGCTGCGGGCGGCAGGTCCCGCGGCCCGGTAGAGCCCAGGCGGCGGAACAGCAGGATGGCGGCGGGCTCCTGCATTGCCTCCGCGACGGTGGCGCAACGGCGCAGGCGGGCGAAGGCGATGCGGTCGCCGGTGCGGCGGGCGGCCGGGTCGGGGCAGGTGTCGGTCCACCAGGCCAGTGCGGCGACGGCGGCTTCGTGGCGAGGTTTCATCGAGGGTGGGGCTTCATCGGGCGCGTACCTTCCGAGCGGGCTTGGAGTCGGCTGCGGCCATGCCGAGCAAGGTGAACAGGGCAGCGCCGTCCTTGCCGTAGCCGGTAAGGGCGAAGGTCAGGTTGCGCCGGGCCTTGAGCAGGCGCTTGATGCCTTCGTCGGATTTCGGCATCGCGCCGCCATCGGCGCTCAACGGCGCGGCGAGGTCGAACACGGCCAGCGCCACCGTCCGCAGGCGTTGCAGCCAGTCGGCCCGTTCCGGTCCGGCATCATCGACCCGGCGGGCCTCGCGTTGCAGGGCGTCGTGGAAGGCGCTGTCGGTCTGCTCCCATAGCTGCTCGCGCACGCTGGACAACAGCTCCCAATCCAGCTTCACCGTAGCCCCGGCGCCGAACAGCGCCTCCCGCACCGCCCGGCGCAGCAGGCTGGCCACCTGGTCCGCTGCCTTGACCAGGGTGCGGGCCAGCGCGTCCACCCGCTCCCGCGTCCCGGGGTCCGGGATGGCAGGCAGCGGCATCTCGCTTTCCACGAAGCCGCGGGCCTTCATGTTGTCCATGTCGTAGCCGGCGGCGAGGAAGCGGTCGTCCCGGCCACGGGTGGCATCCCCGCCCTGTGCATCCTGGGCACGGCCGCCTCGCCAGGTTGTGACGGTGGGTGCAGGAATGCGCAGCCCATCCGGGTCGGCAACAACCAAGCCCAGCCAATTGCGGTAACCCACGCCGCCGGGTTGCGGGTGCAGCGGCAGGATCTCGCTGGCAGGCTTCAGGCGGTAGCGCGGGGTGAGCGGGTGAACGTCACCCCACTTGTCGTAGTTCGCGCCATGCGGGCGTTGCCGCCAGCCCGTGACCTGAACGGAATCCGGCCGTCCGGTGAGGCCGCACGGGATTGGCGGGTCGCAGGCGGTGAAGTCCAGCCGGATACGCCGGGGCATGCCCCACCATGCCTGCAACGGATGCGCCGTGCCGGGTGTGACGGTGCGCCCGGTGCTGGAGCCGGGGGTGGGGGCGAGCCAGGGGAAGACCAGCGGCAGGTCGCGGGCCTCGGGCGGTGCGCCCAGGGGTACATTGGCCCAAATGGTGTGCCACAGCGTACTTCGCGCGCCCGGCAGCAGCAGCCCTGGCAGCACCGGCCCCGGCAGCACCAGAGTGGTCATCGGCCCGCCGCCGCGCAGGCCGACGCGGTTGCCGGCCCCGCCCGCGGGCGCCCAGGATTGGAAGGTGTAGAGTGCCGCCGCCGCCGCTGGGCGGCCGAGCGTGGCGACCTGGTTGCGGCGCACCAGCAGGTCCGTGTTGCGCCCGACGGTGCTGGCCCCGGGCGCTTCGATCAAGATGCGTTCGATGGGCTCGGAGTCGGAGGCGAGGTCCTCGAAGTCCTGCATGAAGCGGGGCCCGGCGCCGTCGAGGTCGAAGGCGTGGACATAGGGCGCGAGGCCGGCTCCGAGAGCCGCAGGGTCGGGCGGAACCTCCCAGCGGTCCAGCCAGTCATTGCTATGGGCCGGCGGACAGGCGGTGGCGAACAGGCCGATCAGGAACTCCATCGTGGCGACCCGGAAATCGGCGCGGGGCCAGTCGAGGGTCAGAACGGGATCGGTTTCGAGCGCTTCGGTGAGCTGCAACGGCGCGATCAGGTCTGAGCCGGAAGGGCGGCGGACGGGAAGCCAACGAGCGGTAAGAAGATTGAAAGCCGTTTCTGATACGTTATGCTCTCCCATTCCTGCACGCTAGGGAGGGGGCTATTGGCGTGTCAACTTGCGACAGCCGACCCCGTACCGATCCTGGGCGGCGCCAATCCCAGACGGAGATCATACAGGACAGAGATAGCGCTACCCTCCCGCGTGTGGCCAGGCACCCTGAACCCCTCGCCTTCCGCAGTCATCACCGCGAGCAGCAGCCTCGGGTTGTCCCGCTCCCACCGTCCCCATTGCGCCCGGGCCGCTTCCGCCGCCGCCGCAAGCTCCGGCGGCACCGGGCAGGCCGCGATCCGGCTTTCCGCGATGCCGACCTCGGACAGCGCCCAGGCCCGGCGCACCTCCGGGTCCTCCGCATAGGGCACCACCACGCCGCCGCGCAGCAGGGCGAGGCGCAGCACCACCTGCGGCTGATCCTCGAGCCGCGTCGGCGTGCGTGTGTCCGGTTCCCACAGACCGTTGCCGCTCGTGTAGCCGGCTCTCAGGTTCAGCACGGCCTGGCGGCCCAGGTCGCGGTCGGCGCGGTCCTTGCCCTCGTTCCGGCCCGCCTGCGCGGCGAGGCCCGGCGGGATGGCGCCCTCCGCTTCGGCATCCGCCACCGTTTCGATCAAGGCGCGCACATCATCCGGGGTGGTGATCCCGCCGGCGCCAAATACCGCCCGGGCGCTGCGCCACAGCAGCGCCGGGTCGCGGTATACGGCGGCGGTGCCGGGCAGCACGTCGCGGATCCAGCCCGGCCCCGGATCGTCCACCGCGTCCGGCGACACCACGAGCATCTCGCGGCCAGGCAGCGGGCGGGGTCCCCGCTCGTGGCGCCACAGCCGCCCGGCCCGTTGGATCAGCAGGTCAACCGGGGCCAGGTCCGTGCACAGCAGGTCGAAATCCAGGTCCAGCGACTGCTCGATCACCTGGGTGGCGATCAGCACGCCGCACCGCTCCACCCCCGCGCTGCGTCGCCCGAAGCGCCGCAGCACCTCCGCCTCGATCGTCAGCCGGTCCGTCATTGCGAAGCGGGCATGAAACAGCAGCGGCTCCAGCCCGGCGGCCCGCACCGCGGCCGCAGCAGCGATCGCGTCATCGACCGTGTTCCGCACCCATGCGACGGCGGCTCCAGCTCGGGCTGCCGCCAGAACACGCGCCAGCGCCGCCTCCGCATCCGGCACCCGGGTCACGATCACGCGCCGTGCCAGGCCCTCGCGGACACGGCACGGGGCTTCCACCGCCGTCGTCGCCGAGGCCAGTGTGGCCAAGGGGTAGGCCTCCTCCACCAGGTCGGCCGCACGCGCGCCCAAACCGTCGCGGAAGGCGTTCACCAGCAGGGTTCGATCGGCCTTCGTCAGCGTGGCTGACAGCAGGATCACCGACCCGCCCAACGCGGCGTGGAACCGCAGCAACTCTACCAGTTCGCGCTGCATGTATGGGTCGAAGGCGTGCACCTCGTCCACCACCAGCACCTTGCCCTTCAGCCCCTGCAGCCGCAGCGCGGCATGACGTACCGGGAGCACGGACAGCAGCGCCTGGTCGATGGTGCCTACGCCGAATTCCGCCAGCAAGGCGCGCCGCCGGTCCTCCGCCAGCCAGGACGCGCAATGGATCTCGGCCGTCGTATCGGCGGGATTGGGAGCGTCACGGTTCGGCACTGCGCCGCCGTCCATGACAGCCCCGAAGCGGGGGTCCAAAGCGGCCCGGCCGTGGGCCAGCACCAGGGAAGGTCGGCTGTCTGCGCGGAACAGCGCCCGGTACGCGTCTGCCATGCGCCCGAACATTGCGTTCGCGGTCGCCATGGTCGGCAGGGCCATGAACACGCCTCGCGCCTGCCCCGATGCAAGCAGGCGGTGCGTCAGGATCACGGCCGCCTCGGTCTTGCCGCTGCCGGTGACATCCTCGATCACGGCCAGCATCGGGCCGGGGGGCAGCTGCGCCGTTTCCGCCCAGTGTTGCACGGGCGAAGGGATGGTAATGTCCGGAAACAGCGCCTGCACGCCCTGGAACGGCGACGCCAGCGCACCCGACAGGCCCGCCGCGGCCAACGCAGTTGCCGCCCGGGGCAGGGCATGGTTCCACAGATAGGTCGCGGGATCGGCGGCTTCTTCTTGCGTGGCATAAGGAAACCAGGTCTGCCGGGAGCCGATCCAGTCAGCCAGCGTGACGACTCCCGCTAGGTCCCAGCCCAACTGCGCCGCATCCGGTGTCCAAGGGATGGGGTCTGGCCGGAACAGGTCCATCATGGCGGATACGAACTCCCGCGCCGCAGCCCGGCACGCCTCGCACAAGCCGTCCGGCCCGGCATCGTCCAGCGGAACGGGCCGGCCGTGATGGCCCGCCAGCGCCTGAGCGATATGTGTGGCGTCCGACGCGGTCCAGCCTCGAACGCCCGGGCGCCGCGGCGGCAGCACAGGATGCAACAGGGCTGACAACTCGTGCTGCAGCAGTCTGAACCCAGCCGCGTCATGACGTGGTCCAGCCGTATCGCCGGGCTGGAGCGGGCCGAGCGCGAGACCGGGCCAGTGCAGCGGCTCCTTGGCCTGAAACGGCCGTGACAGCTTGCCGATATCGTGCAGCGCGACCAGGAAGCCCAGTGTCTGCCGCGGTAAGGGATGCCACACCGGCTGCGGCAACAGGATCGCGACCGCGGCGACATCCAGGGCATGGGCCAGGAACGGGTGCTTGGCTGGGCCATTCCCCTGAAGTGGCTGGGCTTTAGCCCAGAACTGGGTCCATGACGGGGCTATGGTCTGGTCCAAATGCCTTCAGGGGTGATGTCCATGGTTTACCTTAAAGCTTGCCCGGCGAGCATGAGCCCTGCCGAAGGCCGACCTGTCGAGATATTGCTGCTATCAAGCGAATGCGTTGGCTATTTGCAGAATTTGCGCCCAGGTTCGGGGGGCGCCCGACGTCATGACGCCCGCCGCGAAGCTCGCTATCCGCACCGCCATGCTGTCGCAGCCTGGGACATGTTCCGGACCTCAGTCAACGGAGAAGACGAATGAGTTCAGCATTGGAGGGCCGTCTCCTCATCGACGGCGAGCTTATCGAGAGCGAAAGCGGCCGCTGGATCGATTCCATCAATCCGGCCGACGAGACGATCTGTGGCCGGGCAGTGGCGGGCACGGCCAAAGACGTCGCGCGGGCTGTCGATGCCGCGCAGCGTGCCTGGCCGGCCTGGGCGGAACGCGGTGTTGCCGAGCGCGGCGAACTGCTGCGGACTTTCGGCGAGAGGCTGATGCAACGGGCCGACGAGCTGGCGCGGATCGAAGTCGTCGACAGCGGGAACACCTTCGTTCCCACGATGCACGCCATGCACGAAATCCTGCATTCGTTAAGGTATTATGCAGGCCTCGCTTACACGATCAAAGGCGAGACAATCCCCGCTACAAGCAAGCATATCCATATGACGTTGCGCGAACCCTATGGCGTGGTGGGCCGTATCACGGCATATAACCATCCTGCGCTGTTCTCGGTCGCGCGAACCGCTGCCGCGCTCGCGGCAGGCAACGCCGTGGTCGTAAAACCGCCGGAAAGCAGCCCCCTTTCAGTGCTCATCCTCGGCGAGGTCGCTCGCGAGGTGTTGCCGCCTGGGGTCTTCAACATCGTCAACGGCACGGGCGCCGAGGTCGGCGACGCCCTCGTCCGCCATCCCGAGGTCAAGAGGCTCGCCCTGATCGGCTCCGTTTCCACTGGACGCGCCATCCAGCGCAGCGCCGCTGAGGTGGCCGTCAAGCACATCACCCTCGAACTTGGCGGCAAGAACCCCATGATCGTCTTCCCCGACGTCGACGTGGATGCCGCGGCCGAAAGCGCGGTGAAGGGTATGAACTTCTCCTGGCAAGGCCAGTCCTGCGGTTCCAACTCGCGTCTCCTGGTCCACGACGACATCTACGAGGCGGTGCTGGAGCGGGTCGTCCAACGCGTTGCCGCGATCCGGGTCGGCGATCCCATGGATCCCGCGACGGGCATGGGGCCGATCAACTCCGCCAAGAGCTACAACCACGTCATGAGCTTTCTCGATCCGGCGCAGACCGAAGGCGCCAAGCTCATGACCGGTGGCGGCCGTCCCCACGGCTCCGGATTTGAAAAGGGCTATTGGGTGGAGCCTACCGTGTATGCTGGCATTGCCTCCGACATGCGGCTCTGGCGCGAAGAGGTCTTCGGCCCGATTTTGTCCGTTACCCGGTGGAGCGACTACGAGACGATGATCGCGCAGGCCAATGACACCGAGTTCGGCTTGTCCGGAGCGATCTGGACCAACGATATCAAGACCGCCCTAAAAACCGCCAAGCGCTTGCGCGCGGGCAACATCTTCATCAATGGATCGAACGTGCACTATCTCGGCGTGCCGTGGGGCGGCTTCCGCAACAGCGGCGTCGAGCGGGAAGAGAGTCACGAGGAAATGTTCAGTTACCTGGAAACCAAGGCAATCAACATCATCCTCTAGGTTGATGCATCGCGCGGCTTCCGCTCTTGGAGGCAACCATCGGTCCGGGACATTCCACTACTCCCGTTCCGTCGTAACCCGCTTGGCCTGGTCCAGCGCGACCGCGGCGAGCAGCAGCGCGCCGTTGGCGATGGTCTGATAGTAGCTGCCGACGCCGAGCAGCGTCATCCCGTTGTTGAGGACGCCCAAGATGAGGACGCCGACCAGCGTGCCGAGCACGCTGCCCTCGCCGCCGCGCAGGCTGGTGCCGCCGAGGAGCACGGCGGTGATGGCGAGCAGCTCGTAGCCGATGGCGGCGTTCGGCGCCGCGGCGGCGGACTGGCCAGTCAGCAGGACGCCGGCAAGGCCCGCGGCGGCGCCGCTTACGAGGAACACCCAGAACCGGCACCGGGCCAGGTTGATGCCGGAGAGCATGCTCGCGCGGGGGTTGGCGCCGACGGCATACAGCGTTCGGCCGGCGATGGTGGTGGTCGCGACGGCATGGCAGGCGAGGAACATCGAAATGACGATCAGCACCGACCAGGGAACGCCGAGGATGCGCCCGGACCCGAGCTGCATCAGCGGTTCGCTCTCGAAGGTGACGGTATCGCCGCCAGTGAACACGTAGGTCAATCCGCGGAAGATGGAGAGCGTTCCGATGGTGACGATCAACGGGTCGATGCGCAGGCGCAGGACCGCCACGCCGTTGACGATGCCGCATGCCGCCCCGGCGAGCACGGCCAAGCCCACGGCGATGAGCAAAGGTTGGCTGTCGGCCAGCGACGCTACGACCACGCCGCTCAGCGCCGCAATCGAGCCGATCGAGAGATCGAGCATGCGCGCGACCAGGACCAAGGTGGTCACGGCAGCGAGGGTGCCGATCACCGACACGGAGAGCAGGATGTTGAGCGCGTTGCCGATGCTCAGGAAGTAGGGCGACGCGATGGAGAACACGACCGTGAGCGCGAGCAGGGCTGCGAGCATGGCGAGCCGGTCGTGGCGGACCAGGATCAGGCGGCGGAAGGGGCGGGCCGGGCCGTCGGGCGCCGCGAGTTTCGGTCCGCCGGTGCGTTCCATCCCGGTCACAGCGCCGCCCGCAGCAGGCTGGAGACGGACAGCTCGGCCGCTCCGATCTCGGCCGCAATCCTGCCCTTGCGCAGGACGTAGGCGCGGTCACAGGACATGCTGATCTCCTCGGCGTCCGAGGAAAAGACCAGGCTCGCTCCGCCCGCCTCCGCGTGCCGTCGCATGATGCGGTAGATTTCGCCGCGGGCGCCCACGTCCACGCCGCGGGTGGGCTGCTCCAGCAGCATGATCCGGGCGCCGCTCGCCTGCCACTTGCCGAGCACGATCTTCTGCTGGTTGCCACCGCTGAGGGCGCCGGCCTTCTGGTGGATGCCGGAACAGCGTATGTCGAAATCGGCGACCGCTTTGCGCGCGATGGCGGCGGCCTTGTGACGGTCGAACAAACCGAAACGCGAGATCTGCCCAGGACAGGTCATGGTCAGGTTGTCCTGGATAGAGAGGTCGAGGGCGAGACCTTGGCGTTTGCGGTCGGGCGGAACGTAGCCGAGCCCGCGCGACATCGCCTGCCGCGCGTCGGCGGGAACGCCGGGCTGGCCCAGCACTTCGACCTCGCCGCTGGGGCGCTCGGCCTGCCCGAACAAGGTTTCGGCGATGAGGCCCTGGCCGGCCCCGAGCAGGCCGAAGAAGCCGACGATCTCGCTTCGGTTAACGTCGAACGAAACGGTGTCGAGACCGGGCGGGGTGGAGAGGTTGCGGCAGCGCAGCACCGGGTCGGACCTGGCCGCGCCGTGCGCGGGATCGAGCGCGGCAAGTTCGCGTCCGAGGATCTCCTGGACGAGCGTTGCACGATCGGTGTCCGCCGCCGCGGTCTCCGCCACGACCCGGCCGTCGCGCATGACGGTGATCCGGTCGGCGATGTCCAGCACGTCGTCCAGATTATGCGAGATATAGACGATCGCGACGCCGGAATCGCGGAGTCTGCGGATGCGGTCGTGGACACGTCCCGCCTCGACCGGGGACAAGGCGGCCGTAGGCTCGTCGAAGAAGATGGTCCGGGCGTCCTGGACGATCGCGCGCGCGATCTCGACGATCTGCTGCTCGGCCACCGAGAGCGTGCGCACCAGACGGAAGGGATCGAACGCGCAACCGAGCTGTTCGAGGGCCGCGCGAGCGCGCGCGTACAGGTCGCGGCGCGACAGCAGGCCGAAGCGGCCCGGGAGAGTGCCGAGGAAAAGGTTTTCGGCGATGCTCAGGGCTCCGGCGAGTTCGAGTTCCTGGTGCACCACGGCGATGCCGAGCTGTCGGGCGTGCATGGGAGAGGTGATCCTGGTGGGCACGCCCGACAGGGCGATCTCGCCGCTGTCGGGTTCGACCACGCCGCTGAGCACTTTGGTCAGCGTGGACTTTCCGGCGCCGTTCTCGCCCACGATGGCGCGCACCTCGCCGGGGTGGACTGCAAAGTCAACGCCGCGCAGAGCGCGCACGCCGCCGAAGTTCTTGACGATGCCGCGTGCGAGGATGCGGGCCGACGCCTCCGACACGGTCAGATCTTGGCCTCGTATTGGGCGATATTCTGCGCCGAGATGAACAACTGCTGGCGCGGGATGGTGCGCGGCTGGATCGTCTCGCCGGCCAGGATCTTGTCGGCCAGGTCCAGGATGTCGCCGCCCCAGAGCTCCGGGAAGAACGAATAGGTGCCGAGAAGCGGGCTTCCGGCGCGCTTGATCTCGGGGAACACGGCGGCGCTTCCGCCGGTCGTGGCCACGATGACGTCCTCGGCCCGGTTGGAATTTTTGATGCCGGACACGGCGGCCAACGCGATCTCATCGACATGGGCCCAGAGCATCATCTTGCGGCCTGGATTGCGAGTGAGCAGGTCGCTGGTGGTCTGGCGGACGTATCCGGCGTCGCCCTTGCTCGAGAGCTCGTCGAAGGCGATGCCGGGAAAGACCTCCGCCACCGCTGCCTTGGCGGCGTCGCCGCGATCCTTGAACAGCGGCCCGGCCTCGGGCAGCCCGAAGATCACGACCACAGGCCTTTCGGCTGGCCAACGCCGTTTGAATTCCAAGGCGAGCGCCTTGCCGGAATCGGTGCCGGCGGCGCGGTTGTCCACGGCGAACAAGGGTGCGCCCGGCACCGGGACCTGGACCGCGAGCACTTTGATGCCGGCGGTGTCCATGAGGCGCGATATCGGGAGATTGGACGCGGATTGGCCGTTGTACTCGATGAACAGGTCGTACCGCGCGGCCGCGATGGTGCGGGCGATCTCCACCGCGTGAGCCACGTCGGCCCGGTTGTCGAACGCGGTCACGTCCAATCGGGGCCGGCTCGCCGCGGCGGACTTCATGCCGCGTAAAACGGCGGCGCCGAACGCGCTTGCGTCGTCCACGTTGGCGAACGCCACGCGCTTGCGGGCGTCCGCGGCGAGACCCGGCCCGAGTGCACCGGCAACCGCCTGCGCGGCCAGCAAGGCCGAGCCTGAGAGCACCACGCGGCGCCTGGGGAACAGCATGTGTCATACTCCCTGTTGTCTGCGCCCGCTTGATGGGGCGTTCGGATGTGCGCGGTCAGCGTCACGCCCTGGCCGCGTCGCACCGAGACGAATGTCGCCAACGTTCCGCTTGAGGAGTTGGTCATAGTAGTTCCATGTAGCCTTACACGATGTGTAGAGAAGTCAAGCGCGAGCGGCGTAGTTGCATGGATCCGGCCGGTGGCGCGGCAGGCCGGGCCAACGTAAGAGGTTCGGCCCTCCTCATGTCCCCGGATACCCACCTTGCGTTCAAGCTTAACCAGGACCGCGACATGCGTCGGGGAACCGGATGGAACGTGGGCGGATCTTGGATGGGTTCGCGCCCCCCCACGTTGACGGACGTCGCCCGCACCGGCAGGGCTTGTCGACTCATTTCGGCGTAAGTTGCGGCGCATAGCGCAATACGTCGTCGACCGTACTGGCGATATGCTGCTCAGCGAGCAGGCAAGCACGCGCCGCATCGCGCCCAAGAGTCGTTTCCATGATGGTACGGTGCTCGCCCTTCCGATGGTTGCCTGGAGGCCGATGCCGTTGCGAGAGTAGACGGTACCGGTCGGCTTGATCGAACAGCAGTGCCCGAAAATGCAAAAGCCATCGCGAGCGGCAGGCCGAAACGAGCGCCTCGTGGAACTCGCGATGCACCTGGGTCCAGCGGCTCGCATCCTTCAGCCTATCGGCCAATGGCCGCGCCTCCATCTTGTCGAGCAGGTGGAAGGTCGAGAGGACGCGGATCTCCCAGGTGTCGTCCCCATGCCGGATCGCGTCCTCAAGCGCGCGCTTCTCGAAGTCAACGCGAAGGGCTGAGATATCGAGGAGGTCGGCCCTGGAGACGGGCGCGACACGGAAGCCGCGGCCTGCGTCCACACGTACCAGCCCCTCCGAAACGAGGTGGGACAAGGCCTCCCGGATCGTGCCGACGCCGACGCCGTAACGCTTCTGCAGAAGGGAGAAGGGAAGCTTCGCGTCGGGTGCGACGGCGCCGTCGAGGATGTCCCAACGGAGCCGCTCCAAGACCTCCTGGCCGACGAACTGGACCGGAACGGGCGGTTCGGGGGAAATGCTGGCTGACATGGTTCCGCCTCGCGGACTGGGGTCGTTCCGCTATGCTTCGAGTGTGCTCCACCCGTCAACGCTTGCATATTCGAAAATCGTGGACTATTCGAATATCCAGCCCGTGAGGGGCAGCGCCCAGCCATCCAGGGAGGATTCGGTTTGTCTTCAGCCGCGGCGTACGAGAGCATCTGGACCCACCTGGCGGGTGTCGCCTTTCGCCAGGACTGGATCGATGCCGGAGGCGTCCGGACGCGTTACGTGCAAGCGGGTTCTCGAGATGCGCCTGCAGTGATCATGCTGCATGGCACCGGCGGGACCTGGGAGGCGTACATGGCGACGCTCGGGCCGCATGCCCGGCACTTCAACTGCTTCGCGATCGACTTCCTCGGCAGCGGCTACAGCGACAAGCCCCGGCGCGACTACGAGATCGCCGACTACGTGCAGCAAGTGGCTGCGTTCATGGAAGCGGTGGGCGTCGAGAAAGCGTCGCTGATCGGCATTTCCCTAGGTGCCTGGGTCGCGGTCCGCTTCGCATCGACGCATCCCGAAAAGACGCTGAAGGTCACCCTCAACGCGCCGTTCGGCCTGGCCGACGATGCCGAGGAGATCGGCGGCATCATCAAGCGGCGGGGGCAAGCGTATGACGACCCGAGTTGGGAGAACATCAGGAAGATCTTCGATGCGCTCATCTTCAAGGAAGAGAAGCGCATCGACGACCTCATCGCCTTGCGCCAGGCCACCTACAGGAACCCGGAATCCAAGGCTGCGGCCGAACACGTCCTGGCCGTGCTCGGCCCGAAGTACCTGCACAAGAACCTCATCACCGACGCGGAGTGCCGCAGCATCAGGGCTCCGGTCATGGTCGTGGAGTCCCTGAAGGACCGTGCGCTGTTCCGCACCACCGCCCAGCGGTTGGTCGAGTTGTTGCCGAACGCCGTGCACCTACGGATGGACGATGTCGGGCACTGGCCTCAGTTCGAGGATCCCGAGACCTTCAACAAGGCCAGCATCGAGTTCTTGCTGGCGCAATGACGGCCGAAAGAGCCGAAGGGGGACGTCGATGAACATCAAGAACGCAATCGCCGCAACGGTCTTTGGACTGTGCGCGGCCTTGCCGGCCAAGGCGGCGGACAGCCCGGTCGCGCTCCGGCTTTCCTACTTCCTTCCACCGTCGCATCCGCTCCAGGCATCGTTCCAGGCCTGGGCGGCCAGCGTCGAGAAGGCGAGCGGCGGAAGCCTAAAGGTCACGGTCTTCCCCGCCGAACAGCTCGGCAAGACGTTCGACCATTATGATATGGCCCGCGACGGCATCGCCGACATCGCCCTCGTCGGACCAGGCTATCAGCCCGGCCGGTTCCCGGTCGCCGGCGCCGCCGATTTGCCCTTCCTCTACAACGACGGGAAGAAAGGGACGGCGGCGGTCGATGCCTGGTACCGGAAGTACGCCCCTGCGGAGATGAAGGACGTGCATTTCTGCCTCGGCTTCATCCAGGAGCCGGCAACGTTCCATTCCCGCAAGAAGGTTGTCGTTCCGGAAGACCTGAAAGGCCTGAAGGTCAGGCCGCCCAACGCGGTGATGGGAAACCTCGTCACGAATCTCGGGGGCACGAACGTCTCGGCGCCGCCGCAGCAGACGCGCGAGCTTATGGAGCGCGGCACAGTGGATGGGACCTTCGTTCCGTGGGGCTCGGCGGTGCTGTTCGGCATCGACAAGGTGGCCAAGTTCCACGTCGATGCGAAGACGAATGCCTGGTTCGGCGTCGTCGTCATGAATGCGTCCAAGTACGACGGTCTGTCCGCCACCCAGAAGCAGGCCGTGGACAAGAACTGCACGACCGAGGCGGCTGTGTCCCTCGCATCCGGTTGGGCCGATTTCGAGGTGGCCGGCCGCAACAAGGTGATCGGCCAGCCCGGACAGGAAATCGTGGAGCTGGCGCCGGAGCAACTGTCAGCCTGGCGCCGAGCTGCGGCGCCGCTCGCCTCGGCTTGGGCGGAGTCGGTCCGCAGGGTGGGCGTCGATCCGGACCAGGCCATGGCAGAGCTGCGGGACAGCCTGGCGCGCAACGGCGCCGCGTACTAGGTTAGATCTTCGGCCACAGCAG
>CAXSDH010000016.1:17172-56954 GCA_964235765.1 uncultured Acetobacteraceae bacterium
TGCCGGCAGCAGACCTACCCGCCCCAGCGATCGCACGCCCCCGCCGGAACGGGATGGACCGGTTCATCGACGGCATCGAGTGGATCGCGGCTGCCTTCGTGGGACTGGTGGCGGTCGACATCTTCGTGTCCGTGATCCTGCGCTTCTTCGGCTTGTCGATCCCGGACAGTTCCGACTTCGGACGGCTCCTGCTTGGCATCCTGATCTTCTGGGGCATTGCCGCGACCAGCTACCGCGGCGCCCACATCACTGTCGACCTCCTCTGGGAACTTGCGGGGGCCACGTCGAGGCGGGCGATTGACGTGTTCGCGACGCTCGTTCTCCTCCTTGTCGTCACGGTCCAGACTGTCATGCTGTTCGACAAGGTGGCGTCCACCTACGCCCAGAACATCCTGACCTTCGACCTGCACCTGCCGACCTGGCCGTTCTTCGCGGTCGCCTGGCTGGGCGATGTGTCCGCCGTGCTGCTTATCGCGGTCAGGACCTACCGCCTCGTGTTCACGCCGGGGCGCGTAAACGTGGCGCATCCGGTCCAGCCTGTGGAATGAGGCGATGATGGAACCGGACGCCGTCGCCGTCATCGGCTTCGCCGTGCTGTTCGTGCTGATGCTGCTGCGCGTGCCCGTGGGCATGGCGATGGGGCTGGTCGGGGTGTGCGGCTTCGGGCTGGTCGCGGGCTTCGGGCCGGCCCTCAAGCTCATCGGCCAGACTTCGATGCGGACGGTGACCGACTACACGTTCGGCGTCATCCCCATGTTCCTCCTCATGGGCGCCTTCGTGTCCAGCTCCGGCATGAGCCGCGAGCTGTTCCGGGCGGCGAACACCTTTGTCGGGCACCTCAGGGGCGGACTCGGCTTCGCCACCATCATCGCCTGCGCGGCCTTCGCCGCGATCTCGGGCTCCTCCATCGCGACCGCCGCCACCTTCTCGACCGTCGCCTATCCGGAGATGCGCCGCTACAACTATCCGCCCGCGCTTTCAGCGGGGACGATCGCGGCGGGCGGCACGCTGGGTGCCATGTTCCCCCCCTCCACCGTTCTCGTCGTGTACGGGATCATCACCGAACAGGACATCGGCAAGCTGTTCCTGGCCGGCATCGTGCCGGGCCTGGTCGCCGTGCTGATGTACATCGTCACGCTGGCGATCATCGGGTTCGCCCGCCCAGACCTCCTGCCGCGCGGGCCGCGTTCGGCTTGGTCCGACCGCGTCCGTGCGCTTGGCGGCGTCTGGGCGTCGCTCGTGCTGTTCGTGTTCGTCATCGGCGGGCTTTACGGCGGACTGTTCACGCCGACGGAGGCAGGCGGCATGGGGGCTGGCGGGGCCTTTCTCATCGGCGTCGCGCGTCGGCGGCTCCCGCGGGACGCCGTCCTCCAATCCCTGCTGCAGGCGACCCGGACGGCTGCGGCGGTGTTCACCGTGCTGATCGGCGCGTTGATCTTCGGCTATTTCCTGACCATCACCGGCACTCCCCAGAAGCTGACGGAGTTCGTCACCGGCCTCGGCCTCGGCCGATATGAGGTGCTCGTACTCATCCTGCTCATGTACCTGGTCCTGGGCTGCCTGATGGACGCCATGGCCATGATCATCCTGACCGTGCCGATCATCTTCCCGGTGATCACGGCGCTTGGCTTCGATCCGATCTGGTTCGGGGTGATCATCGTCATGACCGTCGAACTCGGACTGATCCACCCGCCGGTCGGCATGAACGTGTTCGTGATCAAAAGCGTCATCCCGGAGGTCAGCTTCGCCCAGATATTCCGAGGCGTTCTTCCCTTCATCCTCACAGACCTGCTGCGGCTTGCCCTCCTGATAATCTTCCCGGCCGTGGCCCTGTGCCTGCAATGACCGCGGCCACGTCAACGGATGCCGCTCCGGCACGCGCGCTTTCCCTTCGGGAAACCCTGGCGCTGACTGCCCCGGTTAAGGGTCCGGCCGACCCGGTCCCGCGTTCGGTCGACGTCCTCGTCGTGGGCGCGGGACCGGTTGGCTTGACGGCCGCAAACCTGCTCGGGTCCTATGGCGTGGATTGCCTTCTGGTCGAGCAGAAGCCGGTCACGTCCGACATGCCGAAGGCGATCGCCATCGATGACGAGTATATGCGGGTGTTGGACAGCGTCGGACTGATCCCCGTCCTCAGGCCCCACCTTTCCCGGCCGTTCGGCGTCCACTTCGTGTCGCCGTTCGGCTTCGTGCTCGTCAAGGTTCCGGGCTTCATCACGCCCAACGGCTTCGGCAACCGCAACGCGGTGCTGCAGCCGGTCTTCGAGGCGGTCCTCCTCGAGGGCAGCCGCCGCTATCCGGGCGTACGGTCCCACTTCGGCGCAACGATCGCGAGCATCGTCCAGGGAGCCGAGCACGTCAGTGTCATTCTGCAGACCGCCGCCGGGTCATGCGAGGTCGCGGCCCGGTATGTGCTCGCTTGCGATGGGGCCCGCAGCTTCGTCAGGACCGCCCTCGACATTCCGTTTCCCGGCGCCAGGATCGACGAGCCTCATCTTGTGGTCGATCTCGCCGACTTCCCGGACCAAGCGGACCACTCCCGCTTCTTCTGCAACCCGGCGCGGCCCGTCAACAGCGTGCCGGCGCCCTATGGCGGGCGCCGCCTCGAATTCATGCTGTCGCCGGAGGACGACCGGCAGCACGTCGTGACCGACGAGGGTATTCGCGATCTCGTTGACCGGCACACGCCGTATCTGGGTGTGCCGCTGCACATCGTGCGCCGGGCCATCTACGGCTTCTCCGAACGGATCGCCGCGCGCCTGCAGGATGGCCGCGTGTTCCTGCTCGGCGACGCCGCCCACGTCATGCCGCCCTTTGGCGGCCAGGGGATGAATACGGGCGCACGCGACGCGGCCAACCTTTGCTGGAAGATCGCCGCCGTGCTGCGCGGCGACGCATCGCCGCAAATCCTGACCAGCTACGAGGTCGAGCGCCGCGACCACATTCAGGCCATCGTGCGCTACTCGGTCCGGGTCGGCCGCCTTGCCAACATCCGCTCGCGGGCGCTGGCTGCCGCGCGCGACGCCTCGTTCGCACTGGCGAACCTCCTTCCCAGCGTCCGCCGTTACTTCAGCGAGATGCGTCACGTGCCGCGGCCGTTCCTCACGAGCGGGTTGCTGGCGCGGCGAAGCAACAGGGACGACGGACTGACAGGACGCATCCTGCCTCGCCTCCAGCTCGGGGGACCCGCGGGTGACACGCTGTCCTTGGACGATGCTGCCGGCCCATGGTTCGCGCTGATCGGCCTGAACGTCGGCCGCGAGGTCTTGGCCGCCGCGGCGCGGCATCCATTGTGGCGAAGGCTGCGGCCGAGCCTCGTATCGCTCGTCGCCGAACCGGGCATGGGTCGGAGCGGCGAACCTCCGCTGGTGGCCGCAGATGATCGTGGCCGGGCGCTCGTAGCCCGTCATCAAGCGACGATCCTGGTCCTGCGCCCCGACCGCTACGTGGCGGGCATGGCGGCGGCGGAGGAGTTCGGCACCGTCTCGGACCAACTGCATGAGCTACTCTCGCCGCCGCACGAACGTCCGGCGCCGACCCAAGACGCCCGTGAACTCACCCCGAGGACTGCGCCATGATCCCCGAAGACTGCGCCATGATCAAGGTGTGCCGCATCGCCCACATCACGCTCGAAACCCCGGACATCGACCGGCAACTCGACTACTACCAGCGTGTCCTGGGGCTGGACCTGGCCCATCGGAACGGCAACTCCGCTTACCTGGTCACCAGGGTAGGGGAACTCGCAGTCGTGCTTCGCCGAGGCTCGACGCCGCGATGCGCGCAACTGGCCTTCCAGATTGCTCCAGGGACGGATCTCGCGGCGGCCGCCCGCCTGCTCGCCGCGGAAGGCATCCGGGCGGAGCGGCGCAACGTCTCACAGCCCGGCGCCGAAGACGTCCTGGTCGTCACCGACCCGAACGGCACGCAGCTCGAGCTGTTCACCGAACGGAAGTTCACCGACGCCAAAGCCGTGACCGGGGTAGGCCCGTTCAAGCTCGGGCACGTCGCTTTCATCGTGGACGACCCGGTGGCGACGTCCGCGTTCTACGAGCGCGTGCTCGGTTTCAGGGTGTCGGACTGGGTCGAGCAGTTCTTCGTCTTCATGCGGTGCGGCCCGGACCACCACACGGTCAACTTCCTGAAGGCCGACGGACACCGCATGCACCACTTCGCCTTCGAGCTGCGGGACGCGGCGCACCTGACGGAGTCTTGCGACGTGCTCGGCCGCGAGAGCATCGAGATCGTTTGGGGACCCGTCCGTCACGGACCCGGGCACAACATCGCGACCTACCACCGCAACGCCGACCACCTGATGATCGAGCTGTACACCGAGCTTGATCGCATGTCCGACGAAGCCCTCGGCCACTTCGACCCGAAGCCCTGGCACCGGGACCGGCCCCAGCGCCCGAAGACTTGGGTCGGCAAGCAGCGCCGGGACGTGTGGGGGCCGCCAATCCCGGGCAACTTCCTGCTCCAGGGTTACTGATACTCGTAAGCGGCTGTCCGGAATCAACCTTTGTGGCTCGTGATCATCGTCCTCACCACCGCAACGGCGACGATCGGCTGGGGGCGGACCGGGCCGGGCGGAACAGCTTCTACCGGCTGACCCGGAAAGGCCGGGCCAGCTTCGATGCCGCGGCGGAGAGGGTCTATGGCCAGCCGTGCCAAAACTGGGACGGCTGCTACCACCTCCTGTCCCCGACAACCCGGCCACTGCCGGCCGAAGCTGTGTTATGTTGCGGTTGTCGAGGCCTGGAGGACGTCGTGTACACGCAAACCCTGTCTGCCCCTGACGCTGCCGCCTTCCCCCTGCCGTCCATCGGGGATGGTGGGCAGGCCGCTCGCTTCCAGGCCAAGATCGACCGCGAGGAGCGGATCGAGGCCAATGACTGGATGCCGGAGGCCTACCGCAAAACGCTGACCCGGCAGATTTCCCAGCACGCCCATTCCGAGATCGTCGGCATGTTGCCCGAGGGCAACTGGGTCACGCGTGCGCCCACGTTGCGCCGCAAGGCGACCCTGCTGGCCAAGGTGCAGGACGAGGCCGGACATGGCCTGTACCTGTACGCCGCGGCGGAGACTCTCGGCAAAAGCCGCGAGGCGATGTTCGACGACCTGCTGGCGGGCAAGGCCAAGTACTCGTCCATCTTCAACTACCCGACGCTGACCTGGGCCGACATGGGCGCGGTCGGCTGGCTGGTGGACGGCGCGGCGATCATGAACCAGATCCCGCTGTGCCGCTGCTCCTATGGCCCCTACGCCCGGGCGATGATCCGCGTGTGCAAGGAAGAGTCCTTCCACCAGCGCCAGGGCTACGAGATCATGATCGCGCTATGCCGCGGCACGCCGGAGCAGAAGGCGATGGCGCAGGACGCGCTGAACCGTTGGTATTGGCCGTGCCTGATGATGTTCGGCCCGCCGGACGGCGACAGCACGCACAGCGATCAGTCCACCATGTGGAAAATCAAGCGGTTCTCGAACGATGAGCTGCGCCAAAAGTTCCTGGACGCGCTCGTGCCGCAGGCGGCGCACCTGGGCCTGGCCTTGCCCGACCCTGCCCTCCGCTTCGAGGAAGGCGAAGACGGTGGGCATTGGCGCCACGGACCGATCGACTGGGACGAGTTCCGGCAGGTGCTGGCCGGCAACGGCCCGTGCAACCATGACCGCATCTCCGCGCGCTGGCGCGCCCACGAGGAGGGCGCCTGGGTGCGCGAGGCCGCCGCCGCCTACGCTGCGAAGCAGACCGCCCAAAAGCGAACTGCCCAAAAGCGCGCGTGAGCGCAACGGCACCGACCCGGAGCACACCCGGATGGCTGATGCCAAGACCCCGGACACGCCGCTCTGGGAGGTGTTCATCCGCAGCCGGAACGGCCTGGCGCACAAGCACGTCGGCTCGCTCCACGCCTCCGATGCGGTGATGGCGTTGCAGGCGGCGCGGGACCTTTACACCCGCCGCGGCGAGGGACTGTCGCTCTGGGTCGTGCCGTCGAACGCCATCGTCGCCTCCGACCCGGCGGACAAGGAGATGATGTTCGAGCCGACCGCCACGAAACCCTACCGGCACCCCACCTTCTACGACGTGCCGGACGACGTCGGGCACATGTGAGCGCCCCGCCATGAGCACGACATCCATCCAGGTCAACGAAACGCCTCTGGTATTGTACGTGCTGCGCCGGGCTGACGACGCGCTGATCCTGGGGCACCGCCTGTCCGAGTGGATCGGCCACGGCCCGATCCTGGAGGAGGAGATGGCGCTCGGCAACATCGGCCTGGACCTGATCGGCCAGGCGCGGTCGTTGTATGCCTATGCGGCCGAAGTCGAGGCTGGCAGCAACGACGAGGACAAGTACGCCTTCCTCCGTGACGCCCCTCAATATCGTAACCTCTTGCTTGTCGAACGCCCCAACGGAGACTTTGGGCTGACGATGGTGCGTCAGTTGTTCTATTCTGCGTTCGTGGATCTATACTGGCACGCGATGATGTCCAGCACGGATTCAACCCTGGCCGCAATCGCTTCGAAGTCCGAAAAGGAAAGCGCCTACCACCTCAGGCACTCGTCCGAATGGGTGATCCGCCTCGGCGACGGCACTGAGCAGAGCCACGGGCGCGCCCAGGGCGCGGTGGACCAGCTATGGGCCTACACCGGCGAGATGTTCGAGTGCGACGCGGCCGAGCAGGGCCTTGCCGCACAGGGGATCATCACGGACCCGGCGCCGCTGCGTGGTGCGTGGGAGCGCAGCGTCGGGTCCGTGCTGTCCCGCGCCACCCTGACCCCGCCGCCGAACCCCTGGATGCAGAGCGGCGGGCGGTCCGGCCGGCACAGCGAGCACCTTGGGCACTTGCTGAGCGTGATGCAGCACACCCAGCGCACCTACCCCGGCGCAACTTGGTGAGCGGCCTGGCGGACGAGGCGTTGCGGGCGCGGGCCTTGCAGGCCGTCGAGGCCGTGTGCGACCCGGAAATCCCCGTGCTGACCATCGCCGACCTTGGCGTGCTTCGCGATGTCGGCGTGCGCGGTGGGCAGGTCGAAGTGACGATCACGCCGACCTACTCCGGCTGCCCGGCCATGAACGCGATCCAGCTCGACATCGAGATGGCGCTGGAGCGGGCCGGCATCCGCGGCGGGCATGTCCGCACGGTGCTGCACCCCGCCTGGACCACGGATTGGATGACGGAGGAAGGGCGCCGGAAGCTGCTCGAATATGGCGTGGCCCCGCCCAAGGCGGGCGGCGGGCGGCGCGGACTGTTCGGCACGGAGGAAGTGGCGTGCCCGCAATGCGGCTCGTCCAACACGCGGGTGCTGTCCGAGTTCGGCTCCACCTCGTGCAAGGCGCTGTGGCGCTGCGAGGATTGCCGCGAGCCGTTCGACTACTTCAAGTGCCATTGAGGCGCCCATGTCCCTGGCCCCGCGGTTCCACCTCCTGCATGTGTCGGACCTGAAGCGTGAGACGCCGGACGCGGTGTCCATCGCGTTCGCGGTTCCGCCGCAATTGCAGCGGGAGTACCGCTTTGCCGCTGGGCAGTACCTGACGGTCCGCAAGGAGCTGGACGGGGAGGAGCTGCGCCGCTCCTATTCGATCTGCACGGGTCCGGACGACGGCGAGCTGCGCATTGCGGTCAAGCGCGTGGACGGAGGCCTTTTCTCGGCTTGGGCGAACAGCTCCATCCACGCCGGCGACGCCCTGGAGGTGATGACGCCCACGGGCCGCTTCGGCGTCGCGCACGCGCCGGACCAGGCGCGGGTGCATGTCGGCTTTGCCGCGGGCTCCGGCATCACCCCGGTGCTGTCCATCGTCCGCGGCGTCCTGAGCCGGGAAGCACGCAGCCGGGTGTTCCTGTTCTACGGCAACCGCTTCGTCAGGGACATGCTGTTCCGGGAAGCGCTTGAGGAGCTGAAGGACCGCTACCTGGGCCGGCTCTCGGTGTTTCACGTGTTGTCCCAGGAGCAGCAGGACATCCCAATCCTGAACGGGCGCCTTGACGCGGCGAAAGTGCGGCTGCTGCTGCGGCACATGGTCCCGGTGGGGACGGTGGACCACGCCTTCATCTGCGGCCCCACCGGGATGAGCGAGGAGGTCGAGGCCACGCTGCTGGACCTCGGGCTGCGGCCGGACCAGGTCCATGTGGAGCGTTTCGTGTCCGCGTTCGGCGGCCAGCCGCGCCCCAAGCCGACGCCGGCGCAGGCAGCCGCACCCCATGCGGTGGCCAGCCTGATCGTGGACGGCTTGCGGGCGGACGTGCCCGTGGCCGAAGGGGAAACGGTGCTGGACGCCGCGCTGCGCGCCGGCATGGACCTGCCCTATGCCTGCAAGGGCGGCATGTGCAGCACCTGCCGGGCACGGGTGCAGGACGGCGCCGTTTCCATGGCGGTCAACTTCTCGCTGGAGCCTTGGGAGGTCGAGGCGGGATTCGTGCTGACCTGCCAGGCCCAGCCGACCACCCCGCACGTGGTGATAGATTACGACCATGTGTGACGACGGAGATTGCTCGACGCGATACCCTGTCCATGGCAGGCTATATTCCGGTGCCACTGCCGATCCAAGGCCCGCTCGTCTCTCCGTTCCAGTTTGGATCAACCGCGATGAAGTCCTCTTCCGCACGCATGCGACACCTCTTGCGCCAGCCGGGCATGTTGATTGCGCCGGGCGCTTACGATGGGCTTACCGCCAAGCTGGTGGAGCAGGCGGGGTTTCCGGTGGTGTATATGACGGGGTCCGGCACCTCCGCCGCCCGGGGATTCCCGGATTTCGGGCTGTTGACGATGACGGAGATGGTGGAAAACGCGAGCGTGCTCGCGCGCTCGGTCAGCATCCCTCTCATCGCCGATGCGGATACGGGCTATGGGGATGCGCTCAACGTCACGAGAACGGTCCGCGAGTACGAAAGCCGCAACGTTGCCGGCATACACATCGAGGATCAGGTCAGCCCCAAGCGTTGCGGCCACCTCGGAGGCAAGGAAGTCGTCAGCCGCGAGGAATACCTGACGAAGATCCGCGCCGCGGTCGCCGCACGAAGCGATCCTGATTTCCTGGTGATCGCGCGCACCGATGCCCGCTCGGTCGTGAGCTTCGAAGAGGCCGTCGAACGATCGAACGAGGCGTTGGCCGCCGGGGCGGACATGGCCTTCGTCGAGGCCATGGAGACAATGGACGAGTTGCAAAGGATACCGAAACTTGTTCATGGACCCTGCCTGCTGAACGTCGTGCCCGGCGGCAAGACGCCGCTGTTCGACCTCAGGGAGGCCGAAGCGATGGGCTACAAGCTGGCGCTTGTACCCGGGATCCTGTTCAGGACGGCGATAGAAGCCTGCGACGAGGCGTTGAAGCGCCTGAGGGAGACCCACATGGCGCCGTTACCGAAGCCCGGCGCCACGTTTGCCGACGGCTTCCGGCGCTTCGGCTCCGATGAATGGAACGATCTTCGCACTCGCTTTCTGACCGGCTCGTAATCAGGCCGGCAAAGCGGCTTCCGAAGCAAAGAATAAGAAAGGGCGGGAGACATGCCAGAAGAGTTCGACATCAAGGCCGACGCGAAGCGCGCATTCGACTGTGTTCGTGGCGGCGGGGTGGCGATCGTTCGCTACGACGTGGGCTATGCGATACTTTGTTCAACCGACGATGCGCTGCGCCGGGTCTATACGGCGAAACAGCGCAGCTACGAAAAGGCGAGCGCGATCGTGGCCTGCCTTGAAATGGTGGAAGCAGTCCATGACCTTCCCCCTGAGAAGAAGGCGGTCATCCGCGCGATCACGGTCGACCACAAGCTGCCGCTTTCCGTCGTCGCGCCGTTTCGCGAGAACGACCCCTTCATGGCGAAGTTGACGCCTTTCCTGTTCAGCGTGGGCACGCGCAACGGCACGGTGAGCTTCCTGCAGAACGCCGGCGAGATGCGCGACGCGATCGGACAGCTTTGTTGGCAAGAACAAGTGCCGTTCCTAGCCTCGTCGGCGAATCGTTCGATGCAGGGCGCGAAGTATGAGGTCAAGGACATCGAAGCGGAGGTCCTTGCCGTAGCGGACCTCGTCATCGATCACGGGCCGTGCAGATACAACAAGTTCAAGCATGTCTCGGCGAGCCAGATTGATTTCAGGACGATGACGCTGCTCCGCAAGGGGCATTGCTTCGATGAGATCGAAGCGGTGCTGAAGGATGAGTTCGGCATCGTGCTCAAGCCGAAGGTGTGACGCAACCCGGCGGGCCCATCGTTGATTTCGGGGTGACATCATGACGACCGCACGAACAATGTTCGACAAGATTTGGGAGCAGCATACGACCGTCAGCCGCGAGGGCGAGGCGCTGCTCTACATTGACCGAAACCTTGTCCACGAAGGCTCGTTCCATGCATTCGCGCAGCTTGCCAAGGAGGGCCGCAAGGTTCGTAAGCCGAGGCAGACGTTCGCGGTCGCGGATCATTACGTGCCGACCATCGGGCGGGAGCGCGGCATCGGCGGGGTTGCCGACCCGGAAATCCGCAGCATGCTGGAACTACTCGAAAGCAACGCCCGGGAGAGCCACGTCCTGCATCTAGGCATCGACGACCTGCGACAGGGCATCGTGCATGTTGTGGGCCCCGATCTCGGCATCACCCAGCCCGGGCTGACGATCACCTGCGGGGACTCGCACACCTCGACCCACGGGGCGTTCGGCGCCCTGGCATTCGGCATCGGGGCTTCGCAAGCCAAGCAGATCCTCGCCACGCAGTGCCTCTGGCAGAAGAAGCCGAAAGCGTTCCGGATCGTGGTCGATGGCACCTTGGCGGCCGGCGTCGGCGGGAAGGATCTGATCCTCTCGATCATCGCGCGGATCGGCACGGCCGGAGCAACCGGGCATACGATCGAGTACGCAGGCGCCGCGATACGCGGCCTGTCGATGGAAGGACGCCTTACCGTCTGCAACATGTCCATCGAAGCCGGGGCGCGGGCGGGCATGGTTGCACCCGACGAAACGACTTACGAATACCTGCACGGACGCGAGTTCGCGCCCAAGGGGGCCGACTGGGAGCGTGCGCTCGGATGGTGGCGCACGCTTCCCACCGATGACGGGGCTGCATTCGATCGCGAGTTGCACCTCGACGGCTCGAAGCTGGAGCCTATGGTCACCTGGGGGACGACACCTGAAGAGGCGCTGCCGATCAGCGCGCGGGTGCCGGCGCCCGATGAGATGCCCAGCGCCGAGAAGCGCGCCCATGCGGAGCAGGCGCTTGCCTACATGGGCCTCACCGCTGGTTTGCCCCTCGGCGACATCCGCATCGACCGCGCCTTCATCGGCACGTGCACGAACGGGCGCATCGAGGACTTGCGGGCGGCCGCCGCGGTGCTCGATGGCCGCAAGTCGGTAGTACCCGCCTGGGTGTCGCCGGGCTCCACGCTGGTCAAGCGGCAGGCGGAAGCGGAAGGCCTGGACCGGATATTCACGCAAGCGGGTTTCGAGTGGCGGGCCTCGGGCTGCTCGTCTTGCGCGGCGACGAACGGCGACACGGTGGCGCCAGGCATGCGCTGCGCCTCCACGTCGAACCGCAACTTCGAGGGCCGTCAAGGGCAGGGCGCGCGCACACACCTGATGAGCCCCGCCATGGTTGCGGCCGCGGCCGTCAACGGGCACCTCACCGACGTGCGGCGGTATCTGTGAGACCCTTCACGACGCTCACCGCGGTCGCCGTACCGCTCGACATCGCCAATGTCGACACCGACAAGCTCATCCCGGCCCGGTTCATCCGCAAGCCGCGTTCGGCCGCCAAGGGTTATGACCCCTACCTGTTCTACGACATGCGCTTCGATGCGGATGGCCGCGAGCGGCCCGAATTCGTGCTCAACCAGGCGCCCTACCGAACCGCCGGCATCCTCGTGGCGAACGTGAATTTCGGCTGCGGCTCGTCACGCGAAGGCGCGGTCTACGCGCTGATGGATTACGGGATCCGCGCGGTTGTCGCGCCTTCCTTCGGAGACATCCATTACGCGAACGAGATCCAGAACGGCATGCTGCCCGTGATCTTGCCGGAGGAGGCTTGCCACGCGATTCGCGGGCAATTGCAGGCCATGCCGGGCGCGAACCTGTCGATCGACCTGGCTCGGCAGACCGTGGCCGATACGACCGGCCATGAGTGGCAGTTTCAGATCGACGGCATCTACAAGGAACGCCTGCTGAAGGGGCTGGATGAGGTTGGCCTCGTGCTCCAGCACCAGCCGCAAATCGAAGCGTTCGAAGCACGCCACCATACAGAGCATCCATGGCTGGCGTGAAGGGGCCGACCCCAGGCCAAATCCGCTGCGGGCGCCCCGGGGGCGGGCGAGCCGATGGCCAACCCAACCCATGGAGACAGGTCATGCGAATCCCAGCCTTCCTCTGCGCCGCCTTGGGCCTGTTCGTCGGTCTGGCGACGACACCCGCTGCAGCCCAATCCTATCCGGACAAACCAATCAGGCTCATCGTGCCCTACGCGGTCGGCGGGGGGACGGACGCCATCGCGCGCTTGCTGGCGCAGCAGTTGCGTGCACGGCTGGGGCAGCCGGTCCTCGTCGAGAACCGCGGGGGAGCCGCCACTCTGATCGGCACGGAGGCGGTCGCCAGGGCTTCGCCCGATGGCTACACGCTGCTGCTTCACACCGATATGCTGCCGCTGTTCCCGATGCTCTACAAGAACGTCAGTCCCGGCATCGCCCAGGACTTCACGCCCATATCCATATTTGCAAGCGGCTCGATCGTACTGGTCGCCAACCCCTCGGTTCCAGTCAAGAACGCCCAGGAGCTCGTCGCGCTCGCGAAGAAAGAGCCTGGCTCGCTTTCCATGGCGGATGCGGGCAGCGGGACGTCGCACAGCATGGCGGGCATGCTTTTCGCGCGGAAGGCTGGGATCGGATTCAACTACATACCCTACAAGGGCAATGGTCCCGCACTGACCGACGTGCTCGCCGGGCACGTGTCGCTCGGCCTTTTCAGCCTGTCATCGGTCACCCAGCTCGCCAAGGCCGGCAAGCTGAAGATCCTCGCGGTCTTCGACAGCCAGCGCCACCCGCTGGAACCGGAGGTGCCCACGATCGCCGAGGCTGGTTTCCCCGGATGCGAGTACAGCGTGCGCTACGTGATTTCCGCGCCCGCCGCCACGCCGAAGGCGGCCATCGCCAAGCTTCAAGACGCGCTCGGCCTGATCGCAAAGGACCCAGCCTACCGCAGCGAGCTCATGCGTCTCGGCTTCAACCCGCAGTTTACGACGGCCGCGCAAACGGCTGAGATCATGAAGGACCAGGTGGACCGGCTGGGTCCGGTCCTCAAAGCTGCCAACGTGGTTCCACAATGATCGCCTCTCTTGCCGAGAAGGTCTTTCGAGGCGGGGTGGCGGACCGGCGCACCGCCGCTTGCCGCCATTCCGCTCGTTCGAAAGGGCGGCTCGGCGGCCGCGGCCCTGCGCGCACCGGAACGGCCAGCGCATGAAGCAGTGGCGGCGGCTCAACAAGGACCGGTGCGGCGCGGCAGTGCTCGTGCCGCTCGGAGCGTGGATCGCCATCCAGGGGTCATCGTACGGCCTCGGCACGCTGACGCGAATGGGGGCTGGCTTCATGCCGTTCGTGCTTGGGACGCTCATGGCGGTCGTGGGCGTTGCGATATGGGTCACCGCCGGACCCGGCGACTTCGGCGACCGCGCCACGTCGCCGGCCGAGTGGCGCGGCTGGTCGTGCGTACTCGGCAGCGTGCTCGCCTTCGTGGTCCTGGGTGTCTATGGCGGCCTCGTGCCGGCCACGTTCGTCGCGGTGTTCGTCGCGGCAATGGGTGACCGGCTGAATAGCTGGCGAGACGCGGCGGCGCTGGCCACGGGCGTGACGGTCATCGGGCTCCTCATCTTCAGCTATGGGTTGAACATCAACTTCCCGCTCTTCGCTTGGGGTGCCGCGTGGAACTAGCGCTGAAGGACCTTTGGTATGGGTTCGAGGTGGCGTTGCAACCCAACAATCTCATGTGGTCCGTCCTCGGCGTTCTGCTCGGGAACCTGATCGGCGTGCTGCCCGGCCTAGGAGCGCTTACGGCGATCTCCATGCTGCTGCCGCTCACCTACGTGCTCGACCCCGTGCCGGCGATCCTGATGCTGGCCGGCATCTTCTACGGCTCCATGTACGGCGGCGCGATCGGGGCCATCCTCTTGAATCTCCCGAGCCATCCCCCGCACGCCGTGACCTGCATCGACGGCTACCCGATGTCGCGGCAGGGCCGTGGCGGCGCCGCACTCGGCGTGACGATGATGGCCTCGTTCTTCGCAGCGTCGGTCGGCATCCTGATCATGATCTTCCTGTCGCCGATGCTGGAGACCGTGGCCTATAAGTTCGGACCGACGGAGGTCAGCGCGATCATGCTGCTCGGGCTCCTGGCCGGAGCCACGATGTCGCGCGGCTCGCCGTTGAAGGGCATCGCGATGACAGTCCTCGGCCTCGTTCTAGGGACCGTCGGCACGGACGTGGTGAGCGGAGTTCAACGGTTTACGTTCGGCAGCGTCCATCTCAGCGACAGCATCGACCTCGTCGCGCTGAGCCTCGGACTTTTCGGCATCGCGGACTTCCTGGTCACGATCAATCGCGAGAGCGCGAAGGCGCCGCGTGCGTATGTGCGCATGCGCGACATGCTCCCGACCCGGGCCGAGCTGAAGCAGTCCTTCGCGCCCATGCTGCGCGGCACGGCCGTCGGGTGCCTGTTCGGCGCAATGCCGGGAACGGGCCCGACCATCACGACGCTCGTCGCCTACGCGCTCGAGCGCAAGGTGTCGAGAACGCCTGAACGCTTCGGCCACGGGGCGATCGAGGGCGTGGCCGCGCCCGAGGCGGCGGCGCATGCGAAAACCCAAGTCGACTTCATCCCGACGATGTCGCTCGGCATCCCGGGAGACGCGGTGATGGCGCTCCTGCTCGGAGCGCTGGTGCTCAAGGGCATCCAGCCCGGTCCGCAACTGATCAGCGAACATCCGGATATCTTCTGGGGCTTGGTCGCCAGCTTCTGGACCGGAAACGTCCTCCTGGTGATCCTCAACGTCCCGATGATCGGGATTTGGGTGAAGATGCTGCAGGTCCCCATTCGGCTGCTGATCCCGACGGCGATCTTCTTCATCGCGATCGGCGTCTACAGCACGCATAACAGCCTCTTCGAAGTGGCGGAGGTCGCCGCCTTCGGGGTCGTCGGAGCGGTGTTTCTGGCGCTCGGCTTTCCAGTCACCCAGGTCGTGCTCGGGTTCGTCCTGGGACCATTGCTGGAGGAGAACTTCCGCCGCGCCATGATCATCTCGCACGGAGAGGTTTCCGCCTACCTCACACGTCCAGTCTCGGCCTCGATCATGGTTGCCGTCGCCGCTCTGCTCGCCTTCCAGGTTTATTCCTACACTGCCCGGATGCGCGGGTCGAAGTCCGTGACGGCAGAGACGCTGACCTCCGACTAACGTACTATCCCGCGTCCAAAGGGGGACTCCACAAAGGGGCATGCGCTCGTCCCCTGAGCCTCTCGCCTGATGCAGCGGAAGCCGAGGTGGCTGGTCCCGCTGTCGATGGCCTGCGGCTGCCGCGCGGCGGGACGGTAGCGTTGGCAATAGCTCGGCGCGCACAGGTGAGAGCCGCCCTTGATGACGCGCCGGCCGGTGCCGCCGGCAGGCCCGGGCGTGCAGCATGAGTGGCCGCCGCGTCCCGACCAGGGATCGTCGGTCCATTCCCAGACGTTGCCGATCATGTCCACCAGGCCGTAGCCGTTCGGTGGGTAGGCGCCGACCGGCGACGTGCCGGCATGCCCGTCCTCCACCCGGTGCTCGAACGGGAAGCGGCCCTGCCAGGTGTTCGCCCTGTGCACACCGCCCGGCGCCAGCTCGTCCCCCCACGCATAGGCGCCGCGGTCCTCGCCGCCGCGGGCCGCAAACTCCCATTCGGCCTCGGTCGGCAGCGCCTTGCCGGCCCAGGCGGCATAGGCGGCGGCGTCCGCGTGGGCGATGTGGACGGCGGGATGGTCGGGCTCGCACGCCTGGGCGGAACCGTCGGGGCGCCGCCAGTGCGCGCCGGGCACGAAGGCCCACCAGTCGCCCCAGAAGCGCATGCCGGCCGGGTTGTCCGGCGGGCGGAACACGATGGAGCCGGGGACGAGGGCCGCCGGCTCGGCGCCAGGGTAGGCGCGCGGGTCCGGCAGCAGCTCGGCCACGGTCCGGTGGCCGGTGGCGGCGACGAAGTCGGCAAAGGCCCGGTTGGTCACGGGGGTGCGGTCGATCCAGAAGCCGCGGACAGCCACGATGCGGGCGGGCGCCTCCTCCGGGTAATGCCGGTCGGACCCCATCCGGAACCGCCCGCCGGACAGGCGGACCATGCCTTCAGCGTGGCGCGAGCGGCTCGACGGCACGTGCCCAGCCCTGGGTGCGCAGGTCGCTGCGGATCCGCCAGCGCAGGATCTCCTCGATCAAGGTGCGCTTGGTGGCGTCGTGCAACGGGTCGTCCCACAGGTTGCGCAGCTCGTGCGGGTCGGCCTGCATGTCGAACAACTGGCCCTCCGGCGTGTCCACGAAATGCACCAGCTTCCACGCGTGGCTGCGGATCATGGTCATGAACTCGGTGCCGTGCAGGATCAGGTCGTTGGCGTGCTCGGCAAACACGTGCCGGCGGGGGTCGGGGGCCTCGCCGCGCAGATAGGGCAGCAGGGTGCGCGCCTCCATCCAGCGCGGCGGCTCGATGCCGGCAAGCTCCAGGATGGTGGGGCCGAAATCGAACAGGGACACCAGGTCGGCCACCCGCCGCCCCGCCGTGACCCGGCCGGGACCCCAGACGATGGCGGGCACGCGGACGCTCTGCTCGTACATCGTCCATTTTTGGCTGTGGCCGTGGTCGTTCAGGCAATCGCCATGGTCGGACGTGAAGATGATGACGGTGTCGTTCAGCACGCCGCGGCGCTCCAGCGCCTCCATGATCCGGCCGACCTGCGTGTCGATCATGGTCACGTTGGCGAAATAATGCAGGCGCTGGCGGTGCAACTGCTCCGGCGTCGGGTCCGCCAGGTGAACGACGGCGTCGTGGTCGTGCGTGAGGTGCTGGGTCCGCAGCGTCTTCAACGGCGTCGGCTGGCCCGCGATGTCGGCGGCGTCCAGGATCGGCATCGGCAGGTCTCGCCCGGCATACAGGTCGATGGCGTCCTGCGTCGGGTCATACGGCGGATGCGGGCCGGGAATGCCGACCTCCAGGAAGAACGGGGACGTGCCGCGCCAGGTGTCGATCCAGTGGCACGCCAGGCCCGGCACGAAGTTGTCCGAGTGCAGGTCGGCCGGGATGTCCCACACGAAGGCGCCCAGGCTGGCGCCGTAGTCGTCCCGGCGCCGGTACGTGACGCGGCTCGGCTTCTCGAACCCCCGGGTCCAGATCGCCTTGTCCCAGTTGTCCAGGAAGTACGGCAAACTCGGGCTCGCGCGGTCCTTGTTCTCGACGACATGCCGCTCGTGGAAGCCGAAGGACTGCTCGAACGGGGAGGTGTGCATCTTGCCGACGTTGACGGCGCGGTAGCCGGCCTCGGCCAGTTGGCGGACCCAGGTGTGCGTCCACGGCTCGTCGTTGCGGAACACGCCGGTGGTATGGGGGTACAGGCCCGTGAACAGGCTCGCGCGGGACGGCGCGCAGGACGGCGCGGTGACGAACATGCGGTCGAAGCACACGCCCTCCCGCACCAGCCGGTCCAGGTTCGGCGTCAGCATGTAGCCGAACCCGGCGGCGGCGATGGTGTCGAACCGCTGCTGGTCGGTGATGACCAGCACGATGTTGGGGCGCTTGGCGGCATCAGGCTGCAACGAACATCCTCCCTTCGTAGTGTCGGCTGGGCGGTAGCGGTTGGGCCAGGCCCAGCGCAACCGCGGCGGCGTTCAGCGCCAGGGCGCGCCGCGTCATCGGCCAGCCTGGTGCAGCTTCCCGGCGATGGCGGGCCACCAGAGGGCAAGCACATACAGCGCGGTGAGCAGCAGCACGGCCAGGATGATGCTTAGCGTGGCCCGGCGGGGGTTCTGGGGCGTGGTCATGCCGCGACCTGGTAACGCCGGAGCGCGGCCTCATCCGGCGCCGGGCCAAGGCCGGGTTCGCCGCCGAGCAAGTGCGGGCAGTATCGCAGCCCCGCGGCGACGATACGGCATTCGTTCATGACGCCCCTCATCGCACCAGGTTCATCTCAAGCTGCACCCGGTCGCCGCGGTAGGTGACGTCGCCCAGGTAGAGCACCGTGCCGTCCGGCGCCCGGAACACCCGGCGCACATAGGCGACGGGCGCGTTCACCGCGATGCCGAGCTGCGCCGCGGTGTCCGGGTCGGCGGTGCCGATCGTCAGGGTCTGGTGCGCCTGGGCGATGGCGACGCTGGGCATGGACAGGAGCATCGGGATCAGCAGCTCCCGCCGGAACCGCTCCGGCGCCTGGCGGAACACGGCGGCGTCCAGGTAGATCGAGATGACGCAATAGGGCGTGGCATCCCGCAGGTGGATGCGGCGCATGTGGACGTAGGCAGCGGCAGCCACGCCGTCCCGGTCGGTCAGCAGCGGCGCGGCGTCGCTTTCGGACAGGTTGAGCAACTGCGTCTCGTCGCCGCGCAGCATGGTGGCCAGGTCTTGCAGGGTGGACTGCACCCGCAGCGGGCGCTCGGCGCCGGGCCGGATGGTGACGAAGGTTCCGCGGCCCTGGCGGGACAGCACCAGCCCGTCCTCCTCCAGCAAGGAGATCGCCTGGCGGACGGTGACGCGGGCGACGGCGAACTCTCGGGTCAGCAGCTCGTGGGACGGCAGCCGGTCGCCTTCCTTCCAGTCGCCGCGGGCGATGCGGTGGCGCAACAGCTCGGCAAGCTGCGCATAGAGCGGCAGGGGATGGGCGGCGGAAAGGGCGTGCATGAAGGACGTCACGGACCTGGCAAGCGGGACAACACCGCCCCGGTTTCTGGATCGAACAGGTGCATGCGCGAGGGACTGGCAGCGAGCGTCAGTGTGTCGCCCACCATGGGGCGGGTTTCGGGCGGGACGCGCGCGACGTAGGTTTCCGCGCCCAGCCGGAAGTGCGCCAGCGTGTCGGAGCCAAGCGGCTCGACCAGGCTGACCCGCACGCGCAGGCCCTCGGCTGCGGGCAGCATCGCCTCGGGGCGCAGGCCCAGGACTGCCCGGGGGCGGGACGGCGGAAACGGCAGGCTCAGGCGGCTGCCGTCCGCCAGCACCGCCATGCCGTCCGCGACCTCGACCGGAAAGAAGTTCATCGAGGGCGAGCCGATGAACCCCGCCACGAACTGGTTCGCCGGCGCGCCATACACCTGTTCCGGCGTGCCGACCTGCTGGATCACCCCGGCGCGCAGCACCACCAGGCGGTCGGCCATCGTCATCGCCTCGACCTGGTCGTGCGTGACGAACACCATCGTCGTGCGCAGTTCCTGCGACAGCGCCTTGATCTCGGCTCGCACAAGGCTGCGCAGCTTCGCGTCCAGGTTGGACAGCGGCTCGTCGAACAGGAACACCTGCGGGTTGCGCACGATGGCCCGGCCCATCGCGACGCGCTGCCGCTGGCCGCCGCTCAGCGCCTTCGGCCGCCGGTCCAGTAGCGGCTCCAGGTGCAGCATCGTGGCGGCGCGTAGTACGCGGGCCTCGATCTCGGCCCGCGGCACCCGCCGCATCTCCAGCCCGAAGGCCATGTTCCGCCGTACCGTCATGTGCGGATACAGCGCATAGTCCTGGAACACCATCGCCACGTCCCGCTGCGCCGGCGGCAGGGCGTTGACCAGGCGGCCGCCGATCAGCACCTCCCCCGCGCTCGACGCCTCCAGCCCGGCGATGATGCGCAGCAGCGTGGACTTGCCACAGCCGGACGGGCCGACGAAGACCATGAACTCCTCATCGGCGATCTCCAGATCGAGGGACGGGATCACCTCCGTCGCGCCGAACCGCTTGACCAGGCCGCGGATGGAGATGGCCGCCATCAGCCCTTCACCGCGCCAAGGGTTAGGCCCGACACCAGCCAGCGCTGCACCGCTGCGGCCAGCAGCAGCGGCGGCAGCGCGATCAGCGTGGCGGCGGCCATCAGCGCGCCCCAGTCGGTCGAGCCTTCGCCGACGAAGTTGAACGCGGCGGCGATCAGCGTCTTGGTGCTGGCGTTGGACAGCACGAGCGCGAACAGGAAGTAGTTCCAGCTGAACACGAAGGCCAGGATCGACGCGACCACCAGGCCCGACCCCGCCAGCGGCAGCGCGATCCGCCACAGGCTGCGCAGCACGCCGCAGCCGTCCACCTGCGCGGCCTCCAGCACGCTGCGCGGAATCGCGTCGAAGGTGGGCAGCAGCACCCAGATCACGATGGGCATGGTGATGACCGCATGCGTCAGGATCAGCGACCAGTACGAGCCGATCAGCCCGGCTTCCCGGAACATCACGTACCACGGCAGCAGGAACAGCGTGCCCGGCGCCATGCGGGCCGCCAGCGTCAGCAAAGCCGGCCAGGTGATACGGGTAAGCGAAACCGCATACGCCGCCGGCACGCCGAGCAGCAGGCCGAGCACGGTCGATCCGGCCGTCACGATCATGCTGTTGCGCGCATAGGCTGGGAAGGGCGTCGTGCCGAACAGGTGCGCGTAGTTCTCCAGCGTCGGGGGGAACACCAGCGTCGGCGGGTAGGCCGTCACCTCCGCCGACGACTTGAACGACGACAGCACCATCCACGCCATCGGCGCCATGACGACCGCGCCGACCAGCACGAGTTGCAGCGTGTTGAGCCAGCGAAGCCAGCGCGGGTCCGCCATCACCAGTCCACCATCGCCCGGGCGCGGTTCAGCAGCAGCACGGCGCCGAGCACGATGGCGGTAAGCGTGACGGCGAGCGCAGCGGCGTAGCCGAACTGGAACAACTCGAACCCTACGCGGAAGCCATAGACGTTGAGGGTGTTGGACGCGGTGCCGGGTCCGCCCTGGGTCGTGATGTAGATGATGTCGAAGAACCGCAGCAGGTCCACGCTGCGCAGGATGGTGGCGGTGGCCAGCGTGGGCAGCAGCAGCGGGAAGGTGATGCGCCAGAACGCCCTCCACGGCGGCGCGCCGTCGATCTGCGCGGCCTCGTACACGCTTGCCGGCAGCGATTGCAGCCCGCCCAGCACGATCAAAGCGACGTACGGCGCCCATTGCCAGGTGTCGATCAGCGCGATGACCGGCACCACCAGCCGCGGCGACGCCAGCCAGTCCGACGGTGGCAGCCCAGCCAGGGTCAGCAGCCAGTTGGCCGCGCCGAGCGAGGGGTCGAGGATGACCAGGAACATCATGCCCGCGACCACCGGCGGCAGCATGAACGGCGAGATGAGCAGCGAGCGCAGCAGCCCCGGCATCCGCTTCGCCCGGAACAGCAGCAGCGCCAGCCAGGTGCCGCCCGCAAGCTGCATCGCCAGCGACGCGGCGTAGAGCACGAGGCTGACCCGCAGGCCGTTCCAGAACTCGGGGTCGGCCAGCATCTGCCGGTAGTTCGCGCCGCCCGTGAAGCGGCTGGCGCCACCCAGTTCCACGTGCTGCACGCTCAGCCAGACCGTGTAGAAGAACGGCGCCGCGATCAGCAGCAGCGTGAACGTCACCGCAGGCGCGGCGTACACCGCGAGGCCGAGCCGGGAGGCCCGCAAGCTAGTTGCCCGTTATCAGCGCATCGAGCGCGCGGTCCGCGTCCGCGCAGGCCGCGGCGACGGTTTTCGTGCCGAGCAGCACGTCGTCCACCGCCTGTCCGATGGGGCCGCGGGAGGCCGGGTTGGCGACGATTGGGTAGCCGACCTCCGAACTCCCCTTGGCCGCAATCTCGTCCACCGCGGCCTGCCACTCCGCGCGCACGGGCTGGGCGGCGATCCATGCCCTCACGTCCGGAAGGGCCGCTACCGCCGCCCGAGGGGCGGCGACGCCGCTGAGCGCGATCTTGGCTTGCGTCGCCGGGCTGGTGGCCCACTGCACGAAGTACCAGGCCGGGCCGGGGCTGCGGCTGAACGGCGAGACGGCAAGGCTCCAGCCGATGGCGGTGGGGACGGAGCCGCCGGGGCCGGGCGGCAGCACGCGGATGCCGGTGTCGGCCTCACGCGCCCCGCCCTCCATCATGGCGCTCAGCTCGTTTTGGGATTCGAACGCCATGGCGGCGCGCCCCGCGCGATACAGCGCGTCGATCTGGTTGAAGGTGTAGTTGACCGCGCCCGGCGGCCCGTAGTCCCGCAACAGCCCGGCATACAGCCCCAGCGCGGCCTGGTTGGGCCCCGAGCATAGGTCGGACTTGCCGTTCCGCATGTAGGCGCCGCCCATGTTGTGGACGAAGTTGCTGAAGGTGTAGGCCACCGCGTCGCGCAGGCCGCGGGAGGCGAAGGGCGTGATCGCCGCGTCGCAGGCCTTGAGCCCCTTGGCCGTCGCCGGCAGGTCCGTGAGCTGGGTCGGGAAGGCCAGGCCGCACCGCTGGAACACGTCCTTGCGGTAATAGACCACCGGGCCTTCGATGTTGAGCGGCATGCTCGTCAGCGCGCCGTTGATGGTGTTCGCGGCGATCAGCGCGGGGCTGAACCCGGCGTAGTCGTAGCCGGGGGCGGCATCGTCCTTCATCTTGGCCAGGTCGGCATACCAGCCGGCTTTGGCGAATTGCTGGCCCTCGCGCGACACCAGCGTCATGAACACGTCGGTCTCGTCGCTACGGGCGTTCAGGACCGTCACCAGGCGCTGGCGCATCTGCTGCTCCTGGTAGGTGTCCACCTTGAGCGTCATGCCGGTCAGCCGCTCGAACTCGGCCTTGTTGGCGACGATGGCGTTGCCGATGGCGTTGTTGTTCACCAGGAAGCTGACGGTCGCGCCCTTGTGGCGCATCCAGTCGAACTCCGCGGCGTCGGCGGCCTGGGGCAGCGCCATCGCCAAAACGGCCACAGCCGCAAGACGTCGCGAACGGTTCGCCATCATGTGTCTCCCCCTTGGGTTCGTGGTCCGGCTGCTTGACCGGTCATCCCAATTACAGGAACACTGCCCGGGCCGCGGCGGTTTGGCTAGGAGAAACGGATATGGGCAGCAGCCTGGCCGCACTGGCCCGTCCGTCAGGGGCGTTCGCGATGCTGGCGGTGGATCAGCGGGAGGGGCTGCGGGCCATGCTGGCCCAGCACCAATCCGGGCCGGTGCCGGACAGCGCGCTAACGGCGTTCAAGCTCGATGCCATCCGGGTGCTGACGCCCCATGCCTCCGCGGTGCTGATCGACCGCGCATTGGCGTGGGAGCAGGCGCTGGCGGCGGGGGTGGTGGCGCCGGGCTGCGGGCTGATCGCGGCGGCGGACGTGCTGATCAGCAGCGCCGACGAGCTGGTTGCCGACGTCAGGCTCGACGAGCTGGTGGTGCCGGCGGCGGTCCAGGCGCAGGGGGCGGTGGCGCTCAAGCTGCTGGTGCTGTGGCGGCCCGGAGACCCGGCGCAGCCGCGCACCGCCATGGTGGACGACTTCATCGCCCGCTGCCGTGGCGCCGGGCTGGCAAGCATCGTGGAGCCAGTGGCCCGGCAGCCCCGGGGCGGCGGCGTCTGGGACCGGGAGGGCGCAATCCTGGCGGCCGCGGCGGAACTCGGGCGCCGCGGCGCGGACATCTACAAGGGCGAGGTGCCTCTGTTCGGCACCGGAGCGGAGAAGGACGTCCGCCGCGCCTGCGCCGCCATCACCCGCAGCGTCGGCAGCCCCTGGGTCGTGCTGTCCTCCGGCGTGCCGCAGGACGTGTTCCCCAAGGCGGTCGAGTGGGCCTGCCGGGAGGGGGCGGGCGGCTTCCTGGCCGGGCGCGGCATCTGGGCCGGTACGATCGGTCAGCCGGACGTGGCCCATGCGTTGCAGCACGACGCCGTGCCGCGGCTGCAACGCCTGTGCGACGTCGTGGACCGCATCGTCGCATGAGGGCCGCGCGATTCCACGGGGAGGGCCGGATTACTGTCGAAGCTATCCCGCGGCCAGACCCGGCGGTCGGGGAGGTCCGGGTGGACGTGATCGCCTGCGCCCTGTGCGGCAGCGACTTCCGTCCGCTGCGCCAGGGCTGGCCGCGGACGCCGGGGCATGAAATCGCGGGCCGGGTCAACGCACCGGGCAATGCGCTGCACGGGCGGCGGGTGCTGGTGTACATCCCCGTGTTCTGCGGCCAGTGCGCGCCGTGCCGGGCCGGGCATACGCAGTTGTGCGACACCGCCACCCTGGTCGGCTGGCAGCGGCCCGGCGGCTATGCCGACAGCGTGTGCGTGCCGGCGCAATGCCTGCTGCCGGTCCCGGACGACGTGCCGGACCACCTGGCGCCGCTGCTGCTGGACACCATCGGTACCAGCGCGCACGGCGTGCGGTTGGCGTCGCGGGTGATGGCAGCGGGCGCGGCGCTGGTGATCGGCGCGGGGCCGGTTGGGCTGGGCGCGCTGCTCGTGCTGCGGCGGATGGGATTTGGGCCGCTGCTGGTGCGGGAGCCGAACGCCTACCGGGCCGGGATGGCGGCCTCGTTCGGCGCTACCCCGGTTTCGGCAGAGGAGGCGCTGGCCGGCTCGCCGGCGCTGGTGCTGGAATGCAGCGGCAAGGATGCGGGCCGCCAGTTGGCGCTGGAGGCGGTGGCGCCCTATGGTGCAGTGGTGCAGTTGGGCGAGTCCGACGCCTGGGCGATCATTGAAACGAAGGCGGTCCGGCGCAAGGACTATTTCCTGATCCGCTCCTTCTACTTCCCAATCGGCGACTACGCCGCCAACGTCGACCTGCTGCGCGCGGACCGGGCCGATTACGCCCGCCTGGTGGACGCGACGGCTGGCCTGGATGGATTGCAGGACCTATTCGCCTCCTTCGCCCGGGGCGAACGGCTGAAGCCCCTATTCGCCCCGGCGAACGCCCGAAGCTGAAGTTCGCCCGGGACAGCGTTGACGTCTCCACGCCGTTGCGGGACGCCCTGCTCGGCCTTAATCTCGTCCGTCCGGCCGTCCAAACCTGCTAGCGGAGGTTTCAATGCGCTTCCAAGTCCCCTCAAGACGAACCGTGCTGGCGACAGCGCTGCTTGGCTTGTGCGCAAGCGGCGCCTTCGCCCAGACCTCGCCGGCAAGCCCCCCCATGGAGCAGGCCTTGGGAGAAATGCGCGCCGATGTGCAAGGCCGCGCCGACCGTGGGGGCTATCCAATCACCGGCATGAAGCCGGACGACGCACGCGAGGTGCTTGCGCGCATCCATTCCATGGACCGCGACGAATGGGCGGCCCAGTGGTCGGCGCAGGCGGACCGCTACATGGCGGCGGGAAAGGCGGCCGAAGCCACCGACCACGCCGCCGCCCGCGACGCCTACATCAATGCGTGGCGGCTATACATGTTCGCGGCCTGGCCGGCCCGCACCTCGCCCGGCAAGCAGGCCGCCTATCCGAAATCGACCGAGGCGTTCCGCGCCTATGGCCGCATGCAGGACCCGCCGATGGAGGTGGTGCGCATTCCCTTTGAAGGATCGGAGATCGTCGGCTATTTGCGTCTGCCGCCGGGACCCCGCCCGGCGCCGGTCGTCATCAGCACGGGCGGGCTGGACTCCTTCAAGGAATATGCCGACTGGATGTTCGAGCCGGGCTTGAGGCGGCACGGCCTGGGCATCTTCGCCATGGACATCCCGGGCACGGGCGAGTCAGCCGTCAAGATGGAGGTCGGCGCCGAACGTGCCTACTCCAAGGTGATCGACGTGCTCAGCGGCCGCCCGGACATCGATCCCGCGCGCATCGCGGTCTACGGCGTTTCAGCGGGCGGATACTGGGCCGCCCTGCTCGGCTATGTCGAACGCGCCCGCCTGCGGGCGGCTGTGGCGCTCGGCCCGCCGACCGACCACTACTTCGACGCGGACTGGCAGCGCGCGTCCTGGGGCACCAAGGAATACTTGTTCGGGCTGAAAGAGGCCCGGATGTTCGTGTACGGCACCAGCGACGAGGCATCCTTCCTGGCCAAGCTGTCCGGGTTCTCGCTCAGGGTCCGCGGCATCCTGGATCAACCCTCGACCGCGATGCTCGTCGGCAACGGCATCAAGGACACGCAGGTGCCGATCTCGGACACTTACCTGCTGTTGAACAAGGGCACGCCCAAGTTCGCATGGATCAGTCCAGAGGCCGGCCATACCGGAATGGCGCCTGGCGTGATGCTCGATTCCGTCACCGACACCGTCGTCGCTCCGTGGCTGGCATCGCAGATGCCGCCCTGAGGCGCCGCAAATCCGGTCTTCGACCTTCATGGTTCGTGCAATGGCGGATATCCTCATCATCGGCGCCGGTACTGTCGGCGCGGCCATCGGATACGGGCTGGCCCGGCAGGGCAGCCGCGTGACCCTGCTTGACGGCGAGGATACCGACCATCGCGCGGCCCGGGCGAATTTCGGCCTCGTCTGGTTGCAGGGCAAGGGCGCCTCCATGCCCTCCTACCACCGGCTGACCCGCCGCAGCGTCGATGCCTGGCCGAGCTTCAACGACGAGCTGGCACGCCGGTCCGGCGCCAACCTCGCGTTCGAGCGCAATGGCGGCCTCGCCGTTTGCCTGAGCGAGGCCGAGTTCGAGGAACGCCGCTCCCAACTGCGCCGCCTGCACAACGCGGCGGGCGGCGAGCAGGATTGGGAGATGATCGACCGGTCGGCGCTCGAACGCCTGATGCCGGGCGTGACGCTTGGGCCGGAGGTGGTCGGCGCCAGCTACGGGCGCAGCGACGGCTGCTGCAACCCGCTGCGCCTGCTGGCCGCCTTGCAACGGGGTGTCCAGGCGCTCGGCGGCGAGGTCGTGGGCGGTGCGCGCGTGCTTGCCATCCAGCCCGGGGCCGGCGGCTTCCGCGTCGATACGGCCGAGGGCGCCTTCGCGGCGCCCAAGATCGTGCTCGCCGCCGGCCTCGGCACCGTGGATCTTGCCCGGCAGGTCGGCGTGGACGTGCCGCTGCGTCCGGAACGCGGCCAGATCCTGGTGACCGAGCGGTGTGACCGCTTCTTGCCGCTGCCCTGCAGCGAGCTGCGCCAGACCGAGGAGGGCACGGTGATGATCGGGGCCACCAAGGAGAACGCGGGCTTCGACTCGCTGACCACGGGCCAGGCCGCCGCCCGCCTTGCCGCCAAGGCGTCCCGCATCGTGCCGCGCCTGGGCGGGGTCCGCGTGGTACGGCAATGGGCAGGGCTCCGGGTCATGACGCCGGACAGCTTCCCGATCTACGCGCAGTCCGCCGATCACCCGGGCGCCTTCGTGGCGCTATGCCACTCGGGCGTCACGCTCGCCGCCTTCCACGCCTCGGAGCTCGCCACGGCGATCATGGCGGGCACGCTGCCGGCGAGCCTCGCCGCCTTCCATCAGAGCCGGTTCGATGTTCCGCACGCTGCATGAGCCGGCGCGCGGCGTGACGCTGCACATCGACGGCCTGGCGGTCGCAGCCCAACCCGGGGAAACGGTCGCAGCCGTCATGCTGCGCCAGGACGAGATCTGGACTCGCGTGTCGCCGGTCACCGGCGCCCGGCGGGCGCCCTACTGCATGATGGGCGTGTGCTTCGATTGCTTGGCCGTCGTCGATGGGCAGGAATCGACGCAGACCTGCCTGACGATCGTGCGCGACGGCATGCAGGTGCGTCGCCAGCGCGGCCGGCCGGGGATACTGGCGCGGATACTGGCATGAGAGCCGACCTGCTGATCGTCGGCGCCGGGCCGGCTGGGCTGGCGGCGGCGCATACCGCGCGGGCCTACGGCTTGTCGGTGACCTGCCTCGACGACCAGCCCGCGCCCGGGGGGCAGATCTGGCGCGGGATCGAGACGGTGGCCGCGACGCCCCGTGGCGCCGCCCTGGGCAAGTCCTACCTCCGCGGCCGCTCCGTGGTGGAGGCCTTCCGGGCATGCGGCGCGACCTACGAGGCCAGCGCGCAGCTTTGGCAGCTCGAGCCGGGCTTCACCGCCTTCGTAAGCCGGGCGGGGCAGGCCTGGGCGATCGAGGCGGAGGCGGTGCTGCTCGCCACCGGCGCGCAGGAGCGGCCGGTCCCCTTCCCGGGCTGGACGCTGCCGGGCGTAATGACGGTGGGGGCGGCGCAGATCCTGCTCAAGTCATCCGGCCAGGTGCCGGACGCGCCGGTGTTCATCGCCGGCAGCGGCCCACTGCCGCTGCTCTACGCCAAGCAGCTTCTGGCCCTCGGCGGACGCATCGCCGGCTACCTGGACACCGCGCCGCCGGGCCAGTGGCGCGCCGCGCTGAAGCGGTTCCGGCCCAACATCACCTCCGTTCCGGACCTGGTGGATGGGCTGCGCTGGATGGCGCGACTGCGCCTGGCCGGGGCACCGATGTTCCGCGGCGTGTCCGGGATCGAGGCGGCGGGGGAGGAACGGCTGGAAACCCTGGCCTTCCGAACCGCCGACGGCGCCGCGCACCGCCTGCCCGCCTCGCTCGTGCTGGTGCATGAGGGCGTGGTGCCGAGCCTGCACGCGGCGATGTCAGTGGGCTGCCGGATGTCCTGGGTCGACGATCAGGACTGCTGCGCGCCGGTGCTCGACGAATGGGGCGAGACATCACGGCCCGGCGTGTTCATCGCCGGGGACGCAGCCGGGATCGGCGGCGCCGAGGCGGCGGTGTTGCGTGGCCGGCTTGCAGCGCTCGGCGTCGCGGCGAAGCTCGGCCGGGCCGTGGATCGCGAGGCTGCGCCGATCCGTCGCGCGCTGCGACGGGCATTGGCGCTTCGCCCGTTCCTCGACGCGATGTTCCGCCCGCGCCGGGAGGTGTTCCTGCCTGGGGACGACGTGGTGGTCTGTCGCTGCGAGGAGATCACGGCCGGGCGCATCCGCGAGGTCGCCCGCTTCGGCCGTCCCGGCCCCAACCAGACCAAGGCGTTCACCCGGGCGGGCATGGGACCCTGCCAGGGGCGGCAGTGCGGCTACACGATCACCCGGCTGCTGGCGGAGGCATCGGGACGGGCGCCGGGCGAGATCGGCTTCTACCGGGCGCGTCCACCCCTGAAGCCGGTCACCATCGGCGAACTGGCGACTCTCGGCGCGGGAGAGTGCGAGTGAAGCCGGTCGGCATGACCGGCGTCAGGCCGAGCCGTGCCATACGCAAAGGAAATCATGGGCAATGATGGTGCTGCTGGAGGGGATTGAACTCTCGACCTCTCCCTTACCAAGGGAGTGCTCTACCACTGAGCTACAGCAGCGCCGGAGCGCAAACGCCTGCGCCCTATAGGAGATGGGGCTAGTTGGCGCAACCCTGCCGGGCAGGGTGCTGAAACCCAAGCGGCCTTGGAAGGAATCGCGGATTGCCGCGATGACGAGACAGGCCGTATCCTCCACGGCGATATCACGCTAAGGTGAACAGTGCATCTACGCCGGCATCCCAGCCGTAAGCATCCACGTCTGGCATAAAAGGAGCGAAACATGGTCACATCCGTGAGCCGCGGAAAGCCAGCTTCACCACCGGTCCGGCGCAGTCTAGCGCTGCCCATCGGGTCCGGCGTGCTGATCGCGCTCTCGTTCGGCCTGACCGTCTGGTATGGCATGGCGCGGCTGCTGACCTGGATCGCTCACGGCCTGACTTGACCGCGCGCCGCAGCCGGTGGTTCGTGTCCGGATGATCGAGCGCCCAAGCCCCCCCACGCCTGCGCGATCCGAACCGCAGCGGAGCCGTCCGAAGGGCGGGCCAGCCCGTGCGGAGCGCGAGGCCCACGCCTTGCGCGAGAACCTGCTCCGCCGCAAGCAGCAGGCGCGGGACCGCCGGGCGCCCGATCCCGACCCGAAGCCCTAGGTTTGCCCCGTCCCGCCGCCTAGGCTAGAGGCTAGCACCCCGCGACGAGGTGCCGATGCCCGTGATGCCCGACCACTGGATCCGACGCATGGCCACCGAACATGCCATGATCGAGCCCTATGTGGACGGCCAGAAGCGTGACGGCGTCATCAGCTATGGGCTTTCCAGCTACGGCTACGATGCCCGCGTGGCGGACGAGTTCCGCGTGTTCACCAACGTCGACAGCGCCGTGGTGGACCCCAAGAACTTCAACCCGGACAGCTTCGTGACCCGCACCGGCCCGGCCTGCACCATCCCGCCCAACTCGTTCGCGCTCGCCCATACGGTGGAATATTTCCGCATCCCGCGCGACATCCTGGTCATTTGCCTGGGCAAGAGCACCTACGCCCGCTGCGGCATCATCGTGAACGTGACGCCGCTCGAACCGGAATGGGAGGGCCAGGTGACCATCGAAATCAGCAACACCACGCCGCTCCCGGCCCGCATCTACGCCCATGAGGGGATTTGCCAATTCTTGTTCTTACGGGGCGAGAGCCCGCCCGAGACCAGCTATGCCGACAAGGCGGGGAAATACATGCGCCAGCGCGGCGTCGCCCTGCCGCGCATGTAGGGAACAGCACGATGGACCGAATCCGCATCCGAGGCGGCAAGCCGCTGCACGGCGACATCCAGATCGGCGGCGCCAAGAATGCCGCCCTGCCACTGATGACGGCCGGCATGCTCACCGACGAGCGCCTGCTGCTGACCAACGTGCCGCGGCTGGCCGACATCGCCACCATGTCGGCGCTGGTGTCCCAGCACGGCTGCGCGGTCGAGCCGGAGGGGCGGACCCTGTCCATCGGCGGGCCGATCACCAACACCGAGGCGCCCTACGACATCGTACGCAAGATGCGCGCCTCCTTCCTGGTGCTCGGCCCCTTGCTCGCCCGCACGCGGGAGGCCCGGGTTTCCCTGCCCGGCGGCTGCGGGATCGGCACGCGGCCGGTGGACCTGCACCTCAAAGGCCTGGAGCAGATGGGGGCCGAGATCGTGCTGGATGGCGGCTACGTCAACGCCCGGGCGCCCGCTGGGCTGCATGGCGCCACGATCGTGCTGCCCTTCGCCTCGGTCGGCGCGACCGAGGACCTGCTGATGGCCGCCAGCCTGGCCGATGGCCAGACCGTGCTGGCCAATGCGGCGCGCGAGCCGGAGATCGGCGACCTGGTGGCATGCTTGGTGGCCATGGGCGCCAAGATCACCGGCGCCGGGACCGAGCGGCTGGTCATCGAGGGGGTGGCGCGGCTGCACGGCGCCACCCACGCCATCGTGCCCGACCGGATCGAGACCGGCACCTATGCCTGTGCCGCCGCCATTACCGGGGGTGAGGTGCGGCTGCTGGGCGGCCGGCTCGCGCATCTCGGCACCTTCGCCGCGGCGCTGATCGAGGCCGGGGCGGAGATCGAGGAACAGGATGGGGCCTTGCTGGTCCGCCGCGTGGACGGGCTGCGCGGGGTGGACGCCATGACCGAGCCCTACCCCGGCTTTCCCACCGACATGCAGGCGCAGTTCATGGCCGTGATGTCGGTAGCCGAGGGCGCCGCGATGGTGACCGAGACCATCTTCGAGAACCGTTTCATGCACGTGCCCGAGCTGAACCGCATGGGCGCCCGCATCAACGTCCATGGCGCCTCGGCCATCATCCGCGGCGTCAGCGGCCTGTCCGGCGCGCCGGTGATGGCGACCGACCTGCGGGCGTCGGTGTGCCTGGTGCTGGCCGGGCTGGCGGCGCGGGGCGAGACGGTGGTGAACCGCGTGTACCATCTCGACCGCGGGTACGAGGCGTTGGAACAGAAGCTGTCGGCGTGCGGGGCGAGCATCGAGCGCATGCCGGGCTGAGGCTGGATGCGCCGCAAGCATGGAACGGATGCCGGACTAGCCCTTCCGGGAACCATGCCCGGGTGTTACAGGCCGCCGGGCATGCTCCCGGAGCCCGAATGACCGCCCCTTTCCCGGCCGCCGCCCTGGCGCCGGAGATCGACACGCCGTTGATCCTCGCCTTGCCCAAGGGCCGCATCCTGCAGGAATGCGTGCCCTTGCTGGACCGTGCGGGCGTGCGCCCCGCGGCCGACCTGATGGACGAGGACAGCCGGCGCCTCCGCTTCCCCACCGACGACCCGACGCTCGACGTCGTGCGCGTCCGCTCCTTCGACGTCGCCACCTTCGTCGCCTTCGGCGCGGCCCATGTGGGCATCTGCGGCGCGGACGTGCTGATGGAGTTCGACTATCCCGAGATTTACGCGCCGCTCGACCTGGGCATCGGCCGCTGCCGGGTCAGCGTGGCGGAGCCCGCCGAGACGGCCGGGCTGGACGACCCGGCTACCTGGTCCCGCGTGCGCGTGGCGACCAAGTACCCCAACATCGCCCGCCGCCATTATGCCGCACGCGGCATCCAGGCCGAGGTGGTGCACCTGAACGGCGCCATGGAGTTGGCGCCGGGTCTCGGCCTGTCGCGCCTGATCGTGGACCTGGTGCAAACCGGCGGCACGCTACGGGCCAACGGCCTCCGCGAAACTGAGGTGATCGCCCAGGTCACCAGCCGCCTCATCGTCAATCGCACGGCGCTCAAAACCCGGCCCGAGGCCGTCGGCGCGCTGATCGCCCGGTTCCGGGCGGCCCAAGCCCCTTGAAGCGGCTCTCGACCGCCGACCCGGGCTTTCCGGCTGGCTTCCAGGCCCTGCTGCTCGATGCCCGCGAAACCACGTCCCGCGTCGATGCCCCGGTTGCCGCCATCATCGCCGATGTGCGCCGCCGCGGCGACGCGGCCGTGTGCGACCTGACCCGGCGGTTCGATCGACTGGACCTGCAACCCGTTCAGTTGCGCGTCACCCCAGGCGAGATCGCTTCCGCCGCGGCCGGGATCGCGCCCGCCCTCGCCGCCGCCCTCGACCTGGCCGCCGTGCGCATCGAGGCCTTCCACCGCGCCCAGGCGCCGGCCGACCTGACGATGCGGGACGCGGCGGGCCTCACGCTCGGCATGCGCTGGTCGCCGCTGGATTCGGTCGGCCTCTACGTGCCCGGCGGCAAGGCCGCCTACCCCTCCTCCGTCCTGATGAACGCCCTGCCGGCCCGGGTGGCGGGGGTCGCGCGCATCGCCATGTGCGTCCCGTGCCCCGGCGGCGTGCTGAACCCGCTGGTGCTGGCCGCGGCCCAACGCGCCGGCGTGTCCGAGATCTACCGCGTCGGCGGGGCGCAGGCCGTCGCCGCGCTGGCGTACGGCACGGCCACCATCGCCCCGGTGGACCGCATCGTCGGCCCCGGCAACGCCTATGTGGCCGAGGCCAAGCGGCAAGTGTTCGGCCGCGTCGGCATCGACAGCATCGCCGGGCCGTCCGAGGTGGTGGTGCTGGCCGACGCCGCCCAGGACCCGCGCCACGTCGCCATCGACCTGCTGGCGCAAGCCGAGCATGACGAAAGCGCGCAAAGCGTCCTGATCACCACCGACGCTGCCTTCGCCGAGGCCGTCGCGCGTGCCGTGGACGCCGAGGCGCCCACTCTGGCCCGGGCCGCCATCGCCGGCGCGAGCTGGCGCGAGCACGGCGCGATCATCGTCACCCGCGACTGGGACGAGGCGGTCGAGCTGGTCAACCAACTGGCGCCCGAGCACCTGCAGATCATGGTGCCCGACCCGCACGCGCTGTTCGCCCGCATACGCCATGCCGGGGCGGCCTTCCTTGGCCCTGCCTGTCCGGAAGCCCTCGGGGACTACGTGGCTGGCCCAAACCATGTGTTGCCGACCGGCCGCACGGCCCGCTTCGCCTCGGGCCTGTCCGTGTTCGACTTCCTCAAGCGCACCACCTGGGTTGAAGCGGACCTGGCCGGACTACGCCAGATCGGCCCGGCTGCCGTCGCCCTCGCCGAAGCCGAAGGCCTCGGCGCCCACGCGCGCAGCATCCGGCTTCGGCTGGACGCAGCTTGACCCGGAACGCCTGCGTCATCACATTCCGCCTCGAAATCGACCAGACGATCAAACAAAGACAAGGAACCTGATGTCCAAAGAAGACATGATCGAATTCAGCGGCACGGTGCTTGAACTGCTGCCCAACGCGATGTTCCGCGTGAAGCTCGACAACGAACACAGCATCCTGGCGCATACGTCTGGCAAGATGCGCAAAAACCGCATTCGCGTGCTGGCCGGGGACAGGGTGAACGTCGAGATGACGCCGTACGACTTGTCCAAGGGCCGCATCACATTCCGGTTCAAGTAACACCCAAGCTCGTCCTCGCTTCCGCCAGCCCTCGCCGCCTCGCCCTTCTCGCGCAGATCGGCGTCGTCCCGGACCGCATCGCCGCTCCCGGCATCGACGAGACCCCGCACCGGGACGAGATCCCGCGCCTCTATGCCGAACGCATGGCGCGGGAGAAGGCCCGCAGCCTTGCCGAGCCCGGCGCCTATACCCTCGCCGCCGACACCGTGGTCGCGGTGGGCCGCCGCATCCTGCCCAAGGCCGAGGACGCCGAGGAGGTGCGCGCCTGCCTGGCCATGCTCTCCGGCCGCCGCCATCACGTGCTGACCGCCCTGGTGCTGGTTGCCCCCGGTGGCCAGGTGTCGGCGCGGCTGTCCGACACGGCAATCGCCTTCGCCCGCCTGTCCGCCGCACAACTCGACGCCTACGCCGCCTGCGGCGAGGGCGAGGGCAAGGCGGGCGGCTATGCCATCCAGGGCCGCGCCGCCGCCTTCACGCGGTTGCTGACCGGCAGCTACACCGGCGTGGTCGGGCTGCCGCTGTTCGAGGCGGCGCAGTTGCTGCGCGGGCGCGGCTACCCCGTGCCTTGATCCGCATCCTGGCCGCCTGCAGCCCTGGCGAGGTGTGCGTGGCGGTGGTGGCCGATAGTGTCCTCCAGGATTACGCGATCTGGCGCCCCGGCCAGCCCGACGGCGTGGGCGACCTCTATCGGGCGCGGGTGATGGCGCACGTGCCCGCGCTGGCCGGCGCCTTCCTGGGCTTGCCCGAAGCCGACGGCTTCCTGCCCGACAGCGAGGGTGGCGCCGGCGCGATCGAAGGCGCCCTGCTGACCGTCCGCGTCACCCGCGCCGCCCAGGGCGGCAAGGGTCCCCGCCTCTCGGCCGGCACGCCGCAGCAGCCTGGAGAGGCGGGCCTGGTCGCCCGCGGACCCGGGGCCGTCGAGCGCCTCGCCGCGCTATATCCCGATGCCCCGGTGCTGGCCGACGACCCAGCCGTGGTCGCCGCCCTCCGGCCCCAACTCGGCGCACGCCTGGCCATAGGCACGGCGCGCCCGGACGAGGCCCTGGCCGAGCAGATCGAGGTCCTGTCCCGCACCACGGCCCCGCTGCCCGGCGGCGCCCGCGCAAGCTTCCACCCGACCCCGGCCTTGGTCGCCATCGACGTGGACGCCGGCGCCGCCACGGCCGACCGCCGAGGCAAGGCGACCGCTCAATTCCAGGCCAACTTGGCCCTGGTGCCGGAAGTGGCCCGGCAAATCCGGCTGCGCAACCTGTCCGGCGCCATCCTGGTCGACCTCGCCGGCATGAGCCCGCGCCGCCGCGCCGCCCTTGGCCCTGCCTTCACGGCCGCCTTGGCCGGCGACCCGCTGAAGCCGCGCTTCCTCGGCTTCTCGGCGCTCGGCCTGGCGGAAATCATGCGCCCCCGCGTGCACCCGCCGCTGCACGAGCTGCTGTCCGGCCCGCACGCGGCAGGGCTGGCCGCGTTGCGCCAGATCATGCGGGAAAGCGCGCGCACGCCCCAAGCCACCTACGCCCTGCGCGCCGCGCCCGACGTGGCATCGGCCCTGGAGCGCGACCCGATCGCCCTTCCTGCCCTTGCCCACCGCACGGGCCGCCCCCTCATACCCCTCTCCGACCCGGCGCTGCCGCCGGGTGCGTGGCAAATCGAGCGAGCCGACCTTGCCTAAGCCCTGCCCGATCTGCGGCAAACCCGCCGCGACCCCTCGTACCCGGCCATTCTGCTCATCACGTTGCGCCGACGTCGATTTGGGCCGCTGGTTCACCGGCGCCTACACCATCCCCGGCCCACCCCCCGACCTGGACGAGGACCCGCCGGACAGCGCCGAATAGGGGATGTTCCGGCCGGGCTTGATCCCGGGGCGAGCCTGGGCTAACCACCCTGCCTCTAACGGCGCCCAGGTAGCTCAGCTGGTAGAGCATGCGACTGAAAATCGCAGTGTCGGTGGTTCGACTCCGCCCCTGGGCACCATTCCCCCTTACGCCAGCACTTCTCTTGCCCGCCGTTCCTACGCCATTTCACGCCTAAGCAGGTGATTTATAGGAGTTCTGAAGCCCAAGCAGCGCGTTGTAGCGTAGCGCTGGATACCGCCTCGCAGCCCCGGTATCGACCGCCCGCTGATGGTAGTTCTGTTGGTATCCGCACTGCCTGTTGGTATCGTCCCTCCGAGGGGGCCCGAACCATGCCGTTGTCCGACGCGAGATGCCGATCAGCCCAGCCGGGAAACAAGCTCCAGAAGCTGACCGACGGCGGCGGATTACAGCTTTGGGTGCAGCCCAACGGCGCTCGGCTGTGGCGATTGGCCTACAGGTTCAGCGGCAAACAAAAGCTCCTCGCACTCGGCGTTTATCCGACGATCCCATTGACCCGCGCGCGCCAGGCGCGGGAGGACGCCAGGCGCCTCCTGGCGGAAGGCCATGACCCGGCCGTTGAGAAGAGGCGACAGGCCCAGGCGAGAACCGACGCGCCGACGTTCCGCAGCATTGCCGACGAGTACGTGGCGAAGCTGAAGCGCGAGAATCGCTCAGAAGCGACGCTCGCCAAGACCGAGTGGCTGCTCAGCTTCGCCAATGCCGAGTTCGGCATTGAGCTGATTCGCGAGGTCACAGCGCCGGCTATCCTGAAGGTGCTACATGCCCTTGAAGCAAGAGAGCGCTACGAATCGGCACGGCGGCTCCGATCGACCGTCGGCAGCGTATTTCGGTACGCGATCGCCACCGCTCGCGCCGAAACTGACCCGACCTACGCGCTGCGCGGCGCGCTGACGCAGGTGAGGCCGACGCCGCGCGCCGCGATCACGGACGCCGACAAGTTTGGTGCATTGCTCCGCGCCATCGACACGTTTGACGGGCAGCCGGGCACGCGGATCGCGCTTCGGCTGCTCGCCCTCCTCTTTCCCCGTCCTGGCGAGCTGCGGCTGGCCCAGTGGTCCGAGTTCGACCTCGAACGTGCCGTCTGGACCGTTCCCGCCCTGCGAATGAAGATGCGCCGGCCACACCGCGTGCCGCTGCCGACCCAGGCTCGCGATCAACTAAACGCACTTCGTCTCATTCGAAAGGCTGTCTGCTGTTCCCCGGCGTTCGTTCGCAGTCTCGTCCGATTTCCGATGGCACGCTGAACGCTGCGCTCCGACGTCTTGGTTACGCTAAAGACGAGGCTACCGGCCACGGCTTTAGAGCGACGGCATCAAGCCTGCTGAACGAGTCTGGTAAGTGGCATCCTGACGCGATCGAGCGCCAGCTCGCGCACGTCGAGAGCAACGACGCCCGCGCAGCATATGCCCGTGGAGGACACTGGGATGAGCGGGTGTTGATGATGCAATGGTGGGCTGACTACCTCGGCCAGCTCCGAGTTCCAGTCTCGGGCGCGACGGCAGCGAAGATAGCGGCATGAATGCTCGCGAACGCGCCGACGACATCAACCCTCAGCCGTCTCCGTTCGTGACTTACTGTTCTCGGGCCGATTGCCATTTATTCCGCAACCTCAATACGGCCTGTCTATCATCTCGGTGTGGCCGGGCCAGAGTAGACAGCATCGCCGTTTTCTGCGATGTTCGTTCTCATGATGATAGAGCAGGCGAGCAATACGACGGAGCACTACCGCGGCGGCAAGGGACAGTCTTATCGGCACATCATTAATCTCATGCCACCCCACGTGCGTTATGTGGAAACCCATCTGGGCGGGGGCGCGGTTATGCGGCGTAAACGACCGGCTGAGCAAAACATTGGGATCGATCTCGACGAGCGCGTAATCGAGCGGTGGACCCGTCGGTGTCTACCATGCACCACCATCCTACAGGGAGATGCCGTCGAGGTCCTCGCCCGTCTGGAACTGTCCGGGGCTGACCTCGTATACTCGGACCCGCCTTACGTTCCGTCGAGCCGTCGGACGCCACGCCTTTATAGGCACGACTACAACGACGCCGACCACGACAGGCTTCTCGATGTGCTTGTCGAATTGCCGTGCAGCGTCATCCTTAGCGGCTATGAGTGCGAGCTGTACGCCGCTAGGCTGGCGCACTGGTGGAGAACCGAATATCAGGCTCTCACGCACAACGGCGTTGTCACCGAGTGTGCCTGGACTAACTTCAAACCTGGTCCGGTGCTGCATGACTACGCGTACGTTGGGCGGACCTTCCGGGAGCGCGAGCAGATCCGGCGCCGATGCCGGGGACTGGCGCGACGCATCGAGTGTCTAGAGCCGATCGAGTTGAACGCGGCTTTGGCAATGCTCGCCAGCAGCCAACCGGACGCCATATTGGCCGCCGCGCGTAGGGTAAGAGCATGAAGGGCGCCAGCGACGGCAATGGAGATTGGACCCGGGCCGAGAAGACGCCCGGCGACACGTCATCCGCGACGCGCTACGAGGTCAGCCCGGATTGGAACGGCGGTGACGTGTCGCTATACTTGGAACGTTGTCAAATTGACACACCCCTTACCCTCGTTGAGGCGACTTGGAGGCGTGTCACGGCTCTCAGGCCGGACATCGGCAAAGTCGTCGATTTCGGCGCTGGGGACGGCAGGTTCGCTCACGGCGGTCGGTTCAAAAGCTACGTCGGATTTGAGATTGACTCGAAACGAGTAGTCGGCCCCGTCTCCCGCCCGGGGCCATCATTGAGCACGCATGTGCGTTCTCAAGCGTCGTATCCGATGCGGATCTGTGCATCGGCAACCCCCCGTTTGTCCGGAATCAGGACCTGCCAGATGGTTGGCGGACGCAGGTGGCGGCTGGGCTAGCTCGCCGGTCGGGCGTCCGCCTTTCGGGGCTCGCAAACGCTTGGCAATACTTCTTCCTGTTATCGCTGCTCTCGACCGCGCAAGATGGCACGTGCGCTCTGGTTATCCCATTTGAATGGGTATCCCGGCCTTCGGTGGCGTCCCTGCGGGAATATATCAGGGCCCGTCAATGGAACGTCGACGTCTATCGTCTTTCCGACGAGGCGTTCGACAGCGTGCTCACGACCGCGTCCGTCACCATCGTCGACAAGCGCGCCCGAGACAGCCGTTGGAGGTATTACGAAACAGACCGCGATGGCAAGGATCGCGAGATGCCGACCACAAGCGGTAACGCCGAAGGTCACCTTGCCCACACGCGGTGGAAACGTGGGGCGGGACCCGTCGCAGTGCGCGGCCTGAGCCCAGGCACCCAGGAGGTTATGGTTCTGACCGAGGGCCAGCGCGCGCGCCTCGGACTCAAGCCTGGACGGGATGTCGTCCGGTGCGTCACGACGCTGCGCACGTTGCCCGCGAGTGTGACTGATCTCGACTTGGCCGCCTTCAACCAGCACTACCGCGCCGCTGACCGGCGATGCTGGCTGATTCGGCCCACAGGCGCGGTTGCTGGTGGTGCGCTCCGCGCCTACCTCGACTCAGTGGACCCGCGATCCTACGCAACCCGAACATGCCTCAACCGAAACGCGTGGTGGGATTTCTCAATGCCTGCAACGCCCTCCGCGCTCATTGCCACCTGCTTCAAAGGGCCATCGCCAAAGGCCGTCTTGAACGCCGTCGGCGCGATCGCGGTAGGCGGGGTCGCCGGCGTCCACCATGCCAGCCATGAAGAGTCGGCGGGGTTCCTGCGGCACCTGGCATCTCTTGACCTGCGAGATCGCATCGTTTCGCACGCAAAAGGACTGAAGAAGATCGAGATCGGTCAATTGAACACGCTCCTGTCAGCTTACACGGCAGCCAACCCCGATGAATGAGGCCGTCCCTCAGCCAAAACCCATCATGTCGGGCGAACTGCCATTCACCGTCGAGAGCCGGTTGCTTCGGGAACTGGGAGAGCGGCTGGTTTGCGCGCTGTCGCATACCGCCGAACCGAATCGTAGCCGCCCTCATACCCGGC
>CAXSDH010000017.1:0-55346 GCA_964235765.1 uncultured Acetobacteraceae bacterium
GGCATGACGTAGGGCGTGCTGGAATAACGCGAAAGGACGGCAAGCGCGGCCGGGAAGGGCCGCGCGAAACGGAAGCGGAACGTGCTGTCGTCCACCGCATCGAGGGAAGCGGTTGCGGTCATGAGGCGCCGCCCGGCCGGATCGCGCGCCGCCCAGCGCCGGATGGACGCGACACAGTCGGCGGCGCGCACCGGCGTGCCGTCATGGAAGGCAAGGCCCGGCCTGAGGCGGAAGGAAAGCACCATGCCGTCCGGCGCGGCGTCCCAGCCCTCGACCATCTGCGGACGGATCGCGCCGGCCTCGTCACGAGCAAGCAGCGTGTCGTACACGAGGTATGCGTAGTTCCGCGTGATGTAGCCCGTGCTCCACACCGGATCGAGGATGCGGAGGTCGGCCTGCGGCACGAAGCGCAGGGTGTCCGCCCGGCCCTGGCCACGCGCGACGTGGGGGGCGGCAAGTGCTGCGGCGAAGCCGAACACGGTGCGGCGCTTGATCATGGCTGTTCCTTCATGCCGAGGACGTCGTGGATAAAGCGCGCGACGACCGCGGTCGCGAGGTGGAGATCGTCGATGCGGACGCTCTCGTTCGCATCCATGGCGCGATGCCCCTCGCCCGGACTAAACATGACGACAGGAATGCCGGCAAGTGTGTTGATCCAAGAAGCGTCGGTGCCGGCGTCCTTGCCGCTGATCCGGGCCGGCTGGCCGACCACCGCCTCGAAGGCTCGCGCCGCTAGGCCTACGACCGCGGCATCGCGATCGAGCACATAACCAGGCCACCACAGCAATTGGCGCAGCTCGGCATCCGAACCGGGACGCTCCGTCCGGAGCCGGGCGAGGATGTCCTCGAACTCCGCCAGCGCCGCTTCCTGCGTTTCACCGGGAATGAGGCGGCGATCCACCTCCAGCCGCGCCTGGCTCGGAACCATGTTGGACACCGTGCCGCCCGTCACGAGGCCGATATTGAGCGAAGCAGGGCCGAGGAGCGGATGACGCCGCTCTTCCAGCCGGTGCCGGAGCCGTTCGAGTTCGATGACGACCCAGGCCATGTCCTCGATGGCGTTGTGGCCGAGCCAGGGCCGGGCGCCGTGGGTCGCACGGCCTCGCGTGAGGATCTGCACGTTCATTCGTCCCTTCGTCGCAATCTGGATGTCGAGCGACGTCGGCTCGGCGACGAGGGCAAGGTCGGCCTGGAGGCGGCCGATGCGATGGACGTGTTGGATGCCGAGAGCGCCACCGACCTCCTCGTCGCAGGTGAAAAGAAGCTGGAGGCGGCCGCACAGCGGATGGCCGCTGGCCAGCACGGCCTTGGTCCCCATCAGGACGGTCGTGACGCCGGATTTCGTGTCAATGGCGCCCCGGCCGACGACGCTGCCATTTTCGATGACGGCGTCGAACGGCGGATGGCGCCAATCCTCCAGGGGGCCGGGCGGCACTACGTCCAGGTGGTCGTTCAGGAGAAGGTTCGGGCCGGGCAACCCGGTGTCGAGCAAGCCGAGCACGTTCGGCCGGCCGGGCGTTGCCTCGAACACCTCCACGATGAAGCCCATGCTGCGGAGGATGTTCGCGACGTGGGAGCCGATCTCCGCCTCGTTTCCCGTGATGCTCGGCATGCGGATGAGATCCTGCAAGCAGGCGAGGGTTTCCGCTTCCAGCCCGGCCAGTCGCGCCGGCAACGTCGAGGAGGTGGAAGGGGGACGCATGTTCGCGCCCTGCAGCAGGTTGGACATGGGATCCCGGGGGCGATGCGGCGGCGGCGTTTCGGATGGTAGCATTCACGCTGTGCCCGTGCACAGGCCCAGCGACATGCCGCGCATGGCGTCAGCGCCGACCCGGGGGCGGGTGCTGGAGGAGCGGTGATGAGGGTGATGCCGACCAGCACAGGAATCCCGTGCAACTGGTTGCTGTCGCGTCGCATTACGGTTACGCACCATGCTTGGAGGATGCCAAGTGACGATGCGGAATTGGCCACTCATCGAGGGCATCTTCGACTCGACGTCAGCCCTGCGGTGAAGCGCGTATTCGGAGAGAACGGTTCATGCGAACTGCTGTGGTGAACGGCACGGTGATTGCCTGGGATGGAACGAAACACCACACCATCGTCGATGGGACGGTGATAATCAGAGATCAGCATATCGAATACGTGGGGCAGGATTTTGGCACCCCGGTCGACCAGACGATCGACGCGACCGGACGTCTGGTCATCCCAGGTCTAGTCAACAGCCATCTACATGTGACGGACACACCCTTCACGAAGGGATACTTGGAGGAGACACAGGCCCCCGTCGGGACCACCGTCGCTCCGAATTACCACTCTTTGTATACAGTTCTGCCGGAAGTGCGCCGCGCCGCCGACCCCGACGCACAGGTAGCGGCCGCGCGATGCGCGTTTGCCGAATTGGCCAAATCCGGATCGACGACAATCGTCGAACTCGGATACGATTTCGAGATCGGGGGTGACGGCGACATATCCATAACGGAGCGCGTGGCCCAGGTGGCTGGCGCTTCCGGATTGCGATGCTATTCGGGGCCGAGGTACCGATCCTACTCCTATGGCGGGGATGGGGAGGGTGGGACGTTCTATCGGGACTATGGCGCCAAGGCAGGAAAGCGGTTCGAGGACTGCGTCGAGTTTTGCGTGACGTGGAACGGCCGCTATGATGATCGGCTGCGCACGATGCTGGCGCCTGGACAGATCGACACCTGCAGCCCCGAGATGCTGCGCGGGACCAGGCAGATGGCCGATCGACACAAGTTGCCGATCCAGATCCACGCGGGGCAGTCGGCCAAGGAGTTCAGCCGCATACGTGAGACGATGAACAGGACGACGGTCGAATACATGATGGATACAGGCTTGTTGGGGCCTGACTTCATCATCGGCCACGGCCAGATCATGAGTGAGGACGGAGATCATGCCTCCATGGGAGCGCACGAGATCGACGCGCTTCGCGAGAGCGGCACGACGATCTCTCACCTGCCCTGGTGCAAGGCTCGCCGCGGAGGGGTGATCAACTCCATCGAGAAATACCGGAGGATGGGCATACGGCAATCCCTCGGAACCGACACTTACCCGTTCGATCTCTTCAACGATATGCGCTTCGCGTCGGTGATCTGTAAGATCGTCGAAAGAAACGCCACGGCCGGCCTCGCCGAGGACGTGTTCCACATGGCCACCGTGGGAGGGGCCGATGCACTGGGCCGGCCTGACCTCGGCCGGCTTCAGGCGGGGTGCAGGGCAGACATCGTGCTTCTGAAGATTGACACGCCAAAGGCGGCCCCGGTCTATGATCCCTTCCAGTTCCTGGTGCATGCCGCCCATGGCGAAGACGTGGACACCGTGATCGTGGATGGAAAGACGATCGTGGAAGGCGGGCACGTGAAGACCATCGACGTCAAGGAAGCCGTCCGGGAGGTGAACTTGTCGGCAAAGCGTGTCTGGAATCGCTTGAACCTGTGAGCGGCGCGATCGGCCCACTTGCCGAACGGGTCGACGCACCAATCCGCCGCATCTCGACCAACGTCGCCCTGGACCAACGTCGCCCTGGACCAACGTCGCCCTGGCTGGGATCGCACTGGCGATGGCGGTCTAGCCTGCCCACGCCCGTCAGGATCTCCCGACGTGAGGAACGGCGCTCGCCAGCGAGGCAGCGATGTCGTAGGCGGCCTCAAACCCCAACTCCCGCCGCGCGAGTTCGGTGTCGAACGGCTCGCTGCGCTGGAAAGGAAAACCAGCGAACCCGGTGTCGGGCAGTGCCGGCAACTCGATGGTGACGTCCGGCCGCAACTGCCGGGTCGCATCGACGAACGCGCCGATACCGCTCAGCCGGCCGCTGCCGATGAAGTACACCCGGCTCGGCAGGGCAGGAGCGTCCAGCGCCGCCACGTTGGCCGTAGCGACGTCCCGCGCGTCAATGAAGTCGTCCCCGCCGCTCCACAGCAGGAACGGGTCGGTGATCGTCACGCACCCGCTTGGCGCTCCGCCCAGCAAGGTCTCGATCAGGCGTCCCGGCACCGAGTTGTTCGGTCCGCCCCACAGGCCCAGGACCGCCGCGTAACGTAGGATTCCGACAGACAGGCCGTAGCGGTCGGCGTAAAGATGGATGAAGAACTCGGCCGAAAGCTTGCTGGCGGCATACAGGCTCCGGGGTCGGTCGGTCACGACGTGGAGCGGGAAATCCTCGGCGATCGGCGCACTCACGCCGCGATGGAACGTCGAGTATGCCACCGTGGTGGAGGACCCGAACACGAACCGGGAGATGCCAGCCCGGCGGCATGCCTCCAACAGCGTAACGGTCCCGAGCACGTTGACTGCGACCCCGGCCGGCGGGTCCGCGTTGAAGGCCAGGCTCAGCAGTGCCGCCGTGTGCAGCACCCGGTCCACACGATGCTCGGCGATCACCCGGTCCAACGCGGCGGCATCGCATATGTCCGACTGTACGACCGGGACGCGGTTCCGCGGCAGCAGCGAGGCGATCGCCGGGTGGTTCGGACGATTGTCCAGCAGCACCACATCCTGCCCTGCCGCAAGCAGCAGCCTGGCCGTGTGGCAGCCGATCAGCCCGGCGCCCGTAACGAGGACGGTCACCTGCCTGGAACCGCCCCGCCCTCTTCCATGGCCCCGCCCTCTATGGCGCTGCGAACGATCATGCCCGGTCCCCTTTCAGTTGTTTCGGCACGGCATCCAACAAGGCGGCGACACCCTTCTCGGTGGCGAACAGGTGCGCGTCCATCAGCGCCACGGCCCGGCCGGCGTCGCGGGCCAGGACGGCCTCGACGATGGCCGCGTGCTCCGCCGTCACATCGCGCACCAATGCCTCGCTTTGGCGGTGGTTCAGCAAGCGTATCTTCCGATACCGCTCGGAATGGTCGGCCAGGGTGGTCCAGAACCGCTTCAGCCAATCCGATGGGCAAGCCGCCACCAGGGCGGCGTGCAGCCGCCGGTGCTTCACTTCCCACAGTTGTGCAGCCTCCCGGTCCGCGGGCGATGTCGGCAAAGGCGTGCGGGACAGCAGATGCAGGGCGGAAACGATCTCCGCCTCCCATTCCGCGGTTCCGCTTGCGATCGCCTGGATCAGGCACAGGCGTTCGATGTCACGGCGCGTTGCCATCAGGTCTGCCAGCTCGGCACGCGATGTTTCCGTGACGCGCGCGCCCCGGTTCGTCTCAGCCTCAACCAGGCTCTCAATCGACAGGCGCATCAGCGCTTCCCGGATCGGCGTCAGGCCCAGGGCATAGCGGTCGTGCAGCTCCGCGACTCGAAGCCGCTCACCCGGCATTAGCTCGCCGTGCAGGATTTCCGCCCGCAAGCGACGGTAGGCGCGTTCCGTGAGCGACTGAACCGTCGGCGGCCGAGGCGGGTGGGCACGGGCTTGGAAGACGGTATCCATCACCGGATTTCAATTGACCCCAAGAGTTTATAAATTCATCATCGTTTTATAGCAAGCCCGGTGCGGGCTGGAGGAGTTTCATGCCGACGCCGAGTTGGTCTCTCGCCACGGTCGACCGGAACGGAAATCCGACTGCCTGCATCGAGGCTGGGGGCTTGTCCTATGCCTTGCAGCCGAGCCTGGCACGCGCCGGGCTGCCCGGCATGGGCGCGGTGATCGACCTGTTTGCCGACTGGGACCGCTCGAAGGCCGCCATCGAGGCGAGCCTGCCGATGCTGGACCAAGCGGACACGGTCGTTGGTGGACCTCGCCTCGCACCGCTGCTGTATCCCGGCAAGGTGCTGTGTGCCGGCGCCAACTACTATGACCACTTGGCCGAGATGGGCATGCCGGGCGCGCGGAAGGAAGACCAGCGCCTGTTTTTCTTCATGAAGCCCGCCCGCAACGCCGTCGTTGGCGAGGGCGACACCGTGCACATGCCGATCGGGACGGCGGCGTTCGACTGGGAGGTCGAGCTGGCCGCCGTGATCGGCCGCCGGGCCCGCAACGTCTCCGTGGAGGCCGCGCTGGACCACGTGGCCGGATACACGATCGCGATCGACTTCTCCGCCCGCGACCACAACCGCGCGCCGGAAACGTTCTACAAGCTCGACTGGGTGGCGGGTAAGGCCAACGACACGTGCTGCCCGCTGGGGCCCCGCTTCGTCCCGGCCGCGGCGCAGGCCGATTGGCAGGACGTCGGCCTGCGTTTGAGCGTGAACGGCGCCGGCAAGCAGGATGGCCGCACCAGCCAGATGATCTTCTCGATCGCCGAGCAGATCGCCATCGCCTCCCGCATCATGACGCTGGACCCCGGCGACGTGCTGCTGACCGGCACGCCCGCTGGCGTCGGCGTGCCGAAGGGCACGTTCCTCACGGTGGGCGACCTGGTCGAAGCGTCCATCGACGGCATCGGCCGTCTTTCGGTCCGCATCCAGCCCGCCAATGCCTGACCCGACGCGCGCAAGGAGAGTGCCATGATCACGAGACGCACCGCCGTGGCTGCCCTGGCCACCGCTCCGCTGGCCGCCGCTTCGCTCGTCGCCGCCGCGCGCGCCCAGCCGGCGCCGGCACGGCTGCGGGTGTCGACCGCTTCGCCGCCCAGCGACTTCCTGGCCAAGGCGCTGGACGGGATGAAGGCCGAGCTGGATGCGGCGAAGGTCGGGCTGGCGACCGAGATCTATCCGGCGGGCACGCTGTTCAAGCAGGGTACCGAGGTGCCCGCCCTCCAGCGCGGCACGCTCGAGATGAGCACCATGACCACGTTCGAGGTGGCGCAGCAGATACCGGAGTACGGCTTCTTGAACCGGGGCTACCTGTTCCGCGACTACGACCACCTGCGCCACGTTTTCGATGGCCCGCTCGGCGCATCCTACCGCAAGGACGTGTCGGACAAGATGGGGATCGAGATCCTGGCGGTGGCCTACCTCGGCACGCGCCAGGTGAATCTGCGCAAGCGCCGCACGGCCAACACGCCGGCCGACCTGTCCGGGATCAAGATGCGCATGCCGGGCGGGCCGGAATGGCTGCTGCTCGGCCGCGCGCTGGGCGTGGGCCCGGTGCCGTTGGGGGCGCCGGAGGTCTACCTGGCGCTGAAGACCGGCACCATCGATGGGCAGGAAAACCCACTCTCGATCTTTAACGCGACGAAGTTGTACGAGGTGACGGAGCAGGTCGTGCTCACCAGCCACCTGCTGCAGCCGGTGTTCATAAACATCGCGACCACGGCCTGGAACAAGCTGTCGCCGGAGCAGAAAATCGCCTTGCAGGCCGCCGCCGTCCGGGCGCAGCAGAACAACGACGAGACCCGGCTGGCGGACGAGAAGACCGTCACCGAAGGGCTGGTGGCGCGCGGCCTGACGGTCAACACGCCCGACCTCGCCGCCTTCCGGGCGAATGCCGACGCGGTCTACGCCGAGGCGGACATGGCGAAGGCCTGGAACGCCGCGCTGCTGAAGCAGGTGCAGGCAACCACCTGATGAGGGCGGCCCGGCTGCTGCGCCCCGCCCGCCTGCTGCGCCCTGCCCGCCTGCTGCGCCTTGCCCGCCTGCTGCACCTTGCCCGGTTGGCGGCGGACCTGGTGGCTGCGGCGATGTTCGCCGCCGTCTTCGTCATCTTCTGCGCCAAGATCGTCGCCCGGTACGGCGAGCATGCGGAGATGGCGTGGGCGGACGAAGTGTCGATCATCCTGTTCATCTGGATCATCTTCTGGGCCAACACCTTCATCGTGTCCGACCGCGACCACATCCGGTTCGACCTGGTCACGCATGCCGTGCCGCCGGGCGTGCGCCGCGGCATGGGCATCGTGCGGGGCGTGCTGTTCGCCGGGCTGTTCCTGTACGTGACGCCGGGCACGATCGACTACATCCTGTTCCTGTGGCGCGAGCGCACGCCGGTGCTGGGCTTGCGGCTGGACTACGTGTACATCTGCTTCGGCATCTTCATCGCGACCGTGCCCCTGCGCGCGGCCTGGTCCGTCATCCAGCTATGCGGCCCCCGTTGGCGCACCCAGGTCTGAGCGGCACCGTCTGGTGACCTACGCGCTGTGGGTGCTGCTTGGCACCTTCGTCGTCGGGGCCGTGCTGGGCGCGCCGCTCGGCCTGTCGATGCTGGGGGCGGGCTTCGCCTACCTGATCGCCAGCGGGCAGGATCTGGGGCTGGTGACGGACCAGACCATGAACGGCCTGTACAACAGCTACCTCCTGATCGCGATCCCGCTGTTCATCTTCGTTGCCAACATCATGAACGCCAGCGGCGTGATTGAGCGGCTGCTCGGCTGCGGCTCGGCCCTCGTGGGCCACCTGCCCGGCGGCCTCGCGCAAGTAAACGTCGTGTCCAACCTGATCTTCTCGGGCATGAGCGGCAGCGCAGTGGCGGACGCGTCCGGCCCAGGCCTGATCGTGGCGCGCATGATGACCGGGAACGGCCGCTACCCCAGGGGCTTCGCCGCCGCCACCTCCGTCGCCTCCGCGACGCTCGGCCCGTTGATGCCGACCTCCATCCCGATGATCTTCTACGCGCTGATCGCCAACGCCTCCGTCGGTGCCATGCTGCTGGGCGGCCTGGTGCCCGTGGTGCTGATGGCGGCGGCGCTGATGGCCGCCGTGGGCATCATCGCTCGCCGCCGCGACTTCCCTCGCGAAGCGCGGACGCCCTGGCGCAGCCTGCCCGGCATCTTCGCCCGCGCGATCCCGCCGCTGCTGTTGCCCGGCATCCTGCTCGGCCTGATCTACTCGGGCGTCACCACGCCGACGGAGGCCGCCGCCATCGCTGCCGCCTACGCGCTGGCACTGGCCTTCCTCGTCTACCGCACGATGACCCTGGCCCAGTTGTTCCCGGTGATTTTCGCCACCGTGAAGGCTACCACCATGATCGCCACCATCATGGCCGGCGCCTTCGTGTTCAACTACGCCGTCGCCAACGAGAACGTGCCGCAACTCATCCAGGGCACGTTGCGCTCCTGGAACCTATCGCCCATCGGGTTCCTGCTCTGCGTCAACCTGCTGATGCTGGCCCTGGCGATCTTCCTGGACGAGGTGACGATCCTGCTGGTGGTCGTGCCCCTGCTGATCCCCATTGCCCAGCAGCTCGGCATCGACCTGGTGCATTTCGGCATCGTCGTCGTGCTGAACATGATGGTCGGTCTGACGCTGCCGCCGCACGGGCTGCTGCTGTTCGTTATGAGTGGCCTGACAGGCACCCCGCTTTCCGAAATCTTTCGCGAGATCCCCCCTTTCATCGTGGCCATGCTCGCGGTCGTGCTGGCGGTGACCTTCCTGCCTCAACTGGCTTTGTGGCTGCCGACCTATGCCGGCCTGCTGAAGGGGTGACCCCGCGCTATGGCGCAACCTGCCGCAAGATGTCATTGACGCGTCCATCAACGGTCCGCCGAGCAAAGGAGTCCAGCAACTTCATGGCTGTCCGCCCAACTCCCGTTGGGGCCGGGGTGGAGCTTCACCGGCCTGCGCTACGTTCGGCCCGGCGATCGCGTTCGGCGGAGTTCGCCGGCTTCGGGACCGCCGAGCTGCACCTGACCGAGGGATGACGGCGGAAACAAACAGGGGAACCCACCAATGAGCCAGCCATCCTCCGGCGCCGTGCCGACGGTGAACGCGGCCCGCTTTCTCGTGGCCTACCTGGAGCGGTGCGGCATCGACCGCGCCTATTGCGTCCCGGGCGAGAGCTACCTGCCCGTCCTTGATGCCTTCCTCGACAGCAGCATCGACCTGGTCACCTGCTACCACGAGAGCTCCGCCGGGTTCATGGCGGTCGCGGACGGGCGCTTCACCGGGCAGCCCGGCATCTGCCTGGTCAGCCGCGGCCCGGGCGCCACCAACGCGGCCATCGCCCTGCACACGGCGGAGCAGGACGCGGTGCCCCTGATCATGTTCGTCGGCCAGGTCCCGCGCGGCCAGCTCCGGCGCGAGTCGTTCCAGGAGATCGACTACGGCAAGATGTACGGCAGCATCTGCAAGTGGGTAGCGGAGGTCAGCGACCCCGAACGGCTGCCGGAGGTGCTTGCCCGCGCCATGCACACGGCCACCGACGCCACGCCCGGCCCCGTCGTGATCGTGCTGCCCGAGGACATGCTCGAGCAGGACATCGCGCTTCCGGCCGACCGTCCGAACGTCAAGGCGCAGACCGCGCCCGCGCCGGACGCCGTGCGGCAGGCCGCCTCGTTGCTCGGCGCCGCGGCGCGGCCGCTGATCCTCGCGGGCGGCGCGCTGGCGACCGACCGGGGCCGCGCCGCACTGCGCCGGGTCGCGGAGATGCTGGATGCCCCGGTGATGGTCAGCTTCCGCCGGCACGACCTGATGTCCAACCGCCACCGGCTGTTCGGCGGCGACATCGGCCTGTACAACACGGCGGAGCAGATGCAAGACCTGGCCGAGGCCGATGCCGTCCTGGCCGTCGGCACCCGCCTAGGCGACATCTCGACCAATGGCTACAGCTTTCCCGCCTCGCCCTGGCCGAAGCAGCCCCTGATCCACGTCTGCAACGATGCCAGGATGATCGGGACGAACCACCAGCCGGCGGTCGCCGCCGTCTGTCCGCCCGACGCGTTCCTCGAGGCGCTCGCCGACTGCCTGGCGCCCGCAAGCGCCCGCGACGGATGGGTCGAGAGGGTGAAGGGTCACCAGCGCCGGATCGCCGCCTTCACGCCGCGGACCGCGCCCGACGGCATCGTGTTCGGCAACGTGGTCCAGGCGCTGCACGCGCGGCTGCCGGCGGACGCGATCGTCGCGACCGATGCCGGCATGTCGGCGGCGCTGATGTACCGCTACTTTTCCTACGAGCCGCCGCAGCGCCTGCTTGCCACCGTAACCGGCTGCATGGGGTTCGGCGTGCCCGGCGCGATCGCCTACAGCCTGCGCGCCGGCGAACGCCGGGTCGTCGTGCTGCTGGGGGACGGCGGCTTCCTGATGACCTCGAACGAGCTGGCCATCGCGGTCGAACGCAAGCTGCCCATCGTGTTCCTGCTGGCCAACAACCGCTCGCTCGGCTCCATCCGCGCCCAGCAGGAACGCATGTTCCCGGGCCGCAACTCGGCCACCGACCTGTCGCCGCCGGATTTCGGCCTGCTGGCCCAGGCGCATGGCTGTGCCGCGATCTCCGTGACCCGAGAGGACGAGGTCGGCGACGCGCTCGACCGGGCGTTCGCCCACGGTGGCGGCCCGATCCTGGTGGAGTTCCGCACCAGCCTCGCCGCCGCCCTGCCCGGCCCCGCCTGAACGGCGGGCCGCCGGCAGGGCGCGCCGGCATCAGGCGAGCGGGCCGACGTGCTTCTCCAGCAGCGCCCAGGCCTCCGGTCCCACCTTGTCACGCCACTCCTTGTAGAACCCGGCCGTCTGCAACTGCTTGCGGAAGCTGTCCGGCGACGTGTTGTTGATGACCAGCCCGCGCTTGGTGAGGTCCGCCCGCAAGTCGTCGTTGAGCATGGCGACGTCGGTCCGCACCTTGAGCGCGCCAGCGTCGAGGTTGCGGCCGATGACCTCCTGGACCGGCTTGGGCAGCCGGTTCCAGATGCGGGCGTTGCATACGATCCAGTAGGCGTCCCAGACGTGGTTGGTCATCGAGACGTATTTCTGCACCTCGTAGAACTTCGCGGACACCACCAGCGAGAGCGGATTCTCCTGGCCGTCGACCACGCGGGTCTGCAAGGCGGAATACACCTCGCCGAACTGGAGGCCGGACGGTGCGGCCTTGAGTGCCGTGAACAGGGAGATCAGGCTCGGCGCAACCGGCACCCGCAGCTTCAGGCCGACCAGGTCGTCCGCGGATTTCACCGGACGGTTGCTGGTCGAGACCTGCCGGAAACCCAGGTCCCACATGCGCGGCATGGCGACCAGCCCGGCCTTGGCCGCGATCTGGCCCCGCAGGAACGAGCCCAGGTCCCCATCCATCGCCGGCCAGATCTGGTCGTAGCCGGTCCAGACGAAGCCCAGGGCGTTCGTCGCCGCGACCGGGAGGATGGACGACAGCAACTGCCCGGTGGGCCGGCAGAAATCGATCGCTCCGCTGCGGACCTGCGATATCGCGTCGTTGTCGCCGCCCAGTTGCCCGTTCGGGAAGATCTGCAGGTCCACCCTTCCGTCGGACTCCTTCTTGATCAGGGCCGCCGCCTCGACCAGCCGGTTGTTGAACGGGTCGTCGATCGGCGTCGCGTGCGCCAGCTTGAGCGAGTATTCCGCCTCCGCCCTCGCCCACCGCGGAAGCGCCGGCATCGCCAGCGCCGCGCCGCCGGCCAGGGTCAGGCCACGCCGTCCTATACTCATCTTCGGATGCATTCTGGTGTCCTCCGTTTGTCGTGGGCTACAGGAAGCCGATGGATAGCCATGGGAAGACAGCGATCACCGCCACCCCGGCGACCAGCGCGAGAAGGTAGCGGCCGATGTAGCGCATCCCCTCGTCCGGGCTGCAGCCGCTGATCGCGCAGGCCATGTAGTAGCCCACCCCGAACGGCGGCGCGAACAGCCCGACGCCCATCGAAAGGATGGCCACCATCGCGTAGTGAACCTCGTGGATGCCGAGCTGCCGGGCCAGGGGGAACAGCAGCGGCCCCATCAGCACGATGGCCGGGATCCCCTCCAGCACGCTGCCGAGGACGATGAAGATGACCGCCGACGCCGCCATGAACGAGGCCGCGCCCCCCGGAACCGCGGCCAGCCATTCCGCCAGCCCGCGCGAGATGCCCGACTGCGTGATCGCCCAGGCCATCGCGGTCGCCGCACCCACGATCAGCAGGATCGCACCCGAGAGCGAGACCGTCTGCACCATCATGGGCGCCAGGCGCGACCAGTCGAACCGGCGATACACCAGCAGCCCGGCGACCACGGCATAGGCGATCCCGATCGTGGACACCTCCGTCGCCGTCGCGACACCTTCCACCACGGCGCCGCGGATGACGAACGGCAGCACCAGCGCCGGGATGGCCACCACGAAGCTGCGCGCTATGGTCCGCAGGCTCGCGCGCGGGGCGAGCGCCACGCCGCCGCGGCGGGCCCCGAACCAGACCACGGCGCAGAGGATCAGCCCGACCACCAGGCCCGGCAGCAGGCCGCCGGTGAACAGGGCCGCGATCGACACCCCGGTCACCGACCCGATGGTGATCAGGATCAGGCTGGGCGGGACCGTTTCGGTTTGCGCCCCGGTCGCGGCCAGCAGCGCCACCAGCTCGCCCCGCCGCATGCCGCGCTTCTCCATCTCCGGGAACAGCACCGGGACGACGGCCGCCATGTCCGCCGCCTTGGCCCCCGAGATGCCGGACACCAGGTACATCGCGCCGACCAGCACGTAGGACAGGCCGCCGCGCACGTGGCCCAGCAGGCTGGCGAGGCAGCCCACCATCACGGCCGCCATACCGGTCATCTCCATCAGCAGGCCCAGGAAGACGAACAAGGGCACCGAGAGCAGGATCTGGTGCGACATGCCGGCGTCCATCCGCGCCACCAGGACCGACATCGGCACATGAGTGGAAGTCGCCAGGTAGCCGAGCGTCGCGGCGCCGAACGCGAAGGCGATCGGCACGCCGGCAAAGACGAGCCCGCCGACGCCCAGCAGGAAGAACACGGCGAGGTTGCCGCGCCCGAGCGCGTGGAGCCACGGCGTGAAGACCAGCACCGACGCGAACAGCAGGAGCACCGCACCGCACGCCAGCACGGTCGGCAAGCCGGGTGCCGTGCCGGGCCAGCGCCGCAGCCGCAGCAGGAGCGACAGCGCCATCAGGACGAACCCGGCCGGCATCGCCGCGGCGCGCCAACCCATCGAGATGTCGAGCGTGGACAGCCAGACTACCTGCTCGTCGTCCAGGTAATCGAGCGCAGGGGAGATCATCAGCAGGACGAAACCGAGGATCAAGGCGGTGCTGAACACGGCCAGCACGTGCCGGGTCGCCGGCGGCGCCTTGTTCACGAACGACGACATGCGCATGTGCTCGCCCTCGCGCAGCGCCAGCACCGCGCCGAACACCGCCAGCCAAAGGAACATCAGAGCCGAAAGCTCGTCCGACCAGACCAGCGGCCGTCCGAACCCGTAGCGGGCGACGACGCTGGCGAGCATGAGCACGATCTCCGCCGAGAGCAGCGCCACGCTGGCCGCCTTGATCGCCGCGCCGAGGCCGGCATCGATCCGCGCCAGCAGCGCTGCCGGGCGGCCGGAGAGCGGACCGTGTCCCGACAGGAGCGCCGGCCCGCCGTTCATGCCCGGCGCGGTTCCTGCCGCGGACTGCAAGCCTGGCTGCGCCTCGGACATAATCAGACTCCTCCCGCGGCGCCGTGTTGACCACGTTCCGATGCGCCGTTCTGGCCGTTGCCAGTGTCAGGGATAGCTACCACGGTTCCGGGCGATTGACAGGGTGTTATCCGGCACAACCGGGCGCAGCTTGCCCTGATACTGGAGCGCCCAATTCAGCCGCCTCCGGTGAGGATGGTCAATCCGGAAGGACTGGTGGCCGCGCTAGCCGATCTTCTGCTGGCCGCCCTTGGCGCCGCGACGGTGACGACGAAGGGGGACGGTGATGAGCGCTAAGATCCCCCCCTGACCATCTGGGCCGTACTGCCGTGGTCTATGTCCGGTGCCGTCTCCGGCATGGCGAAGAACAGAGCGGCTAGCGCTACGCAGGCCGCAGCGCCGAAGGTCAGAAACGCTGGCGAGTAGCCCAGGTGATCGACAATGACGCCGGCAGCCAGGCCGCTCAGGGAGGCTCCGATACCCTGCACGGTCGCCACGCCACCCTGCGCCAGGTTGTAGCGGCCGGTCCCGCGCATGAGGTCGGCGATGACCAGCGGCGTGATCGCTCCAAAGATGCCGGCGCCGATGCCGTCGAGCAACTGCACACTGATCAGCCACGGTGCGCTGTCCGAAAAGGTGTAGAGCAGCGCTCGGATGGGTAGCACGGCGAAGCCGATCAACAGGATGGGTTTGCGGCCGAAGCGGTCCGCCGTGCGCCCGACGGCGAGAGCGACCGGCAGCATGATGAGCTGGGCAGCGATGATGCAGGACGACATCATAGCGGTCGCCAGTTGCGGGTAGGCCTGTGCGAGCTTCTGGCCGACGAGCGGCAGCAGCGGCGCATTGGCAAAGTGGAACAGCATCGCGCACACCGCAAACACGATCAGCGGGCGCGACTTGAGCAGCACGGCGTAGCCGGAGGGGCCCTGCCCCTCCTTTTCCTCCTGCCCCTCCCCATCCCCAAGCCCACGAGCGCGGTCCTGGTCGATGGCGGATTGCGGGATCGACAGCATCGCGACTGCGGCTGCCAATGCGAACACCGGCACCAGCAGGAACACCGCACGCTGTGAGAACAGGTAGCCGATGCCGCCCGCGGCCGCGGCAATCGCCACGTTGCCCGCATGATCGAAGGCCGAGTTGCGGCCCATCCGGCGCGCCAAGTGCTGGCGTGCATAGAGCCCGAGGGTGACGGCGGCCACGGCGGGACCGAACACGTCGCCCACCACGGCGATGGCGGCGTTAGCCACCACGACTGGCCAGAAGGTTGGAACGGCGAAGATCACCAAGGCGCCGATCGCCAGCACGATCAGCGCCAGGACAACCGCGCCGCGCTTGCGCCGGGTCGCGTCAATGGCGGCGCCGGCCGGCGTCTGCGCGGCCAGGCCGAGCAGTCCGCTGATCGTGGTGACCCAGCCGACCTCCGTCTGGCTCCAGTGCTGCTGGGTGATCAGGAAGACGTTGAGGTACGGCCCCAGCGCGCCCCGTACGTCGGCGAGCAGGAAATTGATGGCATCGAGGGAGCGGGGGCGAAAGCCGGCGCGCGCCGCTCGCTCGATCACGCCGTCATCGGCTGTGGTCACCTCAAAATGTCGCAATCAGGACGATGCCGCCCGTCGGGGCGCCCGCAATCAGGATTGGCGGGTGAAGCCCGGCCGAGCTGATGTTCTGCATCGTCGTGCTCTCCGGAATGGTTCAGCCGAACGCGAAGGCGCCCGCAATCGCGAGGAGGACTGCCGGCGGCATGACCAGAACGCCGAGCTTTAGAAAGGCCCACGCGCTGACGCTCTGGCCTTCGCGGCGCAAGGCAGTCAGCCATAGGATTGTTGCCAGCGAGCCGGTGACCGACAGGTTCGGGCCAAGGTCGACGCCGATCAGCACCGCGCTGCGCACGCGATCGGGTACGTGCGCCATGTCGACCACGCGCCCGGCGACCAGGCCGGCCGGCAGATTGTTGACCAAGTTGCAGCCGACGGCGAGCACGGCGCCCGAAGCCCAGGCCGCCACTGTCGTCGATTGCTGGACCAACTGCTGCAGGAAGGCGGACAGCTCGCGCGTGACGCCGGTCTTCTCCAGCGACTCCACCAACACGAACAGGCCGGCCACGAGCGGCAGCACCCCCCAGGAGATGTTCTTCGCGATATCCAAGACGCCGCATTTGGAGCGGGTCAGGACGAGGGTCGCCGTGCTGAGGCCGGCCAGGAAGGTCGGCAGTCCGAGCTGGATATCGAAGCCGGAAGAGACCAGCAGCACGATCGCCGTCATGGCAATGCCGAAGGCCGCCATTTTGCCGGGGGTCGACAGCTCCGGCACCTCGATGTCGGCCGAGATCTTCTGGCGGAGATCGGCGCCCTGGCTCCAACGCAGCACGAAGTACGTGGCGGCGATGGAGAGAAGCGACGGCAATGCGTAGCGCGGCAGCCATTGCAACAGCGGCGGCATGTGGCTGCCGTAGATGACCAGGTTCGCCGGGTTGGAGATCGGCAGCACGAAGCTCGCTGCATTGGCGATGAAGGCGCAGGTGAACAGGTAAGGCAGCGGCTTGTCAACCTTCGCCGCTTTCGCGGCTGCGGCCACGGCCGGCGTCAACACGACCGCGGTTGCATCGTTCGAGAGGAACACGGTCACGACCGTGCCGACGATGAAAACAAGGGTGAACAGGCGGGTGGCCGAGCCGTTCGCCATGCGCGCGGCCCGCGCGGCCAGCCAATCAAACAAGCCTTCCTGGCGGGCGAGTTCGGACAACAGCATCATGCCGGTCAAGAACAGGTAGACGTCCGTGCCGTGGGTGACCCCGGACAGGGCATCGCCCGGGCTCAGCAAGCCCAGCGCCACCAGCAGAACCGCTCCGCTGACAGCCCAGATGAATTCAGGCCATGAAAACGGGCGGATGATGACCCCGGCGGTTGCCGCTCCGGCTATGCCCCAAGTTGTCCAGGGCGAGGCGAGAAGAGCGCCCATCACCACTTTCGCCCGTTGCGGTTCGGTCCGAGCTGGGTGTCGAAGATGCCCCGCTCCGGCCAGGCTCCGACACGATCGGCGTCGCTGCCATCGGCCCGGCGTTTCGGCACCATCATCGCCGCGAGACCCTGGGCAGTGTGCGGCAGGAGGCCTCCATATCCGTGCGCGCTGCGTGCGCCCGTTTGCGCGCCGCCTCTCGCTTTGTCATCTTCCGGCGGCCCGGCATCGACGATGCGCGCGCCCTCTTCCGTGGCGTCCGGTCCGATGGAACGCGCCTCGATGACGCGGCCGAGCGGACTCTCGAAGCCGTTGCCCTGCACGGTGAGCGGCGCGCCGGCGGCCAGCATCGATGCCAGCCGCTGCGCCTCCGGCGGCGGCAGGCGGACGATGGTGCCGTCTTCCAGCAGCGCGCCATTCGGGTCGCCACGCGGCCCATGCAGTTGGGCCTTGATGCGCCCCGTGGCGCTCAGCGTCTGCTGCGCATCGCGCGAACCGGGAGGACCACCTGCGCCCGTGTCGGTGACGGTCGCGCCGGTCACGTCGTTCTTGACCGACATCGCCTGCACCATCGGGATCGCGCGCGCCTTCAAGCCGCGGATGGTGACGGCGTCGCGGGCTTCGCCGCATAGACGAGCTGGGTGCCGAGGTTGGGTGGCGTGTGGACTTCGGTCCCGTCCGCCAGGATCAGCCCATCGACGTCGCCGCGCGGCGTCAGGCTGTATTCCGCGACCTTGCCCTGGATCGCCGGCAGTTGACTCGGGTCGAAAGTGGCCGCGTTCTGGGCGATCGCAGCGCCGACACCGCCTGTGAGCAGCGTGGCGGCCAGCAGTATGTGTCTGGTCCTCATGGTGTTCTCCGTCGTTCAGGGCTCCAGGCGCATCAGAGGAAGCGCAAGCACCGTGCCAGGGCACTGGCATTGCTACGCCTTATTCACTCGGAGGCCACGATTGAGTCGCCTTCGGGGACGTCGTCCCTCCCATTACATTAGGGGACACCAGGCCATACCGCTCAAGCTTCTGGTAGAAGGAGGCTGCCACCGGCCGAGAGCGCCAGGAAGTGCTCCGCGAGCGGGATGATGTTGGCCAGCCGCTCGCGCAGCGGCGGCAGGGCGACCGGCACGACGCCGAGCCGGTAATACAAATCCTCGCGGAAGCGGCCGTCGCGCACGGCCTGAAGCAGATCTCGGTGCGTGGCGGCGATCACCCGCACGTCGATCGGCACGGGATCGATCACCGCCGCGCCGCCGCCGTTGCAAACCGAGACGCCGAGCGACTTGCCGGCGGCAATCTCCTTGTGACGATCCACCTGCTCCGACAGGAAGGCCGACAACTCGACGTGCACGGGTTTCGGCTCGACCCGCTGCGTCATCGCCAGCAACTCGCCTACCAGCCCATCCAGCCGGTCAATCTGGCCCAACATGTCACCGACTGCCTCCCGCCGTCGCGCGTCGTCGCCGGCGAGCGCGTTCTCACCCTGAAGCCGGGCGGCCGCGATCGGGTTGCGGATTTCATGCGCGACGCCGGCGGCGATGCGGCCGAGAGCGGCCGCCGCTCGGCACGTGCGGCGCGTCCCGCCATGCGGTCGGCTCCCTGCCGCGGCTCCGCAACCCGCAGCCCGGCCTGATTCAGGGCGTCGATGATCCAGGTCGGAGCGCAGCCTGGCATCGGTCTGTCCGGGCTGCGGCCCAGACCGGTGCCGTAGCGAAGGTGGTGGAAATAGGTTGGTGGCGTAGTCTCTGGCTTGTTTGCCTTCCTCCGCCTGCCCCCGAGCCAGTGGAAGTCGGCCCGGACCACGAACGCGATCGAGCGGTTGCACGAGGAGTTCAAGCGCCTCATCAAGACGCAAACCGTGCTGCCCTCGGCCGAGATCGCCGCCATGCTGTTCTGGGCGCTGCTCGCGTCGGGCCGGATCACCATGCGCAAGGTGAACGGATGGCAGACCTTGGGCGAGAAGCTTACCGCTCCCGTCCCCGTTGACCTCGTCCCCTAGACCAACCAACTATCCCCGCTGGAGACACGCTGCTCAGCCAATTTCCACACGACGCTGCTGGAAGGGTGCGAGTGGCGGGCGCCTGTTTATAGCCGCAGGCCTGAGTTGGCGGGCTGATCGCGCGAGAGTCATTGGCGCGAGACCTGGTCCTTCCCGGCCACGACGGTCGTGCCGAAGCCGGTGCAGGCGCCCCATCCCCCGATCTGGCTCGCGGCGCGCGACCCGAACTCGCACGCCTTCGCGGTGTCCCAGGGGTGCAACGTGCAGGTCACGGCGCTCGCGGCCGGCGACGGCGAGGGTCGAGAGCCTCATGGGCCGGTCCAACGAGGCCTGCCGAACCCGACGCACCGTCCTGGCCGGCACCGGCGCACTCGCAGCAGCCAGGCGCCGGCCGGCCGGCGCCCAGGCCGAAGCCGCCCAGCCCAGCGGCCCCGCGCCCGACGCGACGATCGCGTTCGACCGCATCGCCGGCGCCATCCGCCGCACCATCATCCTCGCGCGGCACCTCGCCGAGCCCGCGCCGTCGCCCGCCGCCGGCCAGCACCGCCTCGCCGCCCGCAAGCGCATCGTCCGTGAAGTCGAAGACGCCATCCACCGCGCCCCAAACGGCGCCCCGGAGCAGCCGGCCGCCAGGTCAGATCGCTCCACGCACCGCGGCGGCCAAAACCGCAAGCCTGTCCGGAAGGCCGCGCCGCCCCATAGGGCTGCCCCGGCGCAAATCCCGCGACGCCAGCACCGCCGGCAAGGCCGCAGCCAGCGCCGTCCGCGGCACGCCGCTGCGCCGCCCGGCGGCCAGCCACTCGCGCCCCCGCTCCGCCAATCCCGCACCCAACCCGGCCAGCGCCGGGTCCCCCCGCGCCTGCGCGTTGCGCAGCACCCCGGCCACCCCGTACGCCGAGCCCAAGTCCCGCAAGGCCGCAAGCTCGCCCGCCCCCAGAGCCCGCCCCGCCGTCACCGCCAGCCCGCCGGCCGTCGCCCGCACATAGGCGCACCACCCGGCCAAGGTCTCCGGCTCCATCTCCCGCCCCTCGATCATCCCCAGCAAATCCGGCCCGTGCAGCAGCCCGGCCTCCAGCGCATCGCCCAGCGGCCCCGCCACCTCATGCCGCCGCCGCGTGCCCTCCACCACCTCCCGCCACCATTGCAGGCGGATCCTGGCCATCATCGGCTCACGGGCGATCTCGCGCGCCCGCGCCAGCTCATGGTTGAACGCATAAAGCGTGAACAACGCCGCCCGCTTGCCCGCGGGCGCGAGCAGGGCCGTAAAGAAGCGGTCGGGGTCGTGCCTGCGCACGATCTCGCCCACGCGGGACAAAGCAGCCATCCCGCGCACATGGCGGTACCGCCCAAGCTTGACCAGCCCAAGCTTGACCGGCCCAAGCTTGACCGGGGCCGGCCCCCGCGACCACTCTGCGCCGCCACTCGAACAGGAGCCGCACATGGCCTTCACCCTGCCCAACCTCCCCTACTCCCACAGCGCGCTGGCCGAGCGCGGGATGTGCCAGGAAACGCTGGAACTGCACCACGACAAGCACCACCAAGCCTATGTCACCGCCCTCAACGGCTTCGTTGAAAAAGACCCGCAGCTCGCCGGCAAGTCGCTGGACGAGATCGTGACGTTGTCCCACGGCAAGCCCGACATGGCGCCGGTGTTCAACAATGCCGGGCAGCATTGGAACCACATCCTGTTCTGGGAAAACATGTCCCCCACCGGCGGCGGCATGCCCGGCGCGCTCGAAGCCAAGATCACCTCGGACCTCGGCGGCGTGCAAAAGTTCAAGGACGACTTCAAGGCCGCCGCCGTCGGGCAGTTCGGCTCCGGCTGGGCCTGGCTGGTGCAGGGCGCCGACGGCAAGCTCAAAATCACCAAGACCCCGAACGGCAGCAACCCGCTCGCCACCGGCGACGGCACGGCCCTGCTGGGCGTCGACGTGTGGGAGCACAGCTACTACCTGGACTTCCGCAACCGCCGGCCAGATTACGTGGCCAACTGGCTCGACAAGCTGGCGAACTACGAATACGCCGCCAGCAAGCTGAAATAGGCCGCTCCAATCCCGCCCCGGCCGCGCCGGGGCGGGACGCAGCTACTTCGTGTCGTTCGCCACCACGGGCTTCAGCACGGATGAGATGGTGTCCCGCATCACCAGCACCCGCACGTTCGGCGCGATGTCCACCTCCACCTCGTCGGAACCCTCCTTCACCCGCTGGACCGTGCCGAGGATGCCGCCCGCCGTCACCACCCGGTCGCCCCGGCGCAGGGCGGCCAGCATGGCCTTCATCTCCTTCTGCCGGCTCTGCTGCGGCCGGATCAGCAAGAAGTAGAAAACGCCGAATATCAACACCAGCGGCAGGAACTGGGTGGCGCCGCCGAGCAAGCCGGCAACGTCCTGGGCATAGGCGGGGGAGATCAGCATGGGGGTCCTGGGTTGCCTTAAGGTGCGCCGGGACCATAGTTTGGCCCCCCGCCCCGTCAAGGACCACGATGGATTCCCAACTGCTCGACACGCTGAACCGCATCGCCGCCGCGCTCGAACGCCTCGCCCCGGCCCCGCCGGAACGCCCCGACCTCGCGGACGCCGACGCCTTCGTGTGGCACCCCGGTCCCGGCCGCCTCGCCCCGGTGCCGGAAGTCTCGCGCGTGGCCATCGGCATGCTGCACGGCATCGAGCGGCAGAAACGCCTGCTGCTGGACAACACGCTGCGCTTCGCCGCCGGGCTGCCGGCCAACAACGCCATGCTCTGGGGCGCCCGCGGCATGGGCAAGTCCAGCCTGGTCAAGGCCGCGCACGCCGCCGCCAACCTGGCGCACCCCGGCCGCCTCGCCCTGATCGAGATCCACCGCGAAGACATCCGCTCGTTGCCGGAGCTGCTGAACCTGCTGCGCGGCCTCGGCCGCCGCTGCCTCATCCTCTGCGACGACCTCAGCTTCGAGCGCGAGGACGCCGACTACAAGGCGCTCAAATCCGTGCTCGACGGCGGCATCGAGGGCCGGCCCGCCAACGTGCTGTTCTATGCCACCAGCAACCGCCGCCACCTGATGCCGCGCGACATGATCGAGAACGAGCGGCAAACCAGCATCAACCCGTCCGAAGCCACCGAGGAGAAGGTCTCGCTCTCCGACCGCTTCGGCCTATGGATCGGCTTCCACAACTGCGACCAGGACGCCTTCTTCGCCATGGTCGACAGCTATGCCGACCAGTTCGGGCTGCGGATCGCCCGCGACGACCTGCACGCGCAAGCGGTCGAGTGGTCCGTCACCCGCGGGGCCCGCTCCGGCCGGGTCGCCTGGCAGTTCATCCAAGACCTGGCGGGCCGCCTCGGCGAACGAGCGGCCTAGCCCGGCTCATCACACGGCAGCGGGCGGCCCGTGGAACGCGCCGAGCATCCGGACCGCGGACCGAAGCCGGATGGCCCAGGGCCGCGCCCGCGTGGCCTGAGCCAGGACCGCAAGCGCCAGGATCGCAAGCGCCAGGACCGCAAGCGCCAGCACGGGCGGCGCGCACTCCATAACCGCCTCCCCCGTCGCCGGCGAGCGCCCGACCCGGCGGAACCCGGCCTGGCCATACAGCCGCATCGCCGGCGCATTGTCGGGCGCCACCAGCAAGCGAACCCGCCGGCACCCCGCAACCCCGCGCAGGCGCGCCATGATGGCCGCCATCGCCGCCCGTCCGTAGCCATGGCCTTGCTGCCGGCAATCGATCGCAAACCAGCCCAGCCACCAGCACGAACGGTCGCGCGCATCGGGATGGACGACGTAGAAGCCGATCAGCTCACCCCCGGCCTCGATGCCGAGCATGGCGTGCGCCGGGCCACGGCGAACCGCGGCCAGGATGTCGGCGAGCGGCCCAAGGAAACGCTCGACCCGGCCAAGGTCGAGCGCGCCGATCACGCCAAGGTCGGGCAACCCGATCCGGCGGTAGCTGAGGGGCGATGCGCCCCTGGAAGATGACATGACACTCTCGTGCACGAGGAACGGTGCGCCCGATGCTGTCCAGCATCAGGCGATGCGGCCGGCGTCCTCGTTCGCTAAATACACGCCCGGCATCTAGCCGGGCTGGATCTTTCGGTCATGGCAGCAGAATGGGTGGTTGCGCACCGAAACGCAAGTCAGCCTGCCTCCACTCCGCCAAGGTAGGCATCCTGGATGGCCGGGTTGTGCAGCAGCTCCTTCGCCGGGCCGGAGAGCACGATGCGGCCGGTCTGCAGCACATAGCCGTGATGGGCAATGCTGAGCGCCAGGCTGGCGTTCTGCTCCACCATGAAAATGCTCGTGCCATCGGCGTTGATGGCCGCGATCAGCTCCAGCACGCGGTCCACATAGAGCGGCGAAAGGCCCATCGTCGGCTCGTCCATGCAGATCAGCCGGGGACGGCCCATCAGGGCGCGGGCCATCGCCACCATCTGCTGCTCGCCGCCCGACAAGGTGCCCGCACGCTGCGCCAGGCGCTGCCGCACCCGGGGAAACAAGGTCAGCACACGCTCGAGGTCCTGCTCGATGGCCGCGCGGTCGCGGCGCAGATAGGCGCCCATGCGCAGGTTCTCGCGCACCGTCATGGCGCCGAACAGCCGCCTCGCCTCGGGCACCGAGCCCACGCCGCGGGCGATGATGGCCGGCGTGGGCAACCCGGTGATGTCGGCGCCATCGAGAACGACCACGCCGCTGCGCGGCCGCAACAGGCCGAGGATCACCTTCATCGTGGTCGATTTGCCGCTGGCGTTGCCGCCCAGCAGGCAGACGATCTGCCCGGCCTCGACCTGCAAGCTCAAGTCGAAATGCACCTGCGACGGGCCGTAGAACGTGTTGACCCCCCCTAGTCGCAGCAGCGGCGTCATGCGGCGCGGCCAACCGCGCTGGCGCCGAGATAGGCCTCGATCACCCGGGGATCGCTCCGCACGGCGGCGGGCACGCCGTCGGCGATGCGCTTGCCGTCGTCCAGCACCACAACGCGGTCGCTGAGCTGCATCACCATGTCCAGCTTGTGCTCGATCAGCAGGATGGTCAGCCCGGTCGCCTTCAGGTCCCGCACGATGCCGAGCATCTCGGCCGTCTCCGTCTGGTTCATGCCCGCCGTCGGCTCATCCAGCAGCAGCAGGCGAGGCCGCAGCATCAAGGCCCGCGCGATCTCGACCCGGCGGCGATTCGCATACGACAAGCTGAACGCCGGCTGCTCCGCCCGCGGCAGCAGCCGGTCGCCGAACCGGGCCATGACCTGCAGCGCCTCGTCCCGCAGCCCCGCATCCTCGCGCCGCCCGGCCCGCAGCAGGCCATTGGCCAATTCGATCAACGGCCCGGCAAAACGAACGCGGCTCGCGCTGCGCAGCCGCGTATGGGCGCCGACCAGCACGTTATCCATCACGCTGAGGTTGGCGAACACCCGTCCATGCTGGAACGTACGCGCAAGGCCCAGCCCGGCCATCCGCTCCGGAGAGGCGCCCGTCGCGTCCCGCCCCTCCAGCAGCACCTGGCCAGCATCCGGCCGGTCCTGCCCAGCGATGAGGTTGAACAGCGTCGTCTTTCCCGCGCCATTCGGGCCGATCACGCTGACCAGCTCGCCCCGGGCCACGTCGAGGTCGATCCCGTCCACGGCGACGAGACCCCCGAAGCGCCGGATGACGGCGCGGACCGCTAGCACGAAAACAACATCAAACCGTCCCCAGCACGCCTTGCGGGCGGAAGCGGATCAGCAGCAGCAAGGTAATGCCGTAGATCAGCACGCGATACTCCGCCGTCGCGCGGAACAGCTCCGGCAAGCCGATCAGGGCCACCGCGCCCAATATCGCGCCGGGCACGTTCCCCAGCCCGCCCAGGATCACCATCGTCAGCGCCAGCACCGAGATTTGCGGCGTGAAGGTCTCATGGTTGATATACGAATACATGTGCGCCGTCAGCGCGCCCGACACGCCCGCGACGAAGCCGGCCACCGCAAACGCCAGCCCCTTGTAGCGCTGCAACGCGATGCCCGAGGCGCGCGCCGCCACGTCGTCCTCGCGGATCGCCCGCCAGGTCCGGCCGAGATGCGAACCCAGCAGCCGCTGCTGCAACATCGCCGCCCCGGTCAGCACGGCAAGCGACACCCAATAGGTCTGCCGCACTCCATCCAGCGGCACTGGCCCGGCGGCCAGAGGCGGAATGCCGAACACGCCGATCGGGCCGCGCGTCAGGCTCTCCCAATTCAGGATCACCAGCCCCACGATCTCGCCCAGGCCCAAGGTGGCGATCGTTAGATAGTGCCCACGCAGCCGGAACGTCGGCGCCATGAGCAAGGTGCCGAGCGCCGCCGTGGTCACCCCGGCCAGCAGCACGGCCAGCAGCACCGGCGCCCCCGTGTCCAATGCCAACAAGGCGGAGGCGTACGCCCCGATCGCCAGCAGCGCGGCTTGCCCGAGCGACACCTGGCCCACGGTGCCCGCAACCAAGGTCAGGCTCAGCGCCAACAGCGCATACAGCCAGGCGTTGGTCAGCGTTTGCAGCAGGTAGGGCGCGACCACCAGCGGCAACACGGCCAGCCCCGCCGCGACGGCGGGAATGGTCCACCCGGGCAGGCGCACCGGCCGGCTCGGGGCCACGAAGGTGCCGGTCAGCGGCTCCGGCGGCGCCGACTTGCCACGGCTGAACAGCCCATCCGGCCGCAGCACGAGCACCAGCAACAGCAGCACGAAGGCGAACAGGTTGCGATAGCTGGAGCCGAAGAAGGCGACGCCGAAACTCTCCGTCAGCCCCAGCAGCAGGCTGCCCGCGATGGCGCCCGGAATGTTGCCCATGCCGCCGAGCACCTGCGCCACCACGCCCTTGAGCGTCGCCTGGAAGCTCATCCCGGGGTCGATGTGGTTGTAGTACATGCCTACCAGCAGCCCCGACAGGCCGCCGAGCGCGCTGGCGATGGCGAACACCGTGCGGTTCACCGCATCCACATCGACGCCCATCTGCTTGGCCGCGTCGCGATCCTGCGCGGTCGCACGCACCGCCCAGCCGAGCCGGGTGAACCGCAGGAAGCCGAACAACACCACCGCGCTGCCGAGCCCGATGGCGGCAATCAGCAGGTCGAGCGCCCCGATGGTGCCGCCGCCGATCTGCAGCCGCCACTCCGGCACCTGCGCCGGCACCGCCCGCGGGTCGGGGCTGGCCACCAGTTGAACCAGTTGGTCCAGCACCAGCCCGATGCCGATGGTCGCCAGCAGCGGCGCGATCCGCGCGGCCCCGGCCAGCGGCCGCAGCCCGATCCGCTCGATGGCGACGCCCAGCAAGCCGCAGCCCACGACCACCAGCAGCATGGTCAGCGGCAGCGGCGTGTGCAGGTATGTGATGGACGCCCATCCGATATAGGCGCCGACCGTATAGACGGAGCCATGGGCGAAGTTGATCAAGTGGCTCACGCCAAAGATCAGCGCCAGCCCCACCGCAAGCAGCGCGTAGATGTTGCCGACGATCAGCCCATTGACGGCGTAATCGAATGCGGACGACCAGCTCATCCTGGAACGGCTAGGCGCGCGACTGTCCGTCCCACACCACGAACTTGCCGCCGCGCACCAGCAGCCGCACATAGGCCGGGCGGTTCACCCGGCGCGTGCCGGTATCGAAGCTCGCCGTCCCGAACACCACGCTCGGGTAGCTCACCTTCGCCAGCCCGGCCTGGATCGCCTTGCGGTCCGGCCCGACCTCGCCGATCAGCTTGTGCGCCATGATCATCGTGTCGTAGGCGGCCACGTTGAAATAGTCGGGCTCCCGCCCGTACTTCGCCTGGAACCGGCCCACGAAGGCCCGCACCTCCGGCCGCGGATCGTCCGGGCTGAACGCCGACTGCGTGAACATGCCCTCCACCGCATCGCCCCCCAGCTCGATCAGCTTGGGCGAGTACACGGAACTCACGCCGACCAACGGCACGCGCAGCCCCTGCTGTCGCACCTGGCGGGCGATCAGCGCAGCGTCGGAGTAGTAGGCGATCAGCGCGATGCCGTCCGGGTTGGTGTCGCGCACCCGCACCAGGGTGGGGCGGAAGTCCTTCTCGTCGGGCAGGAACCCCTCGACCGCCGCCAGCTCCAGCCCGTCGGCCTTGGCGCTGCTGACCAGGATGTCGCGGCTGGTGCGGCCCCAATCGGTGTTGAGGTGGATGATCGCCGGCCGCTTGATGCCGAGCTGCTTGAGCAGTTCGGCCAGCTTCGGCTGCTCGTCCGACTGGCTGAGCGAGTTGCTCCACATGAAGTCGCCGCCCTTGGTGAAGTCCGGGTGCGAGTTGGTGAAGCCGAATTGCACGAGGCCCGCACGCTGGTAGATCGGCGACGCCGCCATGCTGGCCGGGCTGGAGAAGTCGCCCAGCTCCATGACGATCCGCGGGTCACCGACAAACTTCTGGGCGATGGCGACCGCCTGGCGCGGATCGGACTGGCTGTCCTCGAACTGGTAGGCCAGCGGCCGCTTCTGCGCGCCCACCATGCCGCCGACCTGTTCCAGCGCCAGGTCGAACCCCTGCTTCCATTGCGCCCCATACTGCGCGTTCGGCCCGGTGAGCGGGCCGCTGACGCCCAGCACCACGGGTTCGGCGGCCAGGGCAGGGGCAAACGGCAGCACGGCGGCGGCGGCCAGGGCGGCCCGGCGGGTCAGGGTCATGCTCATCTCCTCAAGCGGCCTTCTGGACCTGGGCGCCGTCGAGCGCCTGCCCCAAATCGGCCAGGATGTCGTCGATATGCTCGATGCCGACCGAAAGCCGCACATAGCCGGGGCTGACCCCCGTCGCCATCTGCTCCTCGGCCGCCAACTGGCTGTGCGTGGTGCTGGCCGGGTGGATGGCCAGGGTGCGCGTGTCGCCGATATTGGCGACGTGATAGACCATTTCGAGCCGGTCGATGAAGGCGCGCCCGGCCTCCGCGCCGCCGCGCAATTCAAAACCCAGCAACCCGCCATGGCCGCGCTTGAGGTAGGCCGCGGTGCGCTGGGCTGCCACGCCCTTGTGGTGCGCGGGGTGGATCACCCGCGCGACCTCGGGCCGGGCGGCCAGGAAGTCCGCCACCAGCGCGGCGTTTCGGCTATGCTCGCGCATCCGCAGCGGCAGGGTTTCGAGGCCTTGCAGGGCCATGAAGGCGTTGAACGGGCTGGTCGCCGGCCCGAGGTCCCGCAGCAGGGTCACGCGCAGCTTCAGGATGTAGGCGATGGGCCCGAGCGGCTTCGCCGCCTCCACCCACACCGCGCCGTGGTAGCTCGGGTCCGGCCGGTGCATCGCGGGCTGCCGCGCCTGGTGCGCCGCCCAGTCGAAGTTGCCGCCATCGATAATGATGCCGCCGATGCTGGTGCCGTGGCCGCCGATGTACTTGGTTGTGGAGTGCATCACCACCGCAGCCCCATGGTCGAACGGCCGCACCAGCAGGGGGGCTGCCGTGTTGTCCATGATCAGCGGAATGCCCAGCTTGCGGCCGATGGCGGCCACCTCGGCGATCGGGAACACCTCGAGCTTCGGATTGGGCAGCGTCTCCGCGTAATACACCCGGGTGCGGGCGTCGGTCGCGCGGGCGAATGCCTCGGGGTCGGCCGGGTCCACGAACCGCGTCTCGATGCCCATGTCCTTAAACGTGTTGGCGAACAGGTTCCAGGTGCCGCCGTACAGGTCGGTGCTGGCCACGATATTGTCCCCGGCATGGGCCAGGTTCTGCACCGCGAGCGCGCTGGCCGCCTGGCCGGACGCCACCGCCACCGCCGCGGCCCCGCCCTCGATGGCCGCCAGCCGCTTCTCCAGCACGTCGGTCGTGGGGTTCATGATGCGGGTGTAGATGTTGCCCAGCTCCTGCAGCCCGAACAGGCGCGCGGCGTGGGCCGTGTCGCTGAACTGGTAGGCGGTGGTCTGGTAGATGGGCACGGCGACGGCGTTGGTGGCCGGGTCGCGCCGCCAGCCGGCGTGCAGCGCGAGGGTCTCCGGATGCTGGCTGGGCATGAGCTGCTCCTGCAACGAATGCCATACACTAGCCACGACGGGGGGCGGGTTAGCAACTGGCGAGAGGTGATTTGGGAACCGCACTCTCCAGCGGCCTCGGATCGGAGGGCGGGCTTCTCCGGCTGGCGGCGCCGCGAGCATGGACGTCCCGCCGCCGGGGCAGCAGAGTGCGGCAAGCTTGGAGCGGAAGCCTTTGCCCGACCTCGACCATATGCAGCTCGAACGACGTGCCGACGCGCTCCTGGCGCCCTGGGCTGGGACGACCGGCCCCGGCGTGACCCTCGGCGTTGTCCGGGATGGTGCCCTGGTCCTGCACCGCAGCGCCGGCCTCGCCAGCGTCGAGCACCGCGTGCCGATCGGGCCCGGCACCCGGTTCCGCATCGCCAGCGTCAGCAAGCAGTTCACCACCGCCGCCATCCTGCTGCTGGCCCATGAAGGCCGGCTGAACCTCGAGGACGATGCGCGGACCTACATCCCGGAACTGACCGACTTCGGCCACACGCTCACCGTCGCGCACCTCATGCACAACACCTCCGGCCTGCGCGACATGCTGGAGATCATGCGCCAGGGCGGCGCCGACCTCGGCACCCCCATCCCCGCGCAGGCCCTGCTGGACGGCATCGCCCGGCAGCGCACGCTCAACTTCACGCCGGGGACGCGATTCCTGTACAGCAACTCTAATTTCCTGCTGCTGGGCCTGATCGTGGAGCGCCTCGCCGGCCAGAAGCTGGAGACCTTCCTCGAACAGCGCATCTTCGCCCCGCTCGGCATGACACGCACCCTCATGACGCCGGACGTGCATGTGGCCGTCCCGGACCTCGCCACCGGATACCGGCGCGCGGGCGAGGCCTGGGCCCGGGCGCCGCATGCCTTTCCGCTGCACGGCGAGGGCGGCCTCGTCTCCTGCGTGGAAGACCTTGCCTTGTGGGACCGCAACCTCGACACCGGCCGGGTGGGCGGCGACTGGCTGGCGGGGGCGCTGGCGCAGCAAGTTCCATTCACCAACGGCGCCGAGAACCGCTACGCCAGCGGCCAGGTCGTGCGCGGCCATCGCGGGCTGCGCACCGTCAGCCACGGCGGCCTGTGGCCCGGCTACCGCACCGAATTCCTCCGCGTGCCGTCGCTGCACGCCACGGTCATCGCCATCAGCAACAGCGCCGCCGCGGACCCCAACCTGCTGGCCCACCAGGTGCTCGACCTCATGCTGGAGGGGCGTCCCGGCATCCATCCCGTGCCCCCCTGGCCGGAGCGGGCCGCCCTCGAAACCCTCGCCGGCCGCTACCTCGACCCGGCTGGCTCCGCCACGCTGGATATCGCCGTGCCCGAGAGCGGCGCGCCCACCCTAGCCAGCAACGGCCTGACCGCCGCCGCCGAGCCGCTGGCCGACGGCCGCCTGGCCACGCCGCGCGGCAGCAGCGTGTTCGCGGTGCGCGCCGCCGGGCCCGACGCGGTTGAAGTGGAGCAGGACGCCGGCGCCATATCCGTTTGGGGCCGGGTGGCGCCAGGCGCCGCCATGCCGGAGGGCCTCCCAGGCGCCTATCGAAGCCCCGAGATGGACGCGACCTGGACCGTCACGGCCGACGCCGCCGGCGCCCACCACGTCGTCGCGCGCGGCCCGGCAGCAGTTGGCCAGCCCTGGCCGGTGGAGCCGATCCAAGGCGACGTCATCCGCGTCCACGTGCCCGGCACGCTCTGGCCCGCCTGGCTCGACGTCCGCGTGACCCGGCGGGGCGACGGCGCCGTGACCGGCCTGCTCGTCAATGGCGGCCGGGCCCGGGGCGTTCGCTACGCGCGGGAGTAGCCCAGCACGGCCGCAGCCAGCCCAAATGCTAGCATCGTTTCCCCCGTCGGTTGCTTTGAACCACCCCAAGACGCCTGGACGCCAGCGTGTTGACATCCTGCCGCACCGCCCCGTTATGGTGGGTAAAATACGGGAGAACGGACATGCCTCGACTCGGCCGCCGCGCGGCACTCCTTGGCGCCGCAGTACTGCTGCCCTCCATCCGGGCCTCGGGCCAACCCGCCCCGCCCGCTTCGACCGTGACGCCCGAACTTGTCGCGGCGGCGGAGCGCGAGGGCGCCGTCGTGTTCCACAGCAGCATCGAGCTGTCGGTGTGCGAGCGGATCATCGCGGGGTTCAACAAGGCCTATCCCCGCATCCGCGTGCAGCTCGAGCGCACCGGGGCCGAGCGCATCCTGCAACGCGTCACCCAGGAATACAGCAGCCAGATCTACGCCGCTGACGTGGTGGAGAGCAGCGACATGGGCACCTTCGTCCACTGGAAGCGTGCCGGCATGCTCGCCGCATACGTGCCGCAGGACGTGCCGCGCTGGCCCGTGGAGGAGCGCGACCCCGACGGCCGCTTCGCCAGCTTCCGCGCCTCCATGAGCGTGATCGCCTACAACACCCGCCAGGTGAAGGCCGAGGACGCGCCACGCGGCTTTGCCGACCTGCTGAACCCGCGCTGGCGCATGCGGATGGTCAAGGCGCACCCCAGCTACAGCGGGTCCATCCTGACCAGCACCTATGCCACCGTCCAGGCCATGGGCTGGGACTACATGGAGAAGTTGGCCAAGCAGCGCATCATGCAGGTGCAGTCCGCGGCCGAGCCGCCCAAGAAGGTCGCCGTGGGCGAGCGCCCCGTGCAGGCCGACGGCTCGGAATACGTGGTGCTGAACATGCAAGACGAGGGCCAGCCGATCGCGCCCGTCTATGCCGTCGAGGGGACGCCGATCCTGTCCGGCCAAGCGTGCGTGCTCGAGCGTGCCGCCCACCCCAACGCGGCCCGGCTGTTCGCCAACTACCTGTTCTCCCTCGAATGCCAGCAACTCGCGGTGGACGTGGGCAACCTCCGCTCCTTCCATCCCGGGATAAAGGAAAAGGCCGCACATCAGAAGCTCGCCGACATCAAGCTGCTGCGAACGGACGCGATCGCGCTGGAAAAGGCGGCCGAAGAGCTCAAGAAGCGCTACTCCGAGGTATTCGGAGTCTGACGCGCGGCCATTGCCGCGCACGGGCGCCCGACCCTTTGATGATTGGTCAATCAGCATGACACCTGCAGAGCAGCTTGGCGCCTGGATCGCCGACCCCGGCCCCATCCCGCCCGCCTGCGCCGCCATGGCGCATGCCCTGTTGCTGGACGTCGCTGGCCTGGCGGTCGCGGCCCGGCGCCAGTCCTACGTGCAAGCGGTCCGAGCCACTGCGGAGCCGGGCCCATGCACCGCGCTCGGCCATGAAGGCGGCTTCACCGCAACCGATGCCGCCCTGCTGAATGGCACGGCGGCGCATGGCGAAGACTTCGACGACACGTTCGAGGGTGGCCCCGTGCACTCCGGGGCCGTGGTGATCCCCGCCGTCATGGCGGCCGCCGAACGCGCCGGCCTGGGCGGCGAGGCGTTGCTGCGCGGTATCGTCATCGGGTGCGAACTGATGTGCCGGTTGGGCCTCGTCACGCCCAAGGCGATCCACAAGGCGGGCTTCCACCCGACCGCGGTGCTGGGCGCCCTGGCGGCTGCCGGCGGCGTCGCGGCTGCCATGCGCCTGTCCCCGGAGCAGGCCGTCTCCGCCCTTGGCATCGCCGGCAGCACCGCCTCGGGCATCATCGAGTACCTCGCCGAGGGCACCTGGACCAAGCGCATGCACGCGGGTTGGGCGGCGCAGGGCGGCATGCGCGCCGCCGGGCTGGCGGCCGGCGGCTTCCTCGGGCCGCGCACGGTGCTGGAAGGCAGCCACGGCTTCTTCCAAGCCTTCGCGCCGTCCCGGAAACCAGACTTCGCCGCCTTGCTGGACGGCCTCGGCCAGCGCTGGCACATGACGGCGATCGCCTTCAAACCCTACGCCTGCGGCACCATGACCCAGCCGTTCATCGATTGCGCCGTGGCGCTGGCCCACCGCGGCGTGGCGGTGGAGGCGATCGAGAGCATCGTCTGCGAGGTGGGCGAAGGCACCGTCCATCGCCTGTGGGAGCCGCTGGCCGCCAAGCATCGCCCGGCCACGCCCTATGCCGCAAAGTTCAGCACGCCTTTCTGTATGGCAGTCGGTTTCCTGGACGGCCGCGCCGGGTTCCAGCAATTCACCGAGGCGCGTATCGCCGACCCGGCGGTGCTTGCCTTGGCCGCCAAGATCGCCTTCGTGATCGACCCCGCCAACGAATACCCGGCCAACTTCACCGGCCACCTCCGCGCCACGCTGCGCGACGGCGCCGTGCACGAGTTGCGGCAACCCCACATGCGCGGCGGCGCCCGCGACCCGCTTCCTCCGGCGGAGCTGGAAGCCAAGTTCATGGACAACCTCGGCTACGGCGGCTGCACCACGGCGCAAGCCGGGCGCCTGCACGACGCCCTGGCGGGGCTGTTCCAACAATCCTCTCTCGCTGGCCTGCAGGAGTTCCGGGCATGATGGAGCTGGAAGGCCGGGTGGCGGTGGTGACCGGGGCCGCGGCCAATATCGGCCGGGCCATCGCGCTCGACCTCGCCCGCGGCGGGGCACGCGTGGTGGTTAGCGCCCGCACCTCCGGCCCAGCGGCCAAGGCCACCGCCGAAGCGATCCGCGCAGCCGGCGGCGAGGCCTTTTCCTATCTGGCGGACGTGAGGGACGAAACCGCCACGGCCGGGCTGATGCGCGCCGCCGCAAGGCGCTTCGGGGCCATCGACATCCTGGTCAACAACGCCGCCATCCGCCGCGAGACGGAGTTCGCCGAACTGGGCTTCGCCGAATGGCGGGAGGTGCTGGCCGTTACCTTGGACGGCGCCTACCTCTGCAGCCGGGCGGCGCTTCCATTCCTGCGCGCCTCCTCGCAGGCGTGCATCGTCAACATCGGCGGCATGTCGGCCCATACCGGCTCTCCCCGCCGCGCCCACGTAGTCACGGCCAAGGCCGGCCTGGTGGGGCTGACCCGCGCGCTGGCGCACGACCTGGCCGCTGACAACATCACCGTCAACCTGGTCGTCCCCGGCCTGATCGACACGGTACGCGGCAGCTCGACCACCGGGCCGTCCGCGATGCAGTCGCACAGAACGCTCGTGGGCCGCCGCGGCCGGCCGGAGGAGGTGGCGTCGGCCGTGCGGTTCCTCTGCGGCCCGCAGTCCCGCTACATGACGGGGCAGACTTTGCACCCGAACGGCGGGGCGTTCCTGCCCTAAACGCCCCGCCTACAGGAACGACACCGGGTCCACGTCCACATCCACCCGCGCCGTCCCCGGTGCCCGGACCTTGCCGAGCCACTGCCGCAGCAGCGGCTGCACCGCCACGTCGCGCCGCGTCTTCAGCAGCAGCCGCCTCCGGTGCCGGCCGCGCAGGATCGCCAGGGGCGCCGGGGCGGGGCCAAGAACGACCACGCCCCGGCCTCGCGGCGCAGCGTTCCCCAGGTCGCGCGCCAGCTCGTCGGCGGCCTGTGCCGTGTCGGCGCTGACGATCAGGGCGGCGAGCCGTCCATAGGGCGGCCAATGGCCGGGCTTGCGGCTCTCGGCCTCGGTCGCCATGAACTCGGCCAAGTCGCCCCGAACCAGGGCCTGCATCACCGGATGCTCGGGGCTGAACGTCTGCAGCAGCACCCGGCCGGGAGCCTCCGCCCGCCCAGCCCGGCCCGCGACCTGATGCAGTAGTTGCACCGTCCGCTCCGCCGCACGCAGGTCGCCGCCGGCCAGGCCAAGGTCGGCGTCCACCACGCCCACCAAGGTCAGATGCGGGAAATGCCAGCCCTTGGCCACGATCTGGGTACCGATGATCAGGTCCACCTCGCGGGCGGCAATCCGCTGCGCGGCGTCGGCCGCGGCGTGCGGCCCCGGCATGGTGTCGCTCGCCATCACCAGGCGACGGGCGTCCGGAAACACCGCCTCCGCCTCCTCGGTGATGCGCTCCACCCCAGGCCCGATCGGCACCAGGCTGTTCTCGGCGGCGCAGCTCGGGCAGGTGGGCGGGATCGGCTCGGCATGGCCGCAATGATGGCAGGTCAGCGCGCGCCGGGCCCGGTGCTCGACCAGCCAGGCGGTGCAGTTCGGGCACTGCATCCGATGCCCGCAATGGCGGCACAGCGTCAGCGGCGCGTAGCCGCGGCGGTTGAGGAACAGCATCGCCTGCTCGCCGCGCGCCAAGGTCTCGTGCACGGCCGCGATCAATGCCGGGGAAAGGAAACGGCCCCGCTCCGGCGGCGCGTCGCGCAGGTCCACCGCCGCCACCAGCGGCAGGCTGGCGCCGCCATGCCGCGCATCGAGCGTCATCCGCCGATACCGCCCGGTCTCGACGTTCGCCAAGGTTTCCAGGCTAGGCGTGGCAGACACCAGCACGGCCGGCGCCGCCCCAAGCCGCGCTCGGACCACCGCCATGTCGCGGGCATGGTACACCACGCCGTCCTCTTGCTTGAAGGCGGTCTCGTGCTCCTCGTCCACCACGATCAGGCCCAGGTCCGGAAACGGCAGGAACAAGGCCGAGCGCGCGCCGACCACCACGGCGGCGCCCCCCTCGGCCACCGCGCGCCAAGTGAGCCGGCGTGTGCGAGAGGCCAAATCCGAATGCCACACGGCCGGCGCCACTCCGAACCGCTGCACGAACCGCTCCAGCCACTGCGACGAGAGGGCGATTTCCGGCAGCAGCACGAGGGCCTGCCGCCCCTGGGCCAGGCACTCCGCGACCGCCTCCAGGTAAACCTCGGTCTTGCCCGAGCCGGTCACGCCGTCCAGCAGGGTCACGCTGAACGCCCGATCGGCCACGGCCGCGCGCAATGCCCCGCCCGCCTGGGCCTGCGCGGCGGAGAGAACGGGGCCGGCATGGGCCGGGTCGGGGATGGCGAAGGGCGGGCGGATCGGCAAGGCCACGGGGGCGAGCAACCCCACCTGCGCCATGCCACGCACCACGCCGGCGCCCACCCCTGCCGCGCGCGCCAGCTCCGCCGTGCTGCGCGGCGCACCGTCCGCCAGCACGGCCGCGACCCTGGCGCGCGGTTCGGTCGTGCGGGCGCCCGCCGCCCCGGTCAGCCGCCAGCCGGGCGAAGGCGTGTCCGGGTTCAGCGCGTTCACCCGCAAGGCCATGGCCAGCACGTCCCCGGGCAACGCCAGGGTGTACGACGCCACCCAGTCGATGAAGCGCCGCAGCGCGGAGGGCAGGGGAACCACGTCGAGCACGGCCGTGACCGGTTTCAGCTTCGCATCCGCCACCGCCGCGTCGGGGCCGCCATCCCAGACCACGCCCACCTCCTCCCGCCGGTTGAGCGGCACGAGCACGACGTCGCCGGGCTGCGGGTCCTGCCCGGCCGCCACGGCATAGTCGAACGGACCCCGGAACGGGCGGGGCAGGAGCACGGGAACACGCTTCCGGGCCAGGGCATCACCCTGTAGGCTCGGCTTAGCTAAAGTCGGGGCCAAAATCGGGCCGTCCTGAGCGGAGAGAGACCATAGTCCTAGATGAAGCAGCGCAGGCGCGATTGCAACGGGAGGCCGAGACGCAGGACGGCGGTCCGTTCGTCACGGCGTTCCTGCGCGCGCATCCCGGCTGGCTCTCGGCGAATCCGGAGTTGTATGCGGTGCTGGACCCGCCCCGCCGGCTGCATGGCGAGGCCTTGGCCGACCATATGGCGGCGATGCTGGAGCAGGCGCGGCGGCACGGCACCGGCGCCGCGGCTGGCCGCCGGGCGGCGGACGGCTTCGCCCAGCGGGTGCAGGACGCCGTGGTGGCGATGATGCGGGCGACGGATGCGCTGTGGTGCCTGCACAACGACCTGCCGGGCCTGCTGCGGCTGGACAGCGTTCGGCTCTGCGCCGAAGCCGAGCTGGGCGGCGCCGTCGCGGTTCCGCCCGGCACCGTGGCGGCCACGCTGGGGCAGCGGGATGCGCTGGTGCGCGACGCGACGCGCAGCCCGTTGCTGCACGGCGAGGCGGCGCCGTTGGTCCGGCAGGAAGCCCTGGTGCGCGTGCCTTTGCGGCAGGCCCCGGCCTTGTTGGCCTTGGGATGCCGCGACGGCAGCGGCCTCGACGGCGCCGGCACCCAAACGCTCGCCTTCCTGGGGCAGGCGGCCGCGGCGGCGCTGGAGCGGGCATGACCGGGGGCGAGGCTGCTGCGCTCTTCCTGGACTGGCTGGCGCGCGAGCGATCGGCCTCGGCACTCACGGTCGAAGCCTATTCCCACGACATCAAGGGCTTCCTTGCGTTCCTCACCCGGCATCTCGGCCAGGAACCGACCTTGGCCGACCTGGCCCGGCTCAGCCAGGCCGACCTGCGGGCCTGGCTCGCCAGCGAAGCCGGGACCGGCACGGTGAACGCCACCCGGGCCCGCCATCTATCGGCCGTGCGCAGCCTGTTCCGCTATCTCGCCCGGCGGCACGGGGTCTCCAACCCGGCGCCCAACCTTCTGGGCACGCCCCGCGCTCGTGCGCCGGTGCCCCGCGCGCTCACCCCGGCGCAGGCCGTCGCCTTGGTGGAGGCGTTGCCCGAACAGGCCGACGATCCCGCTTGGCAAGCACGCGACGCAGCGCTGTTCACCCTGCTGTATGGGGCCGGCCTGCGCATCGCCGAGGCGCTGGCCCTCGACATCGGCGACCTCAACCCAGCGGCCGCGGCCCTGCGCGTGACCGGCAAGGGGCAGAAGCAGCGGCTGGTCCCCTTGCTGCCCATCGTGCGAGAGACACTCGCCGCCTGGCTCCGCCTGCACCCCGCGCCGGGCTCGGCGGCGCCGCTGTTCATCGGCGCCAAAGGCGGGCGCCTCAACCCCGGCGTGGCCCAGCGCACGATGCGGAAGTACCGAACGCAGAGCGGCTTGCCCGACCACGCCACCCCACACGCGCTGCGCCACAGCTTCGCCACCCACCTGCTGGCCGGCGGCGCCGACCTGCGCTCGATCCAAGAACTGCTGGGCCATGCAAGCCTGTCCACGACGCAACGCTACACCAGCGTGGACCAGGCCGGCCTTGCCGCCGCCTGGTCGCGTGCGCACCCTAAAAGTGCTGGCTAGCGCGCCTGCCGTTGCCTCTACGGCCGCATGCTGGCTTCATGTCGGCAACAACGAGGGGAGCGCCCAACCATGGCCGGCTTCAAGGTCTTTACCGCCGCGGGCCCCAGCCCGGCCGATTACGCGTTCGAGATGGAGGCGCTTCGCCCTCTCGGCGCCGAGATCATTGAGGCGCCCGCGGACGAGGCGGGCTTCATCGCCGCCGCGCGCGACGCCGATGCGCTGTATGGGCGCGGCACGCGGATCAGCAAGGCGGTCATCGACGCCCTGCCGCGCTGCAAGCTGATCGCTCTCGGCAGCGTGGGCGTCGACCAGGTGGACGTGGCCGCGGCCACGGCGCGGGGCCTGCCGGTCACCAACTGCCCCGACACCTTCATCGAGGAGGTCGCCGACCACGCGATGACCTTGCTGCTGTCCGGGCATCGCCGGGTGGTGGAGCAGGACCGCATGGTTCGCGACGGCCGGTGGAGGGAAGGGCGCCCGGCGCTGTACCAATACCCCCGCCTGATGGGGCTAACCCTGGGGTTCATCGCCTTCGGCCATATCCCGCGCGCGGTCGCGGTGCGCGCGAAGCCGTTCGGCCTGCGCATGCTGGCCTACGACCCGTTCGTCAAGGAGACCTTGATGCCGCCTTATGAGGTGGTACCGGCCAGCTTGGACGAGGTGCTGTCCCAATCGGATTTCGTCTCCATGCATGCGCCGGGCACGCCGGAGGCGGGCGGCATGCTGACCGAGGCGCATTTCCGGCGCATGAAGCCGGGGGCGATCTTCATCAACACCGGGCGCGGCTCGACGGTCGAAGAGGCCGGCCTGATCCGCGCCTTGCAGGAAGGCTGGATCGCGCACGCCGCGCTGGACGTGCTGGAGCAGGAGCCGCCGGGCCATAACAACCCGCTGCTGTCAATGACCAACGTGACCCTATCCTCGCACGTCGCCTCCGCCTCGGCGCGGTTCGACCCGGCGCGCAAGCGGCGCGTCGGCCAGGAACTGGCCTTGGCCGCTCAGGGCAAGTGGCCGATGAGTTGCGTCAATCCGGCCATCCTGGCGCAATCCAGCCTCAAGCGCTGGCAGCCAGTCAGCATGGACCGCGGGCCGAACAGCTGAGGCGCTACTTGCCGACCGCCTTGGCGAGCGTCTTTGCCACGCCGCCGAGGTCCTTGGTCGCGCTCACCAGGCCGGTGAGAAGCCCGATCAGCTCCTTGGCAGGGCCGGCGCATTCGTCCGGGTTCTTCTCGATCTGCGCCTTGGCCTTCTTGATGCCGCTGAGGGCCTTGTCGATGTCGCCAAGCTCGCCGTCGAGCTCCTTCAGCGCCGCCTTGATCTCCTTGGTGTTGTTCCCTGTCGATTCTACTTTCGCCGCCATCGACGTCTCCTGTCCGTTCCTGAAATAATCGGTCAACCCAGCCGCCGCGGCAAGGAGCGTGCCCCTATGCCGGCGTTTTCTCGCCGGCTCGCACCGGGCGCGGCAGCCGGTTGGCGGCCGGCGCGAGCGGACAGACCCAGCGTGGCGAATAGGCGCAGGACGGGTTGTAGGCGAAGTTGAAGTCCAGCACCGTCCGCCCATCCCCGGCGCTTCCGAGATCGGCGCTCTTGATCGTGTCGAGCAGATAACGCCCGGCACCGTAGGTCTCGCGCCCGCTGGTTGCGTCGGAGAAGGGCAGGAACACGCCGCCGCAATATCCCAGCAGCCAATACAGCGTCAGCTCCGCGCCGAGCGTCTCCCGCAGCCCCGCGGTGCGGGCAAACGGACGCATCCGTATCTCGCCGTCGGCTCCTGCCGTGAAGCGCTCCTCGGTCTGATCGGTCAGCAAGTCCAGGTGCACCAGGAAACGGAGCGCCTTGTCGTAGGGGAAGAAGGGCAGACCCTCGAACCCGGCGAGCGGCTGCGGATCGATCGGCGTTTGCGGGTGGGTCCGGTACAGCGCGTCCCGCGTGCGCCGCCAATACCGCCAGGCCAGTTCGGCATCCGGCTCCGCGCGCACGGCCGCATACAGCGCCGCGACCTGGCGGCGCCAATCCCAGAGCGCTTGCAGCATCATGCCTGCTTCAGCTCGATCAGCCCGCGCCGGATGCCCCGGCCCCGCTCGATCTTGTCCTCGATATAGGCGCCGTCCCCCCAGCGGACCGCACGGGCCATCGCCTGGGCATCCTCGATGAAGCGCGCCAGCATCTCGAGCAGGGCATCGCGGTTGTTGAGAAATATGTCACGCCACATCACCGGATCGCTGGCGGCGATGCGCGTGAAATCGCGAAACCCCGTCGCGGCGAACTTCAGAACCTCGGAGCGGCTCGCGTCCTCGCTGCCCTCGATGGCGAGATCGTCCGCCGTGCCGCAGATGGTGAACGCCAGCAAGTGCGGCAGGTGGCTGACGATGGCCAGCACGCGGTCATGGTGGCCTGGCTCCATGACCTCCACCATGCTGCCACAGCGGCGCCATAGCTCGGCGATGCGCTCCACGGCGGCAGGATCGGTCCCCGGCGGGGGTGTCAGCAGGCACCAGCGGCCCTGGAACAGGGTCGTGAAGCCGGCATCTGGCCCGGAATGCTCGGTGCCCGCCAAGGGATGCGCGGGCACGAAATGCACCCCGGCCGGCACCAGCGGCCCCACGTCGCGGATGACCGAAACCTTCGTGCTGCCGACGTCCGTCAGGATGGCGCCGGCCGACAGATGCGGCGCGATCGCGGCGGCCAGCCCGGCGTAGGCGCCCACCGGCGCGCACAGCATCACGCAATCCGCACCCTGCACTGCCGCGGCGGCTTCGGCCTCGATGCGGTCGGCGATGCCCAGCTCCATTACCCGGTCCATCGTGCGCTGCGTGCGCGCGTTGACCACCACCTCGGCGGCGAGCGCGTGGCTTTCCATGGCAATGCGGGCCACGGAACTGCCGATCAGCCCGACGCCAATCAGCGCCAGCCGCCGGAACAAGGGTTCAGGCATCGACAGCGTTCGCCGCCATGAACGCACTGAGCGCCTCGGCCACGAGGGCACACTCCTCGGCAGCGCCGATCGTAATCCGCAGGAAGCGGGCCAGCCCGTACCCGGCCATGCCGCGCACGATCACCCCGCGCGCTCTCAGCGCGGCGTCGGCCGCCACGGCGCCCTCGGGCGAGCCGAAATCCGCCAGCACGAAGTTGCCGGCGCTCGGGCGGACCGGGATGCCGGCCCGTTCCAGTTCCTCCGTCAGCCATGCGCGGTATTTGCGGTTGTGCCGCTGCCCCGCTTCCACCCAGCCGGGTTCGGCCAGTGCGGCGACGGCGGCGGCCTGGCCGGCCAGGTTCACGTTGAACGGGCTGCGTATCCGGTTCAGCACGTCGACGACGGGCGGCGGCGCGTAGCACCAGCCCACCCGCGCCCCGCCCAGGCCGAAGATTTTGCTGAAGGTGCGGGTCATAACCGTGTTGTCGCCCGCATCGACGAGGCGGGCGCCGGCATCGTAGGCCGGGTTCTCGACGTATTCGGCATAGGCGGCGTCTAGCACCAGCAGCACATCCGGAGGCAGCCCGGCGCGCAGGCGCTCCACCTCGGCCTGAGGAAGCAAGGTTCCGGTTGGGTTGTTGGGATTGGCCAAAAACAGCAGCCGCGTGCCGGGCGAGACCGCGGCCAGCAAGGCGTCCACGTCGGCCGTGAGGTCGCGCTCCGGCGCCTTGATCACGCGGCTGCCGGCGAACACGCCGGCAATCTCGTAGATGCTGAAGCCGTACTGCGACATGATGATTTCCGTGCCCGCGCCGCCATAAGCCAACGCGAGCAAATACAGCAGCTCGTCCGACCCGGCACCGCAGACGATCCGCTCGGGGTCTAGCCCAAACCGCGCACCAATGGCCCGGCGCAGGCCGGCCGCTCCGCTATCGGGGTAGCGGAAGCCCTCCGCCCCAGCAGCGGCGAAGGCCGCCTGGGCCCCGGGGGGCGTACCGAAGGCGCCTTCGTTGGACGACAGCTTCACCGTGCGGTTCTGCCCGGCCACCGTGCTCTCGCCGCCGACATAGGCCGAGATCTGCATGATCTCCGGGCGTGGGCGCACACTCATCCAAGGTCTCCCACGGGAATGGCATAGGCGCCGAGCACCACCGGGGAGCGCAGCACCGATCGTAAAGCCTGCAGGCGCGGGTCGGCATCGGCCAGGAAGCCGGCAACGTCGGCCAGCGCGTGCGCCACGGGGGCGCCCGGGTCGCGCCGCAGGATCAGCGGGCCGGCTGCCAGGCCTGCCGCGGCCAGGGCGGCGGAGAGCCTGGCGCGGCTGGTTTCCAATGAAACCTCGAGGCCCAGCAGCGACCGGTCCTGCCCGCTGGGATCGGGCGGCGCGGCGCTGACCACCAAGGCCTGTCCGCGTGGCGCACCCTCGGGCCGCGGCGCCCAGAATGGCAGCCGGGCAACGACGTGGATGCGTGGGTCGTCCTGCGGCAGCAACGCGGTCCACCACGCGGCGGAGGGCGGCTCGCCCTCGGCCGGCACCGGCAGCACCGCCGCCGTCGCGGCGCCGCTGCTGACATCGCGGATCGCCTGCGCGGGGGTCCGCCGGGCACTGACCGGCGTCAATGCGCCGAAGTGCTCGCGGGCGACGGCCAATAGGCTGGGGCCGCCCTCCGGCTCGCACACCGTGATCAGCATGGGCCGCTGCTGTGCCGTGGTCCCAGCCAGCAGCTCCCGCCAGATCCGCACGACGGCGGCGGGGGAGAGGCCGCCGTTATGGCGGGCCAGCAGACGGCGCATGATGGCGGCCTCCCGGCCGGGCCGCAGCGGCACCCGTCCCTTGGCGCCGAGCGCGCCCACCTGCGCCACCAGTTCGGCGCGGCGCATCAGGGTATCGTGCAGCTGGTCGTCGACCCGGTCCAGCTCCGCCCGCAAGGCGGACAGCCGATGGGCCGCCAGGTCGGGCGGGTCCGGCAGCGCGGGATCGGATACGATGGGCATCGAGATTGACATGGCGCAGGGCATTCTCGCCGAAGAAGGTTAAGAGATACCTTATGCATTACCGCGTGCAAACCCGCGCCCGCGGTTGCCCCCATCCCGGCCCACCCTGTATGTGCAAGGCTGCCATGGACCACCCTGAACCCAGCCGCTCCGACCAGCACCAAGTGGCCACCTTCCGGGACGGCTTCGCCCTGGAATGCGGCGCCGTGCTGCCGGGGATGCAGGTGGCGTACCGCACCTATGGCACGCTGAACCAGGATCGATCCAACGCGGTCATCGTCTGCCACGCCCTCACCGGCGACCAGTACGCGGCCGAGCCGCACCCCGGCACCGGCAAGCCGGGCTGGTGGAACCAGGTGGTCGGGCCGGGCCGGCCGGTGGACACCGAGCGGTTCTTCGTCATCTGCGCCAACGTGCTCGGTGGCTGCATGGGAAGCACAGGGCCGCGCAGCGAACGGCCCGGCGGCGGCCAATGGGGCACCGACTTCCCGACCGTCACCATCCGCGACATGGTGCGCGCGCAGCGGCTGCTGATCGAGCGGCTGGGCATCCCGCGGCTGTTCGCCGCCATCGGCGGCTCCATGGGCGGCATGCAGGTGCTGGAATGGGCGGCGACGTTTCCGGAGCTGGTGTTCGCTGCGGTGCCCGTGGCGACCGCCTCGTTCCACTCCGCCCAGAACATCGCCTTCCACGAGGTCGGCCGGCAGGCCATATTCGCCGACCCCGATTGGGAGGGCGGCGCCTACTGGCGGAGCGGCAAGACCCCGGCCCGCGGCTTGGCCGTCGCCCGGATGGCGGCGCACATCACCTACCTCAGCGAACAGGCGCTGACCCGCAAGTTCGGCCGACGCGTGCGCAGCGCGGGCGACGGCGACATGAAGGCGCTCACCTTGTTCGGGGATCTGTTCGAGGTCGAAAGCTACCTTCGCCACCAGGGCAGCACGTTCGTCAACCGGTTCGACGCCAACTCCTATTTGACCATCACCCGCGCGATGGACCTGTTCGACCTGGCCGCCGACCGCGACGGCGACCTGGCCGCAGCCTTCCGCGGCAGCCGCACGCGGTTCTGCATCGTCTCCTTCGACAGCGACTGGCTGTTCCCCACCGCGCAGTCCCGCGCCATCGCCCGGGCGCTGAACCGCGCCGGAGCCAACGCCAGCTTCGTCGAGATCAGCACCGACAAGGGCCACGACGCCTTCCTGCTCGACGAGCCGGACCTGCACCGCACGCTGTCCGGCTTCCTCTCCGGCTGCGCGGAACATGCGGGGCTGGCGTGAAGGCGGCTGTCCGGCACGTGGCCAAGAACATGCGGCTCGACCTCAAGCTGATGTCGGAGATGATCGCCGCGGATTCGCGCGTGCTCGACATCGGCAGCGGCGACGGTACCTTGATCGAGCACCTGTTCCGCACCCGCGGCTGCGACGCGCGGGGCATCGAGATCGACATGGCCGAGGTCACCCGCGCCGTGGCGCATGGCCTGCCGGTCATGCACGGCGATGCGGACAGCGACCTCGCGCACTATCCGGATGGCTTGTTCGACTACGTGGTGCTGTCCCGCACCCTGCAGGCAGTCGAGCGGCCACGCGAGGTGCTGCGCCAAATGTTGCGGATCGGCACGCGCGCGCTGGTCAGCTTCCCCAATTTCGGGCATTGGCGCGTGCGTTGGCAGCTTGTGCAGTCCGGCCGCATGCCGATGACCTCGACCTGGGACCGCTCCTGGTACGAGACGCCCAACATCCACCCCTGCACCATCCAGGACTTCTTCGACCTGTGCGCCCGCGAAGGCTACGTGGTCGAGCGGTGGCTGGCCGTGGACGATGGCGGCCGCCGCGCCCCCTGGCGCCGCTTTCCGGCACTGGCGAACCTGTTCGGCGAGCAGGCGCTGTTCCTGCTGCGGCGGGCCTGAGCGCCCGGAGTTCAACAAAGGCTGGGCCGCGCGCTTCCCGTCAGGCGCCGTGTACCAGCATGCCGGGCGGCAAGGAGGAGAGCAGGCCCTCGAAGTAGGGGATCGTCTTGCGCAGGCCCTGTTCCAGCGACACGGCCGGCGACCAGCCGAGCACGCGCTGCGCCTGTGAGATGTCCGGGCGGCGCTGGCGCGGATCGTCCAGCGGCAGGGGGCGATGCACGATGCGGGACCGCGTCCCGGTGATCTCGATCACCTTCTCGGCCAACTCCAGGATGGTGAACTCCCCTGGGTTGCCCAGGTTGATGGGCCCGACGACCTCGCGCGGGCTGTCCATCAACCGGACGAACCCGTCGATCAGGTCATCGACGTAGCAGAACGAACGGGTTTGCTGCCCTTCGCCAAAGACCGTGATGTCCTGTCCGGTCAAGGCTTGGACGATGAAGCTCGAGACGACCCGGCCATCCCTGGGCAGGGTACGCGGCCCGTAGGTGTTGAAGATGCGCGCGACCTTGATTTGCAGCCGGTGCTGCCGGAGATAGTCGAAGAACAGGGTTTCTGCGCAGCGCTTGCCTTCGTCGTAGCACGAGCGGGAGCCGATGGGGTTGACGTTGCCCCAATATTCCTCCGGCTGCGGATGAACGGAGGGGTCGCCGTAGACCTCACTGGTGGAGGCCTGGAAGATCTTGGCGCCGAGCCGCTTTGCCAGGCCGAGCATGTTGATGGCGCCGATGACGCTGGTCTTGGTGGTCTGCACCGGGTCGCGCTGGTAATGAACCGGGGAGGCCGGGCAGGCCAGGTTGTAGATCTCGTCCACTTCCACGAATAGCGGGTGAGTGATGTCGTGCCGCACCAGTTCGAAGTTCCGGTTGTCGAACAGGTGGGAGATATTGCGGGGCGTGCCCGTGAAGTAGTTGTCCACGCACAGCACGTGGCACCCGGCCGCGAGCAGCCGCTCGCACAGGTGGGATCCGAGGAAGCCGGCGCCGCCGGTGACCAAAACACGACGCTCGAGATGCAACGGCGTCTCTCCATCCAGTGACAGGGGTCACCATGGCCCGAAACCGGCGCAAGCTCCAGCATCTAAGTTGCTCCGCGGCAGGGCGGGCGCCGGGTACGCCAGCCCGGCTACTCCAGCCCGGCTACTCCAGCAAAGGCCGCAGGCGCCGCTTGAAGGAGGTGGGGATGAGCGGGCCGACGGCCTTGCGGACGATATCGCCGAGCGTGCGGTCGGCAGGGCTGAAGTCGCGCCACTCGGTTTGCGCGAGATAGGTGTAGTAGGCCGCCTTGCGAGGATGCCGGGAGTGATAGCTCCAAGGCCTGGACCGGCCGTTGAAGTGCACGATGCGGGCATCGTTCTGCACCGCGGCGACCGTCTCGGCAGGAAGCTGCAGATCGTGGGACGGAGTGTAGAACGGCGTTACCACGTTCCACTTGTAATCAAGGTGCTTGCGCTCGCGACAGAAACAGATGTTCAACCCGTCCTGGTCCACGTCGTTCAAGGCCTCGCCATACTCCTTGAGCACGGCCAGCACTCGGGCGAGGGCGTCGGTGCGGCGCCACTGTTCCAGGTCGAACAGCAGCAGGCCGGAATTGAAGTAGCCATACTCCCCTGGCATGCCCAGCTCCCGCCAGCGGGTGGAGCCGGGGATATCGACCGCGCCGAGCAGCTTTCCTGCGAGGTCGGTGCGCCACAGCTCGCCGATGTCGCCCAGCACGACCATGTCGGCATCCAAATACAAGGCCCGGTCAACCTCGGGGCCGAAGAAGTCGGCCACCCAGAGGCGGGCATAGTTGTCGGTGGTGTAAGGACCGGGCGTATAGAGGCCGAGGGTTTTCGGCGGGGTGAAGTCGCGAATCGCGAACCGCGCGGCCGGGAACCGGGCGATCGTGCGCTCCAGCTTGTGCCGCTCGTCCGAAGGACCGGCGCCGGTCACCAGGACGATGTCGAATTGCGCCGCCGGGTTGTTGGACAGCAAGGAAACCAGCATGACGCCGACATGCTGGAAGAAGCCGGCATTGGAGCACACCATTATAGCGATCGTCTCAGTCATCAATGGCTCGCCACCTTTGCAATTTAAGGTTGTAGCCCACTTTGAACATTTCCGAAATGGGATTGACGTTCGGTCGAGATGTTTGCTGCCAGCGCGTTGCCAAAGGGCTCGTCAGCCCGGCGTCGCCACCTTGGCGGGATACCGGCACCATTCCGCCGCGACGCAACGCCAGCACTCGGGCCGCCGGGCCTTGCACACATAGCGCCCATGCAGGATCAGCCAATGGTGCGCAGGCCTCAACACGGCGCGCGGGATGCGCTTGACCAGGCCATCCTCAACGGCCCGCACCGTCTTGCCCCGGGCCAGGCCGGTCCGGTTGCCCAGGCGGAACACATGCGTGTCGACCGCCATGGTGTCCTGGCCGAACGCCACGTTCAACACGACGTTGGCCGTCTTGCGGCCGACTCCGGGCAGGGCCTCCAGGGCCTCCCGCTCGGCGGGCACGGCGCCGGCATGCCGCTCGATCAGCAGCCGGGAGAGTTCGGCCACGTTCTTGGCCTTGGCCTGCCAGAGGCCGATGCTGCGGATATGTTCGCCGATCGCCGGAACGCCTAGGGCCACCATGGCGTGCGGCGTCGGCGCGGCCGTGAACAGGGTGCGGCCGACCCGGTTCACCGCGGCGTCGGTGGTCTGCGCCGACAGGACGACGGCCACCAGCAAGGTGTAAGGATCGACGAAATCCAGTTCGCTCGCGGCGTCGGGGTAGGCGGTGGCCAGCGCGGCGAGGAATGAACGAACCTGCGCCAGGGTCATCGTGGGTGTCTGGCGGAGGCGTGGCATGGCCGGCATGGCCCGGTATCGCGCTTGCCGGCGGAATGGGCAAGGCTGCGGGCTGACACGGCCGGGCGTCACGCTATATGCACCGATGTGGACGAATGTCGGAACCCGGAGCCGCCGCCGCGGTTCGAGGCGGTGATCATCCCGCATCGCAGCCTTGGGCGCGCCGGGATGCGCCGGGTGGCGGGAGGGCTGTGCGTGCTGAGCGCGGGCATCTCCGGCGGGTTATGGCTGATCGGGGCTTGGCCGGTGATCGGCTTCACCGGACTGGAGGCGCTATTGGCCGTGTGGCTCATGAACCGTCATGCGCGGGCGACGGGGGCCAGCGAACGCCTGCTGCTATCGGAGGAGGGGTTGCGCGTGGTGCGGACCGATGGCCGGGGGCGGCACTGGGAGCGGCGGTTGCAAGGCGCCTGGCTGCGTGCGTCCTTGCATGAGCGGCCGGGCCGCACGCCGGCGCTGCTGCTGCACGACCGGCGCGCCCGGATCGAGGTCGGCGCGGAACTGGGCGAGGCTGAGAAACGGGACTTGGCGGCCGCGTTGCGGGAGGCCCTGCATCGCCAGCGGCATCCCTTGTTCGACAACCCGCAATTGCGGGACGGGGCTGATTAGGCGTCGGGCGGACCCATCGACTTGATGAGGTCGAAGACCCGCTTGCGCACGGAGGCGTCGGTGATGCGGTAGTAGGCCCGAACCAGTTCGAGCGTTTCGCGGCGGTTCAAGGTCTCGTCCGCGCCGAACGCCTCCTGGTTCTCGGAAAACCCGCCGGTGGCCCGCGTCGTGTGATAGGTGCCGTGCATTGCGGCCAGCGGCTCCGGCATGTCGTCGAAGAAGAAGCTGATCGGCACGTCCAGCACGCGCGATAGGTCGAACAACCGGGACGCGCCGACGCGGTTGACCCCCCGCTCATACTTCTGCACCTGTTGGAACGTCAGCCCGAGCGCTTCTCCCAGCCGCTCCTGCGACATCCCCATCAGAGTACGCCGCAGCCTGATGCGGCCGCCGACGTGGATATCGATCGGGCTTGCCCGGCCCTCTTTTTCTGCCATCCCGGTTGCGGGCGGCACCCCGGTTCGTGGGTCACTCATCCTAAATCTCCGGCGCTACCATGTAGAGCTGAAAGAAGATTTAACGACACAACCCATGACAGTCAATAGTTGTTACTTTCTTAATCACGCATCCCACATTATGGGACGACGCGCAGTCTGCACGCTCAGTCTAACGGCGCGGGCGATGTGCGGCTCCGCCGACCAGCAGCAATCCAAGCAGGCCGGCAATAACCAGCCCCCAGCGTGAGAACGACGTCGGCGGCCGCTTGCCGGGAAGCGATAGCGCGAGGACACCGGCTTCTCCCAGCGGGATGCGGCCCAACTCGCGACCTTGGCTGTCGAAGCCGGCGGAAATGCCCGTATTCGCAGCGCGCATTAACGGCAGCCCCTCCTCGACCGCACGCAGCCGGGCCGCTGCCAAATGCTGGCGCGGACCGGTGGAATTGCCGAACCAGGCGTCGTTGGTGATGTTGACCAGCCAGTCCGGCCGGTTCGCCTGGTCCACGACTTGGGCCGGGAAAATCGCCTCGTAGCAGATCAGGGCGCCGAACGGCGGCACCCCGGGCGCGTGCAGGGTGGCCGGACCACGGCCGAAATCGAACCTGCCGGGCACCACCTGGATCGCCAGAGGCACCCAGCTTGGCGGATATTCGCCGAACGGCACGAGGTGCCACTTATCGTAGATGCCCGCCACCGCCGCCCCATCCGCCTGTATGGCGACCAGGCTGTTGCGGGGAAGGTTCTCAGGATCGAGCGACGGCGCGCCGTCCCTGAAAGTCAGGCTGCCGACCAGCGCCGCGCGGGCTGGCCGGGCGGCGGCGATGATGGCCTCTCGCGCCGCCGGGTCGGATTGCAGCAGGAAAACGCTCGATGTTTCCGGCCAGATCACGACCGAGGGCCCCGCGCCGGCCGCGGCGACGCCCCGCCGGGTCAGCGCCAGTTGGCGCTCGAACGCCTGCATCGCGGCGGCGCGGTCCCATTTTTGCCCCTGCTGCACGTTGCCTTGGACCAAGATGGCCGTCAGGCCGGGTGCGGGCGGCTCGGGCTCGCGCAGCCGCGACCAGCCCAGCCCGGCCCAGCAAAGCACCACTGCCGCGGCGGCGGCCATGGCGCGGCGGCCCAAGCTGGGCGACGCCGCCAGCAAAACGGTCACGAGGGTCAGGCCCGGCGTGCCGATCCAGGCGGCGGGCTGGATCATCATGTCGCCAATGGCGCCCGGGATGGCCCAGACGCTGCCCCAGGGGTTCCACGGAAAGCCGGTGCCGATGTATTGGCGCGCGAGGTCGGCCAACAGCCATGAACCCGCCAGCATCGTCACCCGCCGCCAGCCGGCCGGCACGGCGCGCGCGGCCCCGCAGGGCACCGCGATGAACAAGGCCAGCAAGGCCGACAGCGCGGGCACGGCAAACGGCACCAGCCACCAATAGCGCGCGGACTCGAGCAGGATCGCCTCAGTGATCCAGTAGAGGCCGAACACGTGATGCCCCAACCCGAACCAGAACCCGCGCCGCGCCGCGCCGCGCACGCCCTTGGCGGCGCCGATCAAGGCCAGCAGGCCCGGCACGCACAGCAGCAGCAGCGGGATGAGGTGCAATGGCGGCATCGCGGCCGCCGAAAGGGCGCCCAGCCCGGCCGCGGCCACGTCCGCGCGCCAGCCCGCCATTCGGCGGAGCCGGTCCAGCACGGTCACGGGCGCACCAGCCGGTCCGGCTGCACCGCCTGGCCCTGCAGCACGGCGACGATGCACTCGGCCGCCATCACTCCCATGTTCACCAGGCTGCCGTCGGTCACGCCCGCCACGTGCGGCGTCGAGATCACCTTGGGGTGGCCGCGCAACGGATGGCCCGGCGCGGGCGGCTCGTCTTCGTAGACGTCGAGCCCTGCGCCCGCGACGTGCCCCGCCTCGATCGATCGGTACAGCGCCGCCTCGTCGATCAGGCCGCCGCGGGCCGTGTTGATGACGAGGGCGCCCTGCGGCAGTTGGGCCAGCTCGGCGGCGCCGATCAGATGGCGGGTCGCGGGCGTGAACGGCAGGTGCAGGGAGAGGACGTCGGATTGGCGCAGCAGCGCCTCCAGGCTGGGCGTGGCGGCGATGCCGGGGGTGGCGGGCGCGGCCGGGTCATAGGCGGCTACCGGCATGTCGAACGCGCCAGCCAGGCGGGCCACGGCGCGGCCGATGGCGCCGCAGCCCACCAGGCCGAGCCGGCGCCCCGCCACGTCGCCGACCTTGGTGCCGGCCCCGCGCCAGGCGCCGCCCGCAACCTGCGCCGATAGGAGAGGCAGGTCCTTGATCAGCGCCAGCATTAAGGCCAGTGCATGTTCGGCGACCGCCTGGGTGTTGGAACCCGGCGCCCGCGTGACCACGATGCCGCGCCGGGCGGCCTCGGCCAGGTCCACGTCATCCACCCCCACCCCGTGTCGAGCGACCACGCGCAGCCCGGGCGCGGCGTCCATCACCTCGGCGGTGACCGGCCCCTGGCGCGACAGGATCGCCACTGCCCCGACCCGCCGGGCCAGCGCCGCCACGTCGGCGGCCCGCGGAAACGGCGGCATGTAATGCAGGGTGGCGCCCGCCCCTTCGAGCAGCGCGACGGCCTGCTGCGCCAGACGGGGCGCGGTCATGATGACGTTCATCTGGGGTCCTCGCTGGCAGGAGCGCCACCCTTAGTGCAGTCCCCGGCCGATGGCGATGCGGGCGGCTGGAGCCTTGGTTGGGCGGGCACGACTCCCGGGAGTGCGCTAGTCGCGGCTCTGGCGCTCGTAATGCTTGGTGTATCGTTCGGTCACCAGGTCGGTCTTGACCACGATCGCCACGTCGATGGTGTTGAATTGGGAGTCGATCACGGCGCCATCGCCCACGAAGCCGCCCACGCGGAGGTAGCCCTTGATCAGCGGGGGCAGGCCCTGGCTGGTGCGGCGGACATCGAGCGCCTGCGGGTCCATGCGGCGCATCTCGACGTAGCGCTCGGCCCGCGCGCGGGGGCGAAGCGCGGGCGGGGCGAGATGGTGGCCATAGAGATAGGTCAGCTCGGCCGCCATCGCGTCGGGGTCGGTCCCGCCGAGGCTGGCGCATCCGAACATCAGGTCGATCCCGTGCGCCGCGACATAGGCGGCGATGCCGCGCCACAGCAACTGCATGACGGCCCGGCCGCGATAGCGCGCATCGACGCAGGACCGCCCGAGCTCGAGCACGGTGCCGGGAAAGCTGGTGATGGCGCTTATGTCGTATTCGTCCGCGGAGTAGAAGCGCCCGACTGCTGCGGCGGCCTCCCGCCGGATCATCCGGTAGGTGCCGACGACGCCTTCCGAGCCCGGCCCGATCGCGTGGTCCACCACCAGCAGGTGGTCGGCAACCCGGTCGAACTCGTCGCGGTCGCGCAGGCTGCTTGCGGCGTCGGCGCCGGGGGTGGCGCCCATCTCCTCATAGAACACGCGGTAGCGGAGGCCCTGGGCGGCGTCGACTTCCTCGGGCGTCACCGCGATGCGCACGCCAAGGTTGCCAGCGCGAAGCTCCAGTTCGCCGGGTTTGCGGCGGATGGGGCGGTACGCCGTCACGGCACGAGGCCTGGCATTTCGGCTTCCGCCGCTTCCGAGCGGCGCGCGGCAGGCTCGGCTTGCGGCCGGCGGCCGAACAATTCGAGGCGGTAGGACATCAGGTCGAAGCCGAGCCGCGCCGCGATGGCCTGGATCAGACGCTCGTGGTCGGCGTCCTCGAACTCGATGACCCGGCCGGTCTCGACGTCGATCAGATGGTGGTGCTTGCCGTGCTCGGTGGGTTCGTAGCGGGCCCGGGCGCCGCCGAAGTCGCGCCGCTCCAGGATACCCTTCTCCTCGAACAGCCGTACCGTGCGGTACACCGTGGCGATCGAGATCCGCTCGTCGAGCGCGGACGAGCGTCGATACAGCTCCTCGACGTCCGGGTGGTCGGCGGCGTCCGACAGCACCCGGGCGATGACGCGGCGCTGCCCCGTCATCTTCAGGCCACGTTCGACGCACAAGCGCTCGATGCGCGATTCCATGGGATCCTTAATCGACAGCCCGAACCCTGCGGCATCCGGCGTAGCCGAAGTGGGCCGGGCGTGTCGAATCCGGCCGGGCGGCTTCGGGGCGACGCGGCCCGAAGCCGCCCGGTGCCCGGCCTATCGGCCGCGCGGCTTGGTGCCCAGACCGATCTTCTTGGCCAGGGAAGACCGGTGCTTGGCATAGTTCGGCGCCACCATCGGGTAATCGGGCGGAAGCTGCCACTTCTCCCGGTACTGCTCCGGCGTCATGTTGTAGGACGTCTTGAGGTGGCGTTTCAGCATTTTCAGCTTCTTGCCATCCTCGAGGCAGATGATGTGGTCCGGGAACACGGACTTCTTCACCGGGACCGCGGGCTGCTGCTTGTCGGGCAGAACCTGTTCCTTGCCCACCCCGGCGAGCGTACGGTACACTTCCTGAATGAGGTTCGGCAGGGCTTCGGCCCCGATTGCGTTGTTGGATACATGGGCCGACACGATCTGTGCAGTCAGTCCCAAAACATCCGCGCTTGCTACCTGTTCCGCCATCCGCCCATCCTCTTCCAATGCAAGACCGGTTGCATATACGTCCAGATAGGTCAGCTTCGCAATCCAAGAAGTGACCCCTAAATACAGAGTTAATGCATGCCCCTCTCAGTGCTATCGCAGCAACCACATGATCACGAGCTCGACATCACGCGGGATGTCTGCCCCATGACCTTCGTACGCACCCGTCTGGCCCTGGACCGACTGGCGCCCGGGCAGGTGTTGCTGGTCCGCCTCCGGGGGGACGAGCCGCTGCGGAACGTGCCGCGGACGGCGGCCGAACAGGGCCATGCCGTGCTCGGCTTGGCGCCGGCCGATGACGGAACGGTGGAGGGTGGAATCATGGTTCTGCTAATCCGCAGGGGAGGTGAGCCCGCAGCACCAGCGCGTCCCCCCCGCCCGGATAGTAGCGGGAACGCCGGCCGGCCTGGGTAAATCCGGCCGCCCCGTAGAGCGCCCTGGCCGCCCGGTTGCCCTCGGCCACCTCCAGGAACATCGTGCCGGCCCCGCGCGCGGCGGCGCTCCGCATCGCTTCGCGCAGCAAGTGGCGGCCGAGGCCAAGCCGCCGCCGCGCCGGGTCGACCGCCAGGGTCAGCACCTCCGCCTCGTCGGCAACGACGCGCGCGAGGATCATGCCGCCCGCCTGGGACAGCCAGCCGAAGGCGCCGGGCAGGCCGAGCTGCAACGCCATGGCGCCGGCGCCCCAGCGCTCCGGCGGCGGGAAGGCCTGGGCGTGCAACAGCGCGAGCGCTGCGGCATGGGCCGGGGTCGCGGGTTCGAGCGGCACTCCGGTGGGCTAGGCCGGCGCGGGCCGGCCGCGCGGCCCCGGCCGGGCTTCGGGCGGATCGACATACAGCGGGTGCGCGGGGTGGGCGGGAAGGCCGGCCGCCTCGCGCCGCGATGCCGCCGCGGCGATGCCGGCCGGGCTGGGACGGCGAGCCGCGAGCAGCTGCACGTCGTCGCCCCGGGCAGCCAGGCGCGAGGCCACGGCGATCGCGGCGTCGCCGGCCACGGCAACCCGGCCGGGCGCCTCTGGCAGCGCCGTCAGCGCAACGCTCCGCAGCAGGCCGGCGCGGTCCAGGAACACCAGGCCGCGCTTCGTGTCGATCGCCACCCAAAGCGCTCTGCCATCCGGCGCATCGGCCCCGAAGGCCTCCGCCACGGTCACGCCGGCCACCGGAACGCCCGCCGCCAGGCCGATCCCGTGCGCGAGCGCCAGCGCGGCCCGCAGGCCGGTGAAGCTGCCCGGGCCGATGGTCACCGCGACGCAGGACAGCCCGGCCGCCGCGAACCCGGCCTCCTCCAGCACCTGCCGGGCCATGTGGGGCAGCGCCGCCGCCTGGCCGCGCGGCTGGGACGCCTGACGCGCCGCCAGCACATCGCCGTCCCGGACCACGCCCGCCGAACAGCCGTACAATGCCGCGTCCAGCGTCAAGGTCAGCGCCATGGCGTTACAGCAGCCGGCAGGCCTCGTCGAACTCGAAGCGGCGCGCGCGCGGGCTGAGCTTCCAGTGCTCGCCGAAGCCGATATTGACCAGGAAGTTGCTCTTCCAGCCCATCGCCACCAGGAACTCGGCATCGACCCGGGCATTGTCGAAGCCCGACATCGGCCCGCAATCCAGCCCGGCCGCCCGCGCGGCCACCATAAGGTACGCGCCCTGCAGCGTGCCGTTGCGAAACGCCGTCTCCGACGCCAGCCCCTCGTTGCCGGCGAACCACGAGCGCGCATCGGCGTGCGGGCACAGCTTCGGCAGGTCCTCGTAGAACTTCGGGTCGTACGCCACGATGGCGACCACGGGGGCCGCCATCGTCTTGTCCACGTTGCCCGCCGAGAGGGCGGGGCGCAGCCGCTCCTTCGCCTCGGGCGTGCGCAGGAACAGGAACCGCGCCGGGGAGCAGTTGGCCGAGGTCGGACCCATCTTCAGCAGGTCGAACACGGCGCGCAGCTGGTCGTCCCCGACCGGCCGGTCCTGCCAGTGGTAATGGGTCCTCGCCTCCCGGAACAGCTGGTCCAGGCTGGTTCCGTCGAGCATCAGGCGCCTCTCAGGCCTCGACCTGTTCCACCGAGGTGACCTCGGGCACGTAATGCTTGAGCATGTTCTCGATGCCGTGCTTCAGGGTGGCGCTGGAGGACGGGCAGCCGCTGC
>CAXSDH010000018.1:0-55195 GCA_964235765.1 uncultured Acetobacteraceae bacterium
TCCTCGCCGGTCACCGCCGGGTCGCGGCCGTGTTCCACCGCGTCGATGAAATCCAGCAGCAAGGCCCGGTGCGCGTCGATCGGGAAGTCCATGATGTTCGCCCCGCTGCCCGTCGAGCCCTCGGCGGCCATAACCTCCTCCGGCCCGTCGATCAAGGCCACGCGGAGCCCGCCACCCTGCAACACCGCGGCGCCGCGCGCGCCGATGATCTCGATGCGCTCGGGGGCGCCGGGGTAGGCGGCCGTGGTGGCGGCGATCGTGCCCGGCGCGCCGTTGCCCAGGCGGACCAGCGCGGCCGCGTAATCCTCCGTCTCCATCCGGTGCGCCGCCGTGGTCGCCACCTGCGCCGCCACCACGGCGCTCACGCCCACCAGCGAGCGGAACAGGTCCAGCGTATGGATCGCCTGGGTCAGCAGCACGCCGCCCCCGTCGCGGGCGAGGGTCCCGCGGCCGGGCTCGTCGTAATAGGCCTGGGGCCGCCACCAGGGCACCGTCATCCACCCGGCCTGCACCGCGCCGAGCGTGCCCGCTTCCAGCACGGCGCGCAGGCGCAGGCTGGCGGGGCGGAACCGGTGCTGCAGCACGATGCCCAGGCGCCGCCCGGCCGCCCGGCCCGCCGCCACCAATTGCTCGCCCCGCACCAGCGACGTTTCCAGCGGCTTTTCGAGCAGCACGTGCTTGCCGGCGGCGAAGCACCGCGCCGCCACCTCGAAGTGCGAGGCGGGCGGGGTCAGCACCAGCACGGCCTGGATGGCGGGATCGTCGATCAGGCCGTCGATGTCGGTGGTGACGGGGAAGCCGAAACGCGCGGCGAAGGCCTGCGTGCGGGCCGGGCTGCGCGCGCCGGCGGCGCGGACGTCCACCCGCGCGGCCAGCTCCTGCAGGCAGCGGGCGTGCGGCTCGGAGGCGGGGCCGAGCCCGACGACCCCCACGACGAGGCGGGTCATTGCGGCATGCCGCCGGCGGGGGCGATCCGGTCGGCGCCCGCCTGTGCGGCCAAGGCGAGGCGGCACACGGTGAAGGCGTGGCTTTGGCGCATCGCCGTCTCCGTGCGGTCCCGGCAGTCGCGGGCGAAGTCGGCGAAGTAGGTCAGCGGCTCCGCGCTGCAATCGATGTAGCGAGTGCCGGCGTTGTCGGACAGGAACAGGTGGTCGGTGCCCGGCCGGCCCTCGATGTCGATGTATTTGCGCAATTCGATCGTGCCCTCGGCGCCCACCACGGTCAGCCGGCCGTCGCCCCAGGTCGGCAGGCCGTCCGGGGTGAACCAGTCCACCCGGCAATAGCCGGACGCCGCAGGGCTGCGGAGCACGATCTCGCCGAAGTTCTCGAAATCGGGCGCGCGCGGGTCGGCGAAGCTGCCGATGCTGCTGGCGACGATGGCGGCGTCGTCCGAGCCGGTGAAGGTGAGGAACTGGTCGATCTGGTGCGAGGCGATGTCGCACAGGATGCCGCCGTAGCGCGCCGGATCGAAGAACCACGCGGGCCGGATGGCCCGGTTCAGCCGGTGCGGCCCGAACCCGGCGGTGTGCACCACGCGCCCGATCCCGCCCGCCCGGATCAGCCGCAGCGCCACGGCGGTGGCCGGCACCAGGAAGCGCTCCGAGAAGCAGATGGATACGATGCGCCCGGTGGCCGCAACCTCGGCTTCCAACAGAGCGAGGCCGGCTGGCGTGGTGACGCCGGGCTTGTCCAGCAGCACGTCCTTGCCATGGCGCATCGCCTCCGCGGCAAGGCCGGCGCGGTCGGCGGGGATGGCGGCGGAGACCAGGATGCCGGCTGTGGCGTCCTCCAGCAGCGCCGCCCGGTCATCCACCGCGCGCAGGCCGGGGAAGCGCTCGCGAAAGCCGTGCAGCACCCGGGGGTCGGAGGTTCCGGTCCAGTACCCCGCGCAGGCCAGCCCGGCATCGAGCAGGCCGCGCGTCAGGTCGTAGATGTGCCGGTGGTCCAGCCCGACCACCACGAAGCGCTGCATGCTATTTTGGTTTCTTGGAACCGATCTGCTCGTCCCAGCGCCGGAACGCCTGCACCAGCCGGTCCGGCGTCAACGGAGTCTCGGCCGGCACGTCGGCGATCCACTTGTCGTAGATGGGCCGGCCGTATTCGGCCAGCACCTGCCGGCTCTCCTCGGGCGCCATCGACAGCGGCACGCCGGCGACGGCCGGCCCCGGGTAGAAATACCCGCGGTCATAGGTTCCCGCCTGCTGCTGTGGCTGCAGCATGAAGGCCATCAGCCGCAGCAGCACCGCCAGCTTTTCCGGGCCCACGCCCTTGGGGATGCACATGAACTGCGTGTCCGGCACCCAATGCGTGCCCTCGAGCATGAACACCGCCGCTTCCTTCGGCACGATGCCGAGCACGCGGGGGTTGATGTCCCAGCCGCAGGTGGACACGACCATGTCGCGCGAGCCGTCGCCCAACTCCTTCATCATGGCCGTGGTGCCGGTGGGGTAGTAGTCGATGGTCTCGCCGAGGGCGGCGAGGTAGGCCCAGGTCTTGTCCCAGCCGCGCAAGGGGTCCTTGGGGTCGGCGTCGCCCATCAAATAGGGCAGGCCTTGCAGAAAGGTCCAGCCCGGCCCGGAGTTGTACGGGCGGGCGTAGAAGAAGCGGTTGGGGTGCGCGCGTGCCCAGGCGAGCAGGTCGGCGGCGGTCTTGGGCGGGGCGGGCACGCGCTCCGGCGCGTATTCGAACAGCGGCCCCGAGGGCGAGTAGGCCACCGCGATGCCCTGCCCCTTGCCGAAGTTCTCCTGCATCATGCGCGCATTGGCGTGGAACACCGTGCCGAGATCGGGCAGCGCCGCCGCGTGGTCCGGCAGCACCTGCGTCCACAAGCCCTGCACCACGCCGTCGGACAGGCCGCCGGGCCCGGTGAGCACGAGGTCGATGTCCACCCGGCCGGCCTGTTGCTGCGCGCGCAGCTTGCCGGGCAGCTCCGGCGAGGGCGCCTGCCCGTAGGTGATGCGCGAGACGAGGCCGGGGTTCTCCGTGCGGAACCGCTCGATGCCCGTCTTGGTGAGCTGCAGGTTGCCGGCGACGTCGATGATGTTCAGCGCCACGGGCGCCGCGGTCTGGGCGAAGGCGCGCGGCGCGAGCGCGGCGGCGCCGGCGGACAGTGCGGCACGGCGGGTCCAGCGTAGGCCGGTCATTGCGGTCCTCCCCAAGTTCTTGCCCGCGACCATAGGCGGCGCGGGCGGCGGCGGGAAGCGATACGCCTTGTCGCACGGGGCGCCCGCGTGGTGCAGTCGCGCAACGGCGATGGGGGCGGTCATGCTGCGTTGGATGTTGATTTCGGCCGGGCTGCTCGCATTGCCGTTCCTGCCCGCCCATGCCCAGCCCAAACCGCAGAAGGTGCTGCGCGTCGCGCCCAGCGCCGACCTCACCCAGCTCGACCCCGGCTTCGCCAGCATCGTCATCACCCGCATCTACGGCCTGATGGTGTTCGAAACCCTGTTCGCCTGGGACAGCAAGCTGCAGCCCAAGCCGCAGATGGTCTCGAGCTGGAGCACCGCGCCGGACGGCCTGAGCTGGGGCTTCACGCTGCGGCCCGGCCTGAAGTTCCACGACGGCCAGCGCGTCACCACCGCGGACGTCATTCCCTCGCTCAAGCGCTGGATGGAGCGGGACGTGGTGGGGCAGAAGCTGGCCGCCGCGGTCACCGGCATGGACCCCATCGACGCCGACACCTTCGAGATCAAGCTGTCGAAGCCCTATCCGGCGATGCTGTTCTCGCTCGGCTCCGGCATCGGCCAGGTGCCGGTCATCATGCGCGCGGCGGACCTCGCGGGCGACCCGGCCAAGCCGGTCATTTCCGCCATCGGCTCCGGTCCGTTCCGGTTCAACCACGCGCTGCGGGTCAGCGGCGCCTTGACGGTGTTCGACCGCAACCCGGATTACGTGCCGCGCGACGAACCGGCGGACGGGCTGGCCGGCGGGCGGCGCGTGAAGGTGGACCGGGTGGAGTGGCAGGTGATCCCCGACCCCTCGACCGCCGCCGCCGCCCTGCAAGCCGGCGAGATCGACCTGTGGGAACAGCCGGCGCTGGAGTTGCTGCCGGTGATCCGCCGCAACCCCGGCATCCGCATACAGAAGCTGACCGACCTCAGCAACCAGACCATGCTGCGGCCGAACTCGCTGTATCCGCCGTTCAACGACCCCCGCGCCCGGCTGGCGTTGGCCTTGATCGTGAACCAGGCGGACATCATGACCGCCGGATTCGGCGACCCCGCGAACTGGGCCGCCTGCCGCTCCTACTTCATCTGCGGCGGCCCGTTCGGCACGCAGGCGGGCACCGAGGTGCTGAAGCCCGACCTCGCCCGGGCAAAGGCGCTGCTGGCCGAGGCCGGCTACAAGGGCGAGACCCTGGTGTTCCCCTCCACGCGCGAGATCGCCTGGATCGGCCAGATGGCCGAGGTGGTGGCCGACGAGATGAAGCAAGCCGGCATGAACGTCGAGATCGCCTGGGGCGACTGGGGCACCACCGCCGGGCGGCAAAGCAACCGCGGCGCGCCGGACAAGGGCGGCTGGAACCTGTTCGCCACCGGCGCCAGCGGGCCGACGATGCACTCGCCGCTGACCAATATCGGCACCAACATGGCCTGCAACGGCCGCAACTTCCCCGGTTGGCCCTGCGACGAAGCAGCCGAGCGCCTGCGCCAAGCCTTCCTCGACGCCGACGACCCGGCGCGCCCTGCGGCGCTCGCGGCGTTGCACGAGTATCTGGCGCAAGTGCAGCCCTACATCGTCATGGGCCAGTACAACCAGCCCGTGGCGATGCGCGCCGGGGTGTCGGGCTTCCTGGAATCGCCGGTGATCCTGTACTGGAACCTGGACAAGAACTGATCCCGCTAAACCCGCGCGAACCGCAGCACCCGCGCGCGGTGGCTGGCCACGCGAAGGCTGCCGTCGTCGTGCAGCCACAGGCACGGCCGGTGCCGCCACATGGCGTGCGTGAGCGAGGCGAGCGCCCGGGCGCCGGGCAGCGGCGTGAGCGCCGCCTCCCGCCCCAGCCCGCCCGCCCAGGGCCAGCGCGCCGAGCCGTCGGCGCGGATCAGCAGCTCCACCCCGAACGTCGCCTCGCGCCATAGCCCGGCCAGGCCCGGGTGCAGCGCCAGGCCCGGCGGCACGCGCAGCAACCGGCGCGATACGCCGCCGATGCGGCCCTGGATCGACGCGGCATCGAGGCGCACGTCGATTTCCAGCGTGCTCGGGATGGAGCGGAACCGCCCGCCGCCGGCCGGCAGCAGGGTCTCGCGGCCGCCCATGAACTCGATGGCCGGGGGCGTCAGCTCCGCCCAGGCCGGGCCGTCCTCGGCCGCGTAGAGCCCGGCCGGCAGATCCGCCGCCGGCTCGGGCGCGGCCTCGCCCGCCAGCGCCGCCATGACGCGCAGCGCCGGCGGCAGGGGGTCCTCGTCGCGGTTCAGCAGCACCACCACGCCGATGCCGCGCTCCGGCGCCATCAGCAGATGGTTGCGGTAGCCGGGCAGCGACCCGCTATGCGCCGCTAGCCGCGTGGCCCCGAGCGCGGTTTCCACGAGGCCCAGCCGGTAGCCGCTCGGCGCCCCGCCGGCGAAGTGCCGCGGCGCGAGCAGCCGGTCGAGCATGCCCTCCAGCGGCGCCCGCCCGGCCATCAACGCGCCCGCCCAGCGTGCCAGCGCCACGGCGCTCCCGGCCAGCCCGCCCGAGGCGGAGATGTGCATCCCGTAGCGGCCGCGCCGCCAGGCGTCGCCGTCCCGCCAGTACCCGGTGGCCAAGCCCGGTACCGGCACCGTCTCGTCGTACGGGAACACGATCGGCAGCCCGAGCGGTCCGAGCAGCCGCGTCTGCAACGCCCGCGCATAGGGGGCGCCGAGCCCTTCCAGCACGGCCTGGCCCAGCCGCCAGCCGGTGTTGGAGTAGGCCATCTCCGCCCCCGGCGCCGAACAGGTGGCGCTCAGCCGGCGCAGCGCCGCGTCGATCTCGCCCGCCGATATCGTTGCCGTGAAGGGCAGGCCCTGCTGCCACAGCACCTCCATCATGTCCGGCAGCCCGCCGGTCATGTCCAGCCCGCGCGCCAGCGGCACCGCACCGATTTCCGCGGCAAGGCCGGGCAGCAGCACCCCCAGCGGCGTCTCCAGGTCGACTCCTGCCAGCAGCAGCGTCGCCGCGAGGAAGTGCTTGCTGATGCTGGCGTAGCGGCTGGGCGTGTCCGGGGTGAAGGCCACGCCGCGTTCCAGGCTGGCCAGCCCGCCACAGGCCGTGGCGCGCACGCCCTCGCCGTCGAACAGGACGAAGGCGCCGCCGGGCCCGCCTGACCAGGCCTTGGCGAGTTCCTCCGCGAGCGCCGCGGCCCCAGCCCAATCCGGAGTCATCCCCAATCCCTTCGCGCTTGCTCCAGATAGGCCCGCACGTAGGCGGCCAGCGAGCGCGCGGCCTCGATGCGGAAGCGGTCCGGCGCTTCCCGCCACAGCACGATCTCCGCCTTGCCGAGCAGCGTGCGGGTGCATGCGCCGGCCGGGAACGCGGCAGGGCCGAGATCGAGCGGGCAGCCGGCGGCCAGGACATCCGCCGCCGCCGGCCCGGACAGGACGAGCGCGACCTGCCGATGGCCGACATCCACCAGGGCGTGCGGCCGGCCCACCAGGGATGCCGCCAGCCCGGCCGCCACCGCCGCGCCATCCGCCTCCGGCGCCAGCAGCAGCCATTCGTCCGGGCCAAGCCAGAGCGCCGCCCGCCCATCTGCCCGGCCATCTTCCCGCCTGGCCGAGCGAGCGGACCGGCAGGGCTGCACCGGCAGCGCCACGCCGAAGCCGGCCCCAGCCGCCGCCAGGTCGGCGTTCCCGGCGCGCAGCACGAAGCGGCTGGCCGCCGGGCCGTCCAGGATGTCAGCCATGCAGCCGGGTCCCTTCAGGATCGTGGAACGCCGTCCCGGCCACGGTGGCGGCGATCATCCGGCCCGGCATCGGCACCAACACCGTCTCGCCCAGCCGCGCCCGCCCGCCCGGCAGCATGGCCAGCGCGATGGAACGGCCAAGCGTCGCGCTGGCATAGGACGACGTGACCCACCCCGCCATGGGCGCCGGCACCGGCGCGTGCGGGCCGGCCACCACCTGCGCGCCCTCTTCCAGCACGCAAGCCGGGTCGTGGGTCAGCAGACCGACGAGCTGCCTGCGGCTGGCGTCCGCCATCCCCGCCCGCGCTAGGCCGCGCTTGCCCACGAAGTCCGGCTTGGACTTGCCGATGGCCCAGGCCAGGCCGACGTCGTCCGGCGTGCAGGTGGCGTCCGTCTCCTGGCCGATGATGATGTAGCCCTTCTCCGCCCGCAGCACGTGCATGGCCTCGGTGCCGTACGGCACGGCGCCCCCGGCCATCACCGCTTCCCACACCGCCCGCCCCTGCCCCGACGGCACGTTGACCTCGAAGCCCAGCTCGCCCGTGAAGCTCACCCGGAACAGCCGCGCCGGGATGCCCGCCACGCGGCATTCCTGCACGCTCATATGCGGCATCGCGAGGTCGGCGCCCTCCACCAGCGGCGCCAGCACGGCGCGGGCGCGCGGCCCCTGCACGGCGATGACCGCCCATTGCTCGGTGGTGGAGGTCAGCCACACGTCGAGGCCGGGCCACTCGGTCTGCCGGTAATCCTCCATGTGGCCCAGCACGCGCGCGGCGCCGCCCGTGGTCGTCGTCACATGGAACCGGTCGGGCGCCAGCCGGCCCACCACGCCGTCATCGAGCAGGAAGCCGTCCTCCTTCAGCATCACCCCATAGCGGCAGCGGCCCGGCGCCAGCTTGGCCCAGGCGTTGACGTACATCCGCTCCATGAACGCCGCCGCATCCGGCCCGACCACCTCGATCTTGCCGAGGGTGGAGGCGTCGAACACGCCGCAAGCTTCCCGCACCGCCCGGCACTCGCGCGCCACGGCCGCGTGCATGCCCTCACTCGGCTGCGGGTAATAGCGGGCGCGCTTCCAGGCGCCGACGTCCTCGAACACCGCCCCGTGGGCCTCCGACCAGGCGTGCATGGGCGTGGTGCGCACGGGGTCGAACAGCGCGCCCCGCGCCGCGCCGGCCAGCAGGCCGAAGCTGACGGGCGTGTAGGGCATGCGGAAGGTGGTCAGCCCCACCGCGGGCACCGGCCGGCCCAGCGCGCCGGCGACGATCTCCAAGGCGTTCAGGTTCGACGTCTTGCCCTGGTCCGTCGCCATGCCGGTCGTGGTGTAGCGCTTGACGTGCTCGATGGAGTGGAACCCCTCGCGGGTGGCGAGCAGCAGATCCTTGACCGTCACGTCGTTCTGGAAGTCCACGAACGCCTTTCCCTGCCCCTGCGCTCCGCGGCGCGGCGGGGCGTGGCTGGCCGGGGGGTGCGGGGGCGCCGGGCGGGGCGTGCGCGGCCCTCCCGCGCGTGCCGCCGCAGCAGCCGCGCCGCCGGCGGCGAGCCCGGCCGCGGCGGCTTCGGCTGTTCCGGCCGCGCCGTTGCATGCGCCGGCGCACCATTGGCGTTCGGCGGGCGCGCCGGGCACGAAGCCGCCATGCGCCGGGTCGTAGCGCAGCTTGCCGCGGGACTGGGAGAACAGGTGCACGCTGGGCGTCCAGCCGCCCGACATCAGCACGAGGTCGCACGCCTCGCTGCGGAGCCGGCCCGCGCGGTCCCGCAGGAAGGCGCGGCGCACGCGGAATCGCCCGGCGGTGCCGGCGATGTCCGCCGCGGAGTGGACCGGGATGCCCGCCCGCCGCGCCGCTTCGCCGGCCAGCCGCTCGCCGGGCCGCGGGTCCACGATGGCCGCGATCTCCACCCCGAGCGTCCGCAGCGCCAGCGCCGCCGCGTAGGCCGAATCGTGCCCGGCCGACACCACCGCCCGCCGCCCCGGCAGCGCGCCGTAGCGGGCGGCGTAGGTGAGCGCCGCCCCGGCCAGCATGATGCCGGGGCGGTCGTTGCCGGGAAACACCATCGGCCGCTCATGCGCGCCCGTGCACAGCACCACCTCGCGGGCGCGCACCTGCCAAAGCCGCTCGCGCGGCCGGTCGGGCAAGGGGCTGGGCAGGTGATCGGTCAGGCGCTCCGCCAGCCCGAGCATGTTGTGCGCGAAATAGCCGAAGGCGGTCGTTCGCGGCAGGAACAGCACGCCTGGATGGATGGGCGCCAGGCCCGCGATCCCGCGGGGTTCGGAGAGCAGGCTGCCGCCGGGCTCCGCCTGTTCGTCGCACAGGATCACCTGCGCGCCGGCCTCGGCGGCGGCTTGCGCGGCGGCCAGCCCGGCCGGTCCCGCGCCCACCACCAGCACGTCGCAATGCGCGTAGCGCTGGGCGTAGCGGTCGGGGTCCGCCTCCAGCGGCGCCCGGCCAAGCCCGGCCACCGCGCGGATGCGCGGCTCGTAGACTTTGTGCCAGGCGGAGGGCGGCCACATGAACGTTTTGTAGTAGAACCCGGCCGGCAGCAGCGGCGCGAGCACGTCGTTGATCGCCGCCCGGTCCCGCCGCAGCGAGCGGCCGCGGTTCTGGCTTTCGGCCGTGAGCCCGTCGTACAGCTCGACCTGCGTGGCGAGCAGGTTGGGCGTCACCCGCGCCGGGTCGCGCGACACGGTCACCAGGGCGTTCGGCTCGTCCGCCCCGGCGGCCATGATGCCGCGCGGCCGATGATACTTGAACGACCGCCCGACCAGGTGCACGCCGTTGCCGATCAGCGCCGAGGCCAGGGTGTCGCCCTGGAACCCGGCAAACGCCTGCCCGTCGAAGCGGAACCCGAGCGGCCTGGTGCGGTCGATCCGGCCGCCCGCGGCCAGGCGGCTCACGCCGGGCCTCCCGTGCGGTGGGGCGCCAGCCAGCCCATGCCGGCTGCCGGCTCCGCGTCCGTGCTGGGCAGATAGGGCTTGATGTCCAGCAACGGCGTGCCGTCCCGGCAATCCAGGTGGCGGACGCGCAGCCGGCCGGGACCGGCCAGGCCGGCGAAGGCCACCACCGACAGCCCGATCGGGTTTGGCCGCACCGGCGCCCTGGTTGCGAACACGCCCCGCCGCTCGCCATCGAAGGGCGGCGCGATCGTCAAGGCGTCGCCCTGCGGCCCCAGCCAATAGAGCAGGATCAGGTGCGTGAACCCATCGAGGCTCGCGAGGCCCGGCTGGAACGCTTCCTCCACCACCGCCAGGCACTCGGGCGGCGGATCGGGCTGCCGCCCGTTGCGCGGGCAGTCCTGCAGCGTGGCGAAGGGCGTCTGCAGCCAGCCGATCGGGCGCAGGTTCAAGGTTCGCCGCTCAAGCTTGGGCGACCGCCGCCGACCAGGGCGAGACCGCGTCGCTGATGCCGGTGCGCAAGCCCTGCTGGTCCAGGATCAGGTTGGGGCAGGCGAAGTTCACCGGCACCACGGAGTGCTCGACCACGTCCAACGGACCCTCCGCATGCAGCGCCGACAGCACCTCCGGCGCCAGCCGCCGGTCGGCATGCACGCGGTCGGGGTCCGAGACGTCGATGCGCGGGTGGTGCGCGGCGGTTTGCGGGTCCATGCCGAACTGCGCGACGAAGGCCAGCATCTGCGCCACCGCCGCCAGGATGCGCCGCCCGCCCGAGGCGCCCGCGGCCAGCACTGGCCGGTCCCCCTCCCGCAGGATCACCGGCAGCATGTTGGTCAGCGGGCGCTTGCCGGGGGCGACCGAGTTCGGCTGGCCCGGCCGGGGATCGAACCACATGATGCCGTTGTTCATCAGCACGCCGGAGCCCGGCAGCACCACGCGGCTGCCCATGCTCGACAGCAGGGTCGTGGTCATGGCGACCATGCCGCCCTCGGCGTCGCACACCGTCAGATGTGTGGTGCAGCTTTCGGCGGCCATCGGCTCGGCGTCGCCCAGGCCCGAGAGCCGCTCGGCATAGGCCAGCTTCATCGCCCGCGCGAGCGCCACGAAGAACGCCGCGTCCGGCTTGGCGGCCAGGGTCTCGCCCGCCATCTGCTCGAGCACCCGCGCCAGGGTGGGCGAGGCGGTCAGCCCGCCGGCCATCTGGAGGGTGCGCCCGGCGAACTCCACCTCCTGCGGCGCGGTCACCCGCGCCTCGCAGCGGCGCAGGTCGTCGCGGTCCAGCACGCCGCCCATCGCGGCCACGTCGCGGGCAATGCCGGCGGCGACGTCGCCTTCGTAGAAGTCGCGCAGCCCGGCCGAGGCCAGCCGTTCCAAGGTGTCGGCCAGGTTGCCCAGCCGGAAATAGCCGGGGTCGCCCTGGTACGGCGCCACCGGCGGCAGGCCGTTCGGCAGGTAGATGCGCGCGCTTTCCGGATACAGCCGCAGCACGGAAGCCGAGTTCGCCACCTTCAAGGTGGTGAACCAATCCTGCGACAAGCCGCGCCGGGCCAGCGCCTGCGCCGGCCCGATCACGTCGGCCAGCGGCAGCGTGCCCCAGCGCCCGTGCATGTGCGCATAGCCGGCGACCGAGGACGGAACGGCGAAGGAGAGCGGGCCATGCACGTTGGCGTCGCCCTCCACCTCCGGCCAGGCGAACAGGTCGGCCGCCGTCTTGCCGGTCAGCTTGAAGCGGGACGCCTCGAGCTTGCCCGGCGCGCGCGGGCCGAAATCCACCACCTCGGCGCGGGCCTGCCCGGCGCGGTGCACCACCGCGAAGCCGATGCCGCCCAGCCCGCTGTTCCAAGGCTCCACCGCCGCCAGCGCCAGCGCCGTTCCCACCGCCGCATCCACCGCGTTGCCGCCCGCATCGAGGATCGCCACCCCGGCCAGCGCCGCGTCCCGCGACTGCGACACCACCATGCCGCGCCGGCCGCTGGCCGCAGGCTTGGTGAGCTGCCAATGCTGGGTGACGTGGTCCGGCGGCGTGTAGGTCATGGGTTCCTCCTTGGCGCAGCCATGCTAGACCCGGTTGGGGAAGGGGACCAGGCATGTCGGCAACGGATGAACTGATCAAGGCGCGGGCCGACCCAGACCAGCCCGGCGCCGCAGATGATCCCACGCATTCCACGAAACAGGAGGCCCGCCCGGCATGACCGACCGCCCGCGCATCAGCTTCGTCGTCCCCGCCTACAACGAGGAGGCCTTGCTGCCCGCCTGCCTGGCCGCCATCCGCGCCGAGATCGACCGCACCGGGATCTCGGCCGAGGTGCTTGTGGTCAACAACGCCAGCACCGACGGCACCCACGCTATCGCCGCCGCGACCCCGGGCGTCATCGTGGTGCAGCAGCCGATCAAAGGCCTGGTGCAGGCCCGCAGCGCCGGCTTCGAGGTCTCGTCCGGCGAACTGGTCGCCAATATCGACGCCGACACGCTGCTGCCGCCGCTGTGGCTGGATCGCGTGCTGGAGGAGTTCGCGGGGGACCCCGGGTTGGTGTGCGTCAGCGGCCCCTACGACTATTACGACGTGCCGTTCCGCATCCGTGCCGCGGCCCGCATGTTCTACGTCGTCGGCTTCGCCACCTATTCATTCAACCGCTACGTGATGCGGGTCGGCAGCATGGTGCAGGGCGGCAACTTCGTGCTCAAGCGTGACGCCCTGCTGCGGGCCGGCGGATTCGACCAGCGCTTCACCTTCTACGGCGAAGACACCGACATCGCCCGGCGCATGAACGGCGTCGGCCGCGTCAAGTTCACCTGGGCGCTGATGGCCCAGTCGTCCGGCCGCCGCCTGCGGGGCGACGGCCTGGTGATGACGGGCGTGCGCTACAGCGCGAACTACCTCTGGGCCACCTACTTCCGCAAGCCGTTCACGACCGCCTGGAACGATTATAGGTAAGTCGCGGGCGATAGGCCCTCAGGCGGCAGGTTTTCAGGCGGCGCGCTGCACCACCGTCGCGTGCTCGGATGCGACGGTGGTGCGCCGCAGGTCGCGCCGTTCCGCCGGGTCGTAGCGGCGGGCGCGGTGCATGGTCACCCGGTTGTCCCACATGACCAGGTCGTGCTGCCGCCAAGCATGGGCATGCACGCGCTCCCGCTGCGTCGCGTGTTCCGCGAGGTCGCGCAGCAGGTTGCGGGCTTCCGGCACCAGCCAGCCGACGATGCCGCCCGCGTGCGACGACAGGAACAGGGACTTCCGGCCGGTCACCGGATGCGTGCGGACCAGGCGTTGCAGCACCGGCGCGAACCGCCGCCGCTCGTCGTCGGTGAAATCCGTGAAGCCCAGCACGCCGCGCGAGTGGATTTGCGTGTGCTCGCAAACCAGCGGCTCGGCCATGGCGCGGGTCTCCGCGTCCAGGGTGTCCCACGCGGCGCGCATGTCGGCGAACTCCGTGTTGCCGCCCCGCGCGGGCACCACCCGGCCGGACAGCAGGGAGTATTTGGCCGGCGCCGCCTTGAACGAGCTGTCCGAGTGCCACAGCATGTTGCCGAGGCCGAACAGCCGCCGCCGGTCGTCGCGCGCCAGCAGGCCGCCATCCTTGCCGACGTTGGAGATGTCGTTCACCTCCATCGACAGGCGGCGCTGCTCGCCCTGCGCCAGGTCCCCGGTCGCGGTCTCCAGCGTGCCGAAGTTGCGGCTGAACGCCAGTTGCTGTGCGTCGTCGAGCGGCTGGCCGCGGAACACCAGCACGCCGAAGCGGTCCATGCCGGCCTCGATCACGGCCACTTCGGCGGCGCCGAGCGGCTGGCGCAGGTCGACGCCATCGATGTTGCCGACGAAATCGGGGCGTTGGGGATCGGCGGGTTCGATGGTGATCGCCATGGCGTGCCTCCCGTTATTGCTTGCGCCCAGTTTAGGCGAACTCCGCCGGGCTTGCCAGCATCCGGCATCGAACGGAGTATCGGCCGACAACGATAGGGGGAAACGCCATGGACCGCCGTGGATTGATCGCCGGCTCCGGCCTGGCTGGACTGACGCTCGCCGCGCTCGCCCCGCCCGCCGCCGCACAGGCCGGGGCGCCGACCACGCTCGACCGCATATTGAAGGAGAAGGTGATCCGCATCGCCTGCGACACCAGTTCGCCGCCCTTCGGCACCATCGGCAGCGACGGCAAGCCGGACGGGGTTGAGGTCGCTTGCTGCAAGCAGCTCGCGAAGGACCTCGGCGTGGAGCTGGATCTGGTGCAGGTGGTGTCCACCCAGCGCATCCCTTCCCTGTTGGCCGGGCGCTCCGACGTGACGCTCTCGTCGATTTCCATCACCTTCGACCGCGCCAAGACCGTCGCCTTCTGCAACCCGAACGGGGCGCTGTCGATCGTGGTGTTCGGCCCCAAGAAGACCGCCATCACCAAGGCCGAGGAGATGGCCGGCAAGCGGATCGGCATCACCCGCGCCACCCTCGAGGAGGCGGTGGTGCCCAAGGTGATGCCGCCGGGTGGCCGCATCGTCTGGTTCGACGACATCAGCGCCACCATCCAGGCCATGCTGTCCGGCCAGGTGGACGCGATTTCAATGACCGAGTTCGCCATGAACTCCATCATTGCCCGCAACCCAGGCGCCGGGATCGAGAACAAGTTCCTGGTCACCCGCGCCTTCTACGCGCCGATCGTGCGGCACGCGGACGTCGAGTTGCGGGCCTGGATCAACACCTGGGTGTTCCTCAACTCGCGCAACGGCGTGCTGGCGGAAACCTACAAGAAGTACACCGGCGTGGACCTGCCGGAGTTGCCCGTCATCTAGGGTGCACTACGTCTTCCAATTCGGCGTCGTCGCCGACCACTGGCGCATGCTGGCCGAAGGCGCGGCCGCCACCCTTTGGATGTCGGTGGCCGCGTTCGTGCTCGGCCTGGCCTTCGCCGTGCTGTGCGTTTTCGCCCGCACCTCCCATGTGCGGACGTTGCGCACCGCGGTGAAGGCCTATGTCGAGGTCATCCGCAACACGCCGCTGCTGGTTCAGCTGTTCATCGTCTACTTCTCGCTGCCCTCGCTGGGCATCCGCATGGACGCCGACGAAGCAGCCGTGCTGGGCCTGGCCCTCAACTTCGGCGGCTACGCCACCGAGATCCTGCGCTCCGGCATCGAGGCGGTGCCACGTGGCCAGATCGAGGCGGCGACCGCGCTCGGCCTGCGGCGCCTGCGCATCTTTCGCCACGTCGTGCTGTTCCCGGCGGTGCGCGTGAGCTATCCCGGGCTCGCCTCGCAATTCATCCTGATCCTGCTCGGCTCCTCGGTCGTGTCCGCCATCTCGGCGGAGGAGCTGACCTCCATGGTCAACAGCCTGCAATCCACCACCTTCCGCAGCTTCGAGTTCTATTTCGCGGCGACGCTCATCTATCTCGCCATGGCCTGGACGGCGCGGCTGCTGCTGGACGGGCTGTACTGGGCCGGCTTCGTGCGCGGCCGGGCATGAGCCGCGATTTCGGCGGGCTGGAGCTGCTGTTCATCGTCGCCGCCCTGCGCTGGACGGTGCTGTTGACCGGGATCGCCTTCATCGGCGGCGGGCTGGGCGGCCTGGCCGTGGCCTTGATGCGGGTCTCGCCCAACCGGGTGGTCCGCTGGGGCGCCACCGCCTATGTCGGCCTCTTCCAGGGCACGCCGCTGCTGATGCAGCTTTTCGTCGCCTTCTATGGCCTCGCCGTGCTGACCGGGGTGCGGCTCGACCCCTGGCCCGCCGTGGCGCTCGCCTTCACCCTGTATGCGGCGGCCTTCCTGGGCGACATATGGCGCGGCGCCATCGAGGCCATCCCGCGCACCCAGTGGGAGGCCGCGACCGCGCTGGCCCTGCCGCGCCGCCACATCCTACGCCACGTGATCCTGCCGCAGGCCGCCCGCATCGCCATCCCGCCCACCGTCGGCTTCCTCGTGCAGCTCATCAAGAACACCTCGGTGGCGGCGATCGTCGGCTTCGTGGAGCTGACCCGCGCCGGGCAACTGATGGTCAACGTCACCTTCCAGCCCATGGTGGTGTATCCGCTGGTCGCCGCGCTCTATTTCGCCCTGTGCTACCCGATCTCGTTCGCCGCCGGGCGGCTGGAGATGCGGCTGGATGGCCGGCGCGGCCTGGTTTAGCCCGGCCGTGCTCCCACACTTCGCCCTCGCCACCGGCGCGCTGGCCCTCGAGGCCGCCTTCGGTTACCCTGCGGCGGCCTTCCGCGCCATCGGCCATCCGGTCATGTGGATCGGCGCGGCGATCGGCGGACTGGACCGCGGGCTCAACAACGCCAGGCATGCCGCGCCGCGCCGCCGCGCCGCGGGGGTCGTGGCGATGGCCGCACTCCTCGCCCTGGTCGCCGTTTCGGCCGCGCTCGTGCAATGGGCGGTCCTGCGCGCCTTGCCGGCCTGGCTCGGCTGGCCCCTGCTGATCCTCCTGGCCAGCTCCTTCCTCGCCCAGCGCAGCCTATACGCGCACGTCGCCGCAGTAGGCGAAGCTCTGCGCCGCGGCGGCCTGGCCGGCGGCCGCGCGGCCGTCTCCCACATCGTCGGCCGCAACCCGCTCAGCCTGGACGAGCCGGCGGTGCTGCGCGCCGCCATCGAAAGCCTGGCCGAAAACTTCGCCGACGGCGTGGTGGCGCCCGCCGTCTGGTGCGCGGTGGCGGGCCTGCCGGGCCTCATCGCCTACAAGGCGATCAACACCGCCGACAGCATGATCGGCCACCGCACGCCTCGGCACGAGGCCTTCGGCTGGGCCGCCGCCCGGCTCGATGACCTGGTGAACCTGCCGGCCTCGCGGTTGGCGGCGCTTTGGCTGGTGCTGGCCGCCTGCCTGTGTCCCGGCGCTTCCCCCGCCGGCGCCCTGCGTGCGGTGCTGCGCGACGCCGGGCGGCACCGCTCGCCCAACGCCGGCTGGCCGGAGGCGGCGATGGCCGGGGCGCTTGGCCTGCGGCTCGCCGGGCCGCGGGTGTACGGCGAGACCCTGGTGGACGACGCCTGGATGGGCGACGGCCGCGCCCAGGCCACCTCGGCGGACCTCGGCCGCGCGCTGGCCCTCTATCGCACCGCTTGCGCCATCGAGATCGCGGCCGCGGCGTCGCTCATTGCGCTAGGCTGAGCAGCCTTTCCACGTCGATATTGGCCTCGAGATGGGCGGCCAGGCGGTCCAGCACGGCGTCCACCTCGGCATCGTGACGCCGGCCGGAGGGCGCCGCCCCCAGCCGGCCCAGCCAGGCGCCCCGCTGCGCGTCGTCCGTGAACAGCCCATGCACATAGGTGCCCGTCACCCGCCCATCCGCCGAGCAGGCGCCGTCGGTCCGGCCGTCGGCGAAGCGCAGCAGCGGCCGCGCCGTGGCCGGGCCGGTGGTGCGGCCCATGTGCATCTCGTAGCCCTGGAACCCCACGCCATCCGCCAGGCTGCGTCCCTCGACATGGGCCAGCCGCTTCTCGCCGGCGAGCACCGTCTCCACCTCCAGCAGCCCCAGCCCGGCCACCGCGCCCGCGGGGCCCTCGATCCCCGCGGGATCGGCGATGCTGCGGCCCAGCATCTGATAGCCGCCGCACAGGCCGAGAATGCGCCCGCCCTGCCGCCGGTGCGCGGCAAGGTCGATGTCCCACCCCGTCGCGCGCAGGTCGGCGAGATCCGCGATGGTGGCCTTCGAGCCCGGCAGGATGACTAGGTCACAGCCCAGCGGCAGCGGCGTGCCCGGCGCCACCATGACCAGGTCGACGGCTGGCTCCGCCGCCAGCGGATCGAAATCGTCGTAATTGGCGATCCGCGGCAGCATCGGCACGGCGATCCGCAGCGCCGCGCCCGGACGCCGCGCCCCGGCCACCAGGTCTGCGGCGTCCTCGGCCGGCAGCAGCCGCGCATCGGGGAAGAACGGCACCAGCCCCAGCGCCGGCCAGCCGGTGTGCCCGGCGATGGCGGCCATGCCCGCGTCGAACAGCGAGGCGTCGCCGCGCATGCGGTTGACGACGAAGCCGCGCACCAGCGCCGCGTCGGCCGGGTCCATCACCGCATGGGTGCCAACCAGGCTGGCGATTACGCCGCCGCGTTCGATGTCGCCGACGATGACGGCGGGCGTGCCGGTCGCGCGGGCGAAACCCATGTTGGCGATGTCGCCTTGCCGGAGGTTGACCTCCGACGCGCTGCCGGCCCCCTCCACCAGCACGATGTCGGCCTCGGCTCGCATGCGTTCGAAGCTTTCCAGCACGCGCGGCATCAGGCCGGGCTTCATCGCCTGGTAGTCGCGTGCCCGCGCGGAGCCGACCACCCGGCCCTGCACCACCACCTGCGACCCCGTCTCGCTCTGCGGCTTCAGCAGCACCGGGTTCATGTGCACGCTGGGCGGCGTCCCGGCTGCCCGGGCCTGCAGCGCCTGCGCGCGGCCGATCTCGCCGCCATCCGCGGTCACCGCCGCGTTGTTGCTCATGTTCTGCGGCTTGAACGGCCGCACCGCCAAGCCCCGCCGCAGGCAAGCCCGCGCCAGCCCGGCCACCAGCAGCGACTTGCCCACGCTCGACCCGGTGCCGATCAGCATGATCGCCCGGCCCGGCCCCGCCATCAGAACTCGATCCCCTCCTGCGCCTTCACCCCCGCCGCAAAATGATGCTTCACCAATGTCATCTCCGTCACCAGGTCGGCGGCCTCGATCAGCGCGGGCCGGGCGTTGCGGCCGGTGACGACCACATGCAGCCCGGCCGGACGCGCCTGCAAGGCGGCGATGATTTCGGCCTCCGGCAGGTAGCCGTAGCGCAGCGCGATGTTCAGCTCGTCCAGCACCAGCAGGCCGAGGCCGGGCCGGTGCATTACCTCCACCGCCTTGTCCCAGGCGCGCCGCGCCGCCGCCACGTCGCGCGCGCGGTCCTGCGTCTCCCAGGTGAAGCCCTCGCCCATGGTGTGCCATTCCACCAGGTCCTCGAACCGCCGCAGCGCCTCGCGCTCGCCGGTGGACCAGGCGCCCTTGATGAACTGCACCACGCCGGAAGGCCGCCCTCGCCCGGCCATGCGCAGCAGCAGGCCGAACGCCGCCGTGGTCTTGCCCTTGCCCGGCCCGGTATGAACCAGCAGCAGGCCCTTCTCGACGGTCTTGCCCGCCACCTCGGCGTCCTGCACCGCCTTGCGGCGGGCCATCTTGGCGGCATGGTGGGCTGCGTCGTCGCTCACGGCGTCTCCTTCAATGTCATCGGCAAGCCCGCCACCATGAACACGACCCGGCCGGCGAGACCGGCCAGGGTTTGGTGCAGCCGCCCCGCCTCGTCGCGGAAGCGGCGGGCCAGCGCGTTGTCCGGCACGATGCCGAGGCCGACTTCGTTGGAGACCAGCACCGTGGGCGCCGTGCGGCGGCCCAGCGCGGCCAGCAACCCGGCCGCCGCTTGCTCGACGTCGTGCCCTTGCAGCATGAGGTTGCTCAGCCACAGCGTCAGGCAGTCCACCAGCACCGGCGCCTCGACATCGAGCGCCGTGGCAAGCTCCAACGGCGCCTCCACCGTCTGCCACCCGGCCTCCCGCCGCGCCCGGTGCTCGGCGATCCGCGCCCGCATCTCGCCATCGAACGCCTGCGCGGTCGCGATGTAGATACGGGGCGGCGCCGGCAGCAGCGCCTCCGCATACCGGCTCTTGCCCGAGCGCGCGCCGCCCAGCACGAGGGTGAGGCGCGGGATGTTGGATTGACAGCGCAAGCCCTGGGACATACTGCAATCCTGATGGTCCCGGCCAGACCGTTCGAGGGGGATGGCCGGGTTAAAAGGGAATGCGGTGTCGATTCCGCAGCTGCCCCCGCAACTGTAAGCGGAGAGCCGGCCGTCGCGCGCCACTGGGGAGAGCCCCGGGAAGGCAGACGGCCAGCGCGGCCCCCGCCGATGCGCTTGCATCGGCGACGGCGCCCAATGCAAGCGCATCGGGCGGGGGCCACATCCGCAAGCCAGGAGACCTGCCTCCGCCGAAGCCTTTGCTTCGGCGAACCGAAACGCGACGCCGGGCGGGGTGCCTCGGCGGCGGCGATGCGTTTGCATCGACCCTCGGAGCCCGGCTCCGCGGGCGTGGGCACCCGTGGCTACGCTGCAACGGAGGCTTGCCTGATGCCGGAATCGTCCATCCCCTTGCTGCACGTGTGCATCACATGCCGCACCGGCCTGCCGCTGGAGGAAGGGCAGACCGCGCCGGGCCGGACCATGTACGCTTCCGTGGCAGCCCTGCTCGCAGCCAATCCGGTCGCCGAACTGCGCGAAGTCGCCTGCCTGTCCAGCTGCGACCACGGCTGTGCCGCCGCCATCTCGGCGCCAGGCAAATGGACCTACCTGCTCGGCCGCCTCGACCCGGCGCTCGCGCCCGACCTGCTCGCCTACGCCGCCCTCTACGCTGCCGCCCGCACCGGCACCGTGCTGCCCTCGAAGCGCCCGGCCTCGCTCGCGCGTATGGTGCTCGGCCGGGTGCCCGACCTGAAGGACCTCGCCGCATGAGCGCCGCCCCGAAAATCGCCGCAACCGTCATCACCGGCTTCCTCGGCGCCGGCAAGACGACCCTGCTGCGCCACGTCATCGAGCACGCCAAGGGGCGACGGCTGGCCATCATCGTCAACGAATTCGGCGCGGTCGGCGTGGACACCGAGTTGCTGCGCGGCTGCGGCGTCCCCGAATGCGAGGAGGCCGACATCGTCGAGCTGGCCAACGGCTGCCTGTGCTGCACCGTGGCCGACGAGTTCCTGCCCGCCATGGAAGCCCTGCTGAACCGCCCCAACCCGCCGGAACACCTGGTCATCGAGACCTCCGGCCTCGCGCTGCCGAAGCCGCTGCTCAAGGCGTTCGGCTGGCCTTCCATCCGCTCGCGCGTCACCGTGGACGGGGTCATCGCCGTGGTGGACGGCCCCGCGGTCGCCGCCGGCCGCTTCGCCGACGACCCCGCCGCCATCGCCCGCCAGCGCGAAGCCGACCCGGGGCTCGACCACGACAACCCGCTGGCCGAGGTGTACGAGGACCAACTCAACTGCGCCGACCTGGTCATCCTCAATAAGGCCGACCTGCTCGACGCCGCCACTCTGGCCCGGCTGCGCACGGAAATCGGCGGCGCCCTGCCCCGCGCCGTTCGAGTGCTGGCTGCCCATGAAGGCCGCGTGGACCCGGCGATCCTGCTCGGCCTGCATGCCGCCGCCGAAGACGATCTCGCGGCCCGCCCGTCGCACCACGACGCCGAGGACGGCGAGCACGAGCACGACGACTTCGAGAGCTTCGTCGTGCCGCTTCAGGAAACGGTCGCGCCCGACGCGCTGCTCGCCCGCTTGCAGGCCGTCGCCGAGGCGCACGGGATACTGCGCATCAAGGGGTTCGCGGCCGTCGCCGGCAAGCCGATGCGCCTGGCCATCCAAGGCGTCGGCGCCCGCTTCCGCCAGCAATTCGATCGCCCCTGGCGGCCCGGCGAGGCCCGCCTCGGCCACGTGGTCGTCATCGGCGAAACCGGGCTGGACCGCGCCGCCATAACGATCGGGATCGGTGGGGCCGGGGCGGGCGGCGGGGCCTGATGCACCTCCTGGTCCGCGACGCCGCCACGCTGGACGAAGCCGAGGCCGCGAACGAGCTTGGCCAGACCCCGGCCGGACTGGTCGTGCTGTCGTTCTCCGACGCCGACCTCGGCGCGCTGGCGCAAGCCTGGCAGGGCGCCCCCACCCTGCGGCTGGCGAACCTGGCGCGGCTGCGCCATCCGATGTCCGTGGACCTCTATCTCGAGCAGGTGATCGCCGGGGCGCGGGGCGTGGTGGTCCGCCTGCTGGGTGGGCTCGACTATTGGCGGTACGGGGCGGAGGAGGTGGCGAACCTGTGCCGCGCCGAGGGCATCGCGCTGGCGTTGCTGCCCGGCGATGGCAGGGAGGACCCGCGCCTGGCCGCGCTCTCCACCATGGCGCCCCGGGTGCTCGCGGGGCTCGACGCTTGTTTCCGCATGGGCGGCCCAGCCAACATGCGCCGCGCGCTGGCGCTGGCCGCATCGGCGGCCGGGCTGCGCGCGGACGAACCTGGCGATGCGGGGCGGGAGGCGGAACCGGCGCCGCAGCACGGCGTACATGCGCTGGACCTGGCCCCAGGCCCGCCGCTCGCCGCGGTCGTGTTCTACCGCTCGCATCTGCTCTCGTCCGACACGGCGCCGATCCTGGCCATGACGAACGCCCTGCGCGCCCGCGGCCTCGCGGTCGGCTCGCTCTATGTCGGCAGCCTGAAGGCGCCGGACACCGCGGCCTACGTGGCGCAGGTGCTGCGCGCTTGGCGGCCGGCCGTGGTGGTGAACGCGACCGGCTTCTCCGCGCGCCAGGGCGACGCCGGGTCGCCGTTGGATGCCGCGGGCGTTCCGGTGTTGCAGGTGGCGCTCGCGGGCGGCCAGCGCGAGGCGTGGCAGCGCTCGTCCCGCGGGCTGTCGCAGGCGGATCTGGCAATGCAGGTGGTGCTGCCGGAGCTGGACGGGCGGCTGTCCACCGGCGCGATCTCCTTCAAGGCCCAGGCCCCGGCGATCCCGTCCCTGCAATACGCCCGCATCGTCCACTGCCCGGACCCGGACGGCATCGCGCTGGCTGCCGACCGCGCCGCGGGCTGGGCGCGCCTGGCCGGGACGCCCCGGGCCGAGCGCCGGGTGGCGATCGTGCTCTCCGACTATCCCGGGGTTGCGGGCCAGCGCGGCCATGCCGTCGGCCTCGACAGCTTCGCCAGCCTGGACGCCATTCTCGAAGACCTGGCCGCCGCCGGCTACGACACCCGTGGTCCCGCGGCCCTGTGCGACGCGTCGCCGCAACCGTTCATGACGCCACCGCTCTACCGCCAGGCCTTCGCCTCCCTGCCCGCCGCGGTGCAGCAGCGCATCACCGCGGCCTGGGGCGATCCGGGGGGAGAGTGCTTCACCCTCCGTTTTGTCCGCCGTGGCAAGCTGGTGCTGGCGATCCAGCCCGATCGCGGCCGGGCCGAGGACCGCCGGGCCTCGTATCACGACGCGGACGAGCCGCCCCGGCACGAGTACGTGGCCTTCTACCTATGGCTCCGCGCCATGCACGCCGTCGTCCATCTCGGCGCCCACGGTTCGCTCGAATGGCTCCCGGGCAAGGCCGTCGCGCTGAGCCGGGAGTGCTTTCCGCAGGCGCTATCCGGCGGCATGCCGGTGATCTATCCCTTCATCGTCAACAACCCCGGCGAGGCAGCCGCGGCCAAGCGGCGCCTGGGGGCGGTCACCATCGGCCACCTGACCCCGCCGCTCGGCGGCGCCGGCGCGCATGGGGCGGCCGTGGCGCTCGAGCGGCTGATCGACGAGTATGCCGCCGCCGACGGGCTGGACCGCCGGCGCACCGGCCTGCTGCGGGCCGAGATCCTCGAACGCGCCGAAGCCGCCGGCCTGCTCGCGGAAAGCGGGGCGCCGCGCAGCACCCCGGCCGATGACGCCCTCGCCCGCCTCGACGCCTACCTCTGCGACGTAAAGGATCTCCAGGTGCGGGACGGCCTGCACGTCTACGGCCGCGCGCCGCCGCACCGCCGGGCGATGCTGGACGCCTTGCACCGCGCCTGCCCGACGCTAGACGCGGCCCTGCTCGAAGCCCGCCTCGACGCCTCGGCCGCCGCCGAACGCGGCGCGCTGCTGGCCGCGCTCGACGGCCGCTTCGTCCCCCCCGGCCCAGCCGGCGCGCCCACGCGCGGCCGGGCCGACGTGCTGCCGACCGGCCGCAACCTCACCACCATCGACCCCCGCGCCGTGCCGACCCGCTCGGCCATGGCGCTCGCCGAAAAGGCCGCCGCCGAGCTGCTGCGCCGCCACTTGCAGGACCACGGCGAGTGGCCGCGTGCGCTCATGCTCGACCTATGGGGCAGCGCCAGCATGCGCACCGGCGGCGAGGACCTGGCGCTCGCCCTGCTGCTGATGGGCGCGCGTCCGCTCTGGGACGAAGGCTCCGGCCGGGTCGGCGGCTTCGAGGTGCTGCCGGTCGCGCTGCTGGAGCGGCCGCGGGTGGACGTGACCCTCCGCATCTCCGGCCTGTTCCGCGACGCCTTCGAGGCGCAGGTCGTGCTGTTCGACAGCGTGGTCCGCGCCATCGCGGCGCGCGACGAGGCGGCGGATTGGAACCCGCTGGCCGCCGCGGCCCATGGCCTCTCCGGCGAGGCGCTGCGCCGGGCCACCACACGCATCTACGGCGCCCCCGCCGGGCGGTACGGCGCGGGCGAGCCGGGCGCCGCCGCCTGGCTCGCCGCCTCCGCCGGGCGGTATGGGCAGGGGCTGGACGGCGCACCCGACCCGGCCGGCCTCGCCGCCCGGGTCGCCGCCACCGACGCCTTCGTGCACCAGCAGGACCATGCGGAAACCGACCTGCTGGACAGCACTGACTACGCCGCGCACGAGGGCGGTTTCGCCGCCGCCGCTGCCAGCCTCGGCGCCGCCCCCGCGCTATATCACATGGACACCTCGCGCCCCGAGGCCCCCCGCGCGCGCACCGTGGCCGAAGAGGTCGTCCGCGTCGTGCGCGGCCGCGCCGCCAACCCGGCCTGGATCGGCGGCATGATGCGTCACGGCTATCGCGGCGCCGCCGAGATCACCCGCGGCGTCGAGGCCCTGCACGGCTTCGCCGCCACCCTGCCCGCCCGCTTCGACGCCCAGTTCGAGCTGCTGTTCGAGGCGACGCTCGGCGATGTGGAGGTGGACGCCTTCCTGCGCCACGCCAATCCCGACGCCCGCGCCGCCATGGCCGCCCGCTTCGCCCAGGCGCAGCAGGACGGGCTGTGGCACCCCAGGCGCAACGCGGGCCCGGCCGGATGAAGCCCGGCCTGATAAGGCGGGGCTGGTGCCCCGGCCTCTATGAGCCGATGCCGACCGGCGACGGCCTGCTGGTGCGCGTCAAGCCGCCCGGCGGACGCCTGTCCAGCGCCGCCGCCCGCACCGTCGCCGAGCAGTCCACCCAATGCGGCAACGGCATCATCGAGCTGACCAGCCGGGCCAACCTGCAAATCCGCGGCCTCTCGCCCGCCACCGCGCCCCGCTTCGCCGCCGCCATGGCCGCCGCCGGCCTCGCCAGCGCCGACCCGGCCGCCGAGCGCCGCCGCAACGTCATGGCCACGCCCCTCGCCGGCGACGACCCGTCCGCCGCCGCCGACGCCCCGGCCCTGGCTGCCGCGATCGAGGCGATGCTCGCCGCTACGCCGGCCCTGGCAGCCCTGCCCGCGAAATTCGGCTTCGCCGTGGACGGCGGCGGCGTGCTGCCGCTGGGCGAGCTTGCCGACATCACCGTCCGCACCGATGGCCGGCGCCACTGGATCGGCCAAACGCCGTGCGCGCCGCGGGACACGGTCGGCCTGGTCCGCGACCTGGCCTTGGCGGGCGCACCCGGTTTGCGCAACTCTCCTCAGGCCTCGGCGGCCGGCTTCGTCCTCTATACCGGCAGCACCCGCGGCGCCTTCGCCATCGGCCTGCCATTTGGCCAAACGGACGCCGCCACACTCCGAGCCCTGGCCGACCTAGCCGACCGCTACGGCGACGGCCTGCTCCGCTGCAGCCCGTGGCGCGCCGTGCTGCTGGGCGGCGTGGCCGAAGCCGACGCCCCCCTGCTGCGCGACGCCGCCGCTGCCACCGGGCTGATCGCCGATCCGGCCGACCGCCGCCTGCGCATGGCCGCCTGCATCGGCAGCGCCGGCTGCGCCAGCGGCACCGTCCCTGCCCGGCGCGACGCCGCGGCGCTGGTTGCTGGCAAATGGACCGGGTTCCTGCACGTATCCGGCTGCGCCAAGGGCTGCGCGCACCCCCACGCCGCGCCCGCTACCCTGGTCGGCGAGTCCGGCGCCTATGGCCTGGTCCGCGACGGCCGAGCGGACGCCCCGCCGAGCCTGCGCGGCCTCCTCCTCCGGCAGATCGCCCCCCACCTATGACCCCGCGCGACTACATCCGCGACGGCGCAGCCATCTACGCGCGCTCGTTCGCCACCATCCGCGCCGAAGCCGACCTCGGCGGCCTCACGCCCGCCGAAGCGCGCATCGCGGTCCGCGTCATCCACGCCTGCGGCATGGTGGACATCACGGACGACCTGCGCTTCGGCCCCGGATTCGCCACCGCCGCCCGCGCCGCGCTGCTGGCCGGCGCGACGATCCTGTGCGATTCCCGCATGGTGGCCCAAGGCATCACCCGCGCCCGCTTGCCCGCTGGCAACGCGATCATCTGCACGCTCGACGCGCCGGAGACGCCCGCCCTGGCCGCCCGCATCGGCAACACCCGCTCGGCCGCCGCGCTCGACCTCTGGGGCGCGCACCTTGCCGGCGCGGTCGTCGCCATCGGCAATGCGCCCACGGCCCTGTTCCACCTGCTCGAACTGCTCGACCGGGGCGCCCCGCCGCCCGCCGCGATCATCGGCATGCCAGTGGGCTTCGTGGGCGCGGCCGAGTCGAAGGAGGCGCTCGCCGCCGACGGCCGCGTGCCCTTCGCCATCGTGCGGGGCCGCCGCGGCGGCAGCGCCATGGCCGTCGCCGCCGTCAACGCGCTGGCGAGCGAGCAGGAATGACGGCGACGGGCACCCTGCACTGCATCGGCATGGGGCCCGGCGACCCCGAGCTGGTGACGGTCCGCGCCGCCCGCCTGCTCGCCGCCGCCGGGGTCGTGGCCTACTTCGCCAAGCGCGGGCGGCCCGGCCACGCCCGCAGCATCGCCGGGCACTACCTCGACCCGGCCGCAGAGCAGTTGCGCTTCGAATACCCGTTCACCACCGAGATCGACGTGGACGACCCCCGCTACGAAGCCGGCATCCGGACCTTCTACGAAGCCTCCGCCGCCACCCTGGCCACGCGCCTCGCGGCTGGGTCGGACGTGGCGCTGCTGTGCGAGGGCGACCCATTCTTCTACGGCTCTGCCATGTACCTGTTCGATCGCCTGGCCCCCGCGTTCCCCACGAGCGTCACCCCCGGCATCACCGCGATGAGCGGCTGCTGGGCGCAGGCGCGCATGCCCATGACGCACGGCGACGACGTCCTGACCGTGATGCCCGGCACGCTCGACGAGGCGAGCCTCGCCGCCCGCCTGGCCGCCAGCGACGCCTCCGTCATCATGAAGGTCGGCCGCAACCTGCCCAAGATCCGCGCTGCCGTGGCGCAAGCGGGCCTGACCACCCGCGCCCTGTACGTCGAGCGCGGCACCATGGCGGGCGGCCGGGCCCTCCCGCTTGCCGACCTCGCCGACGACCACGCGCCGTATTTCTCGCTGGTCCTGGTGCCCGGCCGGCAACGGCCGCGATGACCCTCCCTGGTGTAGCGGGCCGCCTCTGGATCGTCGGCCTCGGCCCGGGCGCAGCCAGCATGCAAACCCCGCAAGCCACCGCGGCGCTCGATGCCGCCACCGACCTCGTGGGCTACGCCACCTACCTCGCCCGCGTACCGCTCCGCCCCGGCCAGGCGCGCCATGGCTCGGACAACCGCGTCGAACTCGACCGCGCCCGCCACGCCCTCGAAATGGCGGCGCAGGGCCGCAGGGTGGCCGTCGTCTCCTCGGGTGACGCCGGGGTGTTCGCGATGGCCAGCGCCGTGTTCGAGGCGGTCGAGGCCGGCCCGCCCGCCTGGCGCGCGCTCGACATCGAGGTCGTGCCCGGCATCAGCGCCATGTTCGCCGCCGCCGCCCGGCTCGGCGCGCCACTCGGGCACGACTTCTGTGCGCTCTCCCTGTCCGACAACCTCAAGCCCTGGCCGGTGGTGCTGCACCGCCTGGTCGCCGCCGCCTCCGCCGGCTTCGTGCTGGCGCTCTATAATGCCGCCTCCCGCGCGCGCCCCTGGCAGCTCGGCGCGGCGCTCGACGCCCTGCGGCCGGTGCTGCCGGCCTGCACGCCGGTGGCCTTCGCCACCGCCGTAAGCCGCCCGGACGAAACGATCGGCATCACCACCCTCGCCGCCGCCGACCCGGCGCGGGCCGACATGCGCACCCTGGTGCTGATCGGCTCCGCCGCCACCCGCACCATCGCGCGGCCCAACGCCGAGCCCTATCTGTATACCCCCCGCCGCGCCGCATGATCTCGCAGCCACGCCAGCGCCTCCGCCGCGTCGGGCGCCGCCGGCCCGGGCGGGGCCGCCGGCCGGGCCACCATGACCACCGGCAGCCCCAGAGCCCCGGCCGCCGCCAGCTTGGCCTGGGTGGCCGAGCCGCCGGAGTTCTTGGTCACCAAAACTTCGATCCGCTCCGCCGCCAGCAGGCGCCGCTCCGCCTCGACCTGGAACGGGCCCCGGGCGGCGATGCAGCGGGCGCGGGGCGGCAGCGCGGCCGGGTCCGGCGGCTCGACGCTGCGGATCAGGTACTCGTGCCAGGGTGCGGCGATGAACGGCGCCAGCTCCTGCTGCCCCACGGTCAGGAACACGCGCCGTGCCTTCGCCCCCAACGCAATCGCGGCCGCCGCCATGTCGGGCGCCACGGTCCAGGCATCGCCGGGCTCCGCCACCCATTCCGGCCGGATCACCGCCAGCCGGGCCACCCCGGCCTCCCCGGCCGCCATGAACGCATGGCGCGACATCTGCGCCGCGAACGGATGGGTCGCGTCCACCAGCACATCGACGCGCTGCTCCCGCAGGTGGCGCACCAGGCCATCCACCCCGCCGAAGCCGCCCCGCCGCGCCGGGATCGCCGGCAGCGCCGGCGCGCGGGTCCGCCCCGCCAAGGACAGCACGGCGCGGATCGCAGGATCGCCCGCCAGCCCGCGCGCGATCGCCGAAGCCTCGGTGGTGCCGCCCAGGATCAAGACGTTCATCCCGGCCACAAAGCATGACCCGGCCCTGGCTGACCATCCTGGGCATCGGCGAAGACGGCGTCGCCGGCCTCTCATCCGCCGCTCGCAGCGCCATCGAGGCGGCGGCGCTGGTGGTGGGCGGCACGCGCCACCTGGCCCTCGCCGACCGGCTGATCCGGGCGGACCGCATGCCTTGGCCCCGCCCCATCGAGGCCGCCATTCCCGCCATTACCGCCCGCCGCCCCGCCCCGGTCGCCGTGCTGGCCTCGGGCGATCCCTATTGCTACGGCGTGGGCGCCCTCCTGGCACGCCACGTGCCCGCGGCCGAGACGCTTTGCCTGCCGGCGCCCTCCGCCTTCTCGCTCGCCGCGGCCCGGCTCGGCTGGGCGTTGCAGGATTGCGCGACCATCTCCTTCTGCGGCCGCCCCATCGAGTGCCTGGCCCCGCTGCTGCAACCCAACGCCCGCGTGCTTGCCCTCTCCGCCGACGCCACGACCCCCGCCGCGGTGGCGGACCTGCTGGCGGCAACCGGCTTCGGCGGCTCCACGCTCCATGTGCTGGAAGCCCTCGGCGGCCTGGCGGAGCGCATCCGCACCGGCCCAGTCACCGGTCCAGTCACCGGTCCAGTCACCGGCCCAATAACCGACGTGCATCCGCTCAACATGCTGGCGATCGAGGTGGCGGGGGGGCCCGGCGCGCAGGTCATCCCGCTCGCCGCCGGCCTCGACGACGGGCTGTTCGAGCATGACGGCCAGATCACCAAGCGCGAGATCCGCGCCGTCACCCTCTCCGCGTTGGCGCCCCGCCGGGGCGAGTTGCTGTGGGATATCGGCAGCGGCGCCGGGTCGATCGGCATCGAGTGGATGCTGCGCCACCCGGCAAACCAGGCCATCGGCGTGGAGGAATGCCCGGACCGCGCGGCGCGCGCCAGGCGCAACGCCGCCCGCCTGGGCGTGCCCGGCCTGCGCCTCGTGCACGGCGCCGCGCCCGGCGCCCTGGCCGGGCTGCCGCCGCCACACGCCGTGTTCGTCGGCGGCGGCATCCACGAACCGGGGCTGATCGACGCCGCCTGGGCCGCCCTGCCCCCGGATGGGCGCCTGGTCGCCAACGCGATCACGATCGAGTCCGAAGCCGCGTTGCTCGCCGCCCGCGCCCGCTTTGGCGGCACGCTCACCCGGCTCTCCGTCGAGCGGCTCGGCAGCCTGGGCGCGCTGCACGGCTACCGGCCCGCCATGACGGTCACGCAATACTTGGCCGTCAAGCCATGATCGTCGCCGGCATCGGCTGCCGCCGCCACTGCCCGGCCGAAGACATCGTGGCCCTGGTGCGCCTGGCGGAAACGCGTGCGCTGTGCCGGGTGGACGCCCTCGCCGCGCCAGCCTTCAAAGGCGCGGAGCCCGGCCTGCTCGACGCCGCACGCCTGCTGGGCGTCGGCCTGCTGCTCGTGGAGCCGCCGGCGCTGGCCGCCGTCCAGGCAAGCTGCCCCACCCGCTCCGCCGCGGCACTCCGCCATGCCGGCGCCGCCTCGGTCGCCGAAGGCGCGGCGCTCGCCGCGTCGGGCGGGACCCTGCTGCTGCCCCGCATCGCGGGCGCCCGCGCCACCTGCGCGCTGGCCGCTTCGTGACCGTCCACTTCATCGGCGCGGGACCCGGCGCCGCCGACCTCATCACGCTCCGCGGCCGCGACCTGCTGGCGCGCTGCCCTGTGTGCCTCTACGCCGGCTCCATCGTGCCGCCGGAGATGCTGGCCCATTGCCCGCCCGGCGCCCGCCTGGTGGATACCGCGCCGCTGTCGCTGGATGGGATCGAGGCCGAATACCTGCGCGCGGAGGCTGCGGGGCACGACGTCGCGCGCCTGCACTCCGGCGACCTCTCGCTCTACAGCGCCGTCGCCGAGCAGATCCGCCGCCTCGACCGGCACGGCATCGCCTGGACCATGACCCCCGGCGTCCCCGCCTTCGCCGCCGCCGCCGCCGCCCTCGGCTGCGAGTTGACCCTGCCCGAGGTAGCCCAAAGCCTCGTGCTGACCCGCCTGCCCGGCCGCGCCTCCGCCATGCCGCCGGGCGAAACCCTGGAAGCCTTCGCCGCCACCGGCGCCACGCTCGCTATCCATCTCGCCATCCACCGCCTGGCCGCCATCGTCGCCACGCTCACGCCCATCTACGGCGCGGACTGCCCAGCCGCGGTCGTGGTCCGCGCGAGTTGGCCCGACCAGCTTGTCCTGCGCGGCACCCTGGCCGACATCGAGGCTCGCCTCGCCGCCAGCCCCGCCGAGCGCACCGCCCTGGTCGTGGTCGGCCGCGCCCTCGCCGCCGCAGGGTTTCGGGATAGCGCCCTGTACGACCCCGCCTACGCCAGGCGGTTCCGCGGCGCCCCCTCGTGAACCAGCGCGAAATCGGCCCGCCCGGCTATTTCGCCGCTGCGGCCGAACACCACCACCTCCAACGCCGCGCCCGACCCGGCCAGCACCGCAGCCGCCGTGCGCCAGGCGCCCTCGGCCACCGCCGCGCCCAATTGCGGCGCCGCGGCGAAGGCCTCCGCCACCGTGTTGGCCGCCAGAACGCGCCCGGCGGCGTCCCCGGCCAGCGCCGCCAAGGCCGGCATGTCGACGGCGCCCCGCTTCGAGTGCAGGTCCAGCCGCCCCTGCGCCAGCTTGGTCATTTTCGCGACCCCGCCCGCGATGGTCACCCGCGGCACCGGATGGGTGCGCAGATACTTCAGCAGCCCGCCCGCGAAGTCGCCCATTTCCAGCAAGGCGACCTCCGGCAGCCCATGCAACGCCTGCACCGCCTCCTCCGAGGCGCGGCCCGTGGTCCCGGCCACGTGCGGGATGCCCATGGCACGCGCGACATCGATGCCGCGATGGATGGTGTCGATCCAGGCCGCGCAGGAATACGGCACGACCACGCCCGTGGTGCCCAGGATCGACAGGCCGCCAACGATTCCCAGCCGGCCGTTCAGCGTGCGGGCGGCCAGCGCCTCGCCGCCGGGGATGGACAGCCGCACCACCGCGTCGGGCGCCGCCGCCAACTCGGCCAGCGCGGCGCGGATCATGGCGCGCGGCACCGGGTTGATGGCGGGCTCGCCCGGCGGGATCGGCAGGCCCGGCCGGGTGACCGTGCCGACGCCCGGCCCCGCTTCGAAGGTGACGCCGCTGCCCGCCCCGCCCCGCGCCACGCAGGCCACCACCAGCGCGCCATGCGTCACGTCCGGGTCGTCGCCGGCGTCCTTGACCACCCCCGCGGTGGCGCTTCCGGCCTCGAGGCAGGTCTCGGCCAAGGCGAACGCGGACCGCTTGCCGCCGGGCAAGGCGATCTCCACCGGGTCGGGGAAGCGTCCGGTCAGCAGCGCGGCATAGGCCGCCTTCGCCGCCGCCGTGGCGCAGGCGCCCGTCGTCCAGCCACGCCGCAAAGGCCCCTGATGCTCCACGGAACGGCATATAGGCCGGCCCCGTGACGCCGCCAAACCCCGCGCGCGGCTGGCTCGTCGCCGCCCCCCGCTCGGGCGCGGGCAAGACGACCGTCACCCTGGCCATCGTCGCGGCCCTGCGCCGCCGCGGCCTGGCCGTCGCGACCGGCAAGTCCGGCCCCGACTACATCGACCCGATGTTCCACGCCGCCGCCGCGGGCGCGCCCGGGGTGAACCTCGATAGCTGGGCCATGCCGCCCGCCTTGCTCGACGCGCTCGCGGCCCGCGCGGCCACGGGCGCGGCCGTCTTCATCGTGGAATCCGCGATGGGCCTGTTCGACGGCATCGCGGCCGCTCCCGGCCGGTCCGGGGCCGCCGCCGACCTCGCCGCGCGCCTCGGGCTGCCGGTGCTGCTGGTGCTCGACGTCTCCGGCCAGTCGCAGACCGCGGCGGCCATCGCCCGCGGCATGCACACGCACCGGCCGGGTGTGGCGGTCGGCGGCGTCGTGCTGAACCGGGTTGGCAGCGAGCGCCACCGCCGCGCCGTGACCGCCGCCATCGAGGCCGTCGGCCTGCCCGTGCTGGGCGCCATCCCCCGCGACGCCTCGATCGCCTTGCCCGAGCGCCATCTCGGCCTGGTGCAGGCCGCCGAGCACCCGGATCTCGCCGGGCTGCTGGACCGGCTGGCCGCGCTGGCCGAGCGCCATCTCGACCTGCCCGCCATCATTGCCGGGGGCGCCCCGCTGCACCTGGGCGGCGTCGCGGGGGCCGCCATCCCGCCGCCGGGCCAGCGGATCGCCCTGGCCGACGACGCCGCGTTCAGCTTCATCTACCCGCATCTGACCCGCGCCTGGCGCGACGCCGGCGCGGAGATCGTGCCGTTCTCGCCCCTTGCCGACCAGCCCCCGCCGCCCGGCTGCGATGTCTGCTGGCTGCCCGGCGGCTACCCGGAACTGCACGCCGCCGCCCTCGCCGCCGCCCACCGCTTCAAGTCCGGCCTGGCCGCCTTCGCCCATGACAGGCCCGTGCACGGCGAGTGCGGCGGCTACATGGTGCTGGGCGCCGGCCTCGAGGACGCGGGCGGGGTTTCCCACGCCATGGCCGGCCTGCTGGGGCACAGCACCAGCTTCGCCAAGCGGCAGATGAACCTAGGCTACCGCGAGGCCACCCTGCTGGCCGCGTGCGCCCTCGGCCCGGCCGGCAGCACCATCCGCGGGCACGAATTCCATTACGCGCGCGTGACCGATCCGGGGCCAGACCTGCCGTTGGCCACCTTGCGCGACGGGCTGGGTGCGGAGCTTGGCGCCGGGGGCGGCCGGCGCGGCTGGGTCACTGGCGGGTTCTTCCACGCGATCGCCGCGGCATGACGGGGCTCGAAGCACTGCGCGCCGCGCTGCCGCAAGGCGATCCCGCCGCCGCCGCCGCGGTCGCCGCCCGGCAGGATCAGTTGACCAAGCCGCCCGGCAGCCTCGGCCGCCTCGAAACCCTGGTCGCCTGGCTCGCCCGCTGGCAGGAGCGCGCCATGCCCCGCCTCGACCGGGTGGACGTGGTGGTGTTCGCCGGCAACCACGGCGTGGCGGCCCAAGGCGTGTCGCCCTACCCGGCCGCCGTCACGGCCCAGATGGTCGCCAACTTTGAACGCGGCGGCGCCGCCATCAACCAGATCGCCGCCGGGGCCGGCGCGCGCCTCCGCGTGGTGCCGGTGCACCTCGGCCGGCCCACGGCCGACCTGTCGCTGGAGCCGGCCATGGATGAGGCTGGCTTCGTGGAAGCCGTGACCCTCGGCGCGGGCGTGGTCGAGCCAGGCCTGGACCTGCTGTGCCTGGGCGAGATGGGGATCGGCAACACGACGGCGGCGGCCGCCCTCTGCGCCGGGCTGTTCGGCGGCCCGGGCGCGCGATGGGCGGGCCGGGGCGCCGGGCTCGCCGCGGAGGGCGTCGCCCACAAGGCGCGCGTCGTCGATGCCGCCCTGCGGCGGCACGCGGCCGTGCTGAACGACCCCCTGCAGGTCGCCCGCGCGCTCGGCGGCCGAGAACTGGCGGCGATCCTGGGGGCCGTGGCCGCGGCCCGCCACTGCCGCGTGCCCGTGCTGCTCGACGGCTTCGTCAGCACCGCCGCTGCGGCGCCGCTGGCCTGCCTCGTGCCCGGCGGGCTGGACCACGCGCAACTCGCCCACCTTTCCGCCGAAGCCGGGCACCGCGCGCTGGCCGAACGGCTTGGCCTGGAGCCGCTGCTCTCGCTCGGGATGCGGCTGGGCGAAGCCTCCGGCGCCGCGCTTGCGGTCCCGATCCTGCGCGCCGCCCTCGCATGCCATGCGGGGATGGCCACCTTCGCCGATGCGGGCGTTGCAGGCCGTATTTGATGCGGGCCGAACTCGCTGCCGCGGTGGCGTTGTTCACGCGGCTGCCAGCCGGCTGGCTGCTCGGCAGGCGTCCCCCGCCCGACCCCGCCGATTGCGCCTGGGCCTACCCGGTCGTGGGCGCCTTCATCGGCGCGGCCGGCGGGCTAGTGATATCCATGGCCCGGCACGCCTTCCTGCCGCCCGGCCTCGCCGCCCTGCTCGGCATCGCGGCCATGCTCCTGCTGACCGGCGCCCTGCACGAAGACGGGCTGGCCGACACCGCCGACGGGCTGGGCGGCGGCGCGACCCCCGCCCGGAAGCTCGACATCATGCGCGACAGCCGCATCGGCAGCTACGGCGCGCTCGCCCTCATCCTCGCCATCGCCATCCGGGGCGCCGCGCTCGCCGCCATCCCGCCGGAGGCCACGATCCCCGCGCTGATCGCCGCCGGCGCGCTCGGCCGCGGCGCGATCCTGGCGGTGCTGGTGCTGCTGCGGCCCGTCCGCAACGATGGCCTGGCCGCAACCCTCGGGCGCCTGCGCCCCGGGAGGGCCATCGCCGGCCTGCTCCTGGCGGCTGCGGCATCGGCCATGCTGCCGCTCCGCGCCGCGTTGCCCTGCATCCTCTGCGCGGCCATAGCGGCTGCGGCGGTATCGGCGCTCGCGAAACGCCAGGTGGGCGGCTACACCGGCGACATCCTGGGCGCGGCCGAAGTCGCCGCCGAGTGCGCGGTGCTGTGCGCCGTGACGGCCAGCCTCGCCTAAGCCGGCGCCCCGAGCCCTGCACGCGCCGGCATGCGGGTGAACCTAGGGTAGAACCACCCAACGGCGACGCCCAGCGTCGCCCACAGCGCCGCGTTCGCGGCCAGCGAGGCCCAGACGAACTGGCGGAACAACGCGCCATGCTCGCCCGGCCCGGCCAACACCGGAGGCCCGACCAGGTGCGGCGCAACGAGCAGCAACACGCCCGCGACCGCCATCCAGGGCCGCGGACGCATGACCGTCAGCCAAAGCCCTGCCGCCGTCGCCACCGCAGTTCCGAGCCACCAGACCTGCCGCGCCAGCAACGCCGCGCCTTCGCCGCCAGGCGGCTCCGGCGGCAGCCCGAGCGCAGGCGCGGCGGCGAAGGCCAGGAACCCGGCCGCCCCCCAGGCCAAGCCAAGCGCGGGCGTGACGGAGCTGCCGCTCAGGCTGATCACTCCCACGAGCAGGAACGCATACCCCACGCCGATCAGCGCATCGGCCGCCAGCGTGTAACCGGTGCGCTCCCCGCCCTCGGCCGGCTCCCACGCGTGCTCGTGCGGCGTATCGTGCGCTGTGTGGGGCGCCGTGTGAGGCGCCGTGTGGGGCGGCGTCGCACGTTCGAGGGTCTCGGCCTGCACGATCAGCGGCCGCGTCGTGGCCGACTGCACCCCGAAGAACACCAACCCCGCCAGCAGCCCCGAGACCAGCGCCGTCAGCAGCAGGCTGCGCAAAGTCAGCGGCATGTCAGTGGCAAGGGAATCCAGCCGCGTGGCGGGCATCGTGCGCGGCGTTGTGCACCGCGTCGATGTGGCTAAAGCCCACGCCCATCAGGAACACCGCGCCGAGGAACAGGGCAACCATGCCGGGCCACGGCGCCGGGCGCGCAACCGTGCCGGCGGGCAGGGTGGTAGCCGAGATCGAGGTCATCGTGCCGTCTCCATTTGACACGAGGTTACGTCGGAGATTGCCGTGCCGCAACCTGGTCAGCGTTGCAAGACGGCCGGCCCGTCCGCCTGCCGCCGTTCCCACCCCTGCCGCTCCAGTTCGGGCGTGTCGTCCTCAGCCTGCGGGTAGCCCAGGCAGAAATAGCCGATCAGGCGCCATCCGGGCGGCACGTCCATCGCCGCTGTCACCACCGCAGGGTCGATAATCGACACCCAACCGAGCCCCAACCCGGCCGCCCGCGCTGCGAGCCACAACGTATGGACCGCCATGACTGCCGAATAGCTGGCGGTTTCCGGCATGGTGCCCCGCCCCAATCCGCCGCCCTGCGCCGGCTCGGGGTCGGCGAACAGGGCGAAGTGGCACGGCGCTTCGTCGAGCCCGGCGAGCTTCAACCGCGCGTAGCTGGCGGCACGCCCGGCGCGTTGGCCGGCAAGGGCCTGGGCGTTGCAACGCTCGAAGCTGGCGCGAACGAGGGCTCGCCGCGCCGGGTCGTCCACCATCACGAACCGCCAGGGCTGGCTCAGCCCCACCGACGGCGCGAGGGCGGCGAGTTCGAGCAGTTCGGATAGCAGGGACGCCGCGACCGGCTCCGGCCGGAAACGCCGCACGTCGCGCCGCCACCGCAGCAGATCCACGAACTCCGCGCGAAAGCGGTCGCCGAAGGCGGGGCCGGCTACTTGCTGCAGATCATCTCCTCGTCGGTCGCCGCCCCGGTCGGCCCGCGCGAGCAAAGGTCGAACTCACGGCCGGCCCGGCTACCGGGGCTGCGGTATAGATAGGCGTGGTTCCACGGATCGAGCGGCTGGCCGTCACCCTTGAGGTAAGGCCCGTTCCAGCCATTGACGCTGCCCGGCCTGGCGTTCAACGCCTGCAGGCCCTGCTCGCTGGTCGGATAGGAGCCGACGTCGAGCTTATACAGGTCCAGCACCGAGGCGATTCGCTCGATCGACTGCCGGGCGACCGAGGTGCGCGCGCCGCCGAGCTGGCGCAGGGCGGCCGGCGCCACCAGGCCGATCAGCAGGCCCAGGATCGCGATGACCACTAGGATTTCGAGCAGGGTGAACCCGGCATCGCGCCGGGGACGGTTTGGCGGCTGGATCGACATCGCGCTTGTGCTACCTACTCGGCCGTCTTCTGGCAATTATCGTCTGGCAGCCGAGGTTTGATGCCTGTCCCGTTCGTCGCCTGCATGGCCCTGGTCGCCCAGATTTACAGCTTGCCCCCGCGCGTGCTGCCGTCGATCCAGCGCGTCGAGGGGGGCGCGGCCGGCGTGGTGCACCGCAACCGCGATGGCAGCGAAGACTTCGGCGTGATGCAGGTGAACACGACCTGGCTTCCGGTGCTGGCCCGCTATACCAAGCTCGACCCGGCGGAGGTCAGGCTGCGCCTGCTGCATCGTCCCTGCTTCAACATCGCCGCCGCCGGGCTGATCATGCGCACCTACCTCGACGAGGCGGGCGGGGACTTGATGAAGGCGGTCGGGTTCTACCACTCGCACACGATCGCCCTTGGCGAGAATTACCGGGCAAAGGTGGTGGTGGCGGCGGCCGGCCTGTTCAGGCCGCCCAGCTTACCGCGGCAGTAGCACGGAAGGGCGGCGCACCGCCCTCCCGCAAACCTAGGCTACTGGATGTTGCCGTTCACCCGGTTCGGGAAGAACCCGAAATTGCCCGGAGCGCCGCCCAGGTAGAGGATGTTGAGCACTTCGCTCGTGGTGCGCCGGAACGCCAGCGACTGCGAGTCGGCCGCGACTGCGTTGAACGCCAGGCCGGGGATGACGATGCCCTGTTCCTTGCCGTTGCCCAACGCGCCGCGTGCCGCCGAGATGGCGTTCGCAGCCACGCCGGCGCCGATATTCGCCAGTAGCGTGCGAAGGTTGCCGGCATGATAGGCCTCTACGGCCAGAATCCCGGCCGCGGCCTCGAGGTAGTCCTTGTTCTGCAACAGCCGCGCCGCGCCTGCGTATGCGGTAACGCCCACGTCCTCGAACACGAACGCACCAAGCAGGAAGCTGATATCGTCGGCGAAGGGGTTGAACGACTGGCCAAGCCCCGCCGCACGAGCCAACGCATTGAACGTGTTCGTGAAGTCGATCGCGGGACGGACGATCGCCTGGTTGCCGAGAGTGGCGCGCAGGAATCGGACGTGGTTCTGCTCGTCCACCGCGAGCCGCTGCGCATATTGGGCGATAGCGGTGCTGCGGAACGGCACCTGAGCGCCGCCTGTCACGTCGCCGTAACGGCCGACGCCCGCGATGTCGTTCGGGAATTGCAGCCCGAAACCCTGGACGGCGCGGAGGTAGAACTCCGCCTCAAGGTATTCGGTGTTTAAGGCGAAGTTGAGGATGTCGACATCGGTGACGCCCTGCGCTTCGGCGGGGGTGGACGAGGCAGCCAAGCCACCGGCGGCAAGCGCACCCATGGCGGCTGCGCTGATGGCGCCCGCGCCCACCTGGCTGAACACCGACCGGCGGTTCACGCCATCGGCGGCGGCGGCGACGTTTGCTGTTGCACTCATTCGGACTCTCCTGTCGTCTCGCCGCGCACCAATGCCGGACACCACGCCAATCGAGGCGTCCGTTGGATCAGGGCAAGTTCACAGGCGTCCTACGCTCCGCCTACGGCGCCGGATGCAGGCTTTGTGGCGGAAATCGTGACGCCGGAGTGAACTAACGGTGAGGCCGCCCTGCCGTTCGCAGGAGCAAGCCAGCGCCCGGCGCGGATCGTGGGGCGCTCCACCACCCAGTGCAGCAGCGCGGATGCCGCGAGGATGACCGCAACCGTCACCAGCAGGGCCGGATAGTAACCCCAGCCCAAACCCACCATCCCTGCCCGCAACACGGAATAGCCCAGCAACGAGTGCAGCACGTAGAACGGGAAGCTGATCGCGGCCAACACGTCCAGCACGGGGTTGCGCGGGATGCTGTGGCGGACGGCGTACAACCCGGCGAACAGCAACAGGGCGTAAGCGTAGTTCACCGTCACTGCCGGGAATTGCGCCCGCCAGACGGTGGTCCGCCAAGTCACGGCGAACACGAGGAGCAGCAGCCCGACCCCGCCCCAAAGCAGCCCGGTGCCGATTTTGCCGCGCAGGTGGAAATTGAACAGCGTGCCCATCAGCATGTAGATCAGGCAAAGCGAGTGGCTGCTGAAGGTATAGGCCGGCGTGCTCGGCACGGCGTCGAGCCAGCCGAACCAGGCCAGCGCCGCGTTGGCCGCCAGGATGCCCAGCGCGGCCCCGATCAGCGCGGCCGCGTTGCCGCGCCGGATCGGCCCAGCGAGCAGCACCACCAGCAGGTAGAACTTGAGCTCGACCGACAGCGTCCAGTTCACCAGGTCGATGCTGGGCTGGCCGATCAGGTCGTAAACCAGCAGCGCGTTGGCGGTGATCGTCCACCCCCCGTAACCGAACGGCCGCCCCCAGGCCTGCGCCGCGCCATACAGCACCAGCATCTCCAGTAGCAGGGCGGCGATGTAGGTCGGGTAGATGCGCAGCAAGCGGGCCAGGACGAAGCTGAGGCGGCTGTGCTTCTCCAGCGAGAAAGGGATCACGAGCCCGCTGATCAGAAAGAACAGGGCCACCCCGAACGGGCCGAGCTGGAACCAGGCCAGGTTCGCGATCCAGAACAGGCCCGGCAGCGGCCCGGCCTGCGGGGGCGAGAACGTGGCCGCGGTGACGGCCTCCGGTATGGCCCAGAACACGCCGATGAGGTGGCTGCACGCCACCGCAAGCGCGGCAATGCCCCGAAGCTGGTTAGCGAACCGGATGCGGTGCATCGCGCCCCCCGGCGACGCTCACGGCAGCGCCCGCGACGACGCCGGAGGCGAGCAGCCCACGCAGCATCCCGTCCCAGCGCCGGGCGATGGCGGCCCAGTTGCGGTCGATCAGCCAGGCCCGGGCGGCAGCTTCCGTCGCCGCCCGGCCCCTGCCGTCGAGCAAGGCGGCCCCGATGCCCGCGGCCAGCCGCTCCGGCTCCGTGCCGGGCAGGCGGATCACCGCGTCCGACGCCTCGTCGAACAAGGGCAGCGGCGTCACGGCAACGGCCACGCCTGCGCAGAGCGCGCTGCGCAATGCGGCGCTCGAGGCCTCCTTGGACCCTTGATAGGGCAGCACGACGAGGTCGCATCCGGCCAGCAACGCCATCGAGTCGGCGTCATCGAGGAATCCGGTCATGAACTCCACTGCGTCCTGCAGCCCGGCCGCCGCCGCCAGCCGCCGGCACCGGGCGATCTCGTACGCGGATTCCGGGCCGGGATACTCGGCATTGACCAGCCGGAGCCGGGCCAGCGGCCAGCGGCGGCGCAGGACGGCGAGTGCGCCGATCAGCTCGGCGATGCCCTTGCCCGGCAGGAAGAAGCCATAGCAGCCGATCACGACGGCCGCATCTGCGCCAAGGCCGGCGGCGGGCGGGCGTGGAGGGCCGGGCGCGGGCGCCCCTTGCGGAATGAGCGTCACGTTGCCCTCGAGCCCGAGCCCCGCCAGCCGGTTCACGTCATGAACCGTATGCACCACCACCCGCGAGATGCCGGCCAGGGCGCGCACGGTCGCGGCACGCTCGGCCGCAGGCACGTCCATCAGGTGCCGCGTGTTGTGCAGGGCGGCGCACACCACGCGGCCCTGCAACGCCGGCGCGGTCAGCAGGCTTGCCAGCACGCCCCATGGCAGCAGGCCGGGCTGATGCTGCACGACGACCACCGGCGGGTCCATGCGCAGGATTGCGCCGCTCAGGTCCGCCACGCTGCGCGCCTCGCCCAGCCGCCAGACCGGATGCACATCCACGGCGGCCTCGCTGCGGATATCGGCCAGCACGGCATGGGCCCCGGGCATGGCGGCGACGAGTTGCTGGGCATATCCCGCGACCCCGCAGCGCACACCCCACGTCGTCACCCAGGCGGCGGCGAAGGCTGGGACGGCGAAGGCGGGGGTGCCGAAGGCGGGGGCCGCCGGCGCCAGGAGCAGTTCGGCGGCGATCCGGCCCAGGTCGCCGGCCACGTCATCGTTGCCGAGCGGCGCCGGGGGCACGACGACGCGGCCGCGCTCGACAGCCTCCCGCAGCGCCGCAGCGAGGTCGTCCACGTCCGGCTCCGCCCAGAGCGAGAAGGCGCTGGCGAGATGGCTGCCCGAGGCCGCCAGCCGGTATCGCAGCAGCCGAACGGCCCCTGGCGGCGCCTGCCCCACGAAGTCCATATGCCCGCCATGGCCGGTCACGATCAGCGGCAACCCGGCCGCAAGCGCCTCCGCTGCCGGCAGGTTGAACCCCTCGCCGCGCGTGGGCAGCACCATGGCGTCAGCGTCCCGGTACAGGCCCAGCAAGGCCGCTTCGTCCAGGTCCGTGTCGATCAGCTCGATGGCGGGGGCCTCGGGGTCGTCCGCGCGCAGCCGGGCTAACTGCGCGGCCACGGTGTTGTGGAGGTTGGGAAATCCCTTGATGACCAGGCGCACCCGGTCCGTCCGCCGGAACGCGGCGGCATAGGCGGCGAGCAAGGCGTCGACACCCTTGCGCGGGAAGCACGACGACACGTGCAGGAAGGTGAACGCCCCCTCGCGCCCGGCCCGGCTTGCCCGCAACGCCCGGAACCGGTCCAGCCGCGGCGCCTGCGCCAGCACGCGGACCGGCGCCTGCACCCCGGAGTCGATCAAGGCCTTCGCCACCGTCCGCGTCGGCGCCAGCACCCCGCCGAACCCGGCATTGAGCGTGGCGACGGTCTGGGCCGGGACCAGGCTCTCCTCCCAATAGAACAGCGCCAGGGCGAGGTCGCCCGGCTCGTGCGGCGTCCAAACCGGGTAATGCTGGCTGATGACGATCGTGGGCGCGGTCTCCGGCGCGGGGCGGGCCAGCAGGGTTCGCACCGCCTCCCGCTGCTCCGCCGGCACGCCCTGCACGTTGGTGGTAACCTCGCCTTCCACCGGCAGCAAGCGCACCGCGCCGGGCCGCCTTGCCTCGATGGCGGCCGCCATCGCCCGGTTCACCTCGGCCAGGCTATATGTCCCGTTCACGTGCCCCGCGACGGTGAAATGCATGTTCGCCGCCAGCGCATCGAGCGCCGCCCGGTCGGTGGGCGGCGCCACGCCGGCCCGCGCGAGGGCAGCCGCGAGCACCGGCGCCTGGCGTTCCAGCTTGAACCGGTGGAGGGAGCGAAGCTGCCGTTCCGCGATGGCGGCGCGTGCGGCCGGGTCCCTCGCCAGGTCGAGCATCCGGCCGGCGGCGCCCTCCACGGTCCGGTCATCGAGCAGCGCCGCGGCGCCGCCCAGGGTGTAGGGCACCGCGCCGGCCGGCCAGGCCAGCACCGGCACCCCAGCCACCATCGCCTCCACCAAGGGCACGCCGAACCCCTCGTGCTGGCTGAGCGACACGTACAGGTCGGCTTCGGCGTAATGGCGGCGCAGCGCCTCATCCGTCACCAGCCCGGCGATCTCGACGCCCGCCACGGGCCGCCGTGCGATGAAGGCGGAAAGCTCCGCCATATAAGGGTCGTCCGCGCCGCCATGCCGCCCGACCAGCACGAGGCGGCTCTCGCCTGGGAAGTCGGCGCGGAACCGCGCATAGGCGGCCACCAACTCTAGCTGCCCTTTGGAGCGGGTGACGCGGCCGACGAACAGCACCGTGAACACCGGCCCCCGCGCTGGCCGGCCCGCCCGCGCCAGCATGGCATCGACATCGAACAGCAGCGGGCACGCCGACACCGGGCCGAACCCGGCCTGGCGCAACTCGAGCGCGTTGTACTCGCTATCGGCCAGGGCAGCGGCTACCGCCGGGCGCAGTTCGGCCAGTTGCTCGCGTCCCTTGCGGGCGTATTGCCGCAGGAACGGGCTGTCCGCCAGCAGCTCCGGCGGCGTGATGTTGTGGTAAATCAGGACCTTGGGCACCGGCAGCGCCAGGATGCGCGGCAAGGCATCATGGCCCATCGAGTGGCGCACGATCAGCGCGTAACGGTGGTGCTGCGGCAGTTCGTCGATGCCGTGCACCTCGGGCAAGCCGGGCCCGCGATGCTCGGCGAAGATGCGGCTGTCGTAGCCCATGCCCCGCAACAGGTCGCGGGTGACCAGCATCGCGTTGGTGATCGCGTCGCCGGCAGCCGAGCCCGAGTGAAACTGGTGCACGGCAGTGAACGGGCCGGCGGGCGGGTCCGCCGCGGGCGAGGCGGGCTCCGGCGCGGCATCCTCTATCTCATCGGGAATCTCGTCGGGCGCCGCCTCGATGAGCAGGGGCAATTCGCCGCGCCGGCGGATGGCGCCGATCCGCCGCAGCGGCTCCGTGACCCGCCACGACGTGCTGCGCCGCATGGCCGCCACCCAGCCGGCGGCCTCCGCCCTCTCCTGCTCGGCCAGCGCGGCCTGGCGCAGCGCGTCCGCTTCCCGCCGCCCCATCTCGGCCAGCGCCTGTTCGAGGTCCGCCACGGCCTGCTCGCGCTGTTCGGCCAGCAGCCCCAGCCGGGCCGCCTCCGCCGTCGCCTGCGCCAGGCGCAGGAACGCCCCCTCCGCCCGCTCCTCGGCCACGGCAGCCCGCCGCTCGGCCCGCTCGGCCGGGTCAGCCGCGGTCATGCATCGGGGACGAAGGACATGAAACGGCTCCTACAACACCTGAACGGCACTTGCCCAGGGCCGGCCAGCGCGATAGCAGCGGGCCATGTTGCATGGAATGGGGCGCTGGCTGGGCCGGTCAAAACGCCTGGCAGCGGACGGGGCCACGAACGGGGCCATGGACGGCAAGGCAACGCGTGCGGACATCGCGGCGTGCTTCCGGCTCCTGCTGGGCCGCGAGCCCAACCGCGAGGAACTGGCCGGCCACATGGCGCAGGCGGGGCTCGACTTGCCGGGCGTGGTGGCGGGCTACCTGAACAGCCTGGAGTTCGCCCGCCGCGGGCTGCTGCAGGCGGAAGGCGCCCCGCCGGGCCTGGCGCGGCTGGACGGCTTCAGCCTCTATGCCCGCGCCGACGACGAAGCGGTGGGCCGCCATGTCCTGCACGGGCCGTACGAGCCGGAGGTGGCGGCCGTGTTCCGCCGGACGCTGCGGCCGGGCATGGGCGTGGTCGATATCGGCGCCAACATCGGCTATTTCACGATGCTGTCGGCCGCCCTCGTCGGGCCGGACGGCGCCGTGCTGGCGATCGAGCCGAACCCGGCCAACGCGCGCCTGCTCGAAGCCAGCCGCAAGCTGAACGGCTTCGAACACGTGACGCTGGCGCAGGTCGCCGCCGGGCAGCGGATCGGCCTGCTGGCGCTGAACGCCACCCACAGCAACGGCACCACCTCCGCGCCGGGCGCCGCGCTCGATGCGCTGCTGCGCGCCACGACGGTCGCCTGCGTGCCGGTCGATGCCCTGGCGGGCGAGCGGCCGGTCCACCTGATCAAGGTGGACGTGGAGGGTGCCGAGTACAACGCCCTGGTGGGCGCCCGACGCCTGATCGCCCGCGAGCGGCCGGCCATCATCAGCGAGTTCAGCCCCAACCTGATGCCCGGCATCTCCGGCGTGGACGGCCCGGCCTACCTGAGCTGGCTGCACGCCCAGGGCTACACGATCTCCGTGATCGAGCGGGACGGCGGCCTGACGGCGGCCGGGCGGGACGTGGCCCCGGTCATGGCCGCCTACGAGCGGCGGGGCACCGATCACATCGACTTGTTCGCCCTGCCCGGCTAAGGCGGCGGCCGCAGGAAGATGCCGTTCCGCCGCAATTCGAGCGAGTACTCGTAGATGCTCACCCGCTCGAGCGGCACGAACCCGGCGCGGTTCGTGTCGTACAGCCGGGTATGGACACGCACCGCGCAGCGCACGAGCCCGGGCCGGTTGCCCGGGATCTGCCCGGCGGTGGCCTGTTCGAGAACCGCCTTCTCCCCGGCCCGCTGCAGCGTCTCCGCCACGAGCCGCAGCACGCCTGGCCGGCCGCAGACCGGTCCGTCCTCCCCGGCCAGGGCGGGAGCGGCGAGCAGCAGGAGCAGGGCGAGGGCGCGCATGCAGCCACCTTAACGCAACGCAGCCGCCTATGTATGCAGCCGCGCCGCGAACCCGGCGACGGCAAGGCAAGGCCCGAACGGGATCGCCGTGGCTGCCCCGACGGCCCGCCCGCGCGCCGCCATCGCCAACCCGATCGCCAGCCCGGCCAGCGCCGCCCCCAGCACCACCACCGGCAATCCCTCCAGCCCGACCCAAGCCCCCAAAGCCGCCAACAGCTTGGCGTCGCCGCCGCCCAGGCCGTCCCGGCCGCGCAGCCGCCGGTAGGCCCAGGCGAGGCCGGCAAACGCGGCATAGCCCAGGGCCGCCGCGATCGCGTGGTCCGTCGCCTGCTCCGGGTCCAGCCACAACGTCACAAACAGCCCCGCCGGGATCAGCGGCAAGGTCAGCGCGTCCGGCAGCCGCATGCTGTCCCAATCGATCCACGCCAGCGCCAGCAAGGCCCAGCCCAGGCCGCAATCGGCCCACATGGCCGGCACGCTCCCGTTCCCGGCCAGCACGACGCAGACCGCGACCGCGACCGCCGCCAGTTCAACCTGCCAGTGCCGGGCCGCGATCGGCGCATGGCAGGCGCGGCAGCGGCCCCGCAGCACGGCGTGGCTCAACAACGGCACCAGGTCGCGCGGCCCGAGCACCACGCCGCAATGGTCGCAAGCCGAGCGCACCAGCGCCACCGGCCGCCCCCGCGGCAGGCGCACGATCAGCACGCCCAACAAGCTGCCGACGAACGGCGCCGCGAGTAGCGGCCATACCCACTCCATCCCCACTCCCGGCTCCGCCCAGGGCCTACTCCCCGCCCCGCCGTGCACCATGTATAGGCACGCCTCCCGCCCGCAACCAACGGAACCGCTGCCCGCATGGACGTCCAAGGCGACCTCGCATCCCATGCCGACCCGGTCGAGGGCCTGGCCGCCCTGCTCATCGCCGGCGAGCACTGCGACGCGCGGACGATCGACCGCGGCCGCCGGGTCGCGGCCGAGAGCGGGCAGCGGCTCGACAAGGTGCTGATCCAGCTCGGGCTGGTGACGGAGCGCGAGCTGGCCCAGGCCTTTGCCGCCCTGCTCGGCCTTCCGCTCGCCGACCCCGCCCGCTTCCCGCCCGATGAACCCCTGTTTGGCGAACGGCTCACCGCCCGCTTCCTCCGCAACGCCCGCGCGCTGCCGGTCGAACTCGCGGCCGGCCGCCTGCTGGTGGCCGTCGCCGACCCGCTGGACGCGTTCGTGCCCGGCGCCATCGCCGCCGCGACCGGGGTGCCGGTGGACCTGCTGGTCGGCATCCCGATCGAGCTGGACGCGGCACTCGACCGGCTCTACCCCGACCCCGACCGCGCGACCCCCGGCGGGGCCGCCGAGGCCGCAGAACCCTCCGAGGACGACGCCGAGCGCCTGAAGGACCTGGCCAGCGAGGCGCCGGTGATCCGCCTGGTCAACGGCATCATCGCCCGCGCCGTCGAAACCCAGGCCTCCGACATCCACATCGAGCCGTTCGAGGACCGCCTGCGCATCCGCTACCGCTACGACGGCGTGCTGCACGAGGCCGACAGCCCGCCCGCGCGGCTGACCGCGGCCATCACGTCCCGCATCAAGATCATGTCCCGCCTCGACATCGCCGAGCGCCGCCTGCCGCAGGATGGCCGCATCAAGCTGGCCGTGCGCGGCCAGGAAATCGACTTCCGCGTCTCCACCATCCCCTCCCTGCATGGCGAGACCGTCGTGCTGCGGGTGCTCGACCGCAGCACCGTCGCCTTCGAATACGCCAAGCTCGGGCTCGCCCCCACCGTCGTGGCCAAGCTCGATGCCGCGCTGGCGCTGCCCAACGGCATCGTGCTGGTCACCGGCCCCACCGGCAGCGGTAAGACGACGACGCTGTACACCGGGCTGCTCTCGCTCAACTCGGTGGTGCGCAAGGTGGTCACGGTCGAGGACCCGATCGAGTACCAGTTGCCCGGCGTGAACCAGATCCAGGTCAAGCCCGGCATCGGCCTCAGCTTCGCCAGCCTGCTGCGCTCCATCCTGCGGCAGGACCCGGACGTCATCATGGTGGGCGAGGTGCGCGACCTGGAGACGGCGCAGATTGCCGTGCAGGCAGCGCTGACCGGGCACCTCGTGCTGAGCACGGTGCACACCAACTCGGCGGCAGCCACCATCTCCCGCCTGCGCGACATGGGGCTCGAGGACTACCTGCTGACGGCGGTGCTGCGCGGCATCCTCGCCCAGCGCCTGGTGCGCCGGCTGTGCGTGCAGTGCCGGCGCGAGGCGGAGGCGGCGCCCGAGATCGTCGAGCGCTTCCACCTGGACCGCCGCGCCGCCGGTTCCGCCCGCCTCTGGCGCCCGGTTGGGTGCCCGCATTGCCGCGGCACCGGATATCGCGGCCGCCTGGCCATCGCCGAGTTCCTGCAGTCCACGCCCGAGATCGAGCGCCTCATCTTCTCGCACGCCGAGCACACCGAGATCGAGCGTGCCGCGGTCGCTGCCGGGATGGTGACCATGTTCGACGCCGGGCTCGATGCCGCGCTGGCCGGCGAGACCACGATCGAGGAAGTGGTCCGCAGCGTCCGCGCCGAGGCCTGACGGGGGTGGCCGAGTTCCGCTACGTGGCGATCGACGCCGCCGGGCAGACCCAGCGCGGCGTGATGGACGCGGCCACCGAGGCCGAGGTCGTGGCCCGGCTGCAACGCCAGGGCAGCATCCCCATGCGCGCGGAACCCGCGGGCGGCGCCCTGGCCGGGCTGCTGCACCAGCAGGTCGGCCGCCGCGGCATGGGCCGTCAGGACGTGACCGACCTCACGCGCGAACTGGCGGTGATGCTGGCCGCCGGGCAGGACCTGGACCGCAGCCTGCGCTTCCTTGCCGAGACCGCGCCCAACCGCCGCGTGCTGGCCACCGTGGAAGCGCTGCGCCGCACCGTGCGCGACGGCGGCTCGCTGGCCGCCGCGCTAGCCGAGCACCCCGGCAGCTTCCCCCGCCTCTATATCGGCCTGGTGCGGGCCGGGGAGGCCGGCGGCACGCTGGCGCCCACGCTCGAACGCCTGGCGCTGCTGCTGGAACGGGAGCGCAGCCTGGCCTCCACGGTCAAGTCCGCCATGATCTACCCCGCCCTGCTGCTGCTGGTGGCCGTCGGCTCCATCGGCCTGCTGCTCACCCAGGTGCTGCCGCAATTCGTGCCCTTGTTCGAGCAAAACGGCGCCGTGCTGCCCCGGCCGACGCAGTTGCTGATCCTGGCCGGCGACCTCGTCTCCTCCTACGGCCTCTACGCGCTGCTGCTCATGGCGGCGCTCGGCCTGGTCGCGCGGCAAGCCCTGCGCCAACCCGGCCCGCGCCTGGCCGCCGACCGGCTGCTGCTGCGCCTGCCCGTGCTGGGCGGCTTGGCGCGCGAGGTCATCGCCGCGCGCTTCACCCGCACGCTCGGCACCCTGCTGATCAACGGCGTGCCCTTGATCGCCGCACTCGGCATCGTGCAGGAGGCGGTCGGCAACCGCGCCGGCGTCGCCGCCATCGAGCGCGCCACGCTCAGCGCCAAGGGCGGCGCCGGCCTGTCCCGGCCGCTGGACGAATCCGGCATCTTTCCCGTGCGCACCATCCACCTGCTCCGGTTGGGCGAGGAAACGGCGCAGCTCGGCGCCATGGCGTTGCGTGCCGCCGAAATCCACGAGGAGAAGACCCGGCTCGGCGTGCAGCGCCTGGTCGCCCTGCTGGTGCCAGCCATCACCATCGTCATGGGCCTCGCCATCGCCGGCATCGTGTCGTCGCTGCTGCTGGCGATGCTGGGGCTGAACGACCTTGCCGCGGGTTGAAGACCGGGGGGTTCAAGATCGGGGCTTCACCTTGATCGAGGTCATGGTGGTATTGGCCATCCTGGCGCTGGTCGCCGGCCTGGTGCTGGCGCGCGGGCCGCAGCGCAGCGCGGCGCTGGACATGCGGACGGCCTCCGGCGCGGTGGCGGGCGCGCTGCGGGTGGCGCGCAGCCGTGCCATCGCCAGCAACCAGCGCGTGCCCGTGTGGTTCGACGCGCGGGCGGCCACCCTGCGCGTCGGCGCCGGCCCAGTCCGCGCGCTGCCGGACGGCATCGGCTTCTCCGTCCTCGCGGCGGCGGAGCAGGCGGCCGGACAGGGCGCCGCCATCCTGTTCCTGCCGGACGGCAGCTCCACCGGCGGCCGGGTGGAACTGGCAGGCAGGGGGCGGCGGGCCGACGTGGGGGTGGACTGGCTCACCGGCCGGGTGAGCATCGCCGATGCACGATGAACGTGGCTTCACCCTGCTCGAAGTCATGGTCGCCTTCATCATCGCCGCCCTGGCCCTGGGCGCGCTGACCCAAGGCGCTTCGGCCGGCCTGCAATCGGCCCGCGTCGCCGCGCACTACCAGGAAGCGCTGTCTCGCGCCCGCTCCCGCATGGCCGCGCTGGAAACCAGCCTGCAACCCGGCGAGCAGCGCGGCGACGATGGCGGCGGCTTCACCTGGCGCGTGCTGGTGCAGCCCCGCGCCACCGCCGGCGCGCCCCGTCCGAACGACCCGCCCCGCCCCGGCCGCGCCGTGCTCTGCGCGGTGCTGGTCGAGATCGCGTGGCGCATGGACGGCGGCAGCCGCACGGTGTCGCTCACCTCCCAACGCCTGGGCGCCGCGCCCCCGCAGCCGCCATGAGGCAAGCCGGCTTTACCTTGCTGGAATTGCTGGTCGGCCTGGTGGTGCTGGGCTTCATCCTGGCCGGGCTGAGCCAGGGCGTGCGCTACGGCCTGCGCGTCTCCGACACGCAAGCCCGGCTCAGCGACGGCCGCAGCGAGCTGGATGCGGTGGACCGGGCGCTCCGCCGCCTCATCGTGCAGACCGACCCCGGCACCGCGCATGGCGGGCCCACCTTGCAGGGCAGCCCGGGCCGCCTGACCCTGGTTTCGCAGTTGCCCACCGCAGCCACCGGCTTCGTCACCCGGCAGGCCGACATCGCCATCGGGGTAGACGCCGCGCGCCGCCTGGTGCTGCGCTGGACCCCGCATCTGCACGCGCAACGCTTCGGCCCCGCCCCTCCGGCCGAGGAGGTCGAGCTGCTGCGCGGGGTCGAACGCCTGGAACTCGCCTATTGGGGCGGGGCCTGGCGCACCAGCTGGGACGCGGCGACCCTGCCGCAACTGGTGCGCCTGCGGGTCGTGTTCCCGCCTGGCGATCCCCGGCACTGGCCCGACATCGTCGCCGCCCCACTGCGGCACCGGGCGGGCTAGCCCCTTCCAGCTTAGGCCCGGCTCAGGCTAGCTTGGCTTGGCGCCGTCCAAAGAGCGCGCCGAAGGGAGTGGGCCTGCGATGGACGGAGACGTTTTCCTGATGGGCTGCGGCGCCGGGTTCTCCGGCGACCGGGTGGATGCGCCGCTCTCGGTGGTGGACAGCATCGCCCGCTCCGGCCGGCCCGGGGCCATCATGTTCGAGACGCTGGCCGAACGCACGCTCGCGCTGGGCCACGTCGCCCGCCGGGCCGATCCGACGCAGGGCTACGAACCGCTGCTGGCGGACCTGGTGGGGCCCATCCTCGGCCCCTGCGCCCGCGCCGGCATTCCCATCATCGGCAATTTCGGCGCGGCGAACCCGCCCGCCGCGGCCAAGCTGCTGCAACGCCTGGCCGCCGAAGCCGGCTGGCCCGGGCTGCGCATCGCCGTCGTGCAGGGGGACGATATCCGCGACAGCATCACCCTCGCCGACCTGAACGTGTGGGAGGGCGACGCCGGGCTCGCCGCCGGAACGGAGGGGATGATCGCGGCCAACGTCTATCTGGGCGCGCGGCCGATCGCCGACGCCCTGCTGGCCGGGGCGCAGGTGGTCGTTACCGGCCGGGTGGCGGACCCTTCGCTGGCGCTGGGCCCGCTGGTCGCGCATTTCGGCTGGGCGTGGGACGACTGGGACCGGTTGGCGGCCGGCACCCTGGTGGGCCACCTGCTGGAATGCGGCGCCCAGGTCACGGGCGGCTATTTCGCCGACCCCGGCTTCAAGGACGTGCCGCGCCCGGAGAGCATCGGCTTCCCGATCGCCGAAGTTGCGGCGGACGGCGGCTGCGTGGTCACCAAGGCCGAGGGCACGGGCGGCCGGGTCAGTGTGCGGACGGTGAAGGAGCAGGTGCTGTACGAGATGCACGACCCGGCCGCCTACCTCACGCCCGACGTCACCCTCGACGTGACCGGCATCACGCTCGAGACCGCCGGGCCGGACCGGGTGCGGGTGCGGGGCGCCCGCGGGCATGCGGCGCCGCCGAGCCTGAAGGCCACCGTCTCCTTCGAGGGGGATTGGATCGGCGAGGCCGAAATCTCCTACGCCGGACCGAACGCGCTGGCCCGCGCCCGGCTGGCCGCCGAGGTGATCGGCAAGCGGCTCGACCTCCGCGGGCTCGCGGTCCGCCGACGGCTCGACCTGATCGGCGCGCTGAGCGTGTTCGACGACGACAACGCCACCCTGGCCCGGGACGCGCAGGTCGGGCAGGACGGGCAGGAGGTTCAGGACGTGCGCGTGCGCCTGGCCGTCTCCGGTGCCGAGCGCCGACCGGTGGAGCAAAGCCTTCAGGAGGTGCTCGCCCTCCTGTGCTGCGGTCCGGCCGGCGGCGGCGGCATGCGCTCGCAAGTGCGCAACCGGGTCCGCACCGTGTCCTACCTCGTGCCGCGCAACATGGTCAGCCCAGCGGTGACCTTCGCATGAGCCGGGTGATGCTGCATGAGGTCGCCCACGCGCGGGCCGGGGACAAAGGCAATCGGCTGAACGTGAGCGTGATCGCCTACCACGCCGATCTCTGGCCGCTGCTGCTGGAGCAGGTGACGGCGGAGCGGGTGCACGCCTTGTTCCGCCACCGCGGCGCCACGGGGGTAGTGCGCTACACGCTGCCGAACCTGCACGCGCTGAACTTCGTCATCGACGAGGTGCTCGAAGGAGGGGTGAACGCCAGCCTCAACCTGGACATCCACGGCAAGACCAACTCCTTCCGCGTGCTCGGCCTGGAGGTGGACGTGCCGCCTGCCCTGCTGTCGCGCCTGCCCGAACTCCGAGGTGACCCATGAAGCTTTTCGCCCCGATCCTGCTTGTCTCCGCCTTGCTCGCGGGGTCCGCGCGGGCCGAGATGGGGGAGATCACGGTCGCCGTGCAATTCGGCGTCAGCATCCTGCCGCTCATGGTTATGCAGCGGAACGGCATCGCGGAAAGGCACGCCGCCGCGGCGGGGATCGAAGGACTGAGGGTGAACTGGGTGCAGGTCGCCGGGCCCAGCGTGATGAATGACGGGCTGGTGTCCGGCGCCGTGCAGTTCGCGGCCCAGGGCGCGCCGTCGCTGGCCACGTTGTGGGACCGCACCCGCCGCAACGTCGGGGTGAAGGGCGTGGCCGCGATCACGACCTATCCGCTGTACCTGATCAGCCGCAACCCGGCCGTCCATACCATCCGGGACTTCTCGGAGGCGGACAAGATCGCCGTGCCCTCGGTCAAGATCTCGACCCAGGCGATCATGCTGCAGATCGCGGCCGCGGCGGCGTTCGGGGAAGCCGATTACGCCCGGCTCGACCCGTTCACCATCTCGCTCTCCCACCCGGACGCGGCGGCGGCGTTCGCCAGCAACACCGCCGGGGTGAACGCGCATTTCAGCTCCTCGCCGTTCTACGAGCAGGAGATCAAGCTGCCCGGCGCGCGGCTGATCACCACCAACTACGACATCCTCGGCGGCCCGGCGACCGCGCTGGTTCTGCTGGCCAACAGCCGGTTCCGCGAGGCCAACCCGAAGCTGTTCCGCGCCTTCTACGACGGCCTGGCGGAGGCGATCGACACCGTCAACGCCGACAAACCGGCCGCCGCACGCCTATATCTCGACATGGCGCGAGACCGGCGCAGCACGGAGGCAGACATCCTGGCGATCATCGGCGACAAGGACTACGCCTATACGCTGCGCCCGGCCAAGGTGCTGAAGACGGCCCTGTTCATGGCTAGGGTCGGCACCATCCGGCAAACCCCCGCGTCGATCGAGGAGCTGTTCTTCCCGGAAGCGGCGGCGCTCGGCGGCGACTGAGGCGAAGACAGCGTATCAGGCGCTAGGCGCGCCAGATTTGCCAGCCGACCCCGGCCGCGCCGACAAGCGCCAGGAAGATGCCGCAGTTCCGGTAGAAGCGGACGGGAGACAGGAACGCGCGCCTCTCGTCGTGCATGGCTGCGCGCTGCTCGGGTGATCCGGCTCCGCCCATCCTGGCCTTGAACACATCCGTGCCCCAGGTCGGGGCATCGTGATTGAGCTCGGCCATGGTGCAGATCAGCCACGTCGCTCCGCCCAGGATGAGCAGGCCGACGAAGCCCAGCACGGCCACCGCCACGACGGCTGCGCAGATGAGCACGCCGAACACCGCCCAAGCGGCCAAGTTCGCTGCGGAACCTGCCGAGAAGCGGATCATACCGTCATTCTTCGTCGCAGCCGTTTCCGCCGCGTGCCGGCCAGCCGCTCCCTCCATAGCATGTTCGCTGCCTCCAGGCGCCCGTGCCGATCACATAGCATTCCGAGGGTGCCTGCCGGAGACGGAACCGCTCGTGCTTCCGGCACGAGAGCGCATGACGGCTTGCGGGCGGCAATCACGTTTGCAACAGTGGTGCCCCCGGGGGGATCGGATGGCCGCAACTTCTGCCCACGTCAGTGCCGCGGCCAAGGGACAGCCGATCCTACGGGCGCGCAACATCGTCAAGCGGTTCGGACATGTGGAAGCCCTGCGCGGCGTCGATTTCGACGCCCACTCGGGCGAGATCACCGCGCTGATCGGCGACAACGGCGCGGGCAAGAGCACGCTCGTCAAGATCCTCTCCGGCGTGTACGGGGCGACCTCGGGCGAAATGGAGGTCGATGGCGCGCCCGTTTCGTATTCGTCGCCGGCCGACGCGCACGCGCTGGGCATCGAAACGGTATATCAAGACCTTTCGGTCTGCCCGGACCTCAGCCCCTCGGCCAACATGTATATGGGCCGCGAGGCGGTGCGGCCGGGCTTGCTGGGCTGGCTGGGGTTCCTCGACAACCCGACGATGCGGCGCGAAAGCGCCGTCGCGTTCCAGAAGCTGAAGGTCGCGCTGAAGGACATGGACGCGCCGATCGCCAGCCTCTCGGGCGGACAGCGCCAGAGCGTCGCCATCTGCCGCGCGGCGATGTGGGCCAAGCGGGTGGTGTTCATGGACGAGCCGACCGCGGCGCTGGGCGTGGTGCAGACCGCGCGCACGCTGGACCTGGTGCGGCGCATCCGCGACACCGGCGTCGCCGTCGTGCTGATCAGCCACAACATGCGCGACGTGATCCAGGTGGCGGATACGGTCGAGGTGCTGCGCCTGGGCCGCCGCATCGCCTCGATGCGGAACCAGAACCTGACGGTTGCGGACCTGGTGGGCGCCATGACCGGCGCGCTCGACGACGTGACCAGCCCGGAAGCCGTGGCGTGAGTGGCGACGCGACTCTGGCCGCCCCCCCTGCCATGGAACCGGGGGGCATGCAGCAGCCGCCGGGCCTCGGCCGCACGCTGCGGGTTGCCGCAGCATCGTCGCCGTTCTACATGGGCATAATCCTGCTGGCGCTGGTCGCGTTCTTCTCGTTCCTGCACCCGGCGACGTTCGCCAGCAGCTTCAATGTCCGCAACATCTTCCTCGACGCCTCGGTGCTGCTGATCCTGGCCGTCGGCACGACCTACATCATGATCGCCGGCGGGTTCGACCTCTCGATCGGCTCCGTGCTGGTGTTCTCCGGAGTGGTGGCGGCGCAGGTGATGCTCCGGCTCGGCACCGAGAACCTCTCCACGGTGCTGGTCGGCCTGATCGTCGCCCTGTTGTGCGGCGCCGCCTGGGGGCTGTTCAACGGCTTCTGCATCACGCGGCTCCGTGTCTCCGCGCTCATTTCCACCTTGGGCTCCATGGGCGCCGCCCTCGGCGCCGCCTACATCATCTCGGACGGCAGCGACATCCGCACCGTCCCCAATATCCTGATCGCGGTCGGCCATGGCTCGGTCGGCGGGGTGCCGTGGCTGGTGGTGGTCACCGCGATCGTGTCGGTGATCGGCGCCATCGTCCTGCACATGACCCGATTCGGGCGGCATACCTTCCTGATCGGCTCGAACCCCGAGGCGGCGCGCCGGGCCGGCGTCAACGTGAACGGGCATGTGCTGAAGCTATATGCGTTGAGCGGGCTGCTCGCCGGGTTCGCGGCCATGCTGTCACTAGGGCGCTTCTCGACCACGACGCTCGAAGGCCATGCCAACGACCCGCTGGAGGCCATCACCGCCGTCGTGCTCGGCGGCACCAGCCTGACCGGCGGCCGAGGCTCCATCATGGGCACGGTGGTCGGCGTGTTCATTCCCGCCGTGCTGGCGAACGGCTTCATCATCATGGGCATCCAGCCGTTCTGGCAGATGG
>CAXSDH010000019.1:0-48313 GCA_964235765.1 uncultured Acetobacteraceae bacterium
GAACCTGTGACCCTTCGCGTGTGAAGCGAATGCTCTACCGCTGAGCTACGCGCCCTGCCGGGCCGGCCGAGGAGCGGGGGTTTAGGTCGGCGCTCCCGCACATGTCAAGTTGCGCTGCGGCCGGGGCGGCGTAGCCTTACGACCATGATCAAGCGCATCGGATTGACTGTTTTGCTGGTGGCCGGCAACGCCCGGGCCGAGCCGGTGCAGGCCAGCTACGCCGCCTATGCCGCCGGGCTGAACGTGATCAACATGGACGCGGCCTTCGATGTCGCCCCGGCGCGATACCGCGTGCACCTGGTCTATCGCACGGCCGGCGCCTTCGGCGCGCTGGTCAGCGGGCAGCAGGACACGATGGTGGAGGGCCGCTTCGCCGAAGGGCGGGCCGTGCCGCAACGCTTCTACAGCGCGGGGACCATGCGCGGGCAGCAGCGGGTGACGCAGATCGACTATCCCGCCGGCCAACCAGTGATCCGCCAGCTGATCCCCCCGGCGGATGAGGAGCGCGAGCCCGTCTCGCCGGAGCGGCAGGCCAATACCATCGATACGATCAGCGCCATGGCGCAACTCGTGCATCAGGTGAACGTGACCGGGCGCTGCGACGGCCGGGTCATGACGTTCGATGGCAGGCGGCTGTCGGAACTGGCGTCGCGCACGGTGGGCGAGGAGATCCTGCCGGCGACCGACCGGTCGAGCTTCGCCGGGCAGGCGCTGCGCTGCACGTTCGAGGGGCGTCAACTCGGAGGCTTCATGCTCGACGGCGACCGCGAGGCGCTGCGCCGGCCGCAGCTTGGCAGCGCCTGGTTCGCCAGCGCCGTTCCTGGCGGGCCGAAGGTTCCGGTGCGGGTGGTGTTCCATACGCGGTGGTTCGGCGAGGCGACGATGTATCTTACCGAGCGGCGCTAGGGCGCGGCTTGGCCGGGAGCGCCGGCATGTCGCTGAAGCGCGCCGCCATGACTCGGTTCACGCCTGCCAGCAGGTCCGGCGCCGAGTCCACCAGCGCGAGGCCGAGGAGAAGGATGGGGATCACAGGTTGTTCCTTTGACATGGGCCGCCCGGGGCGGCTACCCCGGGCGCATGACCTCCACCGCCGTCCTGCTTGCCGCGGGCCTGGGAACCCGCATGAAATCCGCGCTGCCGAAGGCGCTGCACCGGATCGCGGGCCGGCCGATGCTGCACCACCTGATCGCAAGCTGCGAAGCGGTGTTCGACCGGGTGGTCGTGGTGGTGGGGCCGGATATGGCGGCGGTGGCCCAGGCCGCGGCGCCGCACGCCGTGGTCGTGCAGCAGGAGCGGCTGGGGACGGCGCATGCAGCCCTGCAGGCGGCGGCGCATTTTACCGCGGGCGACGTGGCGGTGCTGTATGCCGACAACCCGCTGATCCGGCCGGAGACGCTGCGCGATCTGCTGGGGAGGCGTGCCGAAGCTGGCATGGCGCTGCTGGCCATGCGCCCCGAGGACCCCGGCCGCTATGGCCGGGTCATCGCCCAGGCCGGCGACGTGCAGCGCATCGTCGAATGGGCCGACGCCTCGGAAGCCGAGCGGGCCGAGGGTCTGTGCAACGCCGGCGTGTTGTGCGCGCCCGCCGCGGATTTCGCCCGCTGGCTGGCCGCGGTGCAGCCAAGCGCGGAGAAGGGCGAGCTCTACCTTACTGACTGCGTGGCGCTGGCCGTGGCCGAGGGACGGCGCGTGGTGGCCGTGGAGGCGCCCTATGAGGAACTACGCGGCATCAACTCGCGCGTGGAACTGGCCGAGGCGGAGGCCACCGTGCAGCGGTGGCTGCGCCGGGCCGCGATGGAGGGCGGCGCCACCATGGCCGCGCCCGACACGGTGCTGCTGAGCTGGGATACGCAATTGGCCCCCGACGTGACCGTGGGGGCGCACGTGGTGTTCGGCCCGGGCGTGAGCGTCGCTGGCGGGGCAGAGATCCGCGCCTTCAGCCACCTCGAAGGCTGCGAGGTCGGGCCCGGCGCCCTCATCGGCCCATATGCCCGGCTGCGGCCCGGCACCGTGGTCGAAGCGCAAGCCCATGTCGGCAACTTCGTGGAACTGAAGGCCACACGGCTTGGCGCCGGCGCGAAGGCGAACCACCTAGCCTACCTCGGCGACAGCGAGATCGGCGCCGGCACCAACATCGGCGCGGGGGCCATCACCTGCAATTATGACGGCGTTAATAAATATCGGACCATTATAGGGACGTGCGTGTTCGTCGGCACCTCGAGCGTGCTGGTGGCGCCGCTGCGGCTGGGCGACGGCGCCTTCATCGCGGCGGGCAGCGTGGTCACGCGGGATGTGGCGGCGGACGCCATGGTGTTCGGGCGTGCCGAGCAGGTGGACAAACCCGGGCGCGCTGCGGCGTTCCGGGCCGGCAAGGAGAAGGCTTGATGTGTGGCATCGTTGGCGTCATCGGCACGGAACCCGCCGCCCCCTTGCTGCTGGAGGCGCTGCGCCGGCTTGAGTACCGCGGCTACGACAGCGCGGGCATCGCGACGCTGGTGGACGACCGTATCGAGCGCCGCCGTGCGCCGGGCAAGCTGGTGAACCTGGCCGAAGCGCTGGCGCGCGAGCCGCTGGCCGGCGTCACCGGCATCGGCCACACCCGCTGGGCCACGCACGGCGCGCCCACGCAGCGCAACGCGCATCCGCATGGCACCGCGCGGGTGAGCGTCGTGCATAACGGCATCATCGAGAACCACGCGGAACTGCGGGCCGAGCTGGAGGCCGAGGGCCAGTTGTTCGAGACCGAGACGGATACCGAGACGGTGGCGCAGTTGGTGGACCTCAACCTGCGCCGGGGCATGGACCCGGTGGATGCGGCCCGCGCCGCCTTCACCCGGCTTGAGGGCGCCTACGCGCTGGCACTGGTGTTCGCCGGCCAGCCCGGCCTGATGATCGGCGCGCAGCACGGGGCGCCCCTCGCCGTGGGATTCGGTGAAAGTGCGATGTATCTCGGCAGCGACAGCCTCGCCCTTGCACCCATGACCCGGCGGATCGCCTATTTGCACGATGGGGACTGGACCGTCGTGTCCCGCGACGGCGCGGCCATCTTTGGGCCGGCCGGCACGCCGGTGAACCGCCCGGTGCGGCTGACCGTGCAGACCGGCGCCGTGGTGGGCAAGGACGGCTACCGCCATTTCATGGAAAAGGAGCTGCACGAGCACCCCGCCGCCATCGGCCAGACCCTCGCCCGCATGCTCGACCCGGCCGCCCGCATCGTCACCTTGCCCGATCTGCCGTTCAACTGGGCGAAGGTCGAGCGCATGACGATCGCCGGCTGCGGCGGCGGCTATTTCGCCGGGCTGGCGGGCCGGCACTGGATGGAGGAGCTGGCGCGCCTGTCCACCGACATCGATTTCGCGAGCGAGCTGCGCTATCGCGCGCCCCCGCTGCCTGTCGGTGGAGTGGGCCTGCTGATTAGCCAGAGCGGCGAAACGGCGGATACCCTGGCCGCCCTGCGCTACATGCAGCAGGCTGGGCAGCATGTCGTGTCCGTGCTGAACGTGCCCGAAAGCACGATGGCGCGGGAAAGCGACGTGGTGCTGGAGACGGTGGCAGGCCCGGAGATCAGCGTCGCTACCACCAAGGCCTTCACGGCACAACTGACCGTGATGGCGTGCCTGGCGATCGGCGCCGCCCGCGCTCGCGGGCGGATCGACTCGGCGCACGAGGCGCGGCTGGTGGCGGCCTTGCTGGAACTGCCGAGCCGGGCCGCCGAGGTGCTGGCCAACGAGGAGCCGATCCGCAAGCTGGCCGAGCGCATGAGCGCGGCGCGCGACGTGCTGTGCCTGGGCCGCGGCCCCTGCCACGCCATCGCGCTCGAGGCGGCGCTGAAACTGAAGGAGATCTGCTACATCCATGCCGAGGGTTATGCCGCGGGCGAGATGAAGCATGGCCCGATCGCGCTGATCGACCGGCAGGTGCCGATCCTCTCGATCGTCCCCTCCGGCCCGCTGTTCGAAAAGACCGCCAGCAACGTGCAGGAGGCGGGCGCCCGCGGCGGCCAGATCGTGGTGCTCTCGGATGCCGCGGGCTGCGCCAAGCTGCGCGGCATCGCCGTCGAGACCCTGGAACTGCCGGCCGTGGACCCGTTCGTTGCGCCGATCCTGTATGCGATCGCCGTCCAGATGCTGGCCTATCACACGGCCATCCTGCGCGGCACGGACGTGGACCAGCCGCGCAACCTCGCGAAGAGCGTGACGGTGGAGTAGCTTTCGCCATGCCTGACGGGCTCTATGACCGAGACATCCTGATCTAGCCCGAGCAGCAAGCGGCATTGCCTCGGCGCCTCGCGGCCGGCGAGCGGCTGCACGAATCTGTCGACTGGCCTAACGTCATCGAGATTGCCGACCTGGTGGGGAAGTTGGGAGTCTCCGCCTAACAAGACGCCGCTGGGCAGCTTATCTTCCATGCAAACGGAGGATCGTCCCATGCTAAACCCCACCGCCCCGCTTTCCCTGCGTGATCCCAGCCTGTTCCGCCAAGCCTGCTGCGTCGACGGCAAGTGGATTGAGGCGGTCAGCGGCAAGACGCTCGAGGTGCGCAATCCGGCCACCGCGGAGCTGATCGGCACCGTACCGGCGCTGGGCGCCGCCGAAACCAGGCAGGCGATCGAGGCCGCCGCCCGCGCCTTTCCCGCCTGGCGGGCCCTGCTGGCCAAGGAGCGTGCCGCGATCCTGCGCAAGCTGTTCACCCTCATGCTGGAGAACACGGAGGACCTCGCCGTCATCATGACCGCCGAGCAAGGCAAGCCGCTGAGCGAAAGCCGCGGCGAAATCGCTTATGCGGCGAGCTTCATCGAGTGGTTCGCCGAGGAAGGCAAGCGGGTCTATGGCGACACGATCCCGCAGCCGCAGAAGGGCCGGCGGATCATCGTGACCAAGGAGCCGATCGGCGTGTTTGCCGCCATCACGCCCTGGAACTTCCCGGCCGCGATGATCACCCGCAAGGCCGGCCCAGGCTGGGCGGCGGGCTGCACCGGCGTGATCCGCCCGGCGAGCCAGACCCCGTTTTCCGCCCTCGCGCTGGCCGTGCTGGCGGAGCGCGCGGGCATGCCGCCCGGCGTGTGCAACGTCATCACCGGCCCTAGCGGCGAAACGGGCGCCGAACTGACGGCGAACCCGCTGGTGCGCAAGCTGACCTTTACCGGCAGCACCGAAGTGGGCTCGAAGTTGCTGGCGCAAATCGCGCCCACGGTGAAGAAGGCCAGCATGGAGCTGGGCGGCAACGCCCCGTTCATCGTGTTCGACGACGCGGACCTGGACGCCGCCGTGGTCGGCGCCATGGCCAGCAAGTTCCGCAATGCCGGCCAGACCTGCGTCTGCGCCAACCGCCTGCTGGTGCAGTCCGGCGTCTATGACGCGTTCACCGCCAAGCTAAAGGTGGCCGTGGCGGCGCTCCGCGTCGGCAACGGCATGGAGGACGGCGTAACCCAAGGCCCGCTCATCAACGCCGACGCGGTTGCCAAGGTGGAGGCGCACATCGCCGACGCGACCCGGCGCGGGGCCAGCATCGCCTTCGGCGGCCAGCGCCACGCCCTGGGCGGCAACTACTTTCAGCCCACGATCCTGACCGGCGTGCCGCGCGAGGCCGACATCTTCCGCGAGGAAACCTTTGGCCCCGTCGCACCGCTGTTTCGCTTCGAGACCGAGGCCGAAGCCATCGCCATGTCGAACGACACGGAGTTCGGCCTGGCCGCCTACTTCTACAGCCGCGACATCGGCCGCATCTTTCGGGTGGCCGAGGCCCTGGAATACGGCATCATCGGCATCAACGAAGGCATCATCTCGACCGAGGTCGCGCCCTTCGGCGGCATGAAGAGCAGCGGGCTCGGCCGCGAGGGCAGCAAGTACGGAATCGAGGACTACCTGGAGATCAAGTATCTGGCGTTGGGCGGGATCGGCACTTGAGCCAGACCTACGACTACGACCTGTTCGTCATTGGCGGCGGGTCGGGCGGCGTGCGATGTGCGCGGATCGCGGCCGGGCATGGGGCGCGGGTGGGGATCGCCGAGGATACCTATTGGGGCGGCACCTGCGTCAATGTCGGCTGCGTGCCGAAGAAGATCATGGTGCAGGCCTCGGAATACGGCCGCCTCGCGCAGGACGCGCACGGCTTCGGATGGGATGGCCCGGCGCCGCAGCACGACTGGCAGGCGCTGATTGCGCACAAGGACGCCGAAATCCTCCGGCTGAACGGCATCTATCGCCGAATGCTGGGCGACAGCGGGGTAACTATGCACGACGCGCGGGCGGCGTTCACCGGGCCGCACACGCTCGACGTGGGCGGCACGGCGGTCACGGCCGCGCGCATCGTCATCGCCGTGGGCGGCACGCCGGTGATCAAGCCGGCCATCGAGGGCATGGAGCACGGCATCACCTCCGACCAGGCGTTCCACCTGCCGATTCTGCCGAGCCGTGTGCTGATGGTCGGCGGCGGCTATATCGGCATGGAATTTGCCGGTATCTTCCACGGGCTGGGCGCGGAGGTGGACGTGGTGTTCCGCCAGCACCTGCCCCTGCGTGGGTTCGACCTGGAGCTGCGGGAGTGCCTGGCCGAGGGCATGCTGGCCCAGGGCATCCGCCTGCATCCCAGCCAGACCGTGCACAAAGTCGAGCGGGACGGGGAGGTGCGCCGGGTTACGCTGACCAGCGGGCATGTGGTGGAGGCGGACCTGGTGTTCTTCGCCGTCGGCCGGGCGCCACGGACCGGCGGACTGGGCCTTGAGCAGGCGGGTGTGACCGTGGACGCCAAGGGCGCCGTCGTCGTGGACGCGGACAACACTACCAGCCAAGCGCACATCTTCGCGGTCGGCGACGTTTCCAACAAGCTGAACCTTACCCCCGTCGCCATCGCCGAGGGGCACCGTCTCGCGGATCGCCTGTTCGGCCGCGCCCGGCCGCGGACCTGGTCGCTCGACCCGGTGGCGACGGCCGTGTTCAGCGCGCCGCCGCTGGCCACGGTCGGCCTCACCGAGGAACAGGCGGCGGCCCGCGGCCCGGCCGACATTTATGTCGCGCGCTTCACCCCGATGCGCCACCTCATGTCCAGGCGCCCGGGCAAGACCTTGATGAAGATGATCGTGGATCAGGCAAGCCAGCGGGTGCTGGGCGTGCATATGCTCGGCGACGACGTGGCCGAGATGATGCAGGGCATCGGCGTGGCCTTGACGGCCGGCGCCACCAAGGCCGATTTCGACCGCACGATCGGCATCCACCCGACCAGCGCCGAGGAGTTCGTGACCCTGCGTACGCGGACCCGGGTGGCTGGGGAGCGCTTGGCCGCAGAGTAATGCTGCACCTGCTCAGCGTCGGGTTGTAACCGTTGCCGTGCCTGGCGCAGGATACGTGGGCATCAATCGCTTACGGAGCAGGGCCATGACAATTGCCGCGATCCTGAAGCACAAGGGCCACGAGGTCGCCCGGGTGGCGCCCGGAGCCACGATCGCCGACGCGGCCGGGCTCCTTCACGCGAAACGCATCGGCGCCGTGCTGGTGATGGACACGGCCGGGCAGTTGCTCGGCATCCTGAGCGAGCGCGACATCGTTGGCAGCCTGGTCGAGCACGGCGCTCGCACGCTGGAAATGACCGCCGCGCAATTGATGACGCGCGACTTGAAGACCGCCACGCCGGGGACCACCGTGGAACAGGCGATGGGCATGATGACCGAGGGGCGCTTCCGGCACCTTCCTGTGGTGGACGGCGACCGGCTCGCGGGCGTGGTCAGCATCGGCGACGTGGTCAAGGCCCGGATCAGCAATCAGGCGCATGAGGTGGATAGCCTGCGCGCCTACGTTGCGGGAGCGGCTTAACCCACGGCATGGCCGAACACCGCCCGTAGCGCCAGGAACAGCGCGCCGCCGACCAAGAAGCCGACCAGCGTGCCGTTCACCCGCACGTATTGCAGATCCTTGCCGACCCGCAGTTCCAGCTTGTCGGTGATGGTTTGCGCGTCCCAGCTCGCCACGACATCGCCGATGAAGTCGGCCAGTTGCGTCTGCGCGCTGGGCAGCAAGGTCGCGATCACGCCCTCCGCTGCCGCTTGCAGGCGCACCCGGGCTGCGTGGTCCTCGGCCAGGAAGGCGCCGAGGTTGGCGAGCGAGCCTTCGATCACCGCCATCGTGCGGCCGCCGGGCCGGGCGGCGTCCGCCTCGAGGGCCAGGCGCATGCGGGACCAGACATCCCACAGCCAGGCCTGCACCGTTTCGTGCGCCACCACGCGCCGGATCGCCAGGCCGATCTCGGCGGCGCGCGCCGGGTCGTTTTCCATGCGGTCGATCTCTGCCCGCACCCATTCGTCGAAGGCGGCGCGGATGCTGCTGCCTTCGGGGCCGACCCGCTCCAGCTCGTCGCGCAGCACGCTCATTACGCGTTCGGCCACCTGCGCGCCGAGCATCCAGCCGATCAGCCGGCCGCCTTGGGCGCGGACCTTCTCCTCGATGAAGCCGTGCAACTGGTCGTGCTTGCTCTCCAGCAGCATGCGGATCTCGCCCATCAGGAAGCCCAGCACCTCCTGGTGCCGGCCGCCTTCCACCAGGCTGCGCAGCGCGCGCGCGACGAGCCTGCCGGCGCCGGGGCCGCCCACGAGGCGCGGGATCAGCCGCGCCATGGTGCGGCGGGCGCGGCCGTCCTCGATCGTGGCCAGCACCCGCGGCAGCATCTCGGCCAGGGCCTGCGCCGCCGGGCGCGCCGCCTCCGGGTCCAGCAGGAAGCGGGCCAGGATGGCCGACACGTCGAGCCGCCCGAGCACGCGGGAGACCTCGGCTGGCGTGATGACGTGCCCGGCCACGAACCGGCCCAACGCGCGGCCCAGTCGGGCCTTTTGCCGCGGGATGATCGCGGTGTGCGGGATGGGTAGGCCGAGCGGGTGGCGGAACAGGGCCGTCACGGCAAACCAGTCCGCGATCCCGCCGACGAAACCGGCCTTGGCGCTGGCCTGCAGCAAGTCCGCCCAGAAGCCCGGCGGCACGGCGTACGACACGCCGACCAGCACAGCCATGACAGCCAGCAGCCCGGTGGCGAAGGCGCGGTGGCGGGCCAGGTCCTGGCGAAGATCGGCGTCGGGGTCGGGTTGCATGCGGCGCCTGTAGCATAAGGCGGCGCCAGGCCGCACCCCGGGGTGGCAGCGGCGCCCTGCCGATGTTGTAGGATAACGTATGCTCGATCCGCTCGCGCCCATTTCCGGCTTGTTGCCGCGCCTCGCCCTCGCCGGTGGCCTTTCGGCCCTGGCTTCGCAGGCCGCATCTGACGGGCTACGCTCCGAACGGGCAGGCATGGCGCCTTTCACGGCGGATGGCGCCGGGTCAGCCCGCCGCCGCTGCCGACCTGCTGATGGAGCTTGCACCATGATCGTCCGGCTTGCCGAAGAATCCCGCCTGTCCGGCGCCGTCATCCACGGTGCGACCGTCTACCTTGCCGGGCAGGTGGCCGACGACCCCAGCGCGGACGCGGAGGCGCAGACAACCGACATCCTCCGCCAGATCGACGTACTGCTGGGCCAGGCGGGCACCCAAAAGCAGCATCTGCTGAGCGTGCAGATCTTCCTGGCCGACCTCGCCGATTTCGCCGCGATGAACCGCGCCTGGGACGCCTGGCTCGACCCGCGCCACAAGCCCGCCCGGGCGACGGTGCAGGCCAAGCTGGCCAACCCGGCCTGGCGGGTCGAGATCACCGGCGTCGCCGCGCTGCCGCCCATCCTGCCCGGGCCGGCGCAAAGCAGCGAGAGCGGCTACGCCTGAACGAACAAGAAACGGAGACGTCCCATGCCCGTCCGCACCCTGCTGCTTCTGATGACGGCGCTTTGCGTCGCTGCGCCCGCCCAGGCGCAGAAATGGACCACCAGTTGGGCGGCCTCCGTCCAAGGCCCGTATCCCGTCGGCAATGCCACGGCCCAGCCCGACCTTCGGTTCGCGTTGCCCACGCAGGATACCGGCGCCAAGGACCAAACGTTCCGGCTGATCCTGAAGCCGGAGCTTTGGGGCAACAAGATGCGGGTCCGGCTCAGCAATGCCTACGGCACCAAGGCCGTCACCTTCGACGGCGTGTTCGCCGGGCTGCAGATGAGCGGCGCGGCGTTGATGCCGGGCAGCAACCGCCCGGTCAGCTTCGCGGGCAAGCGCAGCGTCAGCGTGCCGCCCGGCGGCCAGGTCTGGTCGGACGCGGTCACCTTGCCATGGGTCTCCAATCCCACGGCGCCCGAGCTGCTGGGCCGCAAACTGGCCGTCAGCTTCCACGTGGCCGGCGAGACCGGCCCGCTCACCTGGCACGCCAAGGCCTTGCAGACCAGCTACGTCACCGCGCCTGGCGCCGGCGCGCTGGGCGAGCTGGAGGATGAGGGCGCCTTCCCCAACAGCACCACGAGCTGGTTCTTCGTCGATGCGCTCGATGCGCAGGCCGCGCCCGATAGCGGCCTCGTGGTCTGCCTGGGCGACAGCATCACCGACGGCACCAGCTCCACCCTCAACGGCGACGACCGTTGGCCCGACGTGCTGGCCCGGCGCCTGCGCGCATCCGGCAGCCATATGTCCGTCGTCAACGCCGGCATCGGCGGCAACCAGGTGGTGGGCCCGGCGGAATACAGCGCGGCCAAGCCGTTTCCCGGCGGCCCCTCCGCTGCCGCCCGGCTCGACCGCGACGTGCTCAGCCTGTCCGGCGTCACGCACGTGATCTGGCTCGAGGGCATCAACGACCTGAGCACCAACGGCAACGCGAGCGTGGACCAGGTCCGCGACGGCCTGCGCGCGGGGGTGAAGCGGCTGCGGGACAAGCTGCCGGGCGTCCGCGTGATCGGCGCGACGCTGACCAGCATCGTCGGCACCACCAGCGCCGCGCACACTCCGCCGGAGGTGGAGCAGAAGCGCCGCGCCCTCAACGAGTTCATCCGCAACAATGGCGGGCTGTTCGACGGCGTGGTGGATTTCGACAAAGCCACCGTCGACACGCAAACCGGCGCGATGCGGGCTGAGTTCATTCCCGGCAGCACCGTCGGCGGCCCCGGCGACGGCCTGCACCCGAACCGGGCAGGCTACCTGGCCATGGGGGAGGCGGTGGACCTGCGGCTGATGGGCCCCGCGCCGCGCCGCACGCGTACCGCTCCTGCCGGGGCTGCGCGCCCGGCGGGTTGACCGGGCGCGCCGCCCGGGCGTTCCTGCTGCATGCAATACCAGGATTACGTCGGCAAGACCGAGACCCGCACCGACGAGGTGTCCCCCCGGCTCGTGGGGGGGATGGCGGCAACGCTGGGCGTGCCGCCGCCTGCCATCTTGCCGCCGCTCTGGCATTGGATGCTGTTTCAGGATTGGGTGCAGCCAGGAGCGCTCGGGCCGGACGGCCATCCGCGCCGGGGCGGCTTCCTGCCGCCGGTGCACGACCTGCCGCGCCGCATGTGGGCGGGCGGCCGCCTGGCGTTCCTCGCGCCGTTGCGGCCCGGAGACCGGGTGACCCGCACGACGGAGATCATGTCCGTGACGGAGAAGCAGGGCGGCAGCGGGCGCCTGGTGTTTGTCACGGTGCGGCACCGCATCGACGGCCCAAGCGGCCCCGCCATCGAGGAAGAGCAGGACATCGTCTATCGCGGCGGCGAGGGCGCGGCGGTGAAGCCGGGCACGCCCGCCACGGACCGGCTGCCGGCCGGTAAGGGGATGACGCAGGAGGTCATGCCCGACCCCGTGCTGCTGTTCCGCTACTCGGCGCTGACGGGGAACGGCCACCGTATCCATTACGACATGGATTACGTCCGCAACGTCGAGCTCTACCCCGGCCTGGTGGTGCACGGCCCGCTGCAGGCGACCTGGCTCGTCGGGATGCTGTCGGCCTATCCGGTCGCGCGGTTCACCTTCCGCGGGCAGCGCCCGGCGTTCCACGGCGCGCCGCTGACGCTCGAGGCGCGGCCCGACGGGCCGGGGTTCCTGCTGCGCTCGCTCGACCCATCGGGGGCGGTCTGCATGTCGGCGGAGGCGACGCTTGCCCGCTAGCTTCGCCGCCGCATCCCGCGCGCTGCGCGGAATCTATCTCGTGTTCGGCGAGGCGCCGGGCCGGGACACGCTGGCCGGTGCGGCAGTGGTTGCCGCGGCCGGGCTGTACAACCTGCGCCGGGAACGCGTGCGGCGGGCGGGGGCCGGCCGGTGAACTTTCTCACGGAACCAGAGCCGCCCCGTGGCGTGGCGCTGCCTGTCCATCCCGGCATTCGCCGGATCGTCGCCGGCAATCCGGGCGTGATGACCTATTGGGGCACCAACACCTACTTGATCGACGCGCCCGGCGGCATTCTGGTGCTTGACCCCGGCCCGGACGACCCGGCCCACGTGGAACACGTGCTGGCCGCTGCCGGCGCGCCGGTCACCGGCATTCTGCTCAGCCACAGCCATCACGATCATCTTGGCGCAACCCGGGCCATCCGGTCGGCGACCGGTGCGCCGGTTTACGCCTGGCATGCGCCGGCGGACCCCGCACTCGCGCCCGACGTGCCGTTGCAGGACGGCGACCGCGTCGAGGGCTGGCAGGCCCTGCATACGCCGGGTCATGCGTCCGACCATCTTTGCTTCGCAGGACCCGGCGGCGTTCTGTTCAGCGCGGACCATGTCATGAGTTGGTCCAGCAGCGTCGTCGGCCCGCCCGGCGGCAACATGGCCGACTACTTCGCGAGCTTGCGGCGCTTGCTGGCCCGTGATGGGGACCGGCTTTACCTTCCCGGCCACGGCCCCCCGCTGCCGGGCCCGGCAGCATTCACTCGGGGGCTGTTGAAACACCGGCTGGACCGTGAGGCAGCGATCGAGGCGTTGCTGACCCGGACCCCCCGGACGGGCCGTGAGCTGACGGAAGTGCTTTATGCGGCGGTCGATTCCCGGCTGCACAGGGCGGCCGAGCGCAACGTCATGTCTCATCTCTTGAAGCTGGAGCAGGAGTCCCGGGCGGCGCTGACCGAAACGGGTTGGATCAGGTCAAGAGCGCCTGCTGGCTAGGACCGATCGCCCGCGAGATGCCTAGCTCGTTGCATCGCTTGGGGTGATAGGTTAGGGTTACACGGAAGTATTGGTGAGATGAATGGGCAATATGCCGGTGTTTAAGTTCACGATGGCTCTCGTCGTGGCAGCGGCAGTGCCGCTCGCCGCGGCAGATGCGGCGTTGATCGCCATACCCTCCCTGTTCAACACCGGCGTGGACAGCACTGGCGCCCCTCTCGCAGACGGCAGCCTGGGAGACTCGCACTACACCCTCGGCCTGTTGCCCGGTACGGTCAAAACACCGCAGGTGACGTCCGTTCCAGGAGGCTCGACGATGGCCGTTGCCGTCTATCGGGGCGGAGTAAGTGGAAAATTCCCGATCGGTCCTTGGACCGGGGACGACGGCATCTCGGCGTGGATCGCCCCGGACAATAGCCTTGACCGCACCGTGAACCCCGCCGGAAACTACTACTATTCCACGACATTCGATCTGAGTGGGTTCGATCCTACCACCGCCTTGATCTACGGGGCCTGGTCCGCCGACGATGTCGGCGCCGAGATCATCCTCAACGGCGTGCATCGAGACGTGCTCACCAGCCTGAACTTGGGACCGCAGAACTACTCGATGCAGACTTCATTCAACTATTACTCGGCGGCGGGGGTCGTGTACAATGCGCCGTTGCAGGATGGCTTCCTTCCAGGGATCAACACGCTCACCTTCCGGGTCGATAACGTGGATGGACCGACCGGCTTCAGGGTGGAGCTTACGGGTCTCGCCCAGCCGATCGGCGAGCCCGCCTCGCTCGTTCTCCTGCTTACCGGGCTTGCTGGCTTGATCAGCCGTACGCGGAAATCCTGACGGCTTGAGCCCCGGCCGAATACGTCATCTGGCCTTGTGGATGTAGGCGACGTTCGTCATGACCGTCACGCGCTCGATCGCATACCGCGTGTAGCCGCCGGCGGCGGTCGGGGCTTGCGAGTGGTCGATGATCTGCTTCACCAGCCCGACGATCCCGTGCTGGTGGCTCGGGAACACACGCGGCATGCCCGGCAGGCCGATCTCAGGTGGCGCATACGGCGCCGCATCGAACTCGCCGCCGGAGGTGAAGGCGGTGCAGGTGTCCTCGATGATGTAGATCCCGCCGGGCTTGAGCCCGTGCTCGAACAGGAACGCGAAGGTGCGGGCGGTGTGCGCCCCCAAGTGGGACGCATCGTCCAGCACGACATCGAACAGCCCCCCGGCAGCCGCGATGGCGCCGCGAAGCAACTCGGGGTCGTCTTGTCCGCCATGCATGAAGTGAAAGCGCGCCTCGGTGGGGAAGTTCGCCGGCTTCACGTTGCCGTCCAGCCCCACGATCGTGGCGTGCGGGAAATACTCCTGCCACATCAGCATCGACAGCCCGCGGTGTACGCCAAGTTCGAAGAACCGGATCGGCAGGTCGCGGAACCCGTCGAACAGGCGTTCGTACTCATCGAGGTAGACCCTCGGCTTGCGGTAGGGGTCGTTCCCATAAAGCCGGTCGGCGATGGCGTTCAGATTGGGCTGCGGCGACCGGGTCGGGGCCTCGACCGGCAAAGGCGCTCCTGCATCAGCCATGGTCGAAGCACCTCGCTCGCGTTGCCGGACAATCCGCCTGGGGCCGGGCTGGGGCCGGGGAGCATAGCCGGAGAGCATAGCCTGTTGAAGTGGCCGGGGTGTTGCTTTTCCCGGCACCTTGCCGCACATAAGCGCGAAGATAAAACCTTCCGCAAATGGCCGCAGGCCGGACTGGGGAAGCATGGCCGGGCGCGCGGGGCAGGGGTCCCGCTGCGCCCGCCGTCGTATGGAGGTCTACCGTGTCTGAGACTAACCCGCTCGCTCTCATCCGTAATATCGGCATCACCGCACATATCGACGCCGGCAAGACCACGACCACGGAGCGGATCCTGTATTACACCGGCGTCTCCCACCGCATCGGCGAGGTGCATGACGGCAACACCACGACCGACTACATGGACCAGGAGCGGGAGCGGGGCATCACGATCACCTCTGCCGCGGTGACGTGCGAGTGGAAGGGCCACCGGATCAACATCATCGACACGCCGGGCCACATCGACTTCAACATCGAGGTCAACCGCAGCCTGCGCGTGCTCGACGGCGCGGTGTTCATCATCGAGGGCGTGGCCGGCGTGCAGCCGCAGTCGGAGACGAACTGGCGCCTGGCCGACCGCTACAACGTGCCGCGCATCATCTTCATCAATAAGCTGGACCGCACCGGCGCCGACTTCTACCGGGCTTTCGATACCCTGAAGGAGAAGCTCGACATCGTGGCGCTGCCGCTGCAACTGCCGATCGGCATCGAGGACGGGTTCATCGGCGTCGTGGACCTGGTCGAGATGAGGTCCATCATCTGGGAAGGCGGCGAGCTCGGCGCCAAGTTCCACGATGAGGCGATCCCGGCGGATTTGGCGGAGAAGGCCCAGGAATATCGCACCCTCCTGCTCGATACCGCGCTCTCGGTCGATAACGCCGCCATGGAGGAGTATTTCGACAAGGGCGATGTCTCGGTGGAGACGCTGAAGCGCTGCATCAAGGCCGGCGCCATCAGCGGCGCGTTCCGCCCCGTGCTGTGCGGCACCGCGTTCAAGAACAAGGGCGTGCAGCCCTTGCTCGACGGCGTGCTGGACTACCTGCCCAGCCCGATCGACGTGCCCGGCATCAAGGTCGCCGCCGAGGAAGGCGAGGACGAGACGGTCGAGCGCCGCATCATCCCCGCCAACGCGACCGCGCCGTTCGCCGGGCTCGCGTTCAAGATCATCAACGACAAGTACGGCACACTGACCTTCGTGCGCGTGTATGCCGGCACGTTGAAGAGCGGCGATACCGTGATGAACACCACCAAGGACCATCGCGAGCGCATCGGCCGCATGTTCCAGATGCATGCGGACAAGCGGGCCGAGATCAAGGAGGTCCATGCTGGCGACATCGCCGCCTTCGTGGGGCTAAAGGACACCGGCACCGGCGATACGCTGGCCGCCGCCGAAGACCCGGTGGTGCTGGAGCGCATGGCCTTCCCGGTGCCCGTGATCGACATCTCCGTCGAACCCAAGACGAAGGACGGCGTCGAGAAGATGACCCTGGGCTTGCAGAAGCTGGCCGGCGAGGACCCGAGCTTGCGCCTCAAGACCGACCAGGAGAGCGGGCAGACCATTCTCTCCGGCATGGGCGAGCTGCATCTCGAGATCATCATCGACCGGCTGCGTCGGGAATACGGCGTGGACGCCAATATCGGCGCGCCGCAAGTGGCGTATCGCGAGACGATCAGCCGCGCCCATACCGAGACCTACACGCATAAGAAGCAGACTGGCGGCTCCGGCCAGTATGCCGAGGTGAAGGTGATGTTCGAGCCGCTGGAGCGGAATGGCGGCGTGGTGTTCGAGAACAAGGTCGTAGGCGGCACCGTGCCGAAGGAGTACATCCCGGCCGTCGAGAAGGGCATTCGGAACCAGTGCGAGACAGGCGTGCTCGCCGGCTTCCCCACCGTGGACTTCAAGTACACCCTGGTTGACGGCAAGTACCACGACGTCGACTCGTCGGCGCTGGCGTTCGAGATCGCCGCCAAGGCCTGCTTCCGCGACGGCATGAAGAAAGCGGCGCCGATCATCCTCGAGCCGATCATGGATGTCGAGGTGACCACGCCGCAGGATCATGTCGGCGACGTGGTGGGTGACTTGAACCGCCGCCGGGGCACGATCCAGAGCCAGGACAGCAGCGGCAGCACGGTGATCGTCCGCGCTCACGTGCCCCTCAAGGAAATGTTCGGCTACATCTCGCAGTTACGGGGCATGACCAAGGGCCGGGCGAGCTTCACGATGCAGTTCCACCACTACGATCCGGTTCCGCGCAACATCGCCGACGAGATCATGGCGAAGTCGGCCTAAACGCGGCCGGGCGACGACCGGCACCGTACAGCTTGCAGCCGGGGACGAGCACCGCGGTATTCCGGCTCAGCGACGGCAGCAGTACCTGGTCCTCCGCCCCATGCAGCGCCAGTGCGGGCACATTCAGGGTGCGCAGCACGTCGTCATAGGCGGCCGGGCGGCCAGGCATGGCATGGCGAACGTGCAACGGCCCGCCATGTCGTAGGCCAGCGCCTCCGCCATCTCCTCCGGGGGAAGCAGGCTTGGACGAACTCCGCCGTGCCTTGCGCCATCGTTGCCGGGTCCGCGCTACCGGCCCGGTTCAGCGCGTCGAGTTTCGGGCCGAAATGGGCGGGGTCGGCGGCCGTGGTGGCGGCGAACGCTACTGCGCCGACATTGGCCGGGCGAGGCGGGCTCCGTCGGCGCTTTCGACGCAGCGATGGGTGCGGGGCGACGGTCGGTTCAGGGCGGGCCTCCCTATGCGAGCATGCGGCCTGGTCGGGCCTGACGAGTGTTGATTAGGTATGCAAGGACGAAAGCCGCGGCGCTGGATTTGTCTTGCATTCGTATGCAATCCCGGACGAAGCTGCCGCCGCGGCAGATGCGGCATCCGCTCCGGCTGCGAGAGACCAGGAGGAAAACACATGGCCATCGAAGTCAGAAACCGCCCAGGCCTGATCGGGGCCGAAATCCTCGGCGTCGACCTGTCAAAGCCCATCGACGAACCGACCTTCGCGGCCGTCCGCCAGGCGATCCTGGACCGCTGCGTCGTGGTGTTCCCCAACCAGGCGACGATGTCGCCCGCCGATCAAGTCGCGTTCAGCCGCCGCTTCGGCGCACTCGTGCCGAGCGAACTCGCCAACGTCAACCCGCCGGGCTTTCCGGACATCTTCATCGTCTCGAACGCGATCCGCGATGGCAAGCCGCTCGGCGCCCGCGAGGTCGGGCGCCATTGGCACACCGATTTCCAGCATCTGAAGGCGCCCGCGGCGCTGACGATGCTGCACGCCCATAAGATCCCGCCCGAGAAAGGCGACACGGAGTTCTCCGACATGCGCGCGGCCTACGACGCGCTGGACGAGCGGACCAAGCAGCGCATCGAGCGCATGGAAGTGCTGCATAGCCGGGTGCAGGCCTGGCCGATCATGTTTCCCGAGCGCCCGCCGCTGACGCCCGAGCAGGCCGCCCGCACGCCGGACGTGGTGCACCCGCTGGTCCGCATTCACCCGGAGACTGGGCGCCGCTCGCTGTACCTCACCGCCAACAAGGCGGCCTGGGAGATCGTCGGCCTGCCGCGGGACGAAGGGCAGGCGCTGCTGGCCGACCTGCTCGCCCACTCGCTGCAGCCGCAGTTCCGTTACGTGCACGTCTGGCGGGACCACGACTACCTGATTTGGGAGAACCGCTGCCTGCTGCATCGTGCCACGCCGTTCGACAGCGAAAAATACGAACGAATTATGTACCGCACCACGATCGCGGGAATCCCGACCGTCGGCCCGAAAGACCAGGCCGACCGGCAGCCGACCGCCACGGCGGCGTGAGCCAACCCGCGGCGCGCAGCGGCAGCGCGCTGGTGCTGGGCGCCGGCATCGTCGGCGTCACGTCCGCCCTGGCGTTGCAGCGCGAGGGGTTCGCCGTCACGCTGCTGGACCGGGGCGCGCCTGGGGAGGCCTGCTCGCTTGGCAATGCGGGACATCTCGGCACGGCCTCGGTGCTGCCGCAGGCGGCGCCGGGCATCGCCCGCGCGGTGCCGCGCCTGCTGCGCGACCCGCAGGGGCCGCTCGCGGTCCGCTGGGGCTACGTCGCGCGCAACCTGCCGTGGTTCGTCCGCTTCCTGCGCGCCGGCGAGCGGGGGCGGGCCGAGCGCACGGCGGAGATGATGGCGGTGCTGCTGGCCGAGGTCGGCCGGTCCTACGCTCCGCTGCTGCGGCAGGCGGGGGCGGACGACCTGGTGGCGCCCACCGGCCTGCTGCATGTGTTCAGCACCGAGGCGGCGTTGCGCGGCGCACGCTGGGGCTACGACCTGCGCCGCAAGCTCGGCATCGCGGCGCAGGACCTGAGCGCCGATGAAGCGCGCGCGCTCGAGCCGTGCCTGGCCGGGCCGGTTGCCGGCGGCGTCCTGCTGCCCGATGTCGCCACCGTGCGCGACCCGCTGGCGCTGACCCGGCGCCTGGTGGCCCTGTTCGAGCGCCGCGGCGGCGCCGTCATGCGGGCGCCGGCGAAGCGCCTCCTGGTCGAAGACCGGAAAGCGCGCGGCGCCGTCACCGAGGCAGGCGACCTGATCCGCGCCGACCTGGTCGTGCTCTCGGCCGGCGCCTGGTCGCAGCGGTTCGCTGCCGGGTTGGGCGTGCGGGTTCCGGTCGTGGCCGAGCGCGGCTACCACGTCATGGTTCAGGGCTCGAACGCCGCGGTGCGGCAGCCGTTGCTGTTGGCCGAGCGCCGGGTCGCGGTGACCCCCATGCGGACCGGCCTGCGCCTGACCGCGATGGCCGAGTTCGCCGACCCCGACGCGCCGCCGAACCACGACCGGGCTTGGCGGACCATCGCGGGCGCCGAAGACATCCTGCCTGGGGTGACCGCCAGGGTCGCGACACGCTGGGTCGGCTCCCGCCCGTCCACTCCCGATGGCCGGCCGCTGATCGGCCGGGCGCCGCGGGCCGGCAACGTGCTGCTGGCCTATGGCCACGGACACCTCGGCATGACCTTGGCCGCGGTGACCGGCGAGTTGATCGCCGACCTTGCGGCCGGACGCGCGCCGCGGCTCGATCTCGCGCCCTTCGCCCCCGATCGCAAACCGGACCGGAGAGCCGCATGACCGTGCCCGCGCTGATCCCCGAGCGGCGGCCGATGGCGGACGTGCGGGTGCTGGCGAGCGGCCTCGAATGGCCCGAAGGGCCTGTCGCGCGCGCGGACGGGTCCGTGCTGGTCACTGAGTGTGCGCGCGGCGTCGTGTCGCTTGTGGCGCCCGGTGGTGCGGCCGGTCTGTTCGGGGATTGCGGCGGCGGGCCCGCGGGGCTCGCGGCCGGGCCGGACGGCGCGATCTATGTTTGCAACGGCGGCGGCACCCGCTTCCGCGATCTCGACGGCCTGCTGCAGCCTTGGGGTGCGTCGGAAACCTATGTGGCGGGGCGCATCGAGCGGATCGATCCCGAAACGGGCGGGGTTCGCGTGCTGTACGCGGAGTGTGACGGCCGGCCGCTTTCGTCGCCCAACGACATCGTCTTCGACCGCGACGGCGGATTCTGGTTCACCGACCTCGGCAAGACCCGCGGCCGCACCCGTGATTTCGGCGCGGTGTATTACGCCCGTCCCGATGGGTCGCACATCACCCAGGCGATCTTTCCGCTGGATATGCCCAATGGCATCGGCCTCTCGCCGGATGGCCGCACGCTCTATGTCGCGGAAACCATCACCGCGCGGCTCTGGGCCTTCGAGATCACCGGGGCGGGAACGGTGCGCGCCGCCGACAGCCGCTGGCGCAAGGGCCGGTTGCTGGTGGGGTTGCCCGGCCTCGCCGCCTTCGACAGCCTGGCGGTCCAGGCGGACGGGGCGGTGTGCGTGGCGACGCTGCTCGACGGCGGCATCACCCGGGTGTCGCCGGACGGCACACGCGCCGAGCACATCCCATTCCCCGATACCTACGTCACCAACATCTGCTTCGGCGGGCCCGGCCTTCGCACGGCGTTCGTGACGCAGTCCTCGAAACGGCAGCTCGTCGCCGTGGCTTGGGACGCGGCGGGCTTGAACCCCCACTTCTCGGGCCTGCAATGAAGATTTGCGTGTTCGGCGCAGGCAGCATCGGTGGCCTGCTGGCCGGGCTGCTCGCCCGGGCCGGGCGCGATGTCTCGGTCATTGCGCGGGGCGCGCACCTGCGGGCGATCCAGGAAGGCGGGCTGCGCGTGCGGATGCCCGATGGCGCGTTCACGGCGCGTCCGGTCGCGACCGACGACCCGGGCCGCCTGGGGCCGCAGGACCTGGTGGTGGTCGCAACCAAGACCACGGCGCTGCCCGAAGTCGCGGCCGGCATCGCGCCGCTGCTGCATGAGGGCACCCGCGTCGCCTTCGCGGTCAACGGGGTGTTCTGGTTCTACGCCCACGGCCTGGCGGATGCCCCCGACGTGTCCCGCCTCGATCCCGGGGGGAGGCTGGCCCGTGGCGTCGGCGCAGACCGGGCGCTGGGCATCATCGTCCGCTCCTCGGCCGAGGTCGTCGAGCCCGGCCTGGTGGTGAACCTAAATGGCGGCACCATGCTGGTGGGCGACGCGACCCGGGGGCGGGAGGGCGGTGCGCGGCTGGTTGCGGCGGCGCTGGCATGCCCGGGGCTCGATGTCACGGCGGCGGACGATCTTCGCTCGGCGATGTGGGCGAAGCTTGCACGCAACGTCGGCAGCTCGCCGATCGCCTGCCTTACGGGCGCGGATTCCCAGGCCATCGGCGCGGTGCCGGCGCTGCAAGGCATGGCGGCCGCGCTGCGGCGCGAGACGCTGGCCGTGGCGGCGGCGCAGGGCTATCCCGGCATCTCGCTGGAGGCGGGACGGACGGCCCTCACCGGGCCGATGAAACCGTCCATGCTGCAGGACCTCGAGCGTGGACGGCCGATGGAAATCGAGTCGCAGCTTGCCGTCGTGCAGGACATCGGACGCCAATCCGGCGTGCCCACCCCGACGCTCGACATGCTGCTGCCGCTGCTCGTGCTGCGGGCACGGGTGGCAGGATGCTTGCCGGCCGGGCTGGCCGCTGCCATGGAGAACGGGCGATGAGCCGGCTTCACCGCTGCCACAACGTTGCCGACCTGCGCGAGGCGGCCCGGCGCCGCCTGCCGCGGTTCGTGTTCGAGTTCATGGACCGCGGCACGGAGGACGAGATTGCGTTGCGCGAGAACCGGGTGGGGTTCGACCGCCTGCGCCTCCGCCCCGAAGTTCTGGTGGACGTATCGGGCCGGAGCCTGGCGGTGGAGCTGTTCGGCGCGCTGTCCAGCATGCCGGTGGCGATGTCTCCGACCGGTGCGGCCGGGCTGTGCTGGTACGAGGGCGAGCTGGCGTTGGCGAAGGCCGCGGCACGGGCCGGCGTGCCGTTCGCCCTGTCCACCACCGCCATCACCTCGATGGAGCGGGTCGCCAGCGCCGCGGGCGGGCGGCTGTGGTTCCAGGTCTATATGTGGCGGGATCGCGCGCTGTCGTACGAGCTGATCGGCCGTGCGCGTGCCGCCGGCTACGAGGCGCTGATCCTGACCGTGGATACGCCGGTCGGCCCGAACCGCGAGTACAACCGGCGCAACGGCTTCAGCGTGCCGTTCAATCCCTCGTTGCGATCCAGTTGGGATCTGGCGTGCCATCCGGCCTGGCTGTTCAACACCTTGGGCAAATATCTCCGGACCACGGGCATGCCGCGGCACGAGAACTACCCGGCGCAGTTCCAGCGCAGCATCGTCAGCGACCCCGCGACGAAGCTGGCGATGAAGAACGATTCCATGAGCTGGGCCGATATCCCGCGGCTGCGCGACATCTGGCCGGGCACGCTGATGATCAAGGGCATCCTGCGCCCGGAGGACGCCGTGCGGGCCGTAGACCAGGGGGCGGACGCGATCATCGTGTCGAACCATGGCGGCCGCAACCTGGACAGCGCCGTCGCCCCGATCGACGCGCTGCCGGAGATTGCCGCCGCGGTCGCCGGGCGCTGCACCGTGTTGCTGGACAGCGGCATCCGCCGGGGCAGCGACATCGTCAAGGCGGTGGCGCTGGGGGCCGACGCGGTGCTGGTCGGGCGCCCCGTGCTGTATGGGATCGCGGCCGCCGGCGAGGCCGGGGCGCTGCACGCGATCGAGCTGCTGCGCGCTGAGCTGGACAAGACGATGGCCTTCATGGGCTGCCCCGCGATGTCGGACCTGCGGCCGGACCATGTGGTTGCGGAGCGGCGGACCGGCCTGCGCGACCACCCGCCGGCGCCGAAGCTGCGCGCGGCGGAGTAGTTCAGAACCGGTCGATCCGGAAAGCCGCGATCGGCAGCGGGCTGGCGCCGGTGATCGCCAGGTCCGCCAGCAGCTCGCCCACGATCGGGCCGAGCTGGAAACCGTGGCCGGAGAAGCCGAACGCATGCAGCAGGCCCGGGTGGCGCGTGGAGGGCCCGATCACCGGGATGCGATCGGGCATGAAGCCCTCGATCCCCGCCCAGGCCCGCACCAGCGGCACCGCGGCGAGATGCGGAAACAGCGACGTCACGGTTGCCGCGCTGATGCGCAGCTCGTCGAAATCAAGCTCGGTGTCGCCGTCCTCGATGATCGCACGGTGGCCGCCGCCGACCAGCACGGTGCCGTTGCCGACCTGCTTGAGGGTCAGCTTGCGGCCGATCGTCTGCACCACCGGCTGCAGGAAGGGCGGGGTGCGGGCGGTCACCATCATCATCGGCGCCCCCGGCTGCAGCGGCACGGGGTCGCCGGTGGCTGCGGCAACGGCGCCGCCCCAGGCGCCGGCACAATTAAACACCAGCGGCGTCGCGTAGGTCTCGGCCGCCGTCCGTACCGTCCAGGCCCGCCCGTCATGCGACAGGGAGGTGACGGCGGCGCCCTCGTGCACCTGCACGCCGGCAGCCTCGCCCCGGCGCCGGTATGCCGCCACGGTGCGCATCGGATTGGCCGAGCCGTCCGTCGCCGAGAACAGCGCGGCGGCGATCCACGGCGACACGGCAGGCACCAGGCTGCGCAGCTCGTTGCCGCGGACCACGCGCTCGAAGTCGTAGCCCAAGGCCGCGGTCTGCGCCGCCCGGGCCTCGATTTGCGCAACCTCCCGCTCGTCCTCGGCCAGCAGCACGTGGCCGCTGGCATGGAACTCCACGTCCTCGCCGAGCAGGTCGGGCAGGCGGCGCCACCGCTCGAGGGCCGGCAGGGCAAGCGGCAGCTCGGCGACGTGGCGGTTGGTGCTGCGCACGCCGCCCGCATTGGCGCCGGAGGCATGCCGCCCCACCGTGCCGCGTTCCAGCAGCACCGGCCGCATGCCGCGCAGCGCCAGGTGCAGGGCGGTAGCGCAGCCGTGCAGCCCGCCGCCGATGACGACCGCGTCGGCCGTGCGCATCAGCCGCGATCCGCCAGCGTGCCGAGCCGCACCGGCCGGATCGGCGGGCGCACGCGCGGCGGCGGGATCGCCGAGGGTGGCAGCCCGTGCACCTCGGCGACCAGCCGGGCCAGCGCCGCGCCGCATTGCCGTCCCGCGCAGGGCCCCATGCCGCACCGCGTCACCGCCTTGACGGCGCTCGCGTCCGGTCCGAGCGTCTGCGCGACCCGGCGGAGATGGCCGGCCGTGACGCTCTCGCAGCGGCAGACCAACGCCGCGCCGGCGGGCTGCAGCAGGTCGCGCGCCGGCCTGAACCAGCGTTCGAGCAGCGGGCGCACCCGCAGTTCCTGCGCCAGTGCCGCCTGGGCGGGGCCGGCCAGCCGGTCGCGCTCCGCCGCCCCGATCCGCCCGAGGTCGGCCGCGGCCGCCAGCGCCGCAATGCGCCCGCGCAGGGCCGCCGCCGTGGCGCCCGCGATGCCTGCGCCATCGCCCGCGACATAGACGACCGGCTTCGCCGTGCGGCCCCATCCGTCCACTGCGGGCGATAGGGCGAGCTGGCCTTCATCCCAGCGCACGGGCACGCCGACCGAAAGTGCGGCGTGCAGGTCCGGGACGACGCCGAAATGGACCAGCAGCAGGTCGGCGCCGATCACCTGCCGGCCCGCGCCGCGGCCGATCCGCACGGCCGTGAGCCGGTCGGCGCCAAGCGCCTCCAGCGACCGCACCCCATGGACCCGGCGGACGCCATGCTGCCGGAGCCGCGCGAGCAAGCCGAGGCCGTTCCATAACGTGGGATCGGCGAGGGAGGCCGGGCGGCCCGAGAAGGCGGCCCGCAGGCGCGCGCCGGGCCGGGTCGTCTCGGCTATCGCCGCCACCTCGACGCCGGCATCGAGCAACTGGGCCGCGACGAGCAGCAGCAGCGGGCCGGTTCCGGCCATCACCACGCGGCCGGCAGGCAGCAGGCCGCCCGCTTTCATCATGATTTGCGCGGCGCCGGCGGTCATCACGCCCGGCAGCGTCCAGCCGGGAAAGGCGACCGGCCGTTCCAGGGCTCCGGTGGCCAGGATCAGGCGGCGGGCGCGGACGCTGCCGCCCGCGGAGCAGTCCAGCGCCCCATCCCGGCCGACGCGCCACACCTGCGTTCCCGGCCGGTATTCGGCGCCGGACCGCCGGAACTCGGCGATCAGCCGCGCGCCCGCGGTATAATCCGGGCCCAGCAAGGCGCGCTGGGCGGCGGACGCCGTCTCCGCCCCACGGTAGATCTGCCCGCCCGGCGCGGGCTGCTCGTCGAGCAGCACCGTGTCGAGCCCCAGTCCCGCGGCGGTGGCGGCCGCGGCGAGGCCGGCAGGGCCGGCGCCGACGATCGCGAGGTCACGCAGGCCCGCGTGTCCCGAGGCTCACCTGCATACCCTCACGCAGCGGCAGCAAGCAGGTCTGGCAGTCGGGCCAGCCGTCCACGGTGGCGAGGCATTCGTGGCAGGCGCCCATCATGCAATAGGGCGCGCGGGGCGCACCGTCGGCCGGGGCCCGGCGGATCGCGCGGTAGCCTGCGAGCAACAACGCGCCGGCGACGCTCGAACCCGCGGGCGCCTGGGCCGGTACGCCGTCCACGCTGAAGCCGAGCCGTGCCGCGCCGGGCTCGAGGGGGCGGAACGGCGGGTTCAGCGCTCGATCTCGCGCTGCCAGCGTCGGGTCCACTCGGGGCGGCGCGGGTTGATCTTGTCCCAGTCCACCCGGGCGAGCCCGGCGATCTGGTCAGGGCCGTAGATCACCCGGGCTGCCGCGTCGGCGTCCAGTTGGGTTTTGGTATTGGTCGGGCCCCAGCCGTACTTCGTGGCCAGCAAGACCTGCACATCCGGCTGCAGCATGTAGTCCAGGAACTTCTGCGCCATGGCTGGGCTCGGGCCGCCCTGGACGGGGCAGAGCGAGGTGGTCACGCCGACGGCTTTTTCCTTGGGGTAGACGAAGGCCAGCGGCAGGCCGGCATCGGCGATGGCGCGGATGCGGCTGTTGGCATAGACCGACATGACGATCTCGCCGTTCTGGAACAGTTCGGTGATCTGTCCGGGCGAGCCCTCGAACGACAGCACGTTTGGCGCGATCGTGGCCTTGATCGCCTTGAACCCCGGGTCGATGTTGTCCTCGCTGCCGCCGTTGATGCGGGCCATGGTGACCAGCATGTGGATGCCTTGGGTGGTATCCAGGCCCGGCACCAGGATCAGCTTTCGGAATTTGGGATCACCCAGGTCGGTCCACGACGTCGGCGCCGGCCAGCCTTTCTCGGCGAAGATCTTGGTGTTGTAGCCGAGTCCGGTCGCGGCCAGGCCGACGCCCACGGCCTTTCCCTGGATGTTGGCGATGTCGTAGAGGTCGTTGCGGCGGGGCGTCTCGACGGGGGCGCACAGCCCGAGCGCGATGGCCTGGTACATCGGCCCGTCATCCAGCATCACCACGTCGAGATCGGGCTTGCCGCGCTGGGCTTGCAGCCGGGCCAGTGCGGGGGCGGCGTTGGCGGCGACGTATTGAACCCGCACGTCGTTGTCCCGCTCGAACTTCGGAAAGACGAAGGTGCGGAGCGCGCGCTCGAGCTCGCCGCCGAAGCCGCCGACGATCAGGGTGCCCTGCGCCTGCGCGGCAGAGCCGGCGCACAGGCCGAGAACAGCCGCCGTCAGTAGAAGCGTGCGCCGCATGCCCTGAGCCTCCGTCAGAATTGAATGCGTATGCACATCACCATGCGGCAGCACCCGGTGTCCACGACTTTCGCCCTATTTCGCCACCACCATGATCATTTCGACCTTCAAGTCGGGCTTGCCCATCGCGACGACGCAGGCGCAGGCCCGGGATGGCGGGTTCGCAGGATCGATCCAGGCGTCCCAGACCTCGTTCACCTGCTCGAAGTAGCGGATGTCCGACAGCCAGATTTGCGTTGCCAGCAGCTTCGACTTGTCGGTGCCGAGGCTCGCCAGCCGCTTGTCCACGGTGGCCAGTATCTGGCTGGCCTGGCCTGCCGCCGACAGGGCGGGGTCGTAAGGCTTGTCCGGGGTCGTGGTGACGTAGATCGTGTCGTTGTGGACCACCATCTCGCTCGACCGGGCGCCCGGATTGATGCGTTCGATCGTCATGGCCCGCCTCCGTTCGTCGCTGCTGTTGATGGTGGCCGGTCTATCTGCAAAGGTATGCAAGATGCAAGCGGGAGGAGACGCGGTGGGCTACGTCGTACTCGACCGCGTCGTGAAACGCTATGGCGCGGTGCATGCCGTGGACGGCGTTTCCCTCTCCGTCGAGCGTGGCGAATTCGTGGGCCTGCTCGGCCCGTCCGGCTGCGGCAAGACCACCACGCTGCAGATGATCGCAGGCTTCGCCAACCCCGATGAGGGCACCATAACCCTGGGCGGCCGCGACCTGGCGCGCATCCCGGCCAATCGCCGCAACGTGGGCATCGTGTTCCAGTCCTACGCGCTGTTCCCGCATCTCACCGTCGCCGGGAATGTCGCCTTCGGGCTCGAGATGCGGCGCGTGCCCCGGGCGGAGCGGGAGACCCGGGTGCGGGACGCCATCGCCCAGGTGGCGCTCGACGGCATGGCCGACCGGCGCCCGCGGCAGCTCTCCGGCGGGCAGCAGCAGCGCGTGGCGCTGGCCCGGGCGCTGGTGATCAACCCCGACGTGCTGCTGCTGGACGAGCCGCTCGGCGCGTTGGATGCCAAGCTGCGGGAAGGCATGCAGATCGAGCTGCGCCAATTGCAGCGCAAGCTGGGCATCACCACGATCCTGGTGACCCACGACCAGTCCGAGGCCATGGCGTTGTGCGACCGAGTCGCGGTGATGGATCGCGGGCGCATCCTGCAGGTGGCGGCGCCTTGGGAGGCCTATGAGCGGCCCGCGGATGCCTTTGTGTCGGGGTTCCTCGGCAAGACCAACCGGCTGCAGGGCCGGGCGGAGGGCGGCATGGTCGCCTTCGGCGCCACAGGCGGGCTCCGCTTGCCGGCGGCGGCGCCGGATGGCCCGGTGGCGCTGTGGATCCGCCCGGAACGGCTGCGCTTCTGCGAGTCGGGCGGCGTGCCGGGCACGATCGTGAACCGGGTCTTCCTGGGCCAGCAATGGCTATATGAACTCGACAGCGCCGCAGGCCGGCTGTTGATGGTCGCCCAGAACGACGGCAGCGCCGAGCACGCCATCGGCACCGACGTCCGGCTGACCGCAGCGCCCGCCAGCATCCGGGTCGAGCTCGCTTGACCCGGCCCCGCTTTACCCAGCTAGCCCCCTTGTTCATGTGCGGCCCGGCACTCCTGATGTTCGGGATCTTCTTCGCCGCCCCCTTGCTGCTGACGGCGGTGCTGAGCTTGTACGGCTTCCTCGCCGCCGGAACCTTTGCCCCGGAACTCACGGCCGAGAACTACGTGGACGTGCTGTTCGACCCGTACTACCGGGAGGTGTTCCTGCGCACCTACCTGATCGCCCTTGCCACCACCGTGTTCGCCGTGCTGATCGGCACCCCCGAGGCCTACGTGATCCATCGCATGCAGTCGCGGTGGCGGGGGCTGCTGCTGCTGGTGGTGATCGGGCCGCTGCTGGTCTCGGCGGTGATCCGGACGTTCGGGTGGATGGTGATCCTGGGCAATTCGGGGCTGGTGAACCGGGCCTTGCTGGGCGCCGGCGTGATCGGCCGGCCGATCGGGATGATGTTCACCTCGGGCGCCGTCGTGCTCGGGCTGGTGCACGTGCTGACGCCGTTCCTGGTGCTGTCGGTCTGGGCCTCGCTCGCGCAACTCGACCCGGCGATCGAGCGGGCGGCGGTCTCGCTCGGCGCGTCGCGGATGACCGTATTCTGGCGCGTCGTCCTGCCCAACGTGGCGCCGGGCGTGCTTTCGGGCTCGCTGATCGTGTTCTGCATGGCGGCGAGCAGCTTCGCCACGCCAGTCATGCTCGGCGGCAAGCGCAATCCGGTCGTGTCCGGCGCGATCTACACCGAGTTCCTGTCCACGCTGAACTGGCCGCTCGGCGCGGCGCTCGCGGTCGTGCTGCTCGCCATCAACCTGTCGCTCATCCTCGGCTACAACGCCATCATGGAGCGCCGTTTCGTGGCGCGCCTCGGCTGATGCGGAACGGGTTCGGCGCGCTGTTGTTCAACGGCCTGTTCGTGGGCTTCATCCTGGCGCCGATCCTGGTGATCGTGCTGGTGTCGTTCACCACGAAATCCTACCTCGCCTTGCCGTGGGACGGGGTGTCTCTGCAATGGTACGGCGAGCTTCTCCGCAACCGCGACTTCATCGCCTCGCTCTGGGTCAGCCTGCGTCTCGCGCTCGTCAGCGCCAGCCTTGCCCTGCTGATCTCGCTGCCCGCCGCCTTCGCCATCGCCCGGCATCGCTTTCCCGGCCGCGCCGCGCTGTCGGCCTTCCTGCTGTCGCCGTTGATGATCCCGGCCGTGGTGCTGGGCATCGCCTTCCTGCGTTTCCTTACGCTCGCCGGGCTGAACGGCACCTTTCTGTCGCTGGCGCTGTGCCATGTCGTGCTGGTCACGCCGTTCGTGCTGCGGCTGCTGCTCGCGGCGCTGACCGGGTTCGACCGGCAGGTCGAGCGCGCCGCCGTCTCGCTCGGCGCGGGGCGCATCACCTTGTTGCGCCGGATCACCCTGCCGCTGCTGCTGCCCGGCATTGCCGGCGGCTGGGTGCTGGCCTTCATCACCAGCCTGGACGACCTGACGGTGACGATCTTCGTGGCGCCGCCGGCGCTGACCACCTTGCCGGTGCGGGTGTTCAACTACATCGACCAGATGACCGATCCGCTGGTCGCCGCGGTGTCGACGGCGCTGATCGCGGTGACCGGCGGGCTCATGCTGTTGCTGGACCGGCTGTATGGCCTGGACCGCCTGCTGGTGGGGCGGTAGATGCTCGCTGGCCCGCTTTTGCGTGCCCCGCAAGGCGCGTGGGACACCCATATCCACGTCTTCGACCCGCGCTTCCCTGTCGTCGCGGGCTCGGTGTTCCAGCCGCCGGTGGCCACCGTGCGGGATTATCAGGCGGTGCAGCGGCGGCTGGGGCTGGAGCGCGCGCTCGTCGTGCAGTCCTCGGCCTATGGGACCGACCACGCCTGCCTGCTGGACGCGATCGCCACGTTGGGCCCCGGCGCGCGCGGCATCGGCATGGTCGGCCTGGGCGTGGCCGACGCCGAGTTGCGGCGGCTGACCCAAGGCGGCGTGTGCGGCGCGCGATTTTTGATGGTGCCCGGCGGCGTGCTTTCCTGGGACGAGCTGCAGCCCGTGGCGGCGCGGGTGATGGGCCTCGGGTGGTGCATCAACCTTCAGCTTCAGGGCTATGACCTGGCGGAGCGGGCCGCCCTGGTGGCCGGGCTGCCGGGCCAGGTGATCATCGACCACCTCGGCATGTTTGGCCGGCCGGTGCCGACGGATCATCCCTCCGTCGCGGCCATGCTGCGCCTGCTGGACAGCGGGCGGGTCTGGGTCAAGCTCTCGGCGCCCTACGCCGGCGGCGGGATGGGCGAGGCGCCGTATCCCGCCGCCGGCGCCCTGGCCCGGTTGCTGGTGCGGCACGCGCCGGAGCGGCTGCTATGGGGCAGCAATTGGCCGCACCCGTTCACCACCCAGGTGCGCGGCCTGCCGGCCGAGGACGACGCCATGTTGCTTGACCTGCTGCTGGACTGGGCCGAGGACGAGCGGGTGCGCGATCGCATACTGGTGGACAATCCGGCCGGGCTGTTCGGCTTCAAGCCGATCGGGGCGTAGGATCGGCGCAGGTCAGCACGGAGTCGGGGCGGTGAGGAAGGTGCACGCGGTCAGGGTCACCTCGTTGGACGTGGCTCGGCTCGCCGGGGTGTCGCAATCCGCGGTGTCGCGGGCCCTGACACCGGGGGCCAGCATCTCCGACGCGATGAAACGCCGCGTCATCGAGGCCACCGAGAGCCTGGGATATACGCCCAACGTCTTTGCCCGCAGCCTCATCACCCGGCGCTCCGACACGATCGGCGTGGTGATGGGCGAGGTGACGAGCGCCTTCTATGCCGAAGTGCTGGATCGGCTGGGCCGCTCATTGCAGGAACGGGGGCAGCGCGTGCTGTTCGCCAGCGCGCCGCCCAACGCGGGGCCGGACCAGGCGGTGCAGGACCTGCTGCATTACCAGGTGGCCGGCATCGTCATCACCTCGGCCACGCTATCCCGCGACATGGCCGCACGTTGCGCCGCCGCGAAGGCGCCGGTGATCCTGTTGAACCGCAAGCCGCCGCCGGGCGAGGCCAGCTCCGTCCGATGCGACAGCGTCAGCGGGGGCGTCCTGGCCGGCGAGATGCTGGCGCGGGCCGGGCACCGGCGGTTCGCGTTCATCGGCGGCCTGCCGGGCGCGTTCAGCAGCAAGGAGCGCGAGCGGGGCTTCGTGCGTGCCCTGGCCATGCATGGCAAGACGCTGGGAATGCGTGCCGACGGGGGATTCACCTACCAGGGCGGCTTCGCTGCCGCGCGCGACCTGCTTGGCGGCCGCGCGCGGCCCGATGCCATATTCTGCGGCAGCGACGAGATGGCGCTCGGCGTCGTCGACGCGGCGCGCCATGTGCTTGGCCTGCGCATCCCGGAGGACCTCTCGGTGATCGGCTTCGACGATATTCCGACGGCCGCGTGGGAGGGTTATCGCCTGACCACGATCCGGCAGCCCGTGGAGCGGATGGTACAGCGCACGCTGGAGATCCTCTTCAAGCACATCGAGCATCCGGACGCCAAGCGCGTGGTGCAGCAAATCCCGGGCGAGCTGGTCGTCCGGGGGTCGGCGCGTATCCCCGAGAGCCACACGGCGTGCTTGGGCCGCGGTGGGAGCGAGTGACGAGGGTATGCTCATCCTCAACGTTGAAAGGCCCGGCCGTGCTGCGTGAGTTCCTGTCCTACTATCGCCCGCACCGGGGCCTGCTGCTGGCCGTGTTCGGCGCCGCCGCGCTCTCGGGCGTGCTCGAGCTCGGGTTCCCTATGGCGGTGCGCGCCTTCATCGACCAGTTGCTGCCGCGGGCGGACATGCCGCCGATCCTGCTCGCGGTCGCGGCGCTGCTGCTGCTCTACATCGCCAACGCCGCCCTGCTCGCGGTGGTGAACTATTGGGGGCATGTGCTCGGCATCTCGATCGAGACGGAGATGCGTCGGCGGGCCTTCGACCACCTGCACGCGCTCTCGATGCGGTTCTACGACAACGAGAAGACCGGGCATCTGGTCGGCCGGGTCACGACCGACCTGGCCGATATCGGCGAGGTCGCGCATCACGGGCCGGAAGACCTGCTGGTGGCCCTGCTGACCTTCCTGGGCGCGTTCGTGCTGATGGTGCTGGTGAGTTGGCAGTTGGCGCTGGTGGCCGCGGCGGCGGTGCCGGTCGCCACTTGGCTGATCGCGCATTACGGATCGCGCATGGACCGGAACTGGCGGACGCAGTTCCGCCGGGTCGCCCGGTTCAACGCGCGGATCGAGGAGAACGTGGGCGGCGCGCGCGTGGTGCAGGCGTTCGCCAACGAGGCGCATGAGCGGGCCCTGTTCGCGACGGAGAATGCGGCCTACCGGCTGGAGAAGCAGGGCGCCTACAGGCTGATGGCGACCAGCCTCACGCTCAACTATCTCAGCATGCGGATCGTGCAGATCGTGGTCATGCTGGCCGGGGCGGTGCTGATCGTTCGCGGGCGCCTGTCCATCGGCGACTTCGTCGGGTTCCTGCTTCTCGTCGCGGTGTTCTACCGGCCGCTCGACAAGATCGGCAGCATGATCGAGGTTTATCCGCGCGGAATCGCGGGCTTCCGGCGCTACCGCGAGCTGCTGGCCGAACAGCCGGACGTGCAGGACCGGGCGGACGCGCCGGAGGCGCCGCGGTTCGGCGGCGACATCAAATTCGAGCGCGTGGTGTTCGGCTACGCTCCCGGCCGGCCGGTGCTCGACGGGTTGGATCTGTCGGTCCGGGCCGGCGAGACCGTGGCGATCGTTGGGCCCTCCGGCGCCGGCAAGACGACGCTGTGCTCGTTGCTGCCGCGGTTCTACGACGTGGCGGCAGGCCGGATCACCATCGACGGGATCGACATCAGGGATGTCACCCGCACCTCGCTGCGGCGGCAGATCGGCATCGTGGAACAAAACGTGTTCCTGTTCGCCGGCTCCATCCGCGCCAACGTGGCCTATGGCCGGCTCGGCGCGTCGGAGCACGAGGTCATGGACGCGATCCGCCGCGCCCAACTGGAGGACCTCGTCGCCTCGCTGCCCGATGGTTTGGAGACCGAGATCGGCGAGCGGGGCGCCCGGCTCTCGGGAGGGCAGAAGCAGCGGATCGCGATTGCCCGCATCTTTCTCAAGAACCCGCCCATCCTGATCCTGGACGAGGCGACCTCGGCGCTGGACAGCGAGACGGAGCAGATGATCCAGCGCGCGCTGACGGCGCTCGCGAAGGGGCGAACGACCTTGGTGATCGCGCATCGTCTGGCGACGGTGCGCGGTGCGGACCGGATCGTGGTCCTGTCGCCGGCTGGCGTGGTGGAACAGGGGTCGCATACCGCGCTGATGGCGCGGGACGGGCAATACCGCCGCCTTTACGAAGTGCAATTCGGTCAGGAGGCGGCGGAGTAGCCCGGCGCCACTAGCGGCTGGAGCCCTGCTAGCCCCGCGACGCCGTACAAGGCATAGTGCGGGCCGAGGCGCCCGGCGAGGCGTGGGCTCGGGGGGACGATGAGCGAAAACGCGGTTATCTCGGGCGCCCATGTCCCCGCCCACCCGTGGCGTTGGTCGCCGCCGCGCAACACCCGGCTGATCCGCCTGTTCGACTACAAGCCATTCCTGGCGGCGCTCTGCCTGTTCCCGGCCATCGGGCTGCTGCTGGTGTTCCTGACCTATCCGCTTGGACTGGGCATGTTCCTCGCCTTCACCGACACCCGCATCGGGCGAAGCGGGGTCTGGGTCGGGCTCGAGAACTTCGAGAGCTTGTGGCACGATCGCATCTTCTGGCTGAGCGTGACCAACACCTTGTTCTATACGGGGCTGGCGACGGTCGGGAAGTTCGGGCTGGGCCTGTGGCTGGCCTTGCTGCTGAACCAGAACATCCCATTCAAGTCCCTGGTCCGCGCGATCGTGCTGGTGCCCTGGATCGTGCCTACGGTGCTGTCGGCCATCGCCTTCTGGTGGATCTACGACCCGCAGTTCTCCATCATCTCCTACGTGCTCAAAAACTTGGGCTGGATCGACACCAACATCGACTTCCTGGGCAGCCCGTGGCACGCGCGGTTCAGCCTGATCGCGGCCAACATCTGGCGCGGCATCCCGTTCGTGGCGATCAGCCTGCTGGCCGGGCTGCAGACGATCTCGCCCTCGTTGTACGAGGCGGCGATGCTGGACGGCGCCACGCCATGGCAGCGCTTCATCAACGTCACCTTGCCGATGTTGATGCCGGTGCTGTCGGTGGTGCTGACCTTCTCGGTGCTGTTCACCTTCACCGATTTCCAGTTGGTGTACGCCATCACCCGCGGCGGCCCGGTGAACGCCACGCACCTGATGGCGACGCTCGCCTTCCAGCGCGGCATCCCGGGCGGGCAGCTCGGCGAGGGCGCGGCGATCGCGGTGGCGATGATCCCGTTCCTGGTGGCGGCGACGCTGTTCAGCTACTTCGGCCTGGCCCGCCGCAAGTGGCAGCAGGGAGAGGCCAATGACTGACGCCGCCGTCATCGAGGCCGCCGCCGTCAAGGCCGCCCCCGTCAAGGCCGCCCCCGTCAAGGCCGCTCCGGGCCCGTCCACGCCCGAGCGGCAGGGGGCGATGAACTGGGACAGCATCCCGCGCCGCATCGTGACCCTGTGGATTCCGCTCAGCGTGTTCATCCTGGTGCTGCTGTTTCCGTTCTATTGGATGGCGATCACCACGTTCAAGCCGAACAACGAGCTGTACAACTACAAGGAGCACAACCCGTTCTGGGTGACGTCGCCGACCCTGCAGAACGTCAAGAAGCTGCTGTTCGACACGGATTACCCGCAATGGCTGATGACCACGATGGGGATCGCCGCGGCGGCGACCCTCATCAGCATCTTCGCCAGCGTGCTGGCGGCCTATGCCATCCAGCGGCTGCGCTTCCGCGGCAGCAACTGGGTGGGGCTGGCGATCTATTTGGCCTACCTGGTGCCGCCCAGCATCCTGTTCATTCCCTTGGCGACCATGGTGTTCAAGCTGGGCCTGTTCGACAGCCCGCTCGCCCTGATCCTGACCTATCCCACGTTCCTGATCCCGTTCTGCACCTGGCTGCTGATCGGCTACTTCAAGTCGATCCCGTACGAGTTGGAGGAGTGCGCGCTGATCGATGGCGCAACCCGGCTGCAAATCCTGCGCCGCATCACCTTGCCGTTGGCGGTGCCGGGCTTGATCAGCGCGGGCATCTTCGCCTTCACGCTGTCATGGAACGAGTTCATCTACGCGCTGGCGTTCATTCAATCTTCCGAGAAGAAGACAGTGCCGGTGGCGGTGCTGACGCAGTTGGTGCAGGGCGACGACTACCAATGGGGCGCGCTGATGGCCGGGGCCTTGTTCGGCTCCTTGCCGGTGGCGCTGCTATATTCGTTCTTCGTCGAATATTACGTGAGCTCGTTGACCGGGGCGGTGAAAGAATGATGCAGCTCTACGGATTTTGGCGGTCGCTGGCCACGTACCGGGTGCGGATCGCGCTCAACCTCAAGGGCATGCAGGTGCCGGAACTGATGGTGGACCTCGACCGGGGCGACCAGCACGAGGCCGGGTTCCGCCGCCTGAACCCGATGGGGGCGGTGCCGGCGCTGATCCTGGAGGATGGGACGGCGCTCTCGCAGTCGCTGGCCATCCTGGAGTGGATCGAGGAGACGGAGCCCACGCCGCCCTTGCTGCCGAAGGGCGCCGCCGCGCGGGCGCGGGCGCGGGCGCTGTGCGCCATCACCGCATCCGACACGCATCCGCTGGTGGTGCCGAGGGTGCAGGCCTATCTCGGCGCCACCTGGGACGAGCCGGCGCGCATGGCATGGAACCGGCACTGGTTCACCAAGGGACTCGAGGCGTATGAGGCGCAGGTCGGGCCTGGCCCGTTTTGCACCGGCGAGCAGCCGGGCATGGCGGACGCGTGCCTGGCCAGCCATGTCGCCGGAGCGCAACGGTTCGGCGTGGATCTTGCGCCCTATGCGGCCGTGCGGCGCATCCACGACGCCTGCACCGCGATGCCGGAGTTCGCGCGGGCGCATCCGCTGAAGCAGCCGGGCGCCCCGGCGTGAGGAGACCCGCCATGCCGACGATCACCCACATCCGCCGCGCCGCCCTCGTGGCGCTTGGCCTCGCCGCCTTCGCGCCCTCCTTCGCGGCCGAGCCGGCCTATACGACCGAGAGCGCCACGGTGCTGCCCAGCAGCAACACCGGCTGGGACTACATCACGCTCGACCCGGCGACGGGCCGGCTGTTCATCGCGCGCCGTGCCGACGGGCTGACGGTGTGGGACACCAAGTCACGCCAGGTGGTTGGCAACGTCGAGAACAGCACGGGCGCCAACGGCGTCGTGCTGGCCTCCGAGTTCGGCCGCGGCTACACGGCCATGACCGACGGCACCATGCTGGCGTTCGACCTCGCGACACTGAAGCCGATCGAGCGGGTGCGGCTGGACGACGGAGACCTGAACCAGGGATTCTACGAGCCGAGCACGAAGCGCATCCACATGGTGGTGGGCAACCGCCCCGCCCGCACCACGTGGATCAGCCTCGATGCCGCCACCGGCAAGGTGCTGGGCCGCACCGAGTTCGACAGCAAGAAGATGGACGACCCGTCGCCGGACGGCCGCGGAGCGATATTCGCGTCCATGCGGGATAGGAACGTGCTGCTGAAGCTGAATGCGGCCGACCTCGCCATCCAGGCGACATGGACGCTGGGGGATTGCGTGCAGCCCGTCGCGGTCGAGTTCGACCATGCGGCCGATCGGGTGTTGATCGCCTGCCGGGGGGACAAGCCGGTGTTCATCGCGGTCGACCCGGCGGATGGCCGGATCGTCGCCACCATACCGATCGGCCGCGGGGTCGACGGCATGGCGCATGACGAGGAGCGCCATTTGCTGGTCACCGCCAATGGCGTGGGCGCCACGATGAGCGTCATCCGGCAGGACGGGCCGGATCGGTACAGCCTGGTCGAGACGATCGCCACGCGGCCGATGGCGCGGGTGATCGCGCTCGACCCGGCCAGCAAGCGGCTGTTCACGGTCACGGCCGGGTACACCCAGCCCGCGGCCGGGCCGGACGGCAAGGCGCCGCCGCCGGTATTCCACAACAACAGCTTCACGGTGATGAGCTACGCGCCGTAGCGCACTTAGGCGGCGTACTCCACCACGAGCCGGTCGGCGAAGGCGCCGCGCTTGCTCAAACGGCCTGGTGCGCCGGGGGCGCGGCGCAGGCCGGGGCGGCGCAGCAGGGGTTTGAGCATCAGCGGCAGAATGGCCTTGTTGATGTGGATGCCGAAGCAGGTGTGCAGGCCGTTGCCGAAGTGGATGTAGTCGTGCGGGAAGCGGCTCGGGTCGAAGCGCCGGGGCTCGGACACGCGCCGCCCGTCCATCATGGCGGAGCTGAAAGCGACCAGGACGCTGCTGCCCTTGCGGACCAGCCGGGCGCGCGAGGTGCCGGCGGCGACGGTCACGTCCCGGGTGGCGACCCGCGGCAAGGCGGGGGCGAGCGGGTCGAAGCGCATCGCTTCGAACACGTAGGCGGCAAGCAGCCGGTCATCGCCGTTCCGCGCCGCCTGCTGCGCGCCGGCCAGCGCATCGGGGCGGCGGAGCAACTGCTCCATGGCCTGCGGAACGACCATGGGCGGCTGCGGCGGGCCGCCGACGATGAAGCCGGTCAGCGCCGTGCGGATCTGGCCGTCGGTGAAGCCCGGCGCCCCTTCCGCCTGTTTGCGCAGGCAGCGTCCGAGCACGTCATCGGTGGCGTTGCCGCCCCGGCGCTGCTCGATGAGGCCTTGGATGTGGCCCGCGAGGGCGGGCGCGATCACGTCCACCTCGCGCCGCAGCGCGGGGTCCCCGCCACGATCGGCGAACTGGAACTCGAACAGCCGCGTGGCCCAGACGCGCATGCTGGCATCGGCCGGGTCGGGGATGCCGAGATACTCGCCGAGCACGGTGAAGGTGACCTGCCGCACCAGTTCCACGACGTCGAGCCGGCCGCCTGCGCCGGCGACGACCTGTTCGGCGAGGGCCTCCGTGGCCGGAGCGAGGCGGGCGGGGATGTCGTCGGGGCGGATGACCTGGCGCATGGCGGCCGTGTCGCGGCGGTAATCTGCGGTATCGTCCATGCCGAGGAAGAAGGGCTGGCCGCCCATGATGACGTCGAGCTTTGGTTTGTAGGGCACGCGGAAGGCGTCGTCGTTCTGGAACACCTCGCGGACGTCGTCGTGGCGGGTGAGGGCGACGGTGTTGCCGAAGCGGGGGATCGGCCAGACCGCGCGCAGGATGCCGAAAACGGCGGGCAGCGCCTGCATCGCGCCGGCCATCACCGCCGCGCGGGCTCCGCCGGGGGCGGGGCGCAACGCGTCGGGGGAGGCGTTCACAGGGTCGCCAGGTACGCCAGGGCCGGCAGGCTCGGCAGGAAGAAGTATTCGCCGCCGGCCAGCTTGACGAAGGTCTCCACGTCGACGATCCGCCGCAGCGGCTTCTCGCTGATGGTGAAGGTGCCTTTCGGGCCGACCAGGGGGTCGGTCTCGTCGAACAGGGTCGCGAAGTTCTGGTTCAGCAGCCAGGTTTGCTGGATGAACTCGAACTGCCGGACCAGGTCGGTATTGAGGCACATGAACAGCAAGCCGCGGTCCTGCTGGTCGTCCGTGCGGGGGTCGTCCACCTTGGGGCCGTATTTGCGGCCGCGGCGCAGGATGCGGTGGTTGTTGGCGGCGTCGAGCAGGGTTTGGGCGTCCGCCGTGTCCTTGGCCAGGCCGTCGCGCGGGTTGGCCCGGCGCACGTGCGACCCGGCCGGGCAGCCGTGGCTGTGCGGATCGTTGTGGATGAAGCCGATGCCGTTGTTCGGCTGGCCGTTCTTCAGGGCGGCCATCGAGCCGCTTGGGCAGAGCAGGTGGCCGTCGATGTCGCGGCCGACGATGCGCTCGGCGAGCCAGATCGGCGTGACGTGGGTGGCGGCCGGGTTTCGGGCGAGGATGGCGGCGGCGCCCTGGTCGAGCGACTGCCAGAACGCCGCGACGTATTGCCGCAGCTCGCGAACGACCATGTAGCTGCCGTCCAGCCCGAAGTTGAGGAAGCCCTCGGGCGCGCCGTCCGGCGACAGGCCGGGCGGGCGGGCGGCGGGCCCGGGGTCGGGAATGTAGGGTCCGGGCGCGGGCTCGTGATGGGCGTTGGCGTGGCCCATCACGATGTCGCCGCAGGGGATGCCGTGCCAGCGGTCGCGCGAGACCTTGTGGCCGTTGGTCAGCACCACCTCGTTGCCGTAGGGCGCGGGTTGCGAGAGGCCGTCGGTGAAGCCGAAATGCTCGCGGGCCAGGCGGCGTTCATCCAGTTGCAGGTCGAGGCCGATGCGGCGGACGACGGCGGCGCCGGGCTGCAAGGCGAGCGCCACCTCGTCGGCCCAGCTTGCGGCGTCGGTTTCGCTGGCGTCGTAGAGCAGCAGCAGGGCGTGGACCAGGTCCGGCGTTTGCGGCTCGTCATGCGCGTTGCCGCTCCAGGCGGGGCCGCCGGCGATGACGGTGCGCTCGTCGTCGCCCAGGCGGCGGCGGCGGTCCTCCTGGTGCATGCCTTCCTGGAACGGGGCGGCGAAGGTGGCGAGCGCGTCGCCCAGGCCCATGCGCGCCAGGCCGGTCGCGGTGAAGGCGAGCGCGGTGGCGCGGTTGGCCTTGCCGGTGGCGTCCGAGACGGGTGCAAGGCGTTGGATGGTTTGCAGCCAGGCGCCGCCGGGCGTGTCGAGGCGGAGAAACAGCGCCTGCGCCCAGGGCAGGTGGTTGAAGCCGCTGACCACCAAGCCCTGCGTCTTGGCGGCGTGCTCGGGCGTGAGGGTCCAGCTTGGCCCTTCCCGGACGGGATGGTGGGTTACAGGCGCCTGATCCACGACGCGGCCTCCGCTGGCGTGAGGGTGGCCCGGCGAAGCCCGTCGGATATGGCCGCCTGGCGCTCGATCTGGTTCACTGTCAGGTCCGGGTACGCACTATACCAGAACCGGCTGACGGCTTGCGAGTGGCGCGCCCATGCCTTGAAACGCCTTCCATGGCTGGCGCCGTCCATCACCAGGAAGCGCCCCGGCGGGAAACCGACGCAGTTGCCCCAGGCGAGCGAGAGGCCGCCATGCGCCTTTTCGATGAAGTCGTCCAAGTAGCTTTCCCAGCTACCGTCGAAGTTGCTGAAGAACATCAGCCGGCTTCGGTTGTTGACCAGCGCCCAGTGGGCGAAGTGGATGGTGCGCATGCTGCCGAGGTAGCCGTCCCGCGCGACCACGCGGACGACGAGGCCCAAGGCGTGCAGCCCGGCCAGGGCCAGTGCGGTCCGCAACACGCCGGGTTTGACCAGGACCATGCTGCCCATGTGGTTCTGCACGCAGCGGTCCTCGCGGCGCCCGATTTCCTGTAGGCGGCCCGCGGAGAGGGGTGGCGCGTCCTGCGAGGAATCCCCCCGTTCGAGCCAGCGCAGCCACCACAGGATGCCGAGCGCGGAGAAGGGCACGCTGAACAGCCCGAGCGCCACGGCGCGCCAGGTTCCGCGCCAGACTGCTGCCAGCGGGACGCCGCCGGTCAATGGCCAGACCAGGAGGGAGAGCACGGCCGAGGCCAGCACGGCATACAGGATCAGGAACGCGGCGGCTGCGATCAGGAATCCCACGGGATGCGCCAGCGAGGTGACCTCGCGCTTGCGGGACAGGCTGAGGCCGCCGGTCGGCGCCGGCGCGCCCTGGCCGGCCAGCGGCGCCCGCAGCCGCCAGACCATGGCGCCGGCGGCGAGGGCCAGCACCAGGAAGAACAGGGGCAACGCCACGGGATGCGAGAAGGGCGCCAGGACTAGTCCGGGGATGGAGAGGCAGAATACCAGGACACCGAGGAAGCTGAGCAGGTGCAGGAGGTCGGCCGCCTTTTCCGCGGCGGAGATGCGGACGGCGGCCGGTTGGCCCAGCCATGGGAACGCGGGCAGCAACGCGGCGCGAAGGGCGATGTGCACCTGCTGCGCCTCGGCCGGGCTGGTCACCGGGCCGCCGGCTTGGGCCAGCACGCGCCGCGTCGCCAGGAACAGCCCGGCGTCGCGCAGCACGCGATCCCGGTCCAGGCCGCGGTTGCCTTGGTGGAACACCATGGGGCGTATCGTCATCGCCTCGAGGTATGGCGCGACCGCGCGGCGGGTGCTTGCGGCGGTGACGGCGTCGAACAGGATGCCGCGCTCGTCGGCCGGGCGCTTGCAGCAGCGGATCATGTCGCGCAGGGTTGGCCCGTAGGCGGATTCCATCTGCGCCCAGAACGGGCCGGGCGGGCCGTCGCAGTTGACCTCGACGACCAGGAGCGGGTCGTACTGGCAGTCCTCAAAGATCGTGAGGGACAGGAAATGCGCCGTGGGCACCTGCGTTTTCAGCGAGTCGTATTCCGGCGTGCCGGCCGGAGGGTTGCGGGCGTCGGCTTCCATGGCCTGGATCAGCCGGTCCAGGCGGGCGGCGCTTTGCGGCTGAACCTCCATCACAACCGACAGCACTGTTTGCGGCATCAGCCCCGACCCATCCCGGGCGCAACCTTCGCGTCTGGCGACGGTCGTTGTCAATCAGCATTGAGCCACGGGGTGCGCCTCGCGGCAAGGAACCCATAGATATGGACGATCTCACGAGCGCGGCGACGCAGAAGGGCTTCGACAGCTTCGAGGCGACCTTCGGCCAAGTGCCGCCGAACTTCCGGCTGCTCGCCGAGCACGCGCCGGGGGCGTTCGCCGGCTACAGCCTGCTTCGCGACTACGTCATGCGCGAGCCGGCGCAGGGCGGGGCGCTGGAGCTGAGGACCAAGGAGCTGATCTTCGCGCTGCTCGATGCCCTGGTGGGCCAGACCACCGGCGCCAAGCGCCACGCGGCGGCGGCGATGCGGCTGGGGCTGACCTTGCCCGAACTGGCGGAAGGGCTGACGCAGGTCATCATGGTGGGCGGCATCACCACTTGGAACGTCAGCGGCGCGGAGGTGATGCGGCACTGCGTGGAGCAGGCCGCTCAGTCGCCGTAGCCGAAGGGGTCGTCCACCGAGCGGCAGGGCTGGGTGAACCAGCGCGGGCCCTCCCCGGTCATGTACACGATGTCTTCGAGGCGGACACCGAACTCGCCGTAGAGGCAGATCGTCGGCTCGATGGAGAAGCACATGCCCGGCGCCAGCTTGGTCTTGTTGCCGCGCACCATGTAGGCCTCCTCGTGCACGTCGAGGCCGATGCCGTGGCCGGTGCGGTGCGGCAGGCCGGGGGTGGCGTAATCGGGGCCGAAGCCGCCCGCCGCGATGGCGCCGCGGGCGGCCGCGTCCACCGCCTCGCAGGGCGCGCCGAGCACGGCGGCCTCGAAGCCGGCCAACTGGGCGCGCTGCTCCAGCTCCCAGATCTCGCGTTGCCGCGGGGTGGGCTCGCCGAACACGTAGGTGCGGGTGATGTCCGAGCGGTAGCCCTCGACGAAGGCGCCGGTGTCGATGAGGACCATGTCGCCCTCGTGCAGGGTCTGCGGGTAGGGCACGCCGTGCGGGTAGGCGGTCGCTTCGCCGAACTGCACGGCGCGGGAGGCGGGCTGCACGCCGAGCTTGCGGTGCGCCTGGTCGAGGAAGGCCTGCACCTCCGGCGTGGTCATGCCCGGCGCGAGGCCGCGCGCGACGGCCTTGTGCACGGCCAGGGTCGCGTCCATGGCGACCTGCATCAGGGCGATCTCGGCGGGGGTCTTCACCTGGCGGCAGGCGGCGGTGATCGAACTGGCGTTGGCGAAGCCGAAGCTGTTGCCGGCCCGGCGCAGGCCGTCCACCGTGTAGAACGGGGTCGCCGGGTCGAGGGCGATGGTGCCGGATTGGTAGCCCTTGCTGCGCACGGTCTCGATCACCAGGGCGGTGGGGTCCTCATGCTCCTCCCAGACGCGGACATCCCCGCCGAAACGCAGCAGGGTGCGGGTTTTCGGCTCCTCGAAGGCGGGGCTGAGATAGGCGATCTCGCCCGTGGCGGGGATGATCGCGCCGTGCAGCCGTTCGGTGAGGCCGAGGGCGATGCCGGTGAAGTAGCGCAGGTTGGTGGAGGTATCGAGGTAAAGCGCCTCGATGCCCTGCTCGCGCATGAGGTGCTGCGCGCGCTCGACGCGCTGGGTGAGTTCCGCGGCGCCGATCGGCACGGCGTTGCCCGCCATCGGGCTCAAGCGGGCCAGTTCCGCCTCGAAGCTGGAGCCACCGACGCCTTGGACCATGAGCAGCCTCTTTCCGTGATGCGCCGCAATGGTGCGTTGCGCCGTCGCGTGGGAAGGCTAGGCTACGTGGTATTGGGGCGCCAGCGGGGAGCGAGGGGCGGATGCAGCGCGCGGCGGTGAATGCCCTGGTGGCCGTGGGCGCCACGACGATCTTCCTGCCGCTGGCGCTGACCATCTACCTCAGCGTTTTCGACGAGACGATCATCGTGTTCCCGCCGCAGGGCTACACGCTTGCCTGGTATGGCCGCATCCTGCCGCAATTCGGCGCCGCGCTGCGGACCAGCGCCGTCACGGCGGTCGCCGCGACCTGCATCAGCCTGCTGCTCGGCGTGCCGGCCGGGATCGGCCTGTCGCGCTACCGCTTCCGCGGGCGGACGGCGGCGGCGACGCTGCTGCTGGCCCCGCTGACCATCCCGGGCATCGCGATCGGGCTCGGCGTGTTCGTGCTCGCGGTGCTGGTCGAGGAGCAGACGGGGTTCGCGTCCAGCGGCTCGGTGTGGCTGATGGTGGCGGCCCATGTGCTGATCACGCTGCCCTGGGTGGTGCGTCTGTGCCTGGCGGCGCTGGCCAACCACGACCGGGCGGCGGAGGAGGCGGCGGCCAGCCTGGGGGCGCGGCCGCTCACGGTGATCTGGCGGGTGACCTTGCCGGCCATGCGCGGCGGCATCGTGGCCGGCGCGCTGTTTGCATTCATCGTGTCGTTCGAGAACCTGGAGATGACCCTGTTCCTGACCGCGCCCGGCATGACGACGCTGCCCATCTCGATCCTGTCCTACCTGCAGTACCACATCGACCCGCTGGTGGCGGCCGTCGCGGTGGCGCAGGTGGTGCTGGTGGGCGGCGCGCTCCTCATGCTGGACCGGCAGGTGCGGATCGCGCGGGTGGCGGTTTGAGCCGGCTTACGCTCGACCGGCTGGGCAAGCAGTATGGCGCCGCCACGGCGGTCGGCTCCGTCAGCCTCGACATCGCCGATGGCGAGCTGGTGGTGCTGCTGGGTCCCTCGGGCTGCGGCAAGACGACGACCCTGCGCATGGTGGCGGGCTTCGTGGACGCGACCTCCGGGGACGTGCTGCTGGACGGCAAGAGCATCCTGGCGCTACCACCCTACCGACGCGAGATGGGCTTGGTGTTCCAGAGTTACGCCTTGTTCCCGCACCTCACCGTGGCGCGCAACATCGCCTTCGGGCTGGAGATGCGGCGCACGGCCAAGCCGGCGCTCGAGCGGCGGGTGGGGGAAATGCTGCGGCTGACGCGGCTGGAGGCTTTGGCCGACCGGTTGCCGCGCCAGCTTTCCGGCGGGCAGCAGCAGCGGGTGGCGCTGGCGCGGGCGCTGGCGGTGCATCCGCGCGTGCTTCTGCTGGACGAGCCGCTCTCGAACCTCGATGCGGCGTTGCGGGCGGATGTGGGCCGGGAGATCAGGCTGATGCAGCGCGATGCCGGGTTGACGACGATCATGGTGACGCACGACCAGGACGAGGCGATGGCGATGGCCGATCGGCTGGTGGTGATGAAGGACGGCTTCGTGCAGCAGACGGGCACGCAGGAAGCGGTGTACGAGCGGCCGGCGACGCCGTTCGTGGCCGGGTTCATCGGCAGCGGCAACCTGCTCGTGGGGCGGCTGGAGACGGGGGTCGTCACGGTGGGGAGCGCCGAACTGTGCTTGGCCGGCAGGTATGGCGGCGGCGGCGCCTGCACCGTGGCGCTGCGGCCGGAGCGGCTGGCGCTTGGCCCGGCGGGCGAACGCGTGCCGGGCAGCGTGCCGGGCGTCGTGGAGCTTGCCAGCTATCTCGGCGCAGTGCGCGAGCACCTGGTGCGCCTCGGGCCGGACCTGCGGATCGTGGTGCGCGACCCGACGGCGGGGCCGGCGCGATTGCATCGGGCCGGGGAGGCGGTCACGGTCCGTTGGACGGCGGGGGCGGAGCGCCTGTTCGATGCCGCCGATGCGCCAATGGATTGCCAAGCGACGCCACAGCTTCATGAAAGGATGACAAGCGATGTCTGACCAAGGATTGCCACGCCTGACCCGGCGCGCCGTGCTCGCCGGGTCCGCCGCCGTGCCGTTCGCCGCGCGCCCGTCGCGGGCCGAGGAGCAGATGGTGATCGCCACCTGGGGCGGCGACTACGCCAACTTGCTGCGCGCCAACGTTGACGAGCCGTTCATGGCGCCGCAGGGCGTGACCGTCGTGCAGGACTTGGGCGACGAGGACCCACGGGTGGCGAAGATGTTCGCCCAGCGCCGGCTGCCGCGCGGCGCCGTCGATGTCGCCTGCCTGCAGGCGGTGCGGGCGCATGAAACCGACCAGGCCGGCCTGCTCGAACCGCTGGACGCGACCAAGGTGCCGAACCTGGTGCATGTGATGCCGAACCTGCGCACTAACTTCTACGCGCCGCATATCTACAGCCCGCAGGTGCTGATCTATAATCCGAAGGTCATCACCGACCCGCCCAAAACGTTCACCGACCTGCTCGACCCCAAATACAAGGGCCGCGTCGGGGTGGGCGACGTGAATTACTTCTACGTGATGATGGCGGCCGCCTTGGCTGCGACCGGCGACATCACCAAGGTGGATTCGGAGGACGCCCGCGCGCTGGCGCTGAAGTTGAACGCCAACGGGCTGCGGCTGTATCCCTCGACGGATTCGATCGGCGCCGGCATCAAATCGGGCGAGATCGACGTGGGCATCATGTGGCTGGCCCGCGTCATCATGTGGCAGAACGCCGGCATTCCGGTGAAGGCGCAGTTCCAGACCGAGGGTTCCGTGCTGTACATGTCGGGGATGGTGGTGCCGAAGAATGCGCCCAACAAGCCAACTGCGTACAAGTACCTGAACGCGATGCTGGAGCCGCCGGCGCAGCGCAGCTTCGCCGAGAAGATGGGCTATCTGCCGACGGTGGACAACGCGCCGCTGACGGGCAAGGTGGGCGAGCAGCTCGCCATGCCCACGCCGCAGCCGAACCTGATCCTGCCAGACTACAGCGTCGTCGGGAAGCTGCAGGGCGCCACGTCGGAGTGGTGGAAGAAGAGCATCCAGCGGAGCTAGCGTGGACGCGGCCGCACTGCCGCAGATCGCGGCGCCCCGTGCGGAGCGCGGGCAGGGCGGCGCCGCGTCCGCCTTCCTCGCCCCGGCGACGCTGGTCGTAATGGTCATGCTGCTGGCGCCGCTGTTGCTGCTGCTGCGGTTCAGCTTCAACCAGTACGACCCCAAGGAGCTGATGATCGAGGCGGTGACGGGGGCGAACTACCTGCGCTTCTTCTCCGACCCGTTCTACCTCGGCGTGCTGCGCACCACGCTGACGGTCGCGGCGGCGTCCACCTGCCTGTGCCTGCTGCTCGGGTTGCCGCTGGCGTATCGGCTTGCGCGGATGCAGAGCCGGTGGAAGACCGCCTGCATGCTGGCCGTCGTGCTGCCGCTGTTCATCGGCAGCACGGTGCGGATGGTGGGCTGGATGATCCTGTTCGCCCATGGGGGGGTGATCGACGGCATTGCGCGGCTGCTCACCGGGCGGGGGCTGGAGGTGATGTACACGACGTTTGCCGTGGTGGCGGGCATCGTTTCCATCAACCTGCCCTTCGTGGTGCTGACGATCCAGAGCACGATCGAGACCATCGACACGCGGATCGAGGAAGCGGCCGGCAGCCTGGGCGCGCCGCCGGGACGGATGTTCTGGCGCATCGTCTGGCCGCTGGCGCTGCCCGGCACGGCGACGGCGGGCATATTGTGCTTCATCCTGGCGATGAACGCCTATGCCACGCCTTATCTACTGGGCGGCCCGCGCTTCCAGATGATGGCGCCGCTGCTCTATTGGGAGTTCAGCACCAACAACAACTGGCCATTTGCCTCGGCGATCGCGCTGGTGCTGATGACGACGACCTTGCTGCTGACCGCGGGAAGCAACCTGCTCATTCCGGGGCGATACCGGGCCTGAGCGTGCCGCCGCCACTCGCGGGAAGCGGCACGGGTATTGCTGGGACATAGGGGCGGTGAGAGAACAGGACGCATGCCGATGATCGCCTCCGTTCCGGGGCGCCTGCGGGCAGGGATCGTGTCCCTTGGTGGATACGTGCCGGCGGCGGCGGGAGGCTGGGTGTTCAGCCTGCTGCACGTGCCGCTGCCTTGGATGATGGGGGCGCTTTTCGTCGTGGCGGCGCTGGCATTCGCCGGGCACACGCCGCCGTTGCCCCGCGACGGCCGCCGCGTGGGGCAACTGGTGCTGGGCATCGGCATCGGGCTCACGTTCACGGCCGGGGCCGCCGGGGCGGCGGCGCAGAACATCGGCGCCATGATCGCGGCGGCGTTCCTGACCATGGTGGCGGGCGCGGCGCTGGCGGCGCCGTATCGCTGGCTGGCGCGGACCGACATCCGCACCGCCCTGCTGGCCAGCATCCCGGGCGGCCCGGCCGATATGGCGATCCTGGCCGAGCGCTACGGCGGCGACCCGCTGGCCGTGGCCATGGCGCAGACGTTCCGCATCACCGTCATCGTAACGACCATTCCGCCGCTGGTGCTGTTGTTGGGGGCGGTCGGCCACGTGGATTTCAATGCGGCCGACGTGGGCTTTCATCCGGCGGGCCTGGCGGCGATGGCCGGGCTCTCGCTGCTCGGCGTGGCCGCGATGCAGCGGGTTGGGCTGGCGAATGCCTGGCTGCTGGGCGGGGTCGGTGCGGTGGGGGTGCTGACGGCCAATGGCTGGGCGCTGTCCTCCCTGCCCAATCCGTTCATCGCGGCGGCGCAGGTCATGCTTGGCGCGAGCCTGGGGACCATGTTCGACCGCAAGTTCATGCAGAGCGCGCACCGCATCTTGTTCGGCTCGCTGCTGTGCTCGGTGCTGCTCGTTGCGGCCTGTTCGTTGCTGGCGGTAGGCTTCGCCGCCGCCACCGGGCTGCCGCTGGCGTCGCTGGTGATCTCGCTCGCGCCGGGGAGCGTGACCGAGATGGGGCTGACGGCGCGGCTGATGCACCTAGCCGTGCCGCTGGTGACGGCCTTCCACGTATGCCGGATCGTGCTGACGCTTCTGCTGGCGCCACGGCTGATCGCGCTGCTGGTTTGGGCGACGCG
>CAXSDH010000019.1:48413-54714 GCA_964235765.1 uncultured Acetobacteraceae bacterium
CGCAGGCGGGCGCGGCGGAGGCGGATTGAGCGCTAGAACAGCAGCCCCTTGCGCAACATGCCGTGGATGCCTTTCTCGCCGTTGACGCTCTGCGTCACCCGGAAATCCACCGCCAGGGAGCAGAACTGGTAGGCCTGCTCGCGCGACAGGTTGGACCGGCTGCAGATGAAGGCGATCATTTCACGCAGCGCGGTTTTCATCGCCTGGTCCATATCCTCATTCATGCCCATGCTGATGAAGTGCGTGGGGGTCTCGGCCCGCGGATAGGCCAGCGCGGGACCACTCTTCTTATGCAGCACAAAGGTGAAGGTCCCGTTAAGGCACATTTCGAGCGCGGTCACGCAAACCTCGCCATCGCCCTGGACGCCGTGGCCGTCGCCGACCGAGAAGCGGCCGCCCTCCACCCAGACCGGGAGGTAGAGCGTGCTGCCGGCCATCAGCTCCTTGTTGTCCAGATTGCCGCCATGCAGGCGCGGCTCCTTGGACATGAGGGTGCCGAGGGCGGGCGGGGGCGCCACGCCCATTACGCCGAAGAACGGCGCCAGCGGCAGCTCGGTGCCCCAAGGCAGGGTGCAGGTACGCCGGGCGACGTCCACCGGGATGTGCATGAGCACCGTCTCGTGAAAGTCCTCCGGCAGGGTGCCGGCGAGCGGGCGGATGGCGTTGTAGCCCCAATTGGCGCCGGGCTCGATGGCGTCGATGCGGACCTCCAGCATGTCGCCCGGCATGGCGCCTTCAATGGCGATCGGTCCGGTCACGATATGCCCGGGTCCCATCGGTTCGTGCGCGGCCAGGATGCCCGCGAGCGCCTCGGGCACCACCAGGCCGCTGCCCGGCGCGGGCATCACCGCGGCGCGGCCGGAGACGCACTCCACCGTCACGCTGTCGCCGGACTGGATGGTCAGCACCGGCGGGAAGGTGGCGTCGAACTGGCCGATGCGGACGGTGCCGGGCGTGGCGGCGAGGCTGTGCCGGGTCATGCTGCGGCCCGGCTGGCTTGCGCCGGTTCAGCGCGGTGGGCGCGGAAGCTGGTCGCCTGTTCGAAGGCGTGGGCGGCGCGGAACAGGGTGGCCTCCTGGAACGGCTTGGCGGCGATTTGCACGGCAACGGGCAGGCCGTCCACCCCGAAGCCGGAGCAGACGCACATGGCGGGCCAGCCCGTAAGGTTGAACGGGTTGGTGAAGCCCGGCCGGGCCAGGTTCTCCCATTTCTGCATGCCGTCGATCCTCGGCGCCTCGCCGGGCGCACCCGCGGTCACGAGCAGGTCCACGTCCTGCGCCCCGGCCGTGGTGGCGGCGCACAGCTCCCGCCGGGCGCGCGTCGCCTGCACGTAATCGGTGGCGGCGAACAGGCCGCCATAGGCCATGCGGTCGCGCAGCAGCTCGCCGTAGTCGGCGAAGCGCTCGCGCATCCAGGGCTCGTGCAGGCTGAACGCCTCCGAGGTCAGGATGACGAAGGTGGCGGCCTGATAGTCGAACAGCGAGGGCAGCGTGATGTCGCGGATTTCCGCCCCCTGCGCCCGCCAGACCGCGACGGCGCCGTCGAGTCCTGCCTGGACGGCGGGGGTCACCGGCCGGTCGGTCTCGTGCCAACTGCGTACGACGCCGATGCGCAGGCCGCGAACGTCCTGGCCGAGGCTGGCGGAGAAGTCGGGGACTGGCCGGTCGGCGCTGGCTGGGTCCTGCGGGTCGTAGCCTGCCATGGCTTGCAGCAGGATGGCGCAGTCCTCGACGGTCCAGGCCATGGGGCCGGCATGGTCGAGCGAGAAGGACAGGGGCAGGATGCCGAAGCGGCTGCACAGGCCGTAGGTCGGCTTGATGCCGGCGATGCCGCAGAGGGCGGCGGGACCGCGGATGGAGCCGCCGGTGTCGGAGCCGGTGCCGCCCAGGATCAGCCCGGCCGCCACCGCCGCTCCCGTGCCTGACGAGGAGCCGGAGGTGAAGTGGTCGGTGTTCCAGGGGTTGCGGGCGGGGGGCCAGGGAAGGTCGAAGCTGGGGCCGCCGAAGGCGAACTCGTGGGTGGCGAGCTTGCCCAGCATGACGGTCCCGGCGTCGGCCAGCTTGCGCACCGTGGTCGCGTCGGCCTCGGGCACCCAGCCTTCCAGCAACTTGGAGTGCGCCGTGGTGGGGATGCCGGCCGTGCCGTAGATGTCCTTGTGCCCGATCGGGATGCCGTCGAGCTTGCCGCGGGCTTCGCCCTTCATGATGCGGGCCTCGGCCGCCCGTGCGTCGGCCAGCGCGCGGTCCGGGGTAACCAGGATGAAGCTGTTGAGCGCCGCGTCCGTGGCGGCGATGCGGTCGAGGCAATGCTGCGTCAGCTCGACCGGCGAGAGCGTGCGGGCGGCGATGGCGCGGGCGGCTTCGGCGATGGTGGGGGTCTGCATCATGCGGGCTCCGGGCGGAAGATGTGGGCGGGCTCGGCCTCGCGGCCGCGGCCTTCCGAGCGGATGCGGGCCAGCATGGGCTCGACATGGGCCCAGCCGGTGTGAAGCTCGGCGATTTGCGCCGGGGTAAGAGCGAGCCCGGCGCGGCGGGTCAGCGCCTCGAAGTCGGCAAGCGGCATGGTGGGCATGGGTCTCTCCTGTCCGGTGAGAGAGCTTCCAGCATTTCCCGTGCCGTTTGAAGGGGTGTTGCCGAAACGGCCCAAAGCGTCACATGCAGCGAAGAACCGCTCTCGAAAAAGGCATTAGCACTATAAATATGCAATTACCGGTTTAGATATAAGTTATAGCCGGGAAGACGGGCAATTTTGCGTTGCACAACGAGCCAGGCCTTTGCAAGGCTGTCCCCTCAGGCTCGGAGACCTTGCATGACCCGCCGTCCATTCCTCTCCTGCATCGCTGCCGCCGCCCTCCTCGCCGGCGCCGCTTCGGCGAACGCCCAAGGCGTGCTGACGGTCGCGATGACCGCCGGCGACATTCCCGTGACCGGCGGCAACCCGGACCAGGGGTTTGAGGGTTTCCGCTTCGTTGCCCTCAACCTCTACGACGCGCTCATCAATTGGGACCTGTCGAAGTCCGACCAGCCCGCCGTGATCAAGCCCGGCCTGGCGATCGAGTGGCATGCGGACGAGGGCAACACCAAGCGCTGGCTGTTCACCTTGCGGCAAGGCGTGAAGTGGCACGACGGCTGCCCGTTCACCGCCGAGGACGTGGTTTGGAACTTCGGCCGCTTCGACGAGAAGGCGCCGCAGTGGAACCCGCAGCAATTCGCGCTCTCGCGGGCCTACCTGCCGAACTTCGCAGGTGTCGAGAAGGTGGACGACAAAACCGTCGCCTTCACCACCAAGGTGCCGAGCTCGCTGTTCCCCTACGAGATGAGCTTCGTGCTGATGACCAGCCGCTGCCGGGCGGAGGCGCTGAAATACGATTGGGCGGCGTTGGCCAACCAGCCTTCCGGCACCGGGCCGTACCGGTTCGACCGGATGGTGCCGCATGAGCGGCTCGAGCTGCTGCCCAACAAGGAATATTGGGACCCGGCGCGCATCCCCAAGCAGGACCGGCTGGTGCTGCTGCCGATCCCCGAGGCGAGCACGCGGACCGCGGCCTTGCTGAGCGGGCAGGTCAATTTCGTGGAGGCGCCGACGCCGGACGCGATCCCTCGCCTGAAGGCCGCGGGCATGCGCATCGTGACCAACACCTACCCGCATAATTGGTCGTACCAGCTGAACTTCGTGAACGGTCCGTTCAAGGACGTTCGCGTGCGGCGGGCGGCCAATTACGCGCTGAACCGCGCCGACGTGGTGGAGTTACTGGGCGGCATCGCCATCGAGGGCCCGGCCAACCTGCCGCCCACCAACAGCCTGTATGGCAAGCCGGTCAGCTACAAGTTCGACCTGGCCAAGGCCAAGGCGTTGCTCAAGGAGGCCGACTGCGTCCCGTGCAAGATCACGCTCGCCATCAGCACGTCCGGTTCGGGGCAGATGCAGCCCTTGCCGATGAACGAGCTGATCAAGTCGCAGCTTGAGGAGGCCGGGTTCCAGGTCACCTTGCGGGTGATGGACTGGAACGCGCTGCTGGCCTTGGCGCGCGGCGGCGTGGAGACGGCGATGGACGTGGACGGCATCAATGTCAGCCGCGCCGTGCAGGACCCGATCAACGGCATGACCCGGTTCATGCAGCGGGCGCAATGGTCGCCGCAGGGCGGCAATTGGGGGCACTACTTCTCGGCGGAGTCGGAGGCGCTGGTCACCGCGGCGTTCAACGAGTTCGACCAAGCCAAGCGCGACGTGATCCTGACCAAGGTGCACGAGAAGATGGTCGACGACGCGGTGATGCTGTGGGTGGTGCACGACATCAATCCGCGGGCGATGTCGCCCAAGGTGCAGGGCTTCGTGCAGGCGCAGAGCTGGTTCCAGGACCTCACGCCCATCACCATCGCCAAATAGAACATGGCGCGCACCATCCTCTGGCGGCTGATCCTGGCCCTGCCGATCGCGTTCGGGGTCAGCTTGGTGTGCTTCATGCTGGTCTATCTGGCGCCCGGCGACCCGTTGCAGACGGTGCTGCCGCCGGACGCCAACGCGGAGATGATCGAGGTCGTCAAGCGCGCCTACGGGTTCGACAAGCCCTTGCCGGTGCAGTTCATGAACTGGCTGTGGCGCGCGCTGCATGGCGACTTCGGCCTCTCGGTCGCCACGCGGCGGCCGGTGGCGCTCGAAGTGGGCGGGGCGCTGGTGAACACCCTGCAACTGGCGGTGTTCGCGGTGCCGCTGTCGTTCGTGATCGGCGCGGGGCTCGGCACCCTGGCGGGCTGCGCGCCGCCGGGCAGGCTGGGCCGGGCGCTCGACCGGACCGTGACCGGCACGGCGGTGATGGGCGTGAGCGTGCCGAATTACTGGCTGGGCCTGGTGATGGTGATCGTCTTCGCCGTGGAACTATCCTGGCTGCCGGCCTCGGGCATGGGCAATAACGGATCGGACAAGTTCTCGGTGTTCCGGTGGGACGACGCCCGCCACCTCATCCTGCCGGTGCTGACCCTGGCGCTGGTGCCGGTGGGCATCATCGCGCGCACCACGCGGGCGGCGGTGCTGGAGGTGCGCGGGCAGGATTTCGTGACCACGCTGCGGGCCAAGGGCTTGGGCGAGTTGGCCGTGGTGCGGCACGTGCTGAAGAATGCGGCGCCGGGCATGCTGGCGGTGATGGGGCTGCAATTCGGCTACCTGATGGGCGGCTCCATCCTGGTCGAGCCGGTGTTCGCCTGGCCCGGCAGCGGCACCCTGCTCGGCCGCGCCATCGTCAACCGCGACGTGCCGGTGCTGCAAGGGGCCATCCTGTGCCTCGCGTTGGTCTTCGTCGCGACCAACCTGGTGGTGGACCTCATGCAAGCGGCGATCGATCCTCGGGTGCGGCGCGCGTGATGTCGCAGACCCTCGCCCTCCCCGCGCAGGCGCAGGCCCGCCCGGCGCCGCGCCCCGGCTATTGGGGCATGGTGGCGCGCCGGCTGCGGCGGGACCCGGTGACCGTGCTGTTCTGCCTGCTGATGCTGGCCATCGTGCTGGCGGCGGTGTTCGCGCCGCTGATCTCGCCGTTCGACCCCTACAAGGAAAGCGTGATCCTGCGGCTCAAGCCGTTCGGCTTCCGTGGGCACCTGCTGGGCACGGACGAGCTGGGGCGGGATATCCTGGCGCGCATCCTGTACGGCGGGCGAACCTCGCTGCTGATGGGCGTGGCGCCGGTGGCGTTCGCGGCCTTGGTCGGCGGGTCCCTGGGCGTGGTCGCGGGCTATGCGGGCGGCTGGCTCGGCACGCTGATCATGCGCACGATGGACGTGTTCTACGCCTTCCCCTCCGTGCTGCTCGCCGTCGCCGTCTCGGGCGCGATGGGCGGCGGCATGCTGAACGGCATGATCGCGCTGGCCCTGGTGTTCATCCCGGCAGTGTGCCGGGTTGCGGAGACGGCGACGACGCAGGTGCGGAACCTCGATTTCGTCGAGGCGGCGCGGGCGACCGGGGCCGGGCACCTGATGATCATCCGGCACCACTTGCTCGGCAACGTGCTGGCGCCGGTGCTGGTCTATGCTTCGAGCCTGGTCAGCGTCAGCATCCTGCTGGGGTCCGGCCTCTCGTTCCTCGGCCTGGGCGTACGGCCGCCGATCCCGGATTGGGGCCTGATGCTGTCCACCTTGCGGCAGGCGATCTATGTGCAGCCCTGGGTGTGCGCGGTGCCGGGGGCGGCGATCTTTGCCACCAGCATGTGCTTCAACCTGGTCAGCGACGGGCTTCGCTCGGCGATGGACGTGCGGCTGAAATGAGACACCCTGTGTCAACGTCCTCGGCTGATCGAGGGTACCGTGTTGTCGTG
>CAXSDH010000020.1:0-51108 GCA_964235765.1 uncultured Acetobacteraceae bacterium
TCGAGCGAGGACGCGGCGACTGGCGCGGGCGTGTCGGCCCCGGTAGGAGCGCGGTGGTTTCGGAAGTCAGGCGGCATGCCACCATCGACGCTTGCGCCATCATCGAAGCCTTTGTCTGGGCGATACCTGTCGTTTGCCGAGCGGGAGGAGCTTGCCATCCAGCATGCCCAAGGCGCCGGGGTGCGGCAGATCGCCCGGCAGATGGGGCGGTCGGGATCGACGATCTCGCGAGAGCTGCGTCGCAACGCTGCCACGCGCGGCGGCGATTTGGATTATCGGACCACGACGGCGCAGTGGCACGCTGAACGGGCCGCTCGACGCCCGAAGGCGGCAAAGCTGGCGCTTAACGTGGCATTGCGGACCTATGTGCAGGATCGGCTGGCCGGCATGGTCGTTGCGCCAAGCGGTGCTGCGGTTCCCGGGCCGACCGTATCGTGGAAAGGTCGCCGACATGGACCTCGGAAGGATCGGCGATGGGCGTCGGCGTGGAGCCCTGAGCAGATTGCCCACCGCCTCTGGCTCGACTTCCCTCACGATGAGACGATGCGTATCAGCCATGAGGCCATCTACCAGTCGCTTTACGTGCAAGGCCGTGGGGCTCTGCGCCGCGAGCTGACCGCCTGTTTGCGCACCGGGCGGGCGTTGCGCGTGCCCCGTGCGCGCGCCCGTGGACGGGGCAAGTCGTTCATCGTGCCGGAGATCATGATCAGCGAACGCCCGGCCGAGGCGGCTGATCGGGCTGTGCCGGGCCACTGGGAAGGCGATCTCATCCTGGGATTGGACAGTTCCGCGATCGGCACCCTGGTGGAGCGCACGACGCGGTTCACGATGCTGCTGCACTTGCCGCGGATGGCGGAGCACGGCGTGGGCGCTCGCGTGAAGAACGGACCCGCGTTGGCCGGACACGGCGCCGAAGCCGTCCGCGAGAGCATCGCCGACACGATCGTCCTCTTGCCGGAACAACTCCGGCAATCGCTGACTTGGGATCAGGGAACGGAGATGGCGCAACACGCACGGCTGAAGATCGACACGGGCCTGGACATCTACTTCTGCGACCCGCACAGCCCGTGGCAGCGGGGTACGAACGAGAACACCAACGGGTTGCTGCGCCAGTATTTCCCGAAGGGCACCGACCTGAGCGCTCACAGCAAGGATGCTCTCCAGGCGGTAGCGCTGGCCCTCAACACCAGACCTCGCAAGACCCTTGGCTGGAAGACGCCTGCCGAGGCGTTTGACGAGTATCTGCGGTATGATAGCCGCACCCACCTCGCCGCCGCGCACCCAGCCTGGCGTGCCAGGCTGGGTGCGTCAGCACCGCAACAACGGCGAACAGAAGGTTTAGGGCCGAATGATCGGCATCGCATCCGTGGCCGGCGGCCGGATTACCGTCGTAGACCCCAATCCCGATACCGGCGGCGTGATGATCCCGCGGTCAGGAACCGGCGGCGGCGTCTCGACCCGAGGCGAAGGGCTCTCGCTTCGCGGCTGCGCCAGTTGCCGATCGTTTCCAGCACCCGGCGGCAGCGTGGGACTATCGGACCGTGGCCGCACGACGTCAGGAATCCCCTGCGCCCCGACCGGCGCAGCAATCGACGTCCCGACCGCCAACCCGACCCAAAGGACCCAGGGCGCCAAGCCCCTCGTCTGCTTTCCAACCGAACTCGCCTGTCGCCCATAATGTCGCATCGCCATCCTCCTGACCGCACATCCCATCAACGCCGCCCGGGAAGGACATGCTCGCGCCAACACCCGATCGTGTCCATGGCGATAGCCGCTAGAACAAGCCGCGGATGCGGTCCGGCAGCCGCCACAACCGATCACCCGCCAACGTCAACACCGGCCCGCCGCCACTCGCCCCGGCCCGCAGCCGGTTCAGCCAAGGCCGAAGCGGCGGCTGGTCGATGTCCATGACGAACTCCTCCCGCGGCAGAGACGCGATGGCCGACATCATGGCTGCGAACTCGTCATCCCCAACCCGCTGGTGCCGATTGGTGTCCGGGCTGGAAAAAGCCTGCGACCGTGTCCGGGCCAGGCGCAGAAGCGCGCTGTCGAGATCGGCATACCGCAGATGAACCAGGTACAGCCCCCCAAGAACCAGTGGTGCGTCGGCGCCATGAAACCCCGGCTGCCACGCCACCGTCCGCCGTATGAACGCTGGCTTGCACATGGCAGCGCTGAATCGCACCCACCGGCGCTGCTCCCCGATCGGCCGCCGCGGATCGAGCGGCGGTTCCGATCCAGGCAGATGCTGCAAATCCAATCCCACCGTCGTTACCACCGCCTCGGTCTCTCGCGCCGCAAACGTCCTGAGATCCCGGTGCTGCATCGGATCGGCCAGCACCAGCTCATCCACGTCGGAATGCACGACGGCATCATACGATTTGAGCAGATGCGCCGCAAAATCCGCCACCTGGGACGCCCGCAGGCCCTCGTCGAGCGGCGACCGCGGCAGCCTCTCGACACAGATCCCAAGGCCATCCGTGCTGCCGTCGCTCGAGCCGTGGTCCAGCATGTAGCAATTCGCTGCGCCCACCTGCGACACATAATACCGCGTCCAGACCGCAGCCCAGACCGGTTCGTTGTAGGCCATCGTCAACGCCGCCACGCGCATCGGCCAGATATCCAGGTGAAAGGCAGCCCGCTCGCTGCAGCACTACCCTGAGCGAACCGCCCGGGTGGTTCAACATCAGGCAGCACGCCTGGTGACGCCAGCCCCGGCGCCCCCGCCAAACCCAGGGCTTCGCACCAGGCGGCAACTCCGCTAAGTCGCTCCCGTCAGGAGCCACCGATGCCCAACACAAGCGACACGATCCTTCGCGCCGTCCTCGGCCCAACGCTGCAGACCGCGTCCGTGCGTGCCGTGCTGCTGCTCGCCGCCTTCGCCGCTCTGGGCGCGGCAACCACCTGGTTCCTGCGCTGAAGGCTGCCGGCCAGCGCGGCGCCAGTGGCTCGGCAGTGGCACTGGTGTAAGGTGCGCCGGCATGCTGACCGATCTGCCGAACCTCCTGACCCTGTCCCGCATCGCAGCCATTCCGCTGCTGGTGGCGGTCGTCGCGCTGCATTCTCCCGCGGCAGACTTCGCGTCCTGCGTCATCTTCAGCGTCGCAGCCATCACCGACTACTTCGATGGCCGCATCGCCCGCGGCCGCCGCCAGATCTCCAACCTCGGCCGTATGCTGGACCCGATCGCCGACAAGCTGCTGGTCGGCGCGACCCTGATGCTGCTCGCCGGACAAGACCGCCTCTCCGTCGGGGGCCTGTATCCCGCCATCGTGATCCTGCTGCGCGAGATCCTGGTGAGCGGCCTGCGCGAATACCTTGCCGGCTTGCGGGTCGGCCTGCCCGCCACCAACCTCGCGAAATGGAAAACCGGCTTCCAAATGGGCGCACTCGGAACCCTCCTCGCCGGGGACGATTCCGCAACGCTGCTTCACCTGCAGTTCCTGCCCGTCTCCACCATCGGCGAGATCATGCTCTGGGTCGCTGCGGCTCTCACGTTGCTGACTGGATGGGACTATCTCAAGGCTGGCCTACGCCATGCCGCCGCCCCTCAGGTGCAGCCCCGCGCGGATGAGCCGCAGCCCATCTGCCCCATCACCCGCGCTTGAGCATTGTTCGCTGCACATGCACAGTCCCGCCCGCCTTCCTCTTGACGGCCCAGGAGCCTCGACACCTATGCGGCGCACCGCAACGCTCGCCTTGCTTCTCGGCCTTTCCGGCTGCACCGGGCTTGGGGAGTTCCTCAGCCATACCTTCACTCTGCCCGGCGAGAACCCGAACATCCCGATGGCCGACAGCGAAAACGTCCGCCGCGTCCTCGGCCAGCAGCCCCGGGTCGGCCCGCTCGAGCCCGAGCCCGGCAACGTTTGGCCCGGCCCGCAGCGGCCCGATCCCACACTCGCCGACATGCAGCGACAGGATGGTCAGGAGAACGCCCGCGGCTTCCCGCCCACCGACGTCCCAGGCGCGACTCCAGGCCTCCCCGCCGGTCGCCAGCCCCGCCCGCGTGGAAGCTCTACCCCACCGGGCAGCAACACGCCCAGCTTGTCTTCCTCTCCCGAACCCGGCGTGCTGCCGCCGCCAAGCTCTTCGGTGCCTGGCCCCGGCCCACAAGGCCGAGTCATCCAGACGCCGCGTGGCCCGGCCGTCGACGCCGGCGGCACCAACAGCTACCGCCAGCTCACCACCCCACAGGGTCCCGGCGCCATCATGGTGCCGAACGGCAACGGCACCAGCACCATCATCAACCCGAACGGTTCGGTGCAAACCGTACCGACACCGCGATAGCCAGCTCGCAGCATGGTGAAAATCCTCTACTTCGCATCCATGCGGGAACGCATGGGCCGCAACGAGGAAGACTTGGCCATGCCCGGCAAGGTCTCCACCGTCCGCGAGTTGATCGCCTGGCTGCTCGACCGCGACGCCGCCGGCGCTTCCGCCTTCGCGCAGCCCAGCTTGGTCCGCGCGGCCGTGAACCAGGAGTTCGCAGGCCTTGACACGAAGGTGGGCGATGGCGACGAGATTGCCTTCTTCCCGCCCGTCACCGGCGGCTGATGGCAACCGTCCGGGTCCAGGCCGAGCCCTTCGACACCGGCGCAGAGCTCGCCCGCCTTCTCGCCGGCCGTACCGACATCGGCGGTATCGGCTGTTTCCTCGGCGTTGTCCGGGGCGCCGCCCATGGCCAGTCGATCACCGCCATGACCCTCGAGCACTACCCTGCCATGACCGCCAACGCGCTCGCCGGCATCGCCAGGGAGGCCGAGGCACGGTGGCGCCTGTTCGGCTGCACCTTGATCCACCGCTGCGGGCGCCTCCTGCCCGGCGAACCCATTGTTCTCGTCCTCACCGCCAGCCCGCATCGCGAAGCCGCACTCGCCGCCACCGCGTTCCTGATCGATTGGCTCAAGACCCGCGCCCCGTTCTGGAAACACGAGGAACTGGCGGACGGCACGGCTCATTGGGTCGAGCCCCGCGAGGCTGACGAGCAAGCCGCCGCCCGTTGGTCCCGACCGGAACCAACCAGCATCTCTTGCGCTACCTACCAATGCCCAGAGCGGCACGAACAATCAGGAGGCAAGTAACATGACACCTCGTTCCCTATTGCCGGCCATCGCCGCCGGCCTGCTCGCGGGCTTGAGCGCGTGCGCCACAGTCGACCGTGCCGCCGGAACGGACACCAGCGGGCTTTACCCAGCGCAGCGTGACGGAACCCGCAACAACCCGCCCGGCACTGCCGTAAGCCGCGGCTTCGACCGTGCCGCTGGTACCGATGTCAGCGGCGCCTACCCGGCGCAGCGCGACGGAACCCGCAACAACCCGCCCGGCACTGCCGCGAGCCGTACTTACGATCGCGTGACCGGCGACGACACGTCCGGCGCCTTCCCCGCCCGCCGCTACTAAGCTGAATGGGAGCTGCGCCTCGGCGCAGCCCCCAACTCCCCAATCAGGATGCGGTCCGCTTCGGCAACAGCGCTGGGTGCAGTGCTGTTGACGTGGCCTGCAATCCTGAACCACTACCCAATCCTGTTCAGCGATACCGGCGGGCTCCTCGCCATGGGCCTGGAACCAAGCATGGGGTGGGACAAGCCCTGGGTCTACGGGCCACTCCTGGCGGTCTTTCACTGGCGGATCACCCTCTGGTTCCCCCTGGTCGCCCAGGGCCTGCTGACGTCATACGGCCTCTGGCTCGTGCAATTAGTTCTGGACGAACCTCGTCGCAGCAAGCACCTCCTCCTGTGCCTCGCGCTGGCCCTCGGCACAGCGGCGCCCTGGTTCACCTCGACGCTGATGCCCGACCTGTTCACGCCCATAGTGCCGCTGTGTTTGTTCATCCTAGCTCTTGGCCCTGTCCGGCTCTCGCAGTGGCAGCTTGGCGCGGCGGGCGCCATCGGCACGGTGGCCATCGCCGCCCACCTATCGCACCTGATCCTCGCCGCCGCATGCCTTGCGGCGCTCGGCATCGTTCGGCGCGCGGTCCCGTGGCGCCCGGCGGCGCCCTTGGCCCTAGCCCTTGCCTTCCTCCTCGTCAGCAACACCATAGGCCACGGCATCGTCGGCCTCTCCCCATACGGCTCCGTTTTCGCACTGGCCCGCCTCGTCGGCGATGGCCCGGCCCGCGCCTACATCGACCGGGTCTGCCCCGAAGCCGGCCTTCGGCTCTGCGCCTGGAAAGGCCGCCTCACCGCGGACAGCGACGAGTTCCTGTGGCACCCGCAAGGTCCACTCTGGGCTGACGAGTTCAGCCCCATGGCCTTCGCCCCCGAAGCCGCCCGCATCGTCTCCGCCACGCTCGCCGCCTACCCGCTCCAAATCGCAGAGGCCGCCGCCGCCAACACCGCCCGGCAACTCGTAGCCGTCCAGGTCGGCGACACTCTCATCCCCGACCACCTCAACGCCGCCGTTCGCCCAAGGATAGAGGCCTTCTTTCCCAAGGTTGAAGTCGAGCGATACGCCGCAAGCTTGCAAGTGAACGGCCACCTGCGCGGAGCCGCGCAGCCGTTCCACATCCTTCATGCAGCCCTGCTCCTGCTTGGCACAGCCGCATCCTCCATGATCTTGGTCAAAGGCTTCCGCAGCGGCACCCCGCTCGCCACTCTTGCTGCCCTGGCCCTCACCGCTCTGCTCGCCAACGCGTTCGCCACTGGCGCCTTCTCCACCGTGCACGACCGCTATCAGGCCCGCCTCGCATGGCTCATCCTACTACCGCCAGCTTTCGCAATCCTTAACAGGCGGCCTCCCCGGACAAAGGCCAGAGCATGAGCCGCGAGCCCAAGCGAACGGACGCGCCTTGACGGCCCCAAACCTATGCCGCCCGCTTCGCAACCTCCTCCGGAGACATGCGCACCAGCGCGTCATAGTCCCGCAACAGCGTCTCGGTAATCGGCCCCGGCGTATAATGATGCCCGGCAATCTCCCGCACCGGCGTTACCTCCGCCGCCGTTCCTGCCAAGAACACCTCGGTCGCCCGCGCCAACTCGTCCGGCTGGATCGCCCGCTCGACGACCTTCATCTGATGCCGCCGGGCGATGCTCATCACCGTGCGCCGCGTGATCCCGTCCAGGAAGCAATCCGGTGTCGGCGTGTGCACCTCGCCATCGAGCACCAGGAACACGTTCGCCCCAGTCGCCTCCGCAATCTGCCCCCGCCAATCCAGCATCAGCGCATCGTCCCACCCCTCAGCCTCCGCCGCGTGCTTCGACAGCGTCCCGGTCATATACAGCCCCGATGCCTTGCTCGCAGTCGGCGCCGTCTCCGGGTGCGGCCGCTTCCAAGCCGCCATCCCAAGCCGCACACCCTGCATTCGATCCGCGCCGAACAGGTTCGGCCAGGCCCAGCACGCGATGGCCAAGTGGACCCGCGTCAGCTGCGCCGAAACCGAAAGCTGCTCAGTCCCCCGCCAGGCGACCGGCCGCACATAGGCGTCCACCAAATTATTCGCCGCGACGACCTGACGGCAAGCGGCGTCGATCTCCTCCACGGAATACGGAATCTCGAACCCCAGGATACGCCCCGACCGGATCAGCCGATCGCTATGCTCGCGCAGTTTGAAAATGTTCCCAGCATAAGCCCTCTCGCCTTCGAACACGCCGCTGGCATAGTGCAGCCCATGCGACAACACATGCAGCTTCGCCTCCCGCCAAGGCACCATCGCCCCATCTATCCAAATCACGCCATCACGGTCATCGAAAGGAACCAGTGCCATAGCTTCTCTCCGCGCAATATTGTTGCTCCAACCGGGGCAAGGTTATAATGGCGGCCGTTTTATGTCAACAAGACTGCCCTAACAGACCGCGATGGCTGCTATGTCGCTCCCCCGACGGCAAAGGACAGGCCCTTGACCACGCTCGACACTAAGGGGCAAGCCGGCGCCAGCCACCTCTTCCTCCGGGAAGAGCAGATGCGCCAGGCCCAGGACCTGCTCTTCTTCGCCTATCGCGATTTCACCGGCGCCGCGGATCTCTTGCTGGACGAACTCGGCCTGGGCCGCGCCCATCACCGCGCCCTCCACTTCGTCGGACGCACGCCGGGGGTCACCGTCGGCGAACTCCTCTCCATCCTGCGGATCACCAAGCAGAGCCTCGCCCGGGTCCTGACCGTGCTGATGGAGAAGGGCTTCGTCGCCCAATCCCGCGGCCGGAGCGATGGCCGCCAACGCCTACTGACCCTAACCGAAGCCGGCCACGCCCTCGAGCGCCGACTGTTCGAGCGCCAGCGCGAGCGCCTCGCCGTCGCCTACCGCGAAGCCGGCGCGCCCGCCGTCGAGGGCTTCCGCCGGGTCATGCGCGGCATCATGGACGACGATGCGAGAGCAACGCTGGATCGCGCCGCAACAGGCCCGCGCCCGGCGGCCACCCGTTGACGGCCGAAGCCCACGTCCTGGTCGTGGACGACGACGTGCGGTTGCGCGCTCTCCTGTCCCGTTACCTCGCCGAACAAGGCTTCCGCGTCACCGTAGCGAGCCACGCCGCCGACGCGCGCGACAAGCTCCGTTCCATCCAGCCCGACCTTCTGGTCCTCGACGTCATGATGCCCGGCGAAACCGGCCTTTCCCTCACCGAAGCTCTGCGGGCGGAGCGCGCCAACGTGCCGATCCTCCTCCTCACCGCCCGTGGTGCGCCGGAGGACCGGATCGCCGGCTTCGAAGCCGGCGCCGACGACTACCTCGCCAAACCCTTCGAACCCTACGAACTCGTACTGCGCTTGCGCGCCATGCTGCGGCGTCTGGCGCCCGCGCCCGTGCTCGAGGCCTCCGCCCACATCCGCCTCGGCGCCCTAGGCTTCGACGTCGCCCGGGCCGAGCTAGATGGCCCAGCCGGCGTCGTCCATCTCACCGGTGGAGAGGCCGCCCTTCTCCAAGCCCTCGCCCGCAAACCCGGCGAAGTACTGTCCCGCGAGGAGATCGTCGAAACCCTGCAGATGGACGAAGCCGGCGAGCGCGCCATCGACGTCCAGGTCACCCGCCTCCGCCGCAAAATCGAGGCCGACCCGCGCGAACCTCGCTTCCTCCACACCGTCCGCGGCCGCGGCTACGTCCTGAAGCCCGGCGCATGATCAAGCGGTTCCTTCCCCGCGGCCTCCTGGGCCGCAGCCTGCTCATCGTGCTCGTCCCCCTCGTCCTGCTCCAAGCCGTGGCCTTCACCATATTCTACGGCGGCCACCTGGACTTCGTCTCCCGCCGCCTATCCGGCAGCATCGCCGGCGAAGTCGCCCAAACCATCGACCTCATGGATCGTTACCCGGACGATCGCGACACCATCCTGCGGACCGCCCTGCTCCAATTCGAGCTTCCGATGCGGCTCATGCCCGGCGCCCAGCTCGAACCCGACCGGCACGTGAACCTCCCCGGACCCATGGACGACGATCTTGCCGCCGCACTGCAGGTGAAGGTCCGCCGCCCCTACACCATGGATTGGACGTCCGACAGCCGGGCCGTCCTCGTCCGCGTGCAGCTGCCCGGCGCCGTCCTCGAGATCGAGGCGCCCCGCAAGCGCCTCTACCCCACCACCATCTACCTCTTCGTGCTCTGGATCGTCGGCACCGCGCTCCTCCTCTTCGGCGTCGCCTTCTTGTTCCTGCGCATCCAGGTCCGCGCCATCCGCCGCCTCGCCGAAGCCGCCGAGGCCTTCGGCATGAGCCGCGACCGTGGCCCCATCAAGCCCGAAGGCGCGACCGAGGTGCGCCAAGCCGCCACTGCCTTCAACCGTATGCAGGCCCGTATCCAGCGTTTCCTCTCCCAACGCACCGAGATGCTGGCCGGCGTCTCGCACGACCTCCGCACCCCCCTCACCCGCCTGCGCCTTGCCCTGGCCGTCCTCCCCAAAAGCCCGGAACTCGCGGCCGACGTCGCCGACATGACCGCCGACGTGTCCGAGATGGAACGCATGATCAGCGGCTATCTGGCCTTCGCCCGCGGCGAGGGAACGGAGCAGGCGCAACTGATCGACCTCACCACCATGCTCGAAGAGGTCGCCAGCGCCGCCCGCCGCGCCGGCGCAGCCGTCGAACTCGACAGCCCGGCCGGCCTCACCCTGAACCTCCGGCCCGACGCCGCCCGCCGTGCCGTCACCAACCTCGTCGACAACGCCCGTCGGCACGCCAGCCGCGTGCTGCTCTCCGTGCGATTCCACGAACGAACCGTGCAAGTGCTCGTCGACGACAACGGTCCGGGCATCGCCGCCGAGCGGCGCGAAAGCGTGTTCAAACCGTTTGAAAGCGGCGCCAACGACGGCACGGGTCTCGGCCTGACCATCGCCCGCGACATCGTCCGCGCCCATGGCGGCGAAATCCTGCTGGAGGAAAGCCCGCTTGGCGGCCTGCGCGCCCGGATGAACCTACCCGTGTGACGCGTGTACCAGCACCGCAGCCGCCAGGTCCTCCAGCGCCGTGCCGACCGACTTGAACAGGGTGATCTCACCCGCCTCCAAGCGCCCCGTCACCTCGCCCCGGCACAACTGCGCCAGCGTACCCGCCACCTCCCGCACCCCGGCCAACTCGCCGGCCTCCGCCAGCGCCGCTCGCGTGTCGATATAGATGGTCGCCCGCGCCACCGCCTCGCCGTCCGCCTCGCGCATCGCCGGCGTATAGGCCCCAACAAGATCCAGATGCGTTCCCGGCCGAAGCCACCGCCCCTCGATCAGCGGCGTCTCGCTCAGGGTGGCACAGCTAACGATGTCCGCCCGGCCGGCCGCACCAGCCAAATTCTCCGTGCGCGCCGCGTCGAAGCCTTGGCTGCGCAAGGCGTCCACCAGCCGCTCGCCCCGCGCCGCAGTCGGGTTCCAAACCTCCACGTGCCGAACGGCCCGCACCGAAGCATGCGCCTCCGCCATCAAGCTCCCAACCCGACCCGCACCGACCACCAGCAAACGCGACGCATCCTCCCGCGCCAGGAACGAAGCGGCCAGCGCCGAAGCGGCAGCGGTACGCCGCGCCGTCAGCACATCCCCGTCCAGCAGCGCCAAAGGCGCGCCGGTGGCCAGGTCCGAAAGCAGGTATGTCGCATGGACCGCCTGCACGCCACGCGCGGCGTTCCCCGGATGCACCGTCACCACCTTGACACCCAGGAACTCGCCTTGCCACGCCGGCATAAGCAACAGCATCGCTCCATCCGGCAGCGGATGGTGATGCCGCATGGGCGCTTCCGCCCCGGCCTGGAACGCCGCCCGCAGCGCCGGGATCAGCCGCGCGAACGGCAGCGCCGCCGTGGTCGCCGCAGCATCCAGCACCCTCATATGATGTTCAGCTCACGCAAGGGCCGGCCCGCCCCGACCCGGCCCACGTCCAGCGCCGATAAATCCTGCGTCTGGTACGCCCCATGCAGGATCAGTTCGCTGATCCCCCGCCCCACGCCCGCCGCCTGCTGCATCCCGTGTCCGCTGAACCCGTTGGCAAAGACCAGGTTGGTCACGTCCGGATGGCGCCCAAGCAAGCCGTTGCGGTCGAACGTGTTGTACTCGTAATGCCCGGCCCAGGCGCCAGTCACCCGCACCGCCTCGAACGCCGGCACCCGGGCCGCCAGCGCCGGCGAAACCACGTCATCGAACTGCGCGTGGTCCACCTCAAGCCCGAACTCTTCGGGGTCCTGCTCCTCCGGCGGCGACCATCCCGCCAGGAAGCGGTCGCCCTCCGGCCGGAACCAAACCCCGGAAGTGTCGATCACCAGCGGGCAGCCCGGCAAGTCCGCTTTGCACGCCAGCACGAACACCGAACGCTTGCGCGCCTGCACCGGCAGCTCCAGCCCCGCGAACCCGGCCACCGCACGCGCATAAGGCCCCGCCGCATTCACCACCGTCCCGCACGCAAGCCGCTCGCCCCCACCCAGCACCACGGCCGCAACCGATGGTCCCCGGCGCTCCAGACCCACCACGTCCGCATGCACGTAGGCCGCACCAAGCGCCCGGGCCTTGCGCCGGAACGCCTGCATCAGCGCCGGCCCATCAAACCAGCCCTCGCCCTCCAGCCCTAGCGACCCGAGCGCCAGCCCCTCCGTGTCCAACCAAGGAAATCGCGCTCGTAGCGCGCCGGGGGCCAGCAACGCCGTCTTCGCGCCGCATTCAACCTGAACCGCGTTGTTGGCCCGCATCCCCGCGACACCCGCAGCGCTTGCCAAATATAAGTAGCCCGGCTCCCGCAAGCCAATGGCCGGCGCCTCGCCATCCACCGCCAGGTGCTGACCCACGCCACGCAGGAAGTCGATCCCGAACTGCGATAGCCCAATGTTCACCGGGCACGAGAACTGCTGCCGGATCGAACTCCCCGACAACGACGACGAGGCCCGCGCGTAGCTCGGATCGCGCTCGACCACCGTGACCCGGCAGTCGCCCTCCAGCCGCAAGAAATAGGCGATCGCGCTGCCGATCACCCCGCCGCCGACAATCACGACGTCAGGGTGGCCCGGCATCGCGGAATCAGCCCTGCTGCTTGCCCGACTTCTCCGCCAGCAGCTTCACCTCGTCGAGCGCCTCGGTGAACCGATGGTTCAGCATGCCAAGGGCCTCTCCGTTCGACCGCTGGATCAGGTCGGCCAGCTCCCGCATATGCGCCACCGCCCGCTCGTAGGCGACCTTGATCAGCTCAGTCTGCTTGGCCGCCCGCTCCTGCGGGGATCCCGGATTGCTCAGATCGCGAACCGTCTCCGTCATTTCCTGCATGGTCTGCTGCACAATTTCCATGTGCCGCTTCGCCACCGCCTGCGCACCCTCGAGCGCCACCCGGTTTGCCGCCGACAACACCTCCATGTTGCGCCGGTGCGCGGCGAGGAACCCTTCCATGCCCGGCATCCCCGGCATCTTCATGTCGGCGAACATCTTCGAGAACTCCGCCATCCCTGCCATCCCGGCGTCTGCCGCCTTCCGGCCCATGTCCTGGGCGGCTTGCATGCCCTTCTCGGCGGTGTCCTTGGCCTGCGTCGCCATCGCGTTCATCGGCTTGTTGAACTCATCCGACATCTCAGTTCCTTTCTTGTGCTCCAGGGTCGCCCGGCGATCATAAGCACACCGCTAGAAGCCGGCCACTCACGAGCTTGACAAAGGCTCCGAGCCCGCCACACGCCCAGCCCCCGGCAGCATGCGCTCGGCCTGGAGTGCCCGGTCCAACCCTCGATCCACCGCCGCCATCGTGCCCGATAGGTCGGCGCTCTCATCCGCCTCCCAGGCCCGCAGAGCATATAGCCACAACGCCAGCAGGCCATGCACCCGCAACCCACCGACCACGCCCGCGGCCGGGATGCCTGCCCCGTCTAGGAGCCATTTCATGCTGCGAAGCGTCGCCCCATACAGCAGCAACCCCGTCGCCGGGTCGGTCCTCAACGCCGAAAGCAAGGCCAACACGCCAGCCCGATGACCCTGCAGCGCATCGAACCGCAGCATCAGCATGTCGAACAGCCGCTCCCGCGCCTCCGCCCCCGTGCTGCCCGCCAACGCCGCCTGATCCGCCATGACCCCGAACCGCAGCAGCACCGCGCCTCGGCCAGGAAACCGCGCCCGCATCCGGCCCAGATCCAGCCCGGCATCCCGCGCGGCCTCAACCAGGCTCACCTCGCGCCATCCCCGCAGGGCCGCCTGGTCGAACACCGCCGCCACCACAGCCCGGTCGAACTCTGCATTATCCGCCAATCTAGCCTCCCAACTCACGCGACCGCTCGGTCGCCGCCGCAACAGCCCGCGACATCAGCGCCGGCCAGGCTGCATCCGCCATCAACACCGCCAGGGCCCGCTGGGTCGTACCCCCCGGGCTCGTCACCGCCACCCGCAACGCCCCCGCATCCTCCTCGCTTGCCGCCAGAAGGGCGCCAGACCCGCTCACCGTCACCCGCGCCAACCGCCGTGCCAGCGCCTGCGAAATGCCTTGCTCGATCGCCGCCCGCTCCAACACTTCCGCCAGCAGGAACACGTAAGCCGGCCCCCCGCCCGACACCGCCGTAACCGGGTCGATCAGCCCCTCATCGTCCACCCAGGCAACCTCTCCGATGGCCGCCAGCAATCCGTCGCAAAGCATACGCTGCCCCTCGCCCGTGCCCGGCCCGGCAAACGCCACGGTAATCCCTTGCCGGATCGCCGCCGGCGTATTCGGCATCGCCCGCACGATCGCGGGCCCCGCCCCCAGCAATTGCGCAACCCCGGCCACGGTTCGACCCGCCATGATGGACAGCACCACGGCCCCGCCCAGCAACGGCGCCAAGCCCGCCAACGCCTCTGGCGCCGATTGCGGCTTCACCGCGAGCACGACCGCCTCCGGCCGGAATCCCGCCGGCGCCTGCGCCGCCGAGGCCACGACAAGGACCCCCTCGCCCCCAAGCGCCGCCGCGCCAGGCGCTGGGTCGACGACGACGGACGCAGCCAGCCCACGCTCCCGCCAGCCGGCCAGCATCGCCCCGCCCATCTTCCCGCCGCCCACCAGCAGGATCGGCGGCAGCGCGCCGGTCACGCCTCGCCCACGCACTCCAGCATCGCCGCCTGCAACGCCTCGCCCGGCGACTTGCCGCCCCACAGCACGAACTGGAACGCCGGATAGAACCGCTCACACTCGGTAATGGCGATGTCCACCATGTCCTCAAGGCTTTCCGCACTCGCGCCAGGCGCCCCGCGCAGCAGCACGGAATGGCGGAACAGCGGCATCCCATCATCCGTGTCCATGCCGAAATGCCCGATCCAAAGCCGCTCATTGGCCAAAGCCAACAGCTCGTACAGCGCCGTCCGCTGCTTCTCCGGCACCTTCAAGTCGAACGCGCAGGTAAAGTGCATGGCGCTGATCTCCCGCGACCAGCTGAAATACAGCCCGTAATCGCACCACTTGCCCGGCGCCTCCGCGGCCATCTCGGACTCGGTGCGACGGTCGAAGGCCCACTCGTTCGCAGCGACCAGTTGCTCCACGATATCGAGCGGGTTCGCCGCATTCTCGGCGGCATGGTAACTCAAGGCTGACATGCGGGGTCTCCCCATCTGAAGGCAGGCCGGGCCGTCTCGCGGCGCCGCACCCAGCCACTCGGCCGGACTACGAATCGCGCAAAGCCCAGACTACCGGCCCCGCCGCCGCCGCAGCAAGCTGCAACGCGGCCAAATCATGCAGCGCACCCGTTAGGCAGCATCGGTGGGGTGCGACGACGAACCTGGCGCGCCCGAACCAGGCGGCATCGTTCCCGGCGCCACTTCCGATCCATCCGCCGAGGTATCGGCCGGCCGCGGCGGGGCCGGCATGCTGGCCGGATCGACCTCCGACGCCCCATCCTCGCCACCGCCATCCTCCAGCCGCGCCATGCGCGCCTCGAGCGAGGCCACGCGGGCCTCCGCCGACTGCTGCCCGGCGCGCGCGTTTGCCGCCATCTCCTGCACGGCCTCGAGGTCTTCCCGCTTGACCAGGTCCAGTTTCCGGATCGCCTCTTCCACCCGCGCCCGAACCATGCTCTCCGCCTCGTCCCGCAACCCGCTCAAGGCCGAGAGCGCGCCGCCGGCAACACCGGCCAGGTCGTCGAAAAACTTTGGTCGATCGGTCATGGCAGCCTCCTGCTGAACGCGCGCCATAGATATGGACGCAGGAGGGCTATGTCAGCCCGCATACCCCACCTATAACGCGCGCATGATCTTGGTCACCGGCGGCGCCGGCTTCATCGGCTCCAACCTGCACGCCGCCCTGGCCGAACGCGGCGAGCCCTGCATCGTCGCCGACTGGCTGGGAACTGAGGGCAAATGGCGTAACCTGGCCCGCCACCCCCCCGCCCGCATCGTGCGCCCCGAGGCGCTTGACGCCTTCCTGGCCACCAACCCTCCCATCCCGGCCGTCGTCCACCTCGGCGCCAACAGCGAAACCACCGCGACCGACGGCGACGAAGTCTGGGCAACCAACGTGGAACTCTCCTGGCGCCTCTGGCAGTGGTGCGCGGCCAACCAAGCCCGCTTCATCTATGCCTCTTCGGCCAGCACCTACGGCAAGGGCGACCAAGGCTTCGACGACGACCCAGCGCTCCTCTCCCGCCTGCGCCCCCTCAACCTCTATGGCTGGAGCAAGCACGCCTTCGACCTCCGCGTCGCCGCCGCCATCGCCGCCGGGCTGCCCGCGCCCGCCCAGACGGTCGGCCTGAAGTTCTTCAACGTCTACGGCCCCAACGAGTACCACAAGGGCCCCATGATCTCCGTCGTGAAGCGCAAATACGACGAAGTCGCCGCGGGCGCCCCCGCCCGCCTCTTCCGCTCGGACCGGCCCGGCCTCCCGGACGGCGCGCAGCAACGCGACTTCATCTGGGTCGGCGACGTGGTCGACACCCTGCTCTGGCTGCTCGACCACCCCGAGGTGAATGGCCTCTACAATCTCGGCACAGGCGCCCCCCGCACCTATCTCGACCTCGCCCACGCCGTGTCGGCCGCGGCCGGCCAGCCCCCGCGCATCGAGTTCGTCCCCATGCCCGAGGCCCTGCGCGGCCAATACCAGAGCTTCACCCAGGCCCGCATGGACCGCCTGCGCGCCGCCGGCTACCCCGGCCAGTTCACGCCCTTGGAAGACGGCATTCGCCGCTACGTCGAGCGCCACCTTGCCGGCCCGGAACGCTACGTATGATCTCGCCCTTCGTCTTCCCCGGCTTCGACCCCGTCCTGGTCCAGGTCGGCCCCCTCGCCATCCGCTGGTACGCCCTCGCCTACATCGGCAGCCTCGTCCTCGGCTGGCGCATCATGCGCCGCCTGGCCCGCCTCTCCCCTCCGGTCGCGACCGAACAGCAAACCGACGACTTCCTCACCTGGGCAACCCTGGGAGTCGTCCTCGGCGGCCGCCTCGGCTACGTCCTCTTCTACCAGCCCCTCCACTACCTCCAGGACCCGCTGGGCGCGCTCGCCGTCTGGCAAGGCGGCATGAGCTTCCACGGCGGCACCATCGGCGTGGTCCTGGCCCTCATCGTCTACTGCCGCCGCCAGCGCATCCCCCTCCTGGGCTTCGCCGACCGCCTCGCCGTCGTCGTCCCCATCGGCCTCGGCCTCGGCCGCATCGCTAACTTCATCAACGGCGAACTCTGGGGCCGCGAGGCCCCCGCCTCCCTGCCCTGGGCCACCATCTTCCCCGTCGCCGGTCCCGAACCCCGCCACCCCAGCCAGCTCTATCAGGCCACCATGGAAGGCGCCCTGCTGCTCCTCGTGCTGGCCCTGCTCTGCCGCAATCCGGCCATACGGGCCCGCTTCGGCGTCCTCACCGGCGTCTTCCTCGTCGGCTACGGTATCGCCCGCATCATCGGCGAGTTCTTCCGCCAGCCCGACGCCTTCCTCGGATTCCTGTTCGCCGGCGCTACCATGGGCCAGCTCCTGAGCCTACCCATGATCCTGGCGGGCGCCTGGCTGATCCTCCGCACCAAGTCCCAGGTCCGAACCATCTAGGATGGAACGGCTCGACGTCTTCATGGCCCGCGCCAACGCCGCCTACTACGCCACCCACGACCCGTTTCAGGATTTCACCACCGCACCCGAGATCACCCAGGTCTTCGGCGAAATCCTGGGCCTCTGGGCCGCCGTCACCTGGGAGGCGATGGGCCGCCCCTCCCCCGTGCTCCTGGCCGAGTGCGGCCCCGGCCGCGGAACCCTGATGGCCGACGCCCTCCGCGCCGCCGCCCGCGTCGCCCCCGGGTTCCACGCTGCCCAAAACCTGCATCTGGTCGAAACCTCTCCCCGCCTCCGCGCCCTCCAGGCCGGGCTCCTACCCCGGGCCACGTGGCACGACACCCTCGCCAGCCTGCCTCGCGGCCCCCTGATCCTCCTCGCCAACGAGTTCCTGGACGCCCTGCCCATCCGCCAATTCGTCCGCCGGGGCGTCGTCTGGACCGAGCGCCACGTGGCCGCCGGCGCCTTCACCGAACAGCCCGCACCCGGCCCAGACCGCCCCGCCCGCCCCGCCCGCCCCGCCCGCGATGGCGAGATCGTCGAAGTCGGCGAGCCAGCCCAGGCCCTGGTGTCAGCCCTTGCCGCCCGCCTCGCAACCCAAGGCGGCGCCGCCTTGTTCCTGGACTACGGCCCGGCCGAAACCGCCCCCGGCGACAGCCTGCAAGCCGTCCGCGACGGCACGTCCGCAGACCCCCTCGCCGCCGCCGGCCACGCCGACCTCACCGCCCATGTCGACTTCGCCAGCCTGGCCCGAGCCGCTACCAGCGCCGGGGCCACCGCCCACGGCCCCATCCCGCAAGGGGTGCTCCTTTCCCGCCTCGGCCTGTTCCAGCGGTCGGGCCGGCTCGCCCGCACCCAGCCGCCCGCCCGCGCCGCCGCCCTCATGCAGGCCGCCCAACGCCTGGCCGAGCCAACCCGCATGGGCCTCCTGTTCAAGGCCCTCTGCCTCTGCCACCCCTCACTCCCCACCCCCGCCGGATTCGCGCCATGACCAACCAGGCCCTCGCACCCGAACGCCTCACCAGCCCCGCCATTCCGCTGCGCCACGGCTTCTTCACCCGCCGCGGCGGCGTCAGCACCGGGCCCTTCGCCAGCCTGAACTGCAGCCTGTCCGGCGCCGACGCGCCTCCGGCCGTCGCCGCAAATCGCGCCGCCGTCGCCCACGCACTGGGCGCGGTTCCCGGCCGCCTCGTCGGCCTCACCCAGGTCCACGGCCCCCAGGTGGTCACCGTGCGAACTCCCTGGGCCGCCGGCGCCGGGCCGCGCGCCGACGCCCTCGTCACCCGCCAGCCCGGCATCGCCCTCGGCATCGTCACCGCCGACTGCACCCCCGTCCTCCTCGCCGACCCGGAAGCCCAGGTCATCGGCGCCGTCCACGCCGGATGGCGCGGCGCCCTCGCCGGCGTGCTCGAAGCCACCATCGCGGCAATGATCGAACTCGGCGCCGCCCGGTCCCGCATCTCGGCCGCGATCGGGCCCTGCATCCGCCAGCCCAGCTACGAAGTCGGCCCCGACCTCCGCAACGCCATCCTCGCCCACGACCCGGCCCACGCCGGCTTCTTCGCCAAAGGCCGCCCCCAGCACTGGCAGTTCGACCTCGCCGGCTACTGCGCCGCCCGCCTGCAGGGCCTGGCCCAGCTCGAAATCCTCGACGCCGACACCGCCGCTGAGCCGGACCGCTTCTTCAGCCACCGCCGCCGCACCCTCGCCGGCGGTGGCCCGATCGGCCACCAGATCAGCGCCGTCATGCTATAGCCCCGTCATGCCCCTCCGCCCGACCGCTCTCTTGCTGCTCCTGGCCCTCGCGGCATGCGGCGACCTGCCCCAGCCCTTCCTCGGCAACCCCGGCGCCAACGCCATGCGCCTCGCCCAACCCCCGCCCTCCCGCCTCGCCGTCCCGTCGCCCACGCAATCCCTGCTGCCGGACGCGGCCGGCGCCGCCTGGGCCAACGCCATGGCCGAAGCCCTCCTCACCGAGGAAATCCCCGCCGCCCACACCTCCACCCGCCGCACCGACTGGTCCCTCGTCCTGGCAGCCGAGCTGCGCGGCTCCGAAGTCGTGCCCAGCTACGAAATCCGCAACCCGTCCGGCGATCCCCAGGGCATCTCCGAAGGCGCCCCGGTCCCGGCCAGCGCCTGGGCAAGCGGCGACCCGGCCATCCTGAAGGCCGCCGCCGCCCAGGCCGCCCCGGGCGTCGCCTCCCTGCTCAACCGCATCGAGGCCGCGCGGCGTCAAAGCGACCCCAACAGCCTGCAGAACCGCCCCGCCCGCGTCTTCTTCACCGGCGTGACCGGCGCCCCCGGCGACGGCAACCGCAGCCTGCCCGCCCAGATGCGCATCAAGCTCACCGGCCTCGGCGTCGTCGTGCAGGAGACGCCCACCAACGCAGATTTCAAGCTCAGCGGCGAGGTTAACACCGCCGCCGGCGCTGGGGGCGCCACGCGCATCGAGCTGCAATGGATTATCAGCGACACCACCGGAAACGAACGCGGCCGCATCCTGCAACTGAACGAAGTCCCTCCCGGAACCCTCGACCGTTACTGGGGCGACGTCGCCGTCGTTGTCGCCGACGAAGCGGCGGGCGGCGTCCGCGACGTGCTGATCAATGCCAGCGGCAGCCGCCCGGCAACGAAGAAATGACAGCGGGGTGACACACCCCACTCCGGTTGCTAGAACCTCCGCGACCCCACGGAACCGCTGCTGATGAAGATCGTCGCCTGCAACAGCAACCGTCCGCTGGCGGAGGCCGTGGCCAAAGCACTCGGCCTCCAGCTCACCAGCGCCACGGTCCGCCGATTCGCCGACATGGAGGTCTTCGTCGAAATTCACGAGAACGTCAGGGGCGAGGACGTCTTCGTCATCCAAAGCACGTCCTACCCTACCAACGACCATCTGATGGAGTTGCTCATCACGCTCGACGCGCTCCGCCGCGCCTCCGCCCGGCGCATCACCGCCGTTATCCCCTACTTCGGCTACGCCCGCCAGGACCGCAAGACGGGCTCCCGCACCCCGATCAGCGCCAAGCTCGTCGCCAACCTCATCACCGAAGCCGGCGCCAATCGCGTGCTCACCATGGATCTCCACTCCGGCCAAATCCAAGGCTTCTTCGACATCCCCGTGGACAACCTCTACGCCGCCCCCCTCTTCAGCCGCGACATCCACGACCGTTTCGCCGGCCGCGAAATCATGATCGTCTCGCCTGACGTCGGCGGCGTCGCCCGCGCCCGCGGCATCGCCTCCCGCCTCGAAGTGGACCTCGCCATCATCGACAAGCGCCGCGAACGCGCCGGCGTGTCGGAGGTGATGAACATCATCGGCGACGTCCGCGGCAAGGCCTGCATCCTGGTCGACGACCTCGTGGACAGCGGCGGCACCCTCTGCAACGCCGCCGTCGCCCTGAAATCGGGCGGCGCCCAATCCGTCAGCGTATACGTCACCCACGGCGTGCTATCAGGCAACGCCGTCGGTCGCATCACGGCGTCGGAAGTCGAAAGCCTCACCATGACCGACAGTATCCTCGCCACGCCCGAAGCGCTCGCCGCCCCCAATATCCGCCAGTTCACCATTGCACCGATCCTCGCCGAAGCCATGCAGCGCATCTCGGACGAAAGCTCGGTCAGCTCCCTGTTCGATTAGAAAGGAACGCACCCAAATGAAGCTGTTCTACGCTCCTGGCGCCTGCTCCATCGGTATCCACCTCCTGCTCGAGGAGATCGGCAAGCCCTACGAGGCCGTGAAGCTCGACATCCGCGGCGGCGAGACGACCAAGCCGCCCTTCAGCGAGCTTAACCCAAAAGGCAAGGTTCCCACCCTGCAGCGCGACGACGGCACCGTCGTCACCGAATACCCCGTCATCGCCCACTTCCTCGCCAAGACCAACCCGGCCGCCAACCTGCTTCCCAAGACCGACGAGGCCGAGCTCCGCGCCGCGGAGGCGATGGATTACTGCGTCGCCACGATCCACATGCAAGGCTTCTCCCGGCTGTTCCGCCCCGCCAACTTCGCCCCCAGCGAAGCCGACCATGAGAAGGTCAAGGCCCGCGGCCGCGAACTGGTCGAGAAGGGGTTCGCCCTGATGGACAAGGCGCTCGAGGGCAAGCAGTGGATCGCCGGCGAGTACAGCATCGCCGACTCCGCCCTGTTCTACGTCGCCTACTGGGGCGCCAAGCGCATGAACATGCAGTTGCCCGCCAACGTCGCCGCCCACCTCGAGCGCATGCTCGCCCGCCCCGCCGTGCAGCGCATGCTGCAGCAGGAAGGCCTCGCCGCCTGATGCTCATGCCCCGCGCCTTCTGGTTCCTCCGCCACGGCGAGACCGACTGGAACGCGCGGGGCCTCTCCCAGGGCAACGTCGACATCCCGCTCAACCCGGTGGGCCGGGCCCAGGCGGTGGCCGCCGCCGGGCTGCTGCGGCATCGCGGCATTCGCACCATCGTCGCCTCGCCGCTCTCCCGCGCCCACGACACCGCGCGCGAAGCCGCCAAGGCCATCGGCCGCGACGTCCTGCTGGACCCCGACTTGAAGGAAGTCGCCTTCGGCGTCCAGGAAGGCCAGCCCATGGCCCAGTGGTTCGACGACTGGGTCGAGGGCGGCTTCACCCCCGAAGGCGCCGAACCCTTCGCCGCCCTCCGCGCCCGCGCCACCGCGGCCGTCAACCGTGCCCTCGCCCTCGAAGCGCCCGTCCTGGTCGTCGCCCACGGCGCCCTGTTCCGCGCCCTCCGTGCCGATATGGCCCTGCCCCCCAACGTCCGCACCCCGAACGCCGTCCCGCTGTTCTGCGAACCCGGCCGCAATCCCGCCGCCCCCTGGACCCTGACCCCCGCCTCCTGATCGGCAGAACGCGCAGCCCTTGTTGCCCCGGCCCGAATAGGCTTTCTTCCGCCGCATGAGAATCTCAGTACTCGGCATCGGCTACGTCGGCGCGGTCTCCTGCGCATGCCTCGCTGACTTCGGCCACGAAATCGTCGGCGTGGACATCGCGCCCGACAAGGTCGCCATGCTCGCCCGCGGCCAATCCCCCATCGTCGAGGACGAGATCGACCGCCTGATCGCCGAGGGCGTCGCCAGCGGCCGCCTCCGCGCCACCACCAGCATCGCCGAGGCCATCGCCGGCACCGAGGTTTCCTTCATCTCCGTCGGCACGCCCAGCGGCCCCGACGGCGCCGTCAGCATGCGCGCCGTGGACGAAGTCGTCGCCGCCATCGGCCACGAACTGCGCGCCAAGCCCGGCCTGCACACCGTCGTCATGCGCTCCACCGTCCCCCCCGGCACCGCCGAGGACCGCGTCATCCCCGCCCTCGAACGGGCCAGCGGCAAGCAGCACGGCCTGGGCTTCCGATACCTGTCCAACCCGGAGTTCCTCCGCGAAGGCACCTCGGTCCGCGATTTCCACGCGCCGCCCTACACCCTGATCGGCGCCGCACCCGGCGACAACGGCGACGTGCTCCGCGAAATCTACCAAGGCATCGGCGGCGAGGTCCATGTCGCGCCCTACCGCGTCGCGGAATCCGTCAAGTACCTCGCCAACGCCTACCACGCCGTCAAGCTGGCCTTCGCCAACGAAGGCGGCGCCATCCTCGCCGCCCTCGGCGTCGACGCCCGCGCCGCCTTCGAACTGTTCTGCGAAGACCGCGTGCTGAACATCTCGCCCGCCTATCTCAAGCCCGGCTTCGCCTTCGGCGGCTCCTGCTTGCCGAAGGACATCCGCAGCCTGCTCGCCCTCGCCGACCAGGCCCACGTCCCCGCGCCCTTCCTCAACCAGGTCCTCCCCAGCAACCAGGCGATCATCGAGCGAACCTACGAAGCCATCGCGCGGCATGGCCGCCAGCGCGTCGCCCTGTTCGGCCTCGCCTTCAAGCAGGGCACCGACGACCTGCGCGAAAGCCCCTTCGTCCTGCTCGCCGAACGCCTGCTCGGCAAAGGCTACGAGGTCAGCATCTTCGACCGCTCCGTCCAGGTCGCCCGCCTCACCGGCAGCAACCGCGCCTTCATCGAACGTGAAATCCCCCACCTCGAACGCCTGCTCGCCGCCGAACCGGCCGCTGCCCTCAAAGGCGCCGGCCTCGTCGTCATGGGCCACATCGGCCGCGACGACCGCCCCGCCATGCTCGCCGCACTGACCGGTCAGCGCGTGCTCGATCTCGCCGGCCTCCCCGAACTCCGCGCCCACGCCGGAGAGGCCTACCAGGGCCTGTGCTGGTGAGCCCACCGCGCCTGCTGGTCCTCTCCCCCCGCTTCCTCTTCCCACTCGACCAAGGCGGCCGCATCCGCACCGCCAACACGCTCCGCCACATGAAGGGCGGCGCCTTCCATATCACCCTCGCCTCCCCAGCCCCCGCCGGCGCCAGCCGCTACGCCGAGAACACCGCCGCCGTCTGCGACCAATTCCTATCCTGGCCCGAACCCGCCATGTCGCGCCCCGCCAAGGCCCTCGCCCTCGCCGGCCGTCTCCCCGTCGCCGTCGCCACCGACGCCTCTCCCGCTGGTAGCGCCGTCGTTCTGCAAGCCCTCCAGAACCGGCCGGACGCCATCCTCGTGGACTTCCCCCACGCTGCTGTCCTCCTGCCCGCAAGCCTCGCGATCCCGTCGATCGTTTTCACCCACAACGTCGAAGCCGAGATCTTCGCCCGCCACGCCGAAGTCGCGACCGGCCCGATGCGCCTCGTCTGGCGCGACCAAGCCCGCAAGATGCGCCGCTTCGAGGGCGAGACCCTCCGCCGCTTCGATACCGTGATCGCCGTCTCCAGCCGGGACGCCGCCGCCCTCCGCCAGACCTACGGCCTAACCCGCGTCGAACCCATCGAAACCGGCGTTGACACCGACTACTACACGTACCACGCCCCGCCCCCCGCCCCCCCAGGCGGCGGCGCGGTCGTGTTCACCGGCTCCATGGACTCCCGCTCCAACATCGACGGCATCGAGTTCTTGATGGACGAAGTCTGGCCATTGGTCCTCGAGCAGCGCCCCGCCGCCCAAGCCGTCGTCGCCGGCCGCAACCCGCCCGAGCGCCTGCAAGAAGCCGCCAAAGCTCGCCGCCTCGCCTGGCAATTCACCGGCTTCGTCGACGACATCCGCCCCCACGTCGCCCAAGCCCACGTCTACGCCATCCCCCTCCGCGTCGGCAGCGGCACCCGGATCAAGGTGTTCGAGGCCATGGCGATGGGCTGCCCCGTCGTCTCCACCCGGCTCGGCGCCGAAGGCCTGGACGTCATCGACCGCGAACACTTCCTCGCCGCCGACACCGCTCAAGCCTTCGCCACCGCAATCCTAGACCTGCTGGCAGACCCAGCCCTCCAGACCCGCCTGTCCGATGCGGCGCGGGCCCTGGTCGCCAGCCGGTTCGCCTGGCCCCAGGTCACCCGCCGCTTCGAAGAGATTTGCCTATCGGCGCTGGCCCCGCGAAAGGGCACTCCCTAGAACCCTCTCCCTCTGGCGGCAGCAATCCATCGTCAGCGCTGCGCCGCCAACTTGTCCAGCAACACCGTCGCCGCATCCACGCAAGCCTTCGTCGGCTCGTCCGTAGCGCATTGTATGTCCACTTCGTTCTCCCCGCGGCTGAAATGGAACCGCGCCGCCTTCGGGCCGTGCATCATCCGCATCATCCCCGGCCTGCCGCCAGGCCCATGCATGCGCCGCCCCATTTCCTCAATCCCCGGCCGCGCCTGCCCGTCCGCACCCGCCGGCGGCCCACCGGGCGGCGGCCCGCCCGGAGCCTGAGCCCACGCGGCGCCCCCCGCCAACAAGGCCAATCCCGCACCAGCCAACAAAGCCTTCTTCATCACTGAACCTCCAACTGCGCCTCGTCCTGCGCCTCCTCTTTACGCCCGTCGCCGCCGCCTCCCACGCCGACGAACCGCCGGTAGAACGCCCCCAGTCCGATCAGGCTCAAGCCGAGACCAAGGAAGGACAGCACCCGCCACAGCCCATCCAGCCCCGCCATGTCCACCAGGAAAACCTTGGCCGCCGCCAGCCCGATCAGCCCAAGCGCCGCCAGCCGCAACCCACGCAGCCCGGTCCACAGCCCGGCCGCCATCAGCCCCGCACCCAGCAGCACCCAAGCGCCCGAATAGGCCCACAACTCGGCATCCAGCACCTCGCCGTCCCAGATCCCCAGCCGACCCCGGTGGAACGCCTGCCGAACCTGCAAGGTCACCCAGGTGAAGCCGGCCAGCCCCGCATAGGCGGCCAACAATCGCCGCGGCCAAGCCCCGTTCCACAAGGCCAGCACCGTCAGCAGCGCCGGCACGGCATAGGCCGGCAGCAGCGCGTTGCCGAACAGCGAGGCCCCGATCCGCTCCCCGGTCACCGCCGGGTTGCCCACGATCAGCGCCACCCCGCCCAGCAGCGCCAGGCCACCCACCAGCCGCGAAGCCATGCCGACGACCGCGCGCCGCCCGCGCAGCGCAACCTGCTGCAGCACCAGCGAAACCGCCCCCAGCACGCTCACGTCCAGCGCCACTTCCCGGAACCCCGGCTCCCGTCGCATCAGGCCGCCAGATGCCCAGTGATGCACCTCCAGCCCCGCCAGCACCGCCACGAACGCACAGGCGCCGGCCTCGAGCAGGCTCACCAACAAATCGTCCCCGCGCCGCCGGAACCACACCGCGGCCAAGCCAAAACACCCGGCCGGCACCCCATAGGCGAGCAGCAACGGATTCAACGCCGGCCAGCCGCCAACCTGGTAATCCAGCACGTACGGGTTCACCACCAGCCGCACCAGCACCAGCGCCGCCACCGCCGCCGCCACGCGCCGAAGCGCCGGAAGCGTCGCCGCCCCCTCGATCCACGCCAGCGGCGGCAGCATCAACGCCACCGCAAGCGTCAGCCAGCCCTCGTCCAACACGATCGCGCATCCCAACGACAAGGCCGCGACCGCCCCGGCGGCATACGCCCCGGCGCGCTGCATCCCTTGAAGCCCCGGCCGCGCCAGCCAAGCCGCCCCCACCAGCAAGCCCGCCAAGGCCAAGGCCGCAAAAGCCCAGCCGATCCGAGGTTGGAACTGCCCCACCTGCGCGTAGGTCACGGCCAACGTCGCCACCGGCGTCGCCGCGGCCAGCGCCGACCATGCCACCGGCCGCGCGCTCCGCCGCTCAAGGAACAGCCCAGCCGCCGCGAACCACGCCGCCATCGCCGCCGCCGTCTCCAGCAACGGCACGATCACGCCCGGCGCCCACGCCCCGGGCAGCACAGCCTGAATCGCGCCATCCGCAAAGATCGCCTCCCCGGTCGGCCGCCATCCCGGCAAGGCCCAGCCCAGCAGCACGCCAAGGAACAGCAGCGCCGGCAGGAACGGCAGCCAGGCGAGCCTGGGCTCCAGCCACCCCTTCGTGACCGCCAGCGGCGCCAGCAACAGCACGCCCAGCCGAGCTGCAGCCTCGCCCGAGGTACTCGCCAGCAGCAGCCCCGCAATGCCCAGCAGCATCAGCGGCGCCCAGGACAGCCGGCGTCCGACCGGCTGATCGAGCGCGGCGCCAGGCAGCAGGAACAGGCTCAAGGCCGCCGCCGCGGGTACGAATAAGCCCGGCGCCCACGCGTCCCGCGTGCCGATGCCCGCCGCAAACAGCACCCACCCCGCACCCGCCGCCGCCGCCGCCCACCCCAGCCAAACCCAGGCCGTGTAGCGGACCACGGCCCACGAAGCGCCTGACACCAGCAGCAAATAGGCGAACAGCCCAGGCACTGATGGCCCGTCCGACTCCACCAGCAGCGGCGTCGCGAACGCACCCGCCAGCCCGGCCACGCCCACCAAGGCGCCAAACCGCAGCGACAGCGCCAAGCCCGCCAGCCCCGCCGAACCCAACAGCACGAACCCGCCCAGCGCCGGCGCCAGCTCATACAGCGGCCCCGCCCCATAGGCGCCCGCGAACCAAGCGGCCACGCCCCCAGCCGCCAGCGCCGACGGCCCCAGATCCGCCAGGCCCGTCCCCGGCGACGGCCGCCGCCGCAGCCACTCCGCCGCGGCAACCAGCGCGAACCCCAAAAGCCCCGCCAAAGCACAGCGCGGCCCCGGCCCCAGCCAACCCTGCTCCACCGCCGTCCGCACCAGGAACACCGCCGACAGCAGCAAGGCCGCCGCCCCCAGCCAAACCCCCCAGCGCTGCGTCAACAGCACCTCGATATCGATCCTGACCCGCGGCGGCGCACCCTGGGATGGCGCCACGTGCTCCGGCCGCACCGGATCGGGCGCGATCGGCCCAGCCTCAGGCACGGGAGCCTCAGGCACGGGAGCCTCGGCTGCCCAAGGTTCGACGGCCGGATCGGCGGCCGGCGCCGGCGTCATCAGCCGCAGCACCACCGCCTGCAAAGCCGCGACCTCCGCCAGAGCCCGGCGCGCCTTGAAGTAGCCGGCGAGCCCCAGCACCCAGCCAACGACCGCGATCAGCGGGATTACGACCCATTCCATGACGACAACGTCCCCGCACTGCGCCCCAAGGTCAATAATCGGCCGCGCCGGGTTGCCCATACGCCGGCATTCCGCTACACCGCCCGCCGCGCTGGCACCCCTGGAGGCCGGCGCAACTTCTGTTAGGAGCAGACCATGGCCAACTTCACGTCGATCGAGGCCGAGGCGCGCGGGCGGGCTGGTAAGGGGGCGGCACGCGCAACTCGCAGGGCAGGCATGGTGCCTGCCGTCATCTACGGCGCCAAGCAGGCGCCCACACTGGTTCAACTCGACCCCCGCATCGTCATGCGCGAGCTACATCGCGGCGGCTGGCGGTCGCGTCTCTATGAGGTTAGCGTCGACGGCGCCCAGTCCCGCGCCCTGCTGCGCGAAGTGCAGTTCCACCCCGTCACCGACCGGCCCATCCACGTGGACTTTCAGCGCCTCGCCGCTGGCGAGAAGGTCCGCGTCGCCATCGCCGTGCGCTTCCAGAACGAAGCCACCTCCCCCGGCATCAAGCGCGGCGGCCTGCTGAACGTCGTCCGCCACACCGTCGAAGTCCTGGCCGACCCGGACGCCGTGCCGGAGGCGTTCACCGCCGACCTCGGCGCCAAGGACATCAACGAAAGCGTGCACTGGGCCGACCTCACAGGCACCGAGGGCGTCGTCCTTGCCACCGCCGCGAAGGACTTCGTCGTCGCCACCATCACGGCCCCGACCAAGTCGGCCGAGCCGGCAGCCGACGCCGCCCCCGCTGCTGCCGCCCCGGCCAAGGCCGCCGCCGCCAAGGGCGCGCCCGCGAAGGCTCCGCCGAAGCCCGCCGCCAAGAAATAACCGAGACCGTGCTGCTCTGGGTCGGGCTCGGCAACCCCGAGCCCGGCATGGCCCGGCACCGCCACAACATCGGCTTCATGGCCATCGACGCCATCGCGCACCGCCACGGGTTCACCCCGTGGCGGCAGCGCTTCAAAGGCTGGGTGGCCGAAGGCACGGTCGCCGGCACGCGCGTTCTTGCCTTGAAACCCGGCACCTACATGAACGGCAGCGGCGAAAGCGTGCAGCCCGCCGCCGCCTTCTTCAAGCTGCCCCCGGCCGACATCACCGCATTCCACGACGAGCTCGACCTCGCCCCCGGCAAGGTCCGCGTCAAACGGGGCGGCGGCGCCGCCGGGCACAACGGCCTGCGCAGCATGGACCGCGTCCTCGGCGCCGCCGACTACTGGCGCGTTCGGCTCGGCATCGGCCACCCCGGCGACAAGGCGCGCGTGCATGGCTACGTGCTCGGCGACTTCGCCAAATCCGACCACCTTTGGGTGGGCGACCTGCTCGACGCCGTCGCCGACGCCGCCCCCATGCTCGCCGCGGCCAAGCCGGAAGAGTTCATGACCCGCGTCGCGCTTCTCACCCAAGGAACAGCTTAGATGGGCTTCAATTGCGGCATCGTCGGCCTGCCCAACGTCGGCAAGTCGACCCTCTTCAACGCCCTGACCGCTACCGCCGCGGCCCAGGCGGCAAACTATCCCTTCTGCACCATCGAGCCGAACGTCGGCCGGGTCGCCGTGCCCGACCCGCGTCTCGAGGCGCTTGCCGCCATCGGCAAATCCAAGACGATCGTGCCCACCAGCCTCGAATTCGTGGACATCGCCGGCCTGGTCCGCGGCGCCTCCCGCGGCGAAGGCCTTGGCAACCAGTTCCTGGCGAACATCCGCGAGGTGGACGCCGTCATCCACGTGCTGCGCTGCTTCGAAGACGGCGACGTCACGCACGTCGAGGGCAGCGTCGATCCCATCCGCGACGCCGAAACCGTCGAGACCGAACTGATGTTGGCCGACCTGGACAGCCTCGAGCGCCGCCTGCCCGCCCTCGTCAAGAAGGCCCGCGGCGGCGACCGCGAGTCTCAAACCCAGGTCGCCCTCATGGAACCGATCGCCGCCGCCCTTCAAGCCGGCAACCCCGCCCGGACCGCGATCCCCCCCGACCAGGCCGAGGCCGCCAGGCGCCTCCAGCTCATGACCAGCAAGCCCGTGCTCTACGTTTGCAACGTCGAGGAAGCCGCCGCGGCCGCCGGCAACGCCCACTCCGCCCGCGTGGCCGAGCGCGCCGCCACCGAAGGGGCCCGCGCCGTGATCGTCTCCGCCGCCATCGAGGCCGAAGTGAGCCAATTGCCCGAAGCCGACCGCCACGACTTCCTGGAAGGCTTGGGCCTGCACGACAGCGGCCTCGACCGCGTCATCTCGGCCGGCTACGCCCTGCTCGGCCTCATCACCTACTTCACCGTCGGCCCAAAAGAGACACGCGCCTGGACCATCGTCCGCAGCACCCGTGCGCCCCAGGCCGCCGCGGTCATCCACAACGACTTCGAGCGCGGATTCATCGCCGCCGAGACCATCGCCTACCCAGACTACATCGCCTGCAAGGGCGAAACCGGCGCCAAGGAGGCCGGCAAGATGCGGGTCGAAGGCCGCGACTACACCGTCCGGGACGGCGACGTCCTGCTGTTCCGCTTCAACGTTTAAGCCCAGCCATGCAACCATCCGCCGCGAACGATGTTGTTGCTTCCACTATTTGCAACATGCGTAGGGGGTCACAATGTCGATAATTGGTTGGATCATATTCGGTTTGATCGCAGGCTTCATCGCGAGCAAGATCGTCAACAAACAAGGTGAGGGCTTCATAGCCGACCTCGTTCTCGGCGTTATCGGCGCGGTCGTGGGCGGGTTCCTGTTCACGCGGCTCGGCTATGGCGGCGTGGACGGCTTCAACCTCTACAGCATGTTCGTGGCCGTCATCGGCGCGATCATCGTTCTGTTCATCTACCACGCCATCGTCGGCCGGCGAACGATCTAGCCACCGTCGGTCATTGCCGCCGCGCCGAGAGGTGCGGCGGCTCGCTTTGAAAAGGACAGCGCGATGAGCCTACTCGATTCAGTGCTGGGCGGCTTGCTCGGCGGCAACACCAACGCCGGGCCGCTCCAGTCAGTCCTCGGTTCCATGCTCGGCGGCGGCGGCGGCCCCGGCCAGCAATCCGGCCTCTCCGGCCTGGTCAACCGCTTCACCCAGGCCGGCATGGGCAACATCGCCAACTCCTGGGTCGGCACCGGCGCGAACCAACCGGTCAGCCCTGACCAGCTTCAACAGGTGTTCGGCCAGGACCAGATCAATCAATGGTCCCAGCAGACCGGGATGCAGCCGCAGGGCTTGCTGGCGCAGCTTTCGCAATTTCTGCCCCATGCCGTCGACCGCATGACGCCGGGTGGAAGCCTCCCCGCCGGCGGCGGCAGCCCGTTCGACGAAGCCGGCTTGGAGTTGCCCACCCGCAACGTCTGAGACGTGCCGACTTCTAGCCGGGCTGGCGCAAACTTGGCGTAAAATCCGCCAGCCCGGCGCCGCCTTCCCTCTTCTCCCTACCCCTCGAGTTCGACGCTCAAGGCCCGCAGCTCCGCCGTATGCGGATGCTGAACGCGGCCAGCCCGCAAGTCCTCCGCCGCAACCGTCTCCACCAACTCGCCGCCCTGCATCACGCCCACTACCGGGCAAAGATGCGCCACCACGGCCAGGTTGTGGCTGACGAGCACATAGGTCAGCCCGCGCCGCTCCTGCAGGTCGCGCAGCAGGTTCAGCACCTCCGCCTGCACCGAAACGTCCAGCGCGCTGGTCGGCTCGTCCAGTAGCAGCACGTCCGGTTCCGCCATCAACGCCCGCGCGATCGCCACGCGCTGCCGCTGCCCGCCGGAAAGCTGGTGCGGGTACCGGAAACGCGCGCTGGCCGGCAGCGCCACGTCCGCCAACCCCCGCGCGATCCGGGCGTCCCGGTCCGGCAACCCATGCACGATCAGCGGCTCGCTCAGCGCCCGGTCCACGGTCTGCCGCGGATGCAGCGATCCATAGGGGTCCTGGAACACCATCTGCACCCGGCGGTAGAACGCCCGCGTCCGCCGCCGGGTCAGCGCCGTTCCGTCCAGGGCCATCCGCCCCGTCCAATCCGCATTCAGCCCCGAGAGCGCCCGCAGGATCGTGCTCTTGCCCGACCCGCTCTCCCCAACCAGCCCGAAGCTGCCCCCGCGCGGCACCGACAACGAGACGCCCCGGACAACCTCATTGGCCCCGAACCGCACCCGCAAGGCATCGACCTCGATCAAGCCTGCAACCACGCGGGATCGCGCACCATCACCGGCAACCGGGCTTTCGGATGCATCAGCGCCGGCATGCAGCCCAGCAAACCCCGGGTGTAAGGATGGGTCGCCCGGGCCAGTTCGCCAGCCCGCAATTCCTCCACCACCCGGCCGGCATACATCACCGCCACCCGGTCGCAGAAATGCCCCACGAGCGGAAGGTCATGGCTGATCAGCAACAGCCCCATGCCGCGTCGGCTGACCAGGTCCTCGATCAGCCGCAGGATCTCCGCCTGCACCGTCGCATCCAAGGCGCTCGTCGGCTCGTCGGCGATCAGCAGCTCGGGGTCCGGCGCCAGCATCATCGCGATCATCACCCGCTGCCCCATTCCCCCGCTCAGCTCGTGCGGATAGGCCCGGGCCACCCGCTGCGGGTCACGGATGCGCACCTGCTCCAGCAAATCCACCGCCGCCTGCATCGCCACTCGCCGGCTGCCGCCCTTATGCGTGCGCCAAGCCTCCGCCACTTGCTCGCCCGCGGTCATTACCGGGTTGAGCGAGTACTTCGGGTCCTGCAGGATCAGCCCGGCCCGCTTGCCCCTGATCCTGCGCATCTGCCGCTCGCTTGCCCGCAACAGGTCGATGCCGTCGAACGCCAGCCGGTCCGCCTGCAACCGCACGCCGGCGGGCAGCAATCGCAGCAGCGCCCGCGCCGTCACCGACTTGCCGGACCCACTCTCCCCCACGATGCCGAGCTTCTCCTGCCCGAGGGTCAGCGAAACCCCCCGCACCGCCTCCATCAACCCGGTGGGCGTCGGAAAGCCGATCCGCAGGTTGCTGATCTCGACCAGCATCAGCCGCCCTGCTTCGGATCGAGCACGTCCCGCAGCCCATCGCCCAGCAGGTTGAAGGCCAGGCTCGCGGCAAAGATCGCCAACCCCGGAAACGTCGGCACCCACCATTGCTCGAGGATGAACCGCCGCGCGGTCGCGATCATCGCGCCCCACTCCGGGGAGGGCGGCTGCGCGCCCATCCCGAGAAATCCAAGCCCGGCCGCCGTCAGGATGATGCTGCTCATATCCAAAGTCACCCGAACCACCAGGCTGGGCAGGCAAAGCGGCGCGATGTGCCGCAGCACGATCCGCCCCGCCCCGGCCCCGGTCATCCGCACCGCCGCGACGAAGTCGGTGTGGCGGAGGCTCAGCGTCTCCGCCCGCGCCAGCCGCGCATAGGGCGGCCAGGCCGTCAGCGCGATCGCCGCGATGGCGCTGGTCACTCCCGGCTTCAGCGCGGCCACGAACGCCAACGCCAGGATCAGCCGCGGAAATGCCAGGAACACGTCCGTCACCCGCATCAGCAGCCGATCCCAAATGCCGCCCGCATACCCCGCGACGCACCCCACCGCGAGCCCCACGGGCGCCACCATGATCACGACGGCGACCACCATCCCGAGCGTGATCCGCCCGCCGAACAGCAGCCGCGAATACACGTCCCGCCCCAGCTCGTCCGTCCCGAACCAGTGCGCCGCCGAAGGCCGCGCCAGCCGGTTGGCCAGGTTCTGCGCTCCCGGGTCATACGTCGCCAACACCGGCGCAAATGCGGCCGACAGGATCAGCGCCAGCGCCACCAGCAACCCGGCCATCGCCAGCGGATTGCGCCGGAATTGCAGCCAGAGCCGATACCGCCGCCCCCAAGCCGCCTGTCCCCGGGACCCCGGCGTCTCCGTCAGCAGCCAATCCCGGGTGACCGCCACTAACGCACCCGCGGATCGAGCAGCCGGTACATCAAGTCCGAAAACAGATTGAGCGCCACGTAGGTCAACCCCACGACCAGCGTCGCCCCCAGCACCGCGTTCATGTCCGCATTCAGCAAGCTGCCCGTCAGATACTGCCCCAGCCCCGGCCAACTAAAGATCGTCTCCGTCAGTACCGCACCCTCGAGCAGCCCGGCATAGGTCAGCGCGATCACCGTCACCAGCCGCACCAGGATATTCCCAAAACCGTGCCGCCAGATCACGCTGGCCGCCGAAAGCCCTTTCGCCTTCGCCGTAATGATGTACTCGCCCTGCAGGCTCTCCAGCATGAACGCCCGCGTCATCCGCGCGATATAGGCCATGCTGAAGGCCCCCAGCACCAGCGCCGGCAGCGCCAAATGCGCCGCCGCATCCCGAAAGCTGTCCCAATCCCGGGCGAGCACGGCATCCACCAGCAGCAGCCCCGTCACCTGCGGCACCATGTCCTGGAACATGACGTCCTGCCGCCCCGGCCCCGGCGCCCAGCCCAAAATCGCGTAGAACAGCAGCAGGGATAGCAGCGCCAGGACGAATACCGGGATCGAGTGCCCGGACAGGCACACCACCCGGATCGAGTGGTCCACCCAGCTCCCCTGCCGAACCGCCGCATAAACCCCGAGCGGCACGCCCACCACGGCCGCGAGCAGCAGCGCGATCGTCGCCAGTTCCAGCGTCGCCGGAAAGAACCGCGCGATGTCCGTCGCCACGCGATTGCTGGTCATCACCGACCGCCCGAGGTCGCCCGCCAATAGCTGCCCGGTGTAGCGCAGGAACTGCTCCGGCAGCGGCCGGTCCAGCCCCATTTCCCGCCGGGTCCGCTCCACCACGTCCTGCGGCGCCCGGTCGCCAACCACGGCCAGAACCGGATCGATCGGCACCACGCGCCCGATCAGGAACGTGATCAGCACGAGCCCGAACAGGGTAATGGGGATGCTCGCGACCGTGGCGGCCAAGGCGCGAAGCCGCATCTTCAACGGAACCCCCGCGAGCGGAGCCCTCTCAAGCCTTTTGGATGCGCGCGTAGACGCTTCGGTCCGACAGCGGCCCGATCTCGAACCCCGAAACCCCCTTCCGCATCGCCGCGACCTCCACCTGCTGCAACATGATGGCGAACGGGCTGCGCTCCTGGTGGTCGCGCTGCAGCCGCTCGTACTCGCGCACCCGCTTGTCGCCGTCCAGCTCCTTCACGTTGGCCGCCGCCCGGTCGGTCAGGTCCTTGTCCTGCCACGAGCTGCGCCACGCGACCGTGCGGTTCTTCGCCGTCTCGCCGTTGTCAGGGTTCATGCAGAAGGTCTCGGCGTTGCTGTGCGGGTCCATGTAATCCGAGCCCCAGCGCAGCATCGCCAGCTCATGCTGCCGCGCCCGCGTCTTGGTGATCACCTGGCGGAACTCAGCCGCCAGCAGGTTCACCTTGATCCCGATCGCCGCCAGGTCCGCCTGTAACGCCTGCGCCACGTCGCCGAACGGCGCGTTGCTCTGGTGGTCGAGCGTGATCTCGAAGCCGCCCGCCAGCCCGGCCTCCGCCATCAAGGCCTTCGCCTTCTCCACGTTCTTCTGGAACGGCTGGTCCGTCAGCGCCGACGGAAAACCCTTCGGCAGGAACGCCTGGTGCGCCTCATACACGTTGGGCGTGATGTTGGTCGCGATCGTCTTGTAGTCGATCGCCCACTTGATCGCCTGCCGAACCTGCGGCTTGGCCAGGTTCGCGTTCTTCTGGTTCATCGCCAGATAGACCAGGCTCGCCTTGCTCTGGGACACCAGCGTGTAGTCCGGGTTGCCGCCCAGGCTCTTCAGCTGCTCCGGGCTCAGTGTCCGCGCGATGTCGATGTCGCCCTTCTGCAGCGCCAGCAACTGCGCGCTCGGATCGGGACGGTGCAGGATCAGCAGCCGCTTCAGCTTCGGCGCCTCCGGATGGTTGGGGTTCGCGTCCAGCGCCACCGCCTCGCTCGCCCGCCAGCTCCGCACCAGCCACGCCCCCGAGCCCGCGCTGTTCTGCTTCAGCCAGGCGTTGCCCATGTCGTCGCCCTGCGCCTTGGCCATCACCGTCTTCTTGTCGACGATGCCGCCCACGCTGGCCGACAGGCAATACAGCAGGAACGTCGGCGACTGCGCCTCGGCGATCCGCAGCACAACCGTGTTGGCGTCCGGCGCCGTGATCCGCTCGGCCGCGTTCTCCTTGGTGAAGCCGAACTGGTTGATGATGAACGCCGGCGCCTTGTTCAGCGCCACCGCCCGCGTCAGGCTGAACACCACGTCTTCGGCCGTCACCGGATTGCCGGAGGCGAACTTCCGGCCCTGCTTCAGGTGGAACGTGGTCGTCAGCCCATCCGGCGTCGTCTCCCACTTCTCCGCCAGCTCCGGCCGGATATCGATGGGGTTCTTGGTGTCCGGGCTGACCAGCTTCTCATACACGTTGCCGCAAATCTCGTTGCCGCTGAACTCGAAGCTCTCCTGCGGGTCGAGGCTGATGATGTCGTCGATCTGGTGCGCCATCACCACGGCGTCCCGCGGCGTCTCGGCGAACACAGGCCGGAACGCGGCAGCCCAGATCAGCGGGCTCGCGCCGGCGGCGCCAAGCAGGGTGCGGCGATTCATCATCTCAGGCCTCCAAATACCTGGCCGGAAGATAGTCAGCCCGGCACCCCGGCGAAAGGCCTATCCCTTGCTCACCTTGATATACGCCGTCCGGTCCGAGATCGGCCCCTGCGCCAGCCCGCTCACCGGCTTGCGCATCACCACCGTCCCCACCTCCTGCAGCATGATCGCGAACGGGCCCCGCGCCATCAGATCCCGCTGCATCGCCTCGTACATCGCCACCCGCTTGCCCGCGTCCTCCTCCCGCACCGCCGCCTTGGTCCGCGCGGTCAAGTCCGCATCCGCCCACGACGTCTGCCAAGCCGTCGTGCGATTGAGCGACGTGTCCGAGTTGTCGTCGTTCTCGCAGAACGTCTGCGCGTTGCTGTGGGGGTCGAAGTAATCCGCCCCCCACAGCAGGATGCCCAACTGGTGCTGCCGCGCCCTGATCCGGGTCAGCACCTGCCGCCCCTCGCCCGCATTGAGCGTCAGCTTGATCCCCACCTGCCGGAACTGCGCCTGCAACGCCTGCGCGATCTCCGCCCGCGGCGAGCTCGACGCATGGTCGAGCGTCAACTCCAGCCCATCCGCATACCCCGCCGCCGCCAGCAACGCGCGCGCCCGCTCCGGGTCGAAGCGGAACGGCGTCTCCGTCACCGCCGCCGGGAACCCGCCGGGCAAGAAGGCCTGGTGCACGGTGAACGTGTCCTTCACCAGGTTCGCCGCAATCCCCTGGTAGTCGATCGCCCAGCGGATCGCCTCCCGCACCCCGGGCTTGGCCAGCGCCGGCGTCGTCACGTTCATCGAGATGAACATCACGCTGGCCTTCGGCTTCGACACGACCGTGAACTCCGGATTTGCCCGCGCCGCGGAAAGCTGTTCCGGCAACAGGTCCCGCGCCACGTCCGCATCGCCCCGCTGCAACAGCAGGAACTGCACCGAAGGGTCGGCCACATGCCGGATGATGATCCGCCTCAGCTTGCCCGCCAGCGGGTGCGACGGGTTGGCGTCGAGCGTGACAAGCTCGCTCGCCCGCGCGCTCCGCAGCACCCACGGCCCCGACCCGGCGCTGTTCGCCTTCAGCCAAGCATTGCCGAGGTCACCCCCCTCGGCGTGCGACATCACGGCCTTCTTCTCGACCACGCCGCCCACCGCCGCCGACAGGCAATACAGCAGGAACGTCGGCGCCTGCCGCTCCGCGATCTCGATCACCAGGGTCCGTGCATCGAGGGCCCGGATGCGCTCCGCCACGTTGTCCTTGTTGAACCCGAACTGCCCGATGATGAACCCCGGCGCCTTGTTCAGGATCACCGCCCGCTGCAAGCTGAACGCCGCATCCTCCGCCGTCACCGGCGCGCCGCTGGCAAAGGTCCGGTCCCCGCGCATCCGGAAGGTCCAGGTCCGCCCATCCGGGCTCGCCGACCAGCTCTCCGCCAGCATCGGCTCGATCCGCGTGGGGTCCGCCTCCCCGGGCGTGACCAGCTTCTCGTACACGTTGCCGCTGATCTCGTTGCCCGAGTACTCGAACGCCTCCTGCGGATCGAGGCTGATGATGTCGTCGATCCGCTTGGCCATCACGATCGTGTCCCGCGGCGTCTCCGCAAACGCCCGCCTCCACAGCAACGGCGTGGCCGCGGCGGCCCCAAGCAGCGTCCGGCGATCGATCATGGCGGCCCTCCTATTCCGGCCGCAGAGAACCAGCCCTACTCCGCCTCGTCCAGGAAGAACTGGTCCGCTTCCTCGTCGTACGAATACAGCTCCGCATACCGCCCCCAGGCGATCGCCGCCGCCAAGGTCTGGTCCGCGTAGTCCGGCGACATGAAATCCTCCAGCTCGTCACGGAACCGCACGGCCGCCGCCCGGTGCGCCGGCCGCTCGTCCAGCACCCGCCGGATTTGCACCACCAGGGGCACGCTCGCCTTCAAGGCCGCCCCGAATATCTCCTTGCGCGCATCGGTATCGGCCTCGACGAACAACCGGCCCCGGTCCGAGAGCCGCAGGTCGCCTTCCTCCAGCACGCCCAGCCCGAGCAATTGCAGCGCTTCCCCCATGGGCAGCAACTCGTCCAGTTCCAGCTGCAACACCCCTGCCAACGCCGGCAGGTCCGCCCGGCCGCTGTATGGGGGCGCGGCCAGCGTCTCCACCAGCCCGGCCAGCAGGTTGGTGGAGACCGGTTGCAACTGCATCGCCAAGGTGGGTGGCGCCGGCGCCGCCGTGCGCGGCGTCGCGGCGCGCCGGGTCATGAGCGCATAGATGTCGTCCACCAGTTGCCGGAACGCCTTGTCGTGCCGGTTGCGCGGATGCTGGAACGGCACGCGCAGCTCGCTCGCCACCCGGCCGGGATTGCTGCTGAACACCAGGATGCGGTCGCACATCAGCACCGCCTCCTCGATGTTGTGCGTCACCATCAGCATCGACTTCACCGGCAGCTTGCCCTCGCTCCATAGGTCGATCAGGTCGGTGCGCAGGGTCTCCGCCGTCAGCACGTCCAGCGCGCTGAACGGCTCGTCCATCAGCAGCAGGTCCGGATGCACCACCAGCGCCCGCGCGAGCCCCACCCGCTGCCGCATGCCGCCGCTCAGCTCCTTCGGGTAGGCGCTCTCATACCCGCCGAGCCCGATCAGGTCGATCGCCGCCTCCGCCCGGCTTTCCCGCTCCGCGCGCGCCACCCCCTGCGCCTCCAGGCCAAGCTCGACGTTCTCCTGCACCGTGAGCCACGGAAACAGCGCGAAGCTCTGGAACACCATGGCCACGCCCGCCGCCGGGCCATGCAGCGCGCGACCCCGCCACGTGACCTCCCCCGCTGTCGGCGTCAGCAGTCCGGCGATGATCCGCAGCAAGGTCGATTTCCCCGAACCCGAACGCCCCAGCAGCCCCACGATCTCCCCGGGCTTCAGCGCCAGGTCCACGTCGTCCAGCACCACGAGGTCGGCGCTGGTATCCTTGTGATAGGATTGCCGGACCGCCCGGACTTGCAGCAGCAGCCCGTCCGCAAGGCTCTGGTCCATCGCCGCCATCCTATCCAAGCGTGAGCCGCCGCGTCGCATAGCCGTAAAGCGGCCGCCACAACAGCCGGTTGAACGCCAACACGAAAGCCGACATCACCGCAACGCCCAGCACGACATGCGCGGTCGCGCCCTCGGCGGTCGCCTCCGCGATATACGCGCCCAGCCCATGCGCCACCAGCTTGGTGTTGCCCCAGCTCGCCACCTCAGAGACGATCGCCGCGTTCCACGAGCCGCCCGAGGCGGTGATCGCGCCCGTGACGTAATACGGGAATACCCCCGGCAGGATCACCCGCCGCCACCATAGCCAGCCGCCGACCCGCAGGTTGCGCGCCGCTTCTTGCAGGTCCCCCGGGAACGCGCTGGCGCCGGCGATGACGTTGAATAGGATGTACCACTGCGTGCCCAGGATCATCAGCGGCGTCAGCCAAATGTCGGGGTTGCCCCGGAACCGCACGATCAGCACCACGAAAATCGGGAAGAACAGGTTGGCCGGAAACGCCGCCAGGAACTGCGCCAACGGCTGCGCCCGCCGCCCCCATTTCGGCCGCAACCCCAGCCACACCCCGATCGGCACCCAGATCACCGTGGCCAGCACCATCAGCACAACGACCCGCACCAGCGTGAGCAACCCCAGCCCCACCGCCTCGAACAGGTCGCCCCAGGTCAACGACCCCATCGCAAACACCGCGATCTGCCACAGCGCGAATGCCACGGCGACGGCCAGAACGCCAAGGAACACCCCATCGCCCAGCCGTGGCGTGCGGCGCTCCACGGCCGGGCCCGCCCGCCGCGCCACAGACATCCGCAGCCCGCCGAACGCGTTGAACAGCACCGCGACCACCCCCGATGCCGCCCGCAGCAGCCGCGTGCGCCGCAGCAGCTTCAGCACCCAAGGGTCCTCCGCCTCCTCCGACGCCGTCAACTCGAACCGGAACTTTGCCGACCACGCCACCAAGGGCCGGAACAGCAGCTGGTCATAGGCCAGGATCACGATGAACATGGTCAATATCGCATAGAGCACGGCCGGGATGCTGCGCTGCTCCAAGGCCAGCGCCACGTAGCTGCCGATGCCCGGCAGCCTCCACGTCGTATCTCCCACGCTGATCGCCTCGCTGGCCACCACGAAGAACCAGCCGCCGGACATGCTCATCATGGTGTTCCACACCAGACCAGGCATGGCGAACGGCACCTCCAGCCGCCAGAACCGCTGCCATGCCGATAGCCCGAGGCTGCGCGTCGCCTCGTCCAGGTCGGCCGGCACCGTCTTGAGCGACTGGAACAGGCTGAACGCCATGTTCCAGGCCTGGCTGGTGAAGATGGCAAAGATCGCCGCCAGCTCCGCTCCCAGCACGCGCCCGGGGAACAGGCCCATGAAGAAAACCACGGTGAAGGTGAGGAATCCCAGGATCGGCACGGATTGCAGGATGTCCAGCACCGGCACGAGAATCAGCCCGGCCCGCCGGCTCTTGGCCGCCCACGTCGCGTAGGTGAACGTAAACAGCAGCGAACACATCAGCGCCGCGAACATCCGCAGCGTGGTCCGCACCGCGTAGCCGGGCAATTCCCAGGGGTCGAGGCTGATGCTGGTCGCCTCGGCCGCATCCAGCGGCGCGAACGTCCCCCGCGCCACCCCCGCCACGTAAATCAGCGCGCCAAGGATGCAGGCCCCCGCGACGAGGTCGAACAGGTTGGGCAGCCGGCGCCTCGAAGCGAGCGCGGGGAAGCTGGTTTCGGACATGCAGGGCTGTTAGCCCGTCTGCCCCGTCCTGTCAGCAAGCGGACTGTTGCGGGCCGTTGAACCTAGCCGCCCGTGCTGCCGAAGCCGCCCGCGCCGCGGAGGGTGCCGTCCAACGTCTCAACCGGCGCCCAGACCGCGCGCAGCACCGGCGACAGTACCGCCTGCGCAATCCGCATCCCCCGCTCGATCGTGAACGGCGCAGCCCCCGCATTCATCACGATCACCTGCAGCTCGCCCCGGTAATCCTCGTCGATCGTGCCCGGGCTGTTCGGCAGCACGATCCCATGCCGCAGCGCCAGCCCCGACCGCGGCCGTATCTGCAGCTCATGACCCGGCGGCAACCCGATCGCCAGCCCGGTCGGCACCAGCACCCGCGCGCCGGGCTGCACCACCACCGGCCCATCCACCGCCGCCAGCAGGTCCATCCCCGCCGCGCCCGCCGTGGCATAGGCCGGCAACGGCAGGTCCATCCCATGCGGCAGGCGCTGTACCTGGATCGCGATCAAGCCAGCGCTCCGGCAATCCGCTCCGCCAGCCGGGCCGCAACCTCCGTCTTGGCCATCCGCGGCCAAGCCTCCGCGCCCCCGGCCGTCACCAGGTGCACCTCGTTCGCCGCCCCGCCCATGATGCCCGTCTCCGGCCGCACGTCATTGGCCACGATCCAGTCGCAACCCTTCCGCCGCCGCTTGGCCACCGCGTAATCCACCACCCGGTCCGTCTCCGCGGCGAACCCCACCACCAGCCGGGGCCGCCCGGCCCCGGGCTGCGACAGCCGGGCCAGGATGTCCGGGTTCGGCACCAGCGTCAGCGCCGGCGCCGCGTCCCCCACCTTCTTGATCTTCGACGCCGAAGCCTCCGCCACCCGCCAATCGGCCACCGCCGCCGCGCACACCGCCACATCTGCGGGCAAGGCCACCTCGCAAGCCGCCAGCATCTCCGCCGCGGTTTCCACGCGCCGCACCGCCACCCCGGCCGGGTCCGCCAGCCGCACGGGGCCGCTGACCAGGGTCACCCGCGCGCCCAGCGCCGCCAGCGCCGCCGCGATCGCATGGCCCTGCTGCCCGCTGCTCCGGTTGGCGATGTAGCGGACGGGATCGATCGGCTCGTGCGTCGGCCCGCTGGTCACCAGCGCGTGCCGGCCTGCCAGCGGCCCCGTCCCGCCCGCCAGCAGCCTCTCGACCGCCGCCATGATCGCCGGCGGCTCCGCGAGCCGCCCGAAGCCCCACTCGTTGCACGCCATGGCGCCCTCGTCGGGCCCCACCACCTGCACGCCCCGCCCCCGCAACAGGGCCATGTTCGCCACCGTCGCCGCGTGGCCCCACATCCGCACGTTCATGGCCGGCGCCACCAGCACGGGCTTATCCGTCGCCAGCAGCACCGTGCTGGCCAGATCGTCCGCCAGCCCTGCCGACATCTTCGCCAGCAAATCCGCGCTCGCCGGCGCCACCACCACCAGGTCCGCCGCCCGGCTCAGTTGGATGTGCCCCATCTCGCTCTCGTCGGTCAGGGACCACAGCTCGGAATACACCCGCTCCTCCGTCAGTGCCTGCAAGCTCAGCGGCGTCACGAACTGCGCGCCCCCCTGCGTCAGCACCGCCGCCACCCCGATCCCCCCGCGCCGCAGCAGCCGCACCAGCTCCAGCGCCTTGTACGCAGCAATGCCGCCGCTGACGACCAGCAGAACCCGCTTGCTCAAAGCCGCCAGCCCGTGTGAATGGCAGCGATGCCGCCGGTCAGGTTGCGGAACCGCACGCGCGACAGCCCGGCCTGCCGCATCATCCCCGCCAAGGTCTCCTGGTCCGGAAAGGTCCGGATGCTCTCGGCCAGGTACACGTAGCTCTCGGCATCCCCCGCCACCACCCGCCCCAGCCGCGGCAACACCTTGAACGACCAGGCGTCGTACACCCCGGCCAGCGCCGCCACCTGCACGCGCGAGAACTCCAGGCAATGGAACTGCCCGCCCGGCCGCAGCACCCGCCACGCCTCCCGCAGCACCGCCGCCTTGTCCGTGCAGTTGCGCAAGCCGAACGCGATGCTGACCCGGTCCACGCACCCATCCGGTAGCGGCAGCGCCTCCGCATCCGCCACCAGCAGCCGCACGCCCTCAACTTGCCGCCCCTGCGCCACCCCCAGCATGGCCGCGTTGATGTCGGACAGCAGCGCCGGCCCGCCGCCCCGCGCCCGCCAGCCGAAGGCGATGTCTCCGGTCCCGCCTGCCAGATCCAGCAAGCGCCGCCCTGGCCGCGGGTCGAGCCCGGTCACGAACTCCCGCTTCCAAGCCCGGTGCACGCCCAGCGACATCAAGTCGTTCATCAGGTCGTAGCGCGGCGCCACGCTGTCGAACACCGCCCGCACCATCGGCTTCTTGGCCGCGGTCGGCACTTGCCGGAAACCGAAATCCGTCTCGGGATTGCTGCTCATCCCCTCAGCCTATAGCCTCATTCCGCCCCATGCCGGAACTCCCCGAAGTCGAGACCGTGATGCGCGGCCTGCAAGCCCGGCTGCAAGGCCGCGTCATCCGCCGGGCCGAGGTCCGCCGCGCCGGCCTGCGCTGGGCCTTCCCGGAGGGCTTGGCTGCCCGCCTGACCGGCGCGCGCGTACTGGGGTTTCGCCGCCGGGCCAAATACATCCTCATGCGCCTCGATGGCGGCGACAGCGTCGTGCTCCACCTCGGCATGTCCGGCCGCATGCTCATCCGGCCGCACGGCGCCAATGCGCCATTCCTGCACGAGCACGTCGCCCTATACACCGAGGACGGCTGGGAGATCGGCTTCGTCGACCCCCGCCGCTTCGGCTCCATCGACCTCGTGCCCACCGCCGACGAGGAGGGGCACCGCCTGCTGGCCGGGCTCGGCCCGGAACCGCTCGGCCCCGCTTTCACCGCCAAGGTCCTTGCCGCCGCGCTCGCCGGCCGCCGCACCCCGATCAAGGCCGCCCTGCTGGACCAGCGCGTCGTCGCCGGCCTCGGCAACATCTACGTCTGCGAGGCGCTCTACCGCGCCGGCATCGCCCCCAGCCGCCTCGCCGCCGACGCCCCCACGCGCCGCCTCGTCCCCGAGATCAAGGCCACCCTCCTCGAAGCCATCGAAGCCGGCGGCTCCAGCCTGCGCGACTACGTGCAGCCCGATGGCGAGCTGGGCTACTTCCAGCACGCCTGGCGCGTCTACGGCCGGGAGGGCGAGCCCTGCCTGAAATGCCCGGGGCCCCCCATCTGCAGGGGCGTCGCCCGCGTGGTCCAGTCCGGCCGCAGCACGTTCTATTGCCCCCGGCTGCAAGCCTAAGCTACACCGCGGCCACCCCACCACGAGGCCCGCATGCCCGCCCCCGAGATGATCCCCCCCGAGATGATTTTGGTCGAGACCCACGGGGCCGTGGGGCTGATCAGCCTGAACCGCCCCCAGGCGCTCAACGCCTTGTGCGACCAACTCATGCAGGAACTCGGCGCCCAGCTCCTCGCCTTCGACGCCGAACCCTCGATCGGCGCCATCGTGGTCACCGGATCGGAGAAAGCCTTCGCGGCCGGCGCCGACATCAAGGAGATGAAGGACCGCTCCTATCCCGACGTGTTCCTCAACGACTTCATAGCGGCCCATTGGGAGACCGTGCTCCGGGTCCGGAAGCCCGTCATCGCCGCCGTCGCCGGCTTCGCCCTGGGCGGCGGCTGCGAACTGGCAATGATGTGCGACTTCATCCTCGCCGCCGACACCGCCCGCTTCGGCCAGCCCGAGATCAACCTTGGCGTCATGCCCGGCGCCGGCGGCACCCAGCGCATGACCCGCGCCATCGGCAAGTCGAAGGCGATGGACCTCTGCCTCACCGGCCGCATGATGGACGCCGCCGAAGCCGAGCGCTGCAACCTGGTCAGCCGGATCGTGCCCGCCGCGGAGCTGGTGGGTGAAGCGCTCAAGGTCGCCGCCAAGATCGCCGCCCAATCTCCGGTTGCCGCCGCGATGACCAAGCGCGCCGTCAACGTGGCTTTCGAGACCACCCTCGCCGAGGGCGTGCGCGCCGAACGGGCGCTGTTCCTGTCCCTGTTCGGCACCCCGCATCAGCGCGAGGGCATGGCCGCCTTTGCCGAGAAGCGCAAGGCGGACTTCACGCGCCGTTGACGCTTCCCCCCGGCCTTGACACCCCGCCCCCGCCTCCATAGAACGACGGCCCTCGGGCTGCCGTCGTGCGGCGTCCCAAACCTCAGCTTCGCCCACACCTCAGCTTCAACCACACCTTAGCCTCAACCACATCGAGATTTCATGGCGAACACCGCATCGGCGCGCAAGCGCATCCGTCAGACCGTCAAGCGCACCCTGCGCAATCAGGCCCGGAAGTCGCGCATGCGCACCTTCGTCAAGAAGGTCGAGGTCGCCTGCGCGTCCGGCGACAAGGCCGCGGCCGCGGAAGCTCTGCGCTTGGCGCAACCCGAGATGCAGCGTGCGGCCGGCAAGGGCGTGATCCATGCCAACACCGTGGCGCGCAAGCTCTCGCGCCTCTCGGCCCGCATCAAGGCGCTCGTTTCCGCCTAATTTCCTGTTGCAGCCCGCGACGGGCAGCACTATCCTGGTTCTCGACAGAAGGCGGACAGTCATACCTGTCCGCCTTTATTGTTTGTTTCTTCGTTGTTACAATAATCTTCGCATTTAGGTTGCGATTTTTACGCCGTTGACTTATCACTGTCACAGCAGCGCCAGCCAAGGAGCTGCCAGATAAAGCCCAACATAGCGGATGGGAAGGCAACGCTCGTGACCAAAATCCCCAGCCGCCCGGACGAGCAATTGCAAGCAGAAATCGTCTCCGCGCTTCCCCAGGAGCAACTTGCCGCGCAATGGGCCCGCATTCGCGGCCGCCTCCAAAAGGAGGTCGGCGACGTCGAGTACCGCAGTTGGCTCCGCAACATGACCTTGGTGGGCGTGGACGGCGACGAAGTGACCATCCACCTGCCGTCCGGCTTCCTGCGCGATTACGTGCGCAACCACTATGCCGACCGCATGAACGCCTTGTGGCAATCCGAGAACGGCAGCATCCGCCGCGTCGATATCCGTGTGGGCAACGGGGTCGCCCTGGTCCCGTCCGACACCGGCCCGGCCCAGCCCGGGGTCGTCGGAACGGGGGAGGAACGGCCGGATCCCCGGCCCGAGATGGCCGCCCCGCTCGACCAGCGCTTCGCCTTCGACAGCTTCATCGTTGGCAAGCCGAACGAATTCGCCTATGCCTGCGCCCGCCGGGTCGCCGAGCGGCCCTCCAGCCCCGGCTTCAACCCGTTGTTCCTTTACGGCGGCGTCGGGCTCGGCAAAACCCACCTGATGCACGCCATCGGCCTCGAGCTGACCCGGCGCGAAGGCGACGCCATCCAGGTCAAGTACATGTCCGCCGAGAAGTTCATGTATCGCTTCATCGCCGCCATCCGCAGCCAATCCACCATGGAGTTCAAGGAGCAACTCCGCAGCGTGGACGTGCTGATGGTGGACGACCTGCAATTCCTGATCGGCAAGGACAACACGCAGGAGGAGTTCTTCCACACCTTCAACGCCCTGGTGGACGCGGGCAAGCAGATCGTCGTCTCCGCCGACAAGTCGCCCTCCGACCTCTCCGGCCTGGAAGACCGCCTGCGCACCCGCCTGGGCTGCGGCATGGTCGCCGACCTGCACGCCACCACCTTCGAACTGCGCATCTCCATCCTGGACGCCAAGGCCGGCGCCTCCGGCGTGGTCGTGCCAGCCAAGGTGCTGGAGTTCCTCGCCCATAAAATCACCAGCAACGTCCGCGAACTGGAGGGCAGCCTGAACCGGCTCGTCGCCCACGCCCACCTGTTCGGCCGCCCCATCACCCTGGAAAGCGCGCAGGAGGTGCTGCACGACATCCTGAAGGCGCACGACCGCCGGGTCACGATCGAGGAGATCCAGCGCAAGGTCGCCGAGCATTGGAGCATCCGCCTCACCGATATGACGTCGGCGCGCCGCGCCCGCGCCGTCGCCCGGCCGCGCCAGGTTGCCATGTTCCTCGCCAAGCAACTCACCAGCCGCTCCCTGCCCGAGATCGGCCGCAAGTTCGGCAACCGCGACCACACCACCGTCATGCACGCCGTCAGCAGGGTGACCGAGCTGATGGAGCAGGACGCCGAGTTCCAGGAGCGCGTCGAGCTGCTGCGCCGCATGCTGGAGAGCTAGGGCCCCGCTGGCGCACGCTTGCGTTGCCGCGTTTGCCACGATCCCTGCTTGGGTTACACTCCCTGCCCGGGGACGGCCGAGTCGGCACCCCTACCAGGAACGGACACATGAAGTTCAAGGCCGACCGCGCCACGCTGATGAAGGCGCTGGCCCACATCCAAAGCGTCGCGGAAAAGCGCAACACCATCCCCATCCTGGCCAACGCCAAGATCGACGTTTCCGGCGGCAAGCTGAGCTTCACCGCCACCGACATGGAGATCGCCGTCGTCGAGGAGGTGCCTGCAAGCACGTCGCGCGATGGCGCCACCACGGCGCCAGCCGCCACGCTGTATGAGATCGTCCGCAAGCTGCCCGAAGGCGCCGAATTGGAACTGGAGGTGGCCGGCGAGGGCAACCAACTGAAGTTGCGCGCCGGGCGCTACTCCACAAGCCTCGTGACCCTGCCCATCGACGACTTCCCCAGCATGACCGCGGGCCAACTGCCGCACCGCTTCAAGCTCAGCGGGCTCGACCTGCGCGGCCTGATCGACCGCACCCGCTTTGCCATCAGCACCGAAGAAACCCGCTACTACCTGAACGGCATCTACTTCCACGCCGCGGAAGGCGCCGTCGGGCCCGTGCTGCGCGCCGTCGCCACCGACGGCCACCGTCTGGCGCGCGTCGAGATGCCGGTGCCCGAGGGCGCCGCCGGCATGCCCGGCGTGATCATCCCGCGCAAGACCATCGCCGAGTTGCGCAAGCTGCTGGACGAGGAGAGCGGCGACGTGGAGATCGGCCTGTCCGACACCCGCATCCAGTTCAAGGCCGGCCCCGTCACCCTGACCAGCAAGCTGATCGACGGCACCTTCCCGGAATACGAGCGCGTCATTCCGCGCGACAACGACAAGGTGCTGCGCGTCGGCAAAAAGGACTTCTCCGACGCCGTCGCCCGCGTCGCCGCCATCAGCAACGAGCGCTCCCGCCCCGTAAAGATGTCCCTGGCGCAGGACCTGCTCACCCTATCCGCCGCCAGCCCCGAACAGGGCACCGCGACGGAAGAGCTCGACGCCGACCGCGTGAAATACGGCTCGACCCCGCTCGAGATCGGCTTCCAGGCCCGCTATTTGAACGACATAACCGACCAGATCGAAAACCAGGTCGAATTCCACTTCTCGGACGGCGCCGCCCCCACCATCGTCCGCGACGCCGACAACGGCAGCGCCCTCTACGTTCTGATGCCCATGCGCGTCTAGCTCCCGCTCCCGCTTCCGCCGACGGGAGAGGGCCGGGGTGAGGGTGGTCCGCAGGCACTACGCCAATGCCCGAAAGACAGCAGTGCTGCGTCTCACCCGCCTGAAGCTCACCGAGTTCCGCAACTACTCCTCCCTCACTTGGCGTCCCGCCGCGCGCCTCTCGGTCATCACTGGCCCGAACGGCTCGGGCAAGACCAACCTCCTCGAAGCCGTCTCCCTCCTGGTGCCCGGCCGCGGCCTCCGACAGGCCCGCATCGCCGAGTTCGCCCGCCAGACCTCGAACGGCCCCCGTCCGTGGGGCGTTGCCGGCAATCTTTCCCGCAACGGCGTCGAATTCGAGATCGGCACGGGAACGCCCCCTGACGGCCCCGCGGACCGCCGCGTTTTCCGCCTCGACGGCGCCCCCCCGCGCAACCAGGCCGACATCGCCGCTGCCGCCGCCGCCGTCTGGCTCATCCCGCAGATGGACCGCCTGTTCCAGGAAGCCGCCGCCGGCCGCCGTCGCTTTCTCGACCGTCTCGTCTGGGCGCTCGAGCCCGGCCACGCCCGGGAGGTTTCCGCCTACGAGACCGCGATGGCCAGCCGCAGCCGTCTGCTCGCCATGGGTGCCGCCGACCCGGCCTGGCTCGCCGGCGTCGAGGACAGCATGGCCCGGCACGCCATCGCCGTCGCCGCCGCCCGCGCCGGCCTCGTCGCCAGCCTCAACGCGGCCCTGGCGGCCGGCGCGGCCGGCGGCTTTCCCGTGGCCCGCCTGGACCTGCTCGACCCCATCGCCGCCCATCTGGCCGAACATCCCGCCCTGGCCGTGGAGGATTGGCTGCGTGAGGCCCTCGCGGTATCCCGCCGGCAAGACGCCACCGGGCCCACCGCGCACGGGGCCCACCGCGCCGACATGCTGCTGGCGGACGCCGCGAGCGGCCTGCCCGCCGCCCTGGCCAGCACAGGCCAGCAGAAGGCGTTGCTGATCGGCGTCGTGCTGGGCCACGCCGCCTTGATCGCCGCCGCCCGCGGCTTCGCCCCGCTGCTGCTGCTCGATGAACCCGCCGTGCACCTCGACCCGTCCCGCCGCGCCGCACTGTGGAACGCGCTCGCCGGCCTCTCCGCCCAGGTCATGCTGACCGGCACCGACGCCGAGCCGTTCCGCGTGCTCGCCGGCACTGCCGAGTTCCTGCGGACAGGGGGCGGCGAACTTAACCCCGACCCCGCATTTCCTCCCGCATTCCCCGAGGCCGCCCCTGTCCTTTCGCCGCCCAGCAGCTTATAGTGACTCCGTTCCAAACCATCCCGAGGTAACCTGCCGGCATGTCCGAGGCCGTCCCGAATCCTGAGCCGATTCCCGCCCCCGTCCCGCCCCCGGCGGAGCCCGAAGCCTATGACGCCGCATCGATCTCGGTCCTGAAAGGCCTGGAGGCCGTGCGTAAGCGCCCAGGCATGTACATCGGCGACACCGATGACGGCTCCGGCCTCCACCACATGGCGTTCGAGATCATCGACAATGCCGTCGACGAAGCCCAGGCCGGCTTCGCCACTCATTGCGCGCTCACCCTCAACGGCGACGGCAGCGTAACCGTGCGCGACGACGGCCGCGGCATCCCCACCGACATCCACCTCGAGGAAGGCGTCAGCGCGGCCGAAGTGGTGCTGACCCGTCTGCACGCCGGGGGCAAGTTCAATCAGAACAGCTACAAGGTCTCCGGTGGCCTACACGGCGTCGGCGCTGCCGTGGTCAACGCGCTGTCGGAGTGGATGGAAGTCCGCATCTGGCGCAACGGCCTCGAGCACTTCATCCGCTTCGAGCATGGCGACACCACCGAGCCCCTCCGCGTCATCGGCCCCTCCGCCAAGCCCGGCGGCACCGAGGTGATTTTCAAGCCCAGCTCCGGCACCTTCACCAAAACCGAGTTCGACTACGCCATCCTCGAACGCCGCCTGCGCGAGCTCGCCTTCCTCAACTCCGGCCTGGCCATCGTGCTGAGCGACGAGCGCCACGCCCCCGCCGTGGAAACCCACTTCCGCTACGACGGCGGCCTGGTCGCCTTCGTGCAATGGCTCGACCGCAGCAAGACCCCCGTCGTCGCCGAGCCAATCTCCGTCACCACCGAGGAAAGCCAGGTCGGTATCCGGGTGGAGTTCGCCGTGAGCTGGAACGACAGCTTCCACGAGACGATGCTCTGCTTCACCAACAACATCCCCCAGCGCGACGGCGGCACCCACCTCGCCGGCTTCCGCCAGGCGCTGACCCGCATCGTCACCAAATATGCCGAGGGCATGGGCAAGAAGGACAACCTGGCCCTGGTCGGCGAGGACATGCGCGAAGGCATGACCGCCGTGCTGTCCGTCAAGGTGCCCGATCCCAAATTCAGCAGCCAGACCAAGGACAAGCTGGTCAGCTCCGAGGTGCAGCCCGTCGTCCAGGCCGCCGTCGCCGACACCATCTCGCACTGGTTCGAGACCCACCCCAAGGAGGCCAAGTCCATCATCCAGAAGGTGATGGACGCCGCCTCGGCCCGCGAGGCCGCCCGCAAGGCCCGCGAATTGACCCGGCGCAAAGGCGTGCTCGACGTCAGCACCCTGCCCGGCAAGCTCGCCGACTGCCAGGAGCGCGACCCGAGCAAGTGCGAGATCTTCATCGTCGAGGGCGATAGCGCCGGCGGCTCCGCCAAGCAGGGCCGCGACCGCAAGTTCCAGGCCATCCTGCCGCTCAAGGGCAAGATCCTGAACGTGGAGCGCGCCCGCTTCGACCGCATGCTGGGCAGCG
>CAXSDH010000021.1:0-2930 GCA_964235765.1 uncultured Acetobacteraceae bacterium
TCCGGCGTGCGCCCCACCATCAGCCCGGCCACGAACACCGCCAGCAGCGCGAACACGATGATGCCATACAGGCCGGAGCCGACGCCGCCGGGCACGACCTCGCCCAACTGGATCAGGAACATCGGAACCATGCCGCCCAGCGGGGTGAAGCTGTCGTGCATGGCGATCACCGCGCCGTCGGACGTGGCCGTGGTGGTCACCGCGAACAGGGACGACATGGCGGCGCCGAACCGGACTTCCTTGCCCTCCATGTTGCCCATGGCGGGGTCGACGCCCACCGCGGTCAACAGCGGATTGCCGCCGGCCTCGGCCGCGTAGCAGCACACGACGAAGGCGATCATCAGGATCGCCATCGTCCAGAACAGCGCGAAACCCTGGCGCTTGTCGCCCACGATGACGCCGAAGGTGACGGTGAGGGCGAAGGGGATGACGATCTCGGACCAGGTCTCGATCACGTTGGTCAGCGCGGTCGGGTTCTCGAACGGATGGGCAGAGTTGGCGTTGAAGAAGCCGCCGCCGTTGGTGCCGATCATCTTGATCGCCTCCTGGAAGGCGACCGGGCCCAGCGCGATGGTCTGCTTGCCGCCTTCCAGCGTCTGCGCGTCCACGTAGCCCGCGAGCGTCTGCGGCACGCCGGAGACGATCAGGAACACGGCATAGACGATCACGAGCGGCAGCAGCACGTACAGGACGATGCGGGTCAGATCGACCCAGAAGTTGCCGAGTTCCTTCAGCATCCCGCCCGCGAAGGCGCGTGAGACCATCGCCGCGGCGGCGATGCCGGTGGCGGCCGACAGGAAGTTATGGACCGTGAGGCCCCACATCTGGCTACCGTAGGACAGCGTCGTCTCGCCGCCGTAGGCTTGCCAGTTGGTGTTGGTGACGAACGAGATCGCGGTGTTGAAGGCGAGCTTCGGCGATAGCCCGGCCTGCCCCTGCGGATTGAGCGGCAGCAGGTCCTGGTAGCGCAGCATGAGATACAGGATGGCGAAATGCACCGCCTGCAAGGCGATCAGGGCGACGGCGTAGGTCTTCCACGTCATCCCGCGCTTGGGGTCCACGCCCGCCAAGGCGTAGAATCCGCGCTCGACCGGGCCCAGGACGGGCGACAGCACGGTCCGCCGATCGGTCAGCACGGCGGCGATGTAATGGCCCAGCGGCACGGCCGCCAGGAACACGAGCGAGAGCACGAGCGCGATCTGCGCCCAGCCGATAAGGGTCATGGCGATGTCCTAGAAGTCTTCGGGGCGAACCAGCGCCCAGACCAGGTAGATCAACAGCCCGGCCGACACGGCCGCGCCCAGGACAAGATCGAACACCACGCTAGATCCGCTCGCACAGGGCAGCGTATGCCGCCATCAGCAGGATCCCGCCAGTCCCGCACACCAGCACCAGAACGTCGGACATGCTTGGTCTTTCATGGTTTTGCAGCCAAGCGCGATGTCTACTGCCGAACAGGATAAACGCTCGATACCTCAACCCAATCCAATACGTTAAGATTTCGTAAAGGTTGGGCCGCCTACCCCGCGACTTTGCCGACGGGCGGCTTCCATTCGCCTCTGCGCCGCGCAGTCCAGGCGTACCGGGGGTCGTTATCCAGCAAGTGCAGCTGATCCGCCAGCCGATTGCGCTCCAGCCAGCCGACCGCCGCTTCCAATTCGGACAGCGACATCTGCGCCCGGCTCTTGTTGCCGGTCACCCGTTTCAACGCGGCGTTGTAGCGATGATAGAGGCCCGGCCCCGCCGTCCCGCCCCGGAAGCCCGCCCTGCCCGCCTCGTCCTCCACCGCCTGCGCCGCCACCATCTCGCCCAGCCGCGCGCGCAGCCGCCGTTCCATGGCCGAGGGCGCCTCCAGCATCTCGGATTGCGCCGCCTCCTGCTCCGGGCGCCGCATCACCAGATCGGGGCCGGGCCGAAGCGTATCGAAGCGCAGCGCGAGCGCGTTGGATTCGAGCGGGACGACGCCTTCCGCGGTTGGCGCCAAGTGTTCCAGCAGCCAAGGCGGCGGGGCGCTCGGGCCTTGGCCGGGCCGCGGCCGTGCCAGGGTCCCCTGCTCGGTCTCCATCCGCCGGCGGAACTGCGCGAACAAGGGGTCGTCGGGGTGGAACACCAGCGCCCGCTGCGTTTGGTAGGGCCCGCCATGCGGGTCCACGCGCGTCGCGCGCGCGACCATCTGCTCCAGCCAGGGACGCGAGCGGATGTGGGTCAGCGCAGCGACGACCGCCACCTCCGGCGCGTCCAGCCCTTCATAAGCCATCGCCACCGTGACCAGGATCGACGGCTCCGGCCGCAGCCGGAAGGCGGCGAGGATCTCGTGCGCCCGCGGGGCGTCCGAGGTGGCGAGCTGCGCCACGGTGTCCGCCTGGGCGGGAGGTATCCAGCCGCGGACCATCTCGAGGTACCGCTTGGCCGTGGCCTGGTCGGGTGCAACCACCAGCATCTTGCCCAAGCCGCGCACGCCGGCGTCCGCGGCCAGGCTCCGCTCCCGCCGCCGTGCGGCGCGCAGATCGCGGATCGCCAGGAAGGCTTCCCGCAGCAGGGCCTCCGCGAAGCCGGTGCGGAGCGCGGTGAACAGCGCGGGACGGGTGGTCTCGTCCGGGTAGCCCGCCGCCAGCCGGTGCGGGCCGACCTCCCTTCCCTCCTCGTCGCGCCAGCTCGCCTCGCCGTCCAGCGCCCCGAAGGTCACTGGCAGCACGGCGCGTTCGGCCAAGGCCTGGGCGCGGGAGTAGCCGACGATGGCCCAGCCCGGCGCATCGAGCGCGACCTCGCGGGTTCGCGCCCTCGGGCCCTTGCGATAGGGCAGCCAGAGAATGGCCTTTCCGTCCGCCCGCTCCAGCGTGCCGGACAGCAGCAGGCGCACGGCGGCGCATTCCAGCATGGGCTGGATGGCGCGCGACCAGGCGCTCGCCGGGTCTTTGTCTGTTTCGGGG
>CAXSDH010000021.1:3030-20059 GCA_964235765.1 uncultured Acetobacteraceae bacterium
CCGGGTCCGTGTCGGCCAAGGCCGGCAGGTGATGCACCTCGTCCACCACCAGCAGCGTGCGGTGGCGGCGGAACTCGGCGAGGTGCAGGCCGGGCGCGGCCGCGACACCCTGATAGGTGGTGACGTAGCCGGCCAATCCGCGGCTGGGGTCCGGTGTGTTGTCGGCGGCGCGGACTGAAAGCTCATGGCCGAGCGCCGCCCGCCAGGCCGGATCGGCGAAGGCCTCCTCCGCCTGCAGGCGCAGGCTGTCCCGCGGCACCACCCAGCAGACCCGCTCGACGATGCCGGCTTGGATCAGCCCTGACGCCGCCAGCACCGGCAGCAACGACTTGCCGCCGCCGGGCGTGACCGCGGCGAGGATGTCGCGCGCGTCCGTCCGCCCCGCGGCGATCGCGTCGATGACGCCCGCCAGGCGGCGCTGGTGAGAACGCAAGGGCCGGCCGGTCAGGGGAGCATCCAGGTCAAGCGCCCGCCAGGCGCGCGGCCCCAGGCCTCGTGTGAGTAGACTTGGGAAAGCGGTTCCGCCCCGCATTTCCCTTGAGGGCTGCTTTCACCAAAATCCTGCTTCTCACCAAAATCCTGGCGCGAACGCCCAGCGCCCCGGTCCGAAGGCGGCGAGATAGAGCAGGCCGGCCGACACCGCCCAGTTGGCATAGAAGGTGGCCTTCATCGGCTGCTTCGCTTCTGGTGGCCCCTGGAACGACCAGTAGCGAAGGAAGGCGAGCGTCGTGAAGACGGTGAACGCAAGCAGCCCCACCGCAGCCAGCCGCGTGCCGACCCCGAGCACCAGCATCGCCGCGGCGAGCCCCACCATGGCGCCCGCCAGCCGCTCCAGCCAAGCGGGCGCGGGAAGGTGCAAGCTCGCGATCATCTCGGTCTCCTTGGGATCGCCGCGGAGCTTGTCGACGGCACTCGAGACGAACATCGACGCGAAGCCCAGGCGGGCCACGAAGAGGATCGCATCGAGCGATGGGTGGCCGTTGAGGTATTCCTCGAGTCCGGTCACCGGGAGAGCTCCTGCCCGAACGGGACGGCGTGGCCGGTGGCCGGTCCGCGCCGGTAGCCGTCGGGCTTCCGGCGAGGCGGCGCAGGCTGCGGGCTGTGGTCGGGTATCGGCTGATCCATGGAGTTCCTCCTGTCGTGCTGTTTGTCCGAGCGGGTTTCGCGCGCCCGGTCGGGAGCCCCGGTCGCGAGCCCCGGGTCGCGGGTTCCGCTGCGCCGGGCCGCCCGGCACGCGGCAGAATGTCACGGCGCGGGCTTGGTCCCGAACCAGCGGTTCCGCGTCGCGTCGTAATGGGCGATCGGGTCGTATATCGGCACGTCCAAGCCGAGCCTCTCGGCGCTGAGCTGGCCGGTGGAGGCGAGGAGCTGGAAGGCGGCGACGTAGGCGTCGTGTTCGGCCACGGCCAGGTTCACATCGGCCGCGAGCCGTTCCTGTTGGGCGTTGAGCACGTCGAGCAGGGTGCGCGCGCCGACCGATTGCTGGCGCGTGACCCCGCGCTCGGCCACGATGTTCGCTTCGATCGACTGGCGGTACTGGTCCGCGCGGGCCCGCGCGCCTTCGAGCTGCTCCCACGCCGACTTCACCTGCATCCGCGCCTGGCGCAGCACGACGTCGATCTGCAGCAGGCTGCGGGCCGCCGTCTCCTTTGCCTGCCGCACGTTCGCTGCCTGCTCCCCGCCCTGGTAGATCGGCACGCTCAGCTGCAACAACGCCTCGGCGACGTTGTCGCGCTGGTGCTGGGCCTGCACGTCCGTCTCCTTGACCCTGGAACCGTAGATCTGGAACGAGATCTGCGGCCGCAGCCCCGCCAGCGCGATGTCGATCCCGAGCCGGCTCGCCTCCTGGGCGGCCCGGGACTGCGCGACGTCGTAGCTGGTGGGCACGAGCGCCAGCGCGGCGTCGAGGGTTCGCGGCAGTTCCAGCCTGCGTGTCGGCATCGAGAGTTCGCCCGGGGGCTTGCCGACCTGCTGCTCGAACACGGCCCGCGAGATGCCGAGCGTGGCGGCCGAGCGGGCCAGCGTGGCGCGCTGGTCGGCCAGCCTCGCGCGGGCCTGGTCCACGTCGGTCTGCGTGACCGAGCCCGCCATGTACTCCTGCCCGGTCGCGCGCAGCGTGCGCTCCAGGACGGCCTGCTGGTTCCGGTTCAGCGCGAGGGTCCGCTGGTCGCGGACCACGTCGAGGTAGGCCGTGGCCGCAGCCAGCAGCACCGCCGCCTCGCTTGCCTGCAGCGCGGCGCGTTCGGCCCTCACCAGAGCCTCCGCCTGCCCGACCTGCGCGCCGACCCGGCCTCCGGTATAGATCGGCTGCGTCAGCGCGAGCTCGACCTGCTGCGGCGTGCGGCGCTCCGGCTGGTGCGCCCGGTCCAGGCTGTCGAACACGGCCGAAACCCCGGCGCTCCCGGTGATCATGACGCGGGGCCGCCAGCCGGACAGCGCCTTCGGCACGCCCTCGTCGGTTTCGCGCAGCCGGCGGCGTTCGACCCCCAGCGTCGGGTTGTAGAGGTATGCCTGCGAGAGCGCCGCGTCGAAGGCGGCATCCGTCTGGGCCGGGGGCGGAGCTGCCTGGGCCGGCTCGGACGCGCACAGCAGCAGGATCATGCAAGTCCGTCTCATCGGCCCTCTCTCCGACGCGCTTCAGACGGAGCGCGGAACAGCTTGGTCTCGCTCAGCACGGCCGCGAGCACCATGGCGCTGAGGGTGACGACCCCGATCCAGCCATAGGCGTCCGCGGCCGCCATGGTCGTCGCCTGGCGTTTGACCGCGGCGACGAGGCCGCCGGCCGCCTGCGCCTGAACGGTCGCCGGGGCGCCCGCGGTCAGGTGGTCCACGATGGTGTTGGAGTGGACCCGCTCCCGCACCGTCAGGATCGCCCCGACGACCGCTCCCGACACCCCTGCGGCGAGCGACCGCGCTATGTTGAACAGCGTGCTGCCGGAAACCGAGTCCTCCGGCTTCAACGTCGACGTGGAGATGACGATGAGCGGAACCATGATCAGCGGCTGCCCGCAGGCCTGTATAAGATGGGAGGGCAGGATGTCGACCAGGGCCCATTGGCTGGTCACGTAGGTCGCGAGCCAGGACCCGAGCGTCGCGATCAGTAGCCCGATGGCGAGGACGATCCGGGCCTCGAGCAGCCACAGCAGGAACGGGGCGACGGCGCAAACGACCACCTGCGCCAGCGCCGCCCAGATCAGGATGGCCCCGATCTGCGACTCGCGGAAGCCCCGGACCTCGGCCCCGAATTGCGGGAGCACGCTGCTGGTCATCAGGGTCGCGAACGAGAAGGCGAAGATGGCCAGCAGGCCGCCGGAGAAGTTGAGGTGCGCCAGCAGGCGCAGGTTGAACACCGGCTTCTCCAGGGTGAGTTCCGTCAGCACGAAGGCTGCAAGCAGCAGGGCGGAGGAAACGAACAGGGAAACGACCAGCGGGGACGAGAACCAGTTGAGCCGTTGCCCGACGCCGAGCGCTGCCGTCAGCAGCGACGGCCACAGGACCAGGAGGAGCATGCCGACGTAGTCCGTGTTCCGAAACAGCTCCGGTTTCGCCGGCTCGAGCGGCAGGCCGATGAGGAGTAGGAACATCACCAAGGGGCCGAGGGCCGCACCGACGTAGAAGATCGATTGCCAGTCGAGGGAGTCGGTCAACACCCCGGCCAGCGACTCCGAGACCAGCGGAGTGCTCGCCGTCACGAGGGCATAGATCGCGAATCCGAAGATGCGCTGGTGGAGCGGGAGGAACCGCAGCAGGATGCCCAGGAGAAGCGGGATCAGCGCGCCGCCCCCCAGCCCCTGCAGGAACCGCATGGCCACGAGCCACACGTAGCCTTGCTTCGCGGCCCACGGGCAGAGCACGCCCGCCAGGGTGAGCAGCGCGACGGCGGCAGCCGCAGCCCGGCGCTGCGAGACGATGCTGGCCAGCCACGCGGTGACGGGCACCACGAAGATCTCGGCGACGTTGTAGGCCGTCGCGATCCAGCTGGCCTCGTCCTCTCCGTAGCCGGTCCCGCCGCGCAGATCCTGGAGAGAGAACGTCGTGAGCCGGGTGTCCAGGTTGGAGATGAAGCTTCCGAGGATGATCCCGAGGAGGCCGAGTGAAATCTTCCAGCCCAGAGGCGCCGGCCCCTGCGGCTTTCCGTCGGGTCCGCGTGGCCCGTCGATGAAGGTGGGCCCGAGGAGGCTCACGGCACGCCGCCCGCGGTGTCGACGTCCACCTCGACCGACAGCCCGGGCCGCAGGCGTTCCGCCAGGCCAGCCGGCACGTCGAGGAGCACCTTCACGGGCACACGCTGGACGATCATCGTGAAGTTGCCGGTGGCGCGATCCGGCGGCATGGCCGACCCTTCCGCTTGGCTGAGCGGTCCGATGCTGTCGACGCGTCCGGTGAACACGGTGCCTGGCACCGCGTCCACCGTGATCCGGGCATGCTGGCCGGAACGCATCTTCGCGAGCTGCACCTCACGGTAGTTGGCCACCGCCCAGACCTCCCCGATCGGCACGATCGTGATCAGCGCCGTCCCGGAGCTGACGTACTCCCCCAGGCGCGCGAGCCGCGCGGTAACGATGCCGTCGAACGGCGCGGATATGCGGGTGTAACCCAACTGCACCTCCGCGCTGGCCAGGGACGCGCGTCGCGCGGAAAGGGTCGCCCGCTGCGCGGAGACCTGCGCCCGCGCGCCTTCGACCTGCTCCTCCTGGGCTTTCAGGGCGCGGCGGTCGCCCCCCACCATGGCTTGCTGCTGGTGCTCGTTCGCGAGCGCGTCCTGCCAGGCCCGCGCCAGATAGGATTCCGTGTGCAGCAGGGCCGCCTGCCGCGCCCGCTCCTGCCGCGCAAGCTCCAGGCCCGCCTCGTCACCCCTGATCTTTGCCTTCGCGACGTCGATCTGGGCGATCTGCTGCGTCAACGTGGCTTCCGCGGCGGCGACGGCGGCCTCGGCCTGGGCTACGTCCGCGCCCGCCCGCCCGGCCCTGGCCCGGTAGTCGCTGTCGTCGATGCGGAAAAGCAGGTCGCCCCGCTTCACCCGGGAGTAATCGATCACGGGCACCTCCACGAGGTTGCCCGCGACCTGCGCCTTGAGCTGGGTGAGGTTGCCGTCCAGCTGCGCGTCGTTGGTGTATCGGACGCCGCCAGGACGGATCAGCTCGTTCCAGTCGATCACGAGGGCCGCGAGCCCCAGCAGCGCGAGCGAGGCGACCACGGCGCGGATCAGCACCTCCCGCATCAGTTCGTGTTCCCGGCGGGGTCCGTCCCGGTCAGGACGGTCGCGGTGACGGACATGCCCGGCCGCAGTTGCCCGAGCAGCGGGCTCGAACCCCAGACGATCCCGATCCGGACCGTCAGGCGCGCCGCCACCTTCGTGAAGTTGCCCGTGGTGTTGTCGGGCGTGGCCGCGCTGAGCTTTCCGCCCGTGGCCGGCGAGATGCCGTCGACGCGGCCTTCGAGCGGCTGGTCCGGGAACGCATCCACGCGAAGCGTGGCCCGCTGCCCGACGCGGACGTTGGCGATCTGCCGCTCCGTGAAGTTCGCGTTCACCCAAACGCCATCGAGGGGGGTCAAGCTCACGATCTGCGTGCCCGTGTTGAGAAGGTCCCCGATGCGGACCTGGCGGGTCCCCAGCATCCCGTCCCGTGGGGCCAGCACGCGGGTCCAGGCGAGGTTGAGATCCGACAGGTCGAGGTCCCGGGCGCGGGCGTCGATCGTCGCCTGGGCTTGCCGCTTCTGCGCGTCCACGATCGCGGTCTGCTGTTTGCGCACCAAATACTCGGCATGCGCGCCGGACTGCGTGGCCAAGGCCTTCCGCTGGTCGGCAACGGCCTGGTCGAGCGCCCGGCGTACCCCGGCGTCCGTGTTGACCAGTATCCTTTGCCGGGTCAGTTCAGGCGACGAACGCTCGATTGCCGCTCCCGTGCTTGTCTCGTTGCTCTGCGACTGGCCGATTTGGTCGACAAGCTGGAGCTGCTGCGAGCTGATCACGCCAAGCTGCGCCTTTGCAGTCTCCAGATTGGCCAAGGCCTGGTCCCTCGCCGCCACGTACTCGTCGTCTTCGATCAGCGCGATCACGTCCCCGGTCCGGATCGGGCGGTTGTCGGAAATCGGCAGGGACCGGATGTAGCCAGAGACCCGGGCGCTCACCCGGGTCACGTCGCCGCCGACATAGGCGTTCTCCGTCCGCGGATCGTCCCGCCTGGCGAGCGGCTCGTCCCGGGACAGCAGGAAGATGGCGATGGCGACCAGGCCGGCGGCGCACGCGGCGAACACGAGGCCGGGGAGCCAGCGGCGGGTGGGGGGGCGCGGGTGTTCGGGCATGCGGGAGGCGTGGGTCCGACCGGTTGTGACAGCCTATGCGGCGACACTAAGGTGCTACACGGCGCTTCTTCGCCTTGACAACACCCGGTTCGGGATTTTCGGCGACGGGTTCGGCTCGACACCGCCGCCCCGCTGCTTTCGGCGTGCCCGCGGCCATAGGATGCAGCAAGAATGCGACACTGTCGGATCAGGTGCCGGAGAGACCTCGAAGCCCACGCGGCTGGGCTAGGGGGGCGGAGCAGCGGCACGCTGTCGCGTGCCGCTGCGAGGTTAGGAGTGCGTCAGAGCGAGCGCGAAGCCACGACGGTCGTCTCACGACGAGCCGCTCCGATGCCGCCGCCGAACAAGGCCGCGATCGCGCCCAGGGCGAGCGCCACGAAGCCGAAGATGCCGGCGGTCGCGACGCCCTTGCGGGCCGCCTCGGCAGCCTGTTGCGCCTTCTGCTTGGCCGTGTCGGCAGCCTGGCGGGCCTGCTGTTCGGCCTGTTGCAGCCGGGCCTTCGCGTCGTCCGGGCTGATGTTGGCCGCCTTGGCAAGGCTCTCCACGGCACGATCGCGCGACGCGTCGGCCGCCGCCTTGTCGCCGCTCACGCTTGCCCGGATGTAGGAGACGACGTTGTCCTGCGCGCTCTGGGCATCGTTCGGGCTCACCAATCGCTTGACCTGGTTCGTCAACGCATCGCCCTCCGAGCTCGAGGCGGCGCCGGACACTACGGATGCAGCGCCGCGGCCTACTGCGCCGATTGTGCTGCCGAGGGCATTGAACGTGCCGCCGATGATTCCGCCGACTGCCGAGCTCAACAGGTAGAACATCACCAGGGTCGCCGCGCACCACGATACGAAGCCGTGCCAGCGCGCCGTGTTGTTGTCAGACGTGCCGCACAGCCGCCCGGCGACGACGCCGCCGACCAGCGAGGCGACGATGCCCGACACGGTCCACCAGATCCCGGCGGTCATCGAGAAACCGGAGGCGGACGGATTTTCGCCCGTATTCGCCGCATCGAGCGAGGAAGCGCCGATCCCGATGCCTAGGATGTTGAGCAGGAGCTGCACGACCAGAGCGGCGACCAGGCCTGCAAAGATCGCTCCCCAGGACACGCGGTTGCGGAGATGGGTCAGTCTGTCGTCCGGCACGACGGCTTCGACCGGCGTGGTGGCTGTGTAGGTGGATGTGGTGACCATTGTCGGAACTCCTGGGTGGCGCCTGAGGCGAGAGAGCACATACCCGACGCCCACGGCCGGCACCAGTGCAACGATCAACCCTCACCAGCCCGAGCGAACCCGATGTTGCGACAAGGGCTTAGCGCAGGCCGGCCCCGGGGTTGCGGTCCGGGGCGGGGCGGCGAGGATTGCCTTGCTGCCAGCGTGGATCGGCCAACGGCTCTTGCTTGTGCTCCCAAGCGCGAACGAGGGGCGCTTCGGAGGAGGGGCCCGCGGCCGAGGTCGCCAGACGGGCCAACGCCGGCAGGGATTTGGTGCCGGTCCTCCTCATGATGGCGGCCCGGTGGGTCTCCACCGTGCGCTGGCTTATGCCCAGGTCGGCTGCGATGTTCTTGCTCGGCAAGCCGGCGAGCACCAGGTCCATGATGCTGCGCTGCCGGGGGGTGAGGCATGCCAGCCGGCCGGCTGCGTCCTCCCGCCGTTTCAGCTGTTCGCATGTGCCCCGGGCTTGCTCCAGCGCACGTCCGATCCGGCGCAGCAGGTCGGGCCCGGAGATCGGTCGTTCGATGAAATCCGCGGCACCTGCCCTCATCGCTTCGACCGCCATCGGGACATCGCTGTGGCCCGTCATCACGATCGCGGGAAGCGGGTCCCCGGTCTCGCGCAGCAGGCGCAGCAGTTCGATGCCGCCAATGCCGGGAAGGTATGCGCCGATCAGCAGGCATCCCTCGCCGTCATGCCGGCGGGCCGTCTGGAACGCTTCCGCGCTCTCGAAGTCTCGGACGGTGAGGCCGGAACCTTCGAGCAGGCTCCGAACGGCGCTTCGGATGCCGACGTTGTCGTCGACCAGGAAGATTACGCCGGGACCTGGGGCCCGGGGCGGCGCCCACTGCTCCCGGCGGTTCTGGCCCGAGATACCGCTCGAAGCGCCAGGCGAGGCCTGCGCGGTGGCGAAATTCGCGAGTTCGACCTCAACCTGGTCAAGCAGCGCATCCAGGGAAAAGTCAGCGGACTCGGGCCGAGCGGTCCCGACCTCCGTCGGGTCGATGTCGAGGAGGGTGCCCAGCTTAACCGACATGCCGTCCAGCGTGCGGCCCAGTTGACGAACCAGTTGCTCGAGGTCCGCGTCCGGGACACGCTTGGCCAGTAGCTCATGCAGCGTGGCGAGCGTCTGCAGCGGCCGACGCAGGCCATGGCTCGCGGCCGACAGAACCCGCGACGCGGCGAGGCTCGCCCGCTCGGCTTCCTGCGTCGCAGCCTGAAGAGCCTCTTTCTCCCGCAATCCCTCCGTCACGTCCGATAGCGTGGGGACAACTCCCTCCACCGCGTCGCTGCCACTTCGGTGAGGCAAGATCGGGATGCCCGGCCACTCGCAGCCGGGCTCATCGAGGCCGGCTTCCTCGATGAAGTATATAAGGAGCAGGTCACGGCCTTCGTGCTGCACCCGATGCGCCTCGACCCTGCACGGGTTCGCCGGGCCTTCGCTGCTGCCGTCTTCGTCCGCCTCCGGAAATTGGACATCCTCGGTGGCCCGGAGGATCGCGGATTGCAGATGGCCGCGCAGATCGTCGCGCACCATGGCGAACAGGTTGAGCGTGGCGTCGCCCGGCGCCAAACGGAGGTAGCGCTCCGTCGGACCGAACGAGTGCAGGCACTGGTGGTCGCGGTTGACGAGGACGGTCGCCGGCGCGTGCCTGTCCAGGCAGTGCCGCCGGCTCAGTTCCGCAAGCGAGGCGGCACTTGGCGGCAGTTGGACGGCGAGAGCCTGCTGCGCCTGCCCGGCGCTCATATCGGCCACCAGGCCGGCGGGCGCGTTGCGTATCGGTTGACCGGCATTTCTGAATTTGCCTCCTCGCTTCCAGCGCCGGTCACCTACTGTGTTGGACCGTCACGGGACCATTCGACAGAGCGTCTTTTCCTCAAGCCAGACTGCAACTTTTGCGACTTCGTACAATTTACTCCAATTGAACGCCGGGCGATCGGCACGGTTATCGTGATCTTGCTGCCGACACGCCGTCGTGCCGGAGCAACAATTCCGTATGGGTTCGAGGTCATCAGCCGCCTGGCAAGTTGCCGCCATTGAGGCGGCCGAAGCTGCGGGCCAGGAACAGCCCGGTGATGAGGATACCGCACCCAAGCAACACCGCGTGGAGCGTGGAGCGTATCTGGAAATCGCCAACGCGGAGCAAGAACACGTACCCGACGGCCAGATTGAGAAAGCCCCAGAGCACGTTCACCGTCGCGGACGACAGCCCCTTGCCCGGCGGCGTCGCGAACGGGCTCTGGAAGGCATGGCCCGTGATCCCGCTCACGAAATGGGGAACCGCGTTCGTCAGGAGAATTCCCCCGATCAGATAGGCCGCGTAGCGAAGCGTTTCCATCGGGCGTCTTCCCTCTTCAGGATGGCATGAACGATCGAAGCCGCGGCGCCCGGCTCACGGCGGCTGCGTAGGCCGCGGCAAGGGTGAACGCGCGAGCGCACCTGGAAAGCATGCCGCACGGCAACTTGGAGTGAAGCCTCGGATTGTACGGATGCCGGGTGCACGAAGCTTCCGGGCGGCCCGGCCGCCTTAAGGCGCGGCGAGGCGCGAGATGATTTCGGCCGCCTGGCCCAGCGCGTCGCTCATCGCGTCGACCTGGTCCCGCGTGGCAGGGCCGTTGGCTGGGACGACGACGTTCAGCCGTTGCAGCACGCCTCCCCCGGTCCCGCCCGCGAGGGCGACGTGCCCGGCCAGGACGATCAGCCCCGAGGGTTCGCGGTCGAACCGCTCGAACTCCACCTCGACCTCCAGATCCGGCCGCACGGAGATGGGGCCACCATCCGCGAGGACGTTGGAGCCGGGAAGCCGTTGGGCGAGGTCGCGCGCCAGAACCCGCTTGAGCATCACACCCAGCGGCTCGCCCCACCAGTCGTTCGCCGAAACGCGCATGCGGGCCTCTCCCGAGTTGCGCACGATCTCCGGCCGGTCGAGATATCGGGGGAGGCCCACGCTGCGGACCACGATCACGCGTCGCGCGCCCGCACGGGTCTGCCCCGGCCGGACGTCCAGGGTATACAGCGCCGGGTCGGGGGATGCGCAGCCAGTGAGCAGGAGCATGAGCGCGCAAGGGACCGTGAGCCAGCGCACGGTCTACTCCCCCGCCCGGCCCGTGCGGCCGCGTATCAGCGCTTCCGGGTGGCGGTCGAGCAGGTCGGCCACCTGGCGGACGGCTTGGGCCGCCTCCGATATCTGCACGAGCGCCCGGTCGAGGTCGCGGCCGAACCGCCCGTCGCCTGCGGACCCGGCGGACACCGAACCCACAAGCTTCCGCACCTGGGCCAGCGTGTCCTGCAGTTCGGCGGCGATTGCCGGCAGCCGCTTGAGGGTGGGCGCGGCGCCTGCGTCGAGATGCCGCACCATGTCCTGCGTCGCGGCCAGCGCTGCGTCCAACCGGGACAGCGCCTGTTTCAGTTGCGGCCCGTTCGCGATGCCGCTCACGCCTGCCAACGCGGCGTTGAGGTTTTGCCCGATCTCGGCGAAGGGCATCGCCGTCACTTTCGTCAGGAGCTTATGTGCCGCCGCCGAGAGTTCATCGAGCCCGCCGCTGCCGCCGGGATCGATCGGTATGATCCACACGTCGCCCTCCTTGGCCAGCTCCGCGGCCGGCGCGTCCGCATCGACGACGAAGGCCAGCTCCTTTTGCCCGGTCAGCAGGTTGCCGCCGCTCAGCCGCGTGCGGAGGCCGCTTTTGACCATTGCTTGCAGCAACTCGGGCAGAGGCCGCGGGGGATGCCCGCCCACGGCCTTCAGGAGTTCCAGCCGAATTGCCATTTCCGCGCGCACGCGCGACGTGCCGGTGTCGTTGTTGAACTGCAGGTCGACCGCGGTCACGTTGCCGATCGCGGAGCCCTGCAGCGTGACGCGGGCGCCCACCGCCAAGCCGCCGACGGAGCCCGTGAAGTAGCTCGCAAGCAAGACCCGGCTCTTCGAGCTTGCCGTGTCCGCCTGGTCGTGGCGGGGATAGAGGACGAAGGTTGCACCGGCCGCGCTCGCGGCCGCTCCGGCCTCCGTCGGCGTGTCGAACGTGATGGCGCCTAGGAGGGCCGCCTTGAGGCTGTCGACATGCAACTCAACGCCTTGCGAGCCCAGCTCCACGGAAATACCGGAGCTGTTCCAGAAGCGCGTATCGTCATGCACCCAAGTGTCATACGGTGCGTCGATGAAGACGGCAAGCGTGACGCTGTCCGCCATGCCCGCGACGTCCCAGCCGAGGACTTTGCCGACTTCCAGGTTCCGATAGTACACGGGGCTGCCGATACTGATCGAGCCAAGTCGCGGCGCCGTCAGGCGAAACTGGCGGCCGGGCGTGCCGGGCGAGAGGGTCGGCGGGTTTGCCAGCCCCTTGAAGCTGGTTCGAGCGGGACGGCCGGGGACGCCGGGCTGCATCTCGACATACGAGCCGGACAGGACGGTGGTGAGACCCGTGATGTCGCCTGCGAAAATGCGCGGCTTGACGACCCAAAACTCGGCCCCGTCGGTCAACAGCCCGTCGGCCAGGTTCGTCATCCGGGCATGCATGATCACACCCGAGTGGTCCGGCGTGAGGTCGAACGACTCGACCGTGCCGACCTGGATGTCCCTGAACTTGATCGCGCTCTGTCCGGCCTGCAGCCCCCCGGCGGTGCTGAACGTGATCTCGATCAGCGGCCCACGGTGGGCGAACGACGTCCATAGGAGCCAGCCTCCGATCAGCAGGCTCGCCGCCGGGATGAGCCATACCCAGGACAGGCGGCGCTTGCGTATGACGGCCTCGTCTGGCGGAGTCGCGCCCTTGCTGCCGGCGTCGGGGGCCGCGTTCCCGTCCGGGCTGTCCGTCACGCGTCCCGCCTCCAAAGCACGCGCGGATCGAAGCTCTCGGCCGCCAGCATCGTGAGTACGACGACGGCGGCGAACGACAGCGCGCCCACGCCGGGCGTGATGGTTGCGATGGCGCCGAATTGGACCAGGGCGGCCAGGATGGACTCCATGAAGATGTCGATCATCGACCAGCGTCCGACAACCGAGATGACGCGGTAGAGCGCGGTGAACTGCCGATTATGCGCGGACCGGCGGCGCAGAGCCACGGCCAGCATGCTGGCAAGGCCCAGGATCTTGAGCACCGGGACAGCGACGCTGGCCGCGAACACGATCCCGGCGAGCGGCCATTGGCCTCCGTGCAGCAGTTCCCAGACGCCGCCGACGATGGTGCTCGGGCTTCCCCGCCCGAGCTGGATGACGGTCAGGACGGGGAAGACGTTCGCCGGCACGTAGAAGATCAGCGCCGAAAAGGTAAGCGCCGCGGTGCGCGGGATGCTGCCGGGCTTACGGGCGCGCAGGCTGGCACCGCAGCGGGGGCAGCGCGAGCGGGGCCCGTGCGGGTGGGGAGACACAACGCGACATGCCAACTCGCACGTGGGGCAGCATACCACCCCGGGCTCGGCGATTGTGGCGGCCAGGGCGGCCCGGGGGAATGCTGCGGGCGCGCGCCGGGCCACCGCCTCCCACACGGCTTGGCGATCGAGCAGGGCATCCATGGCCGTCATGCACGCCACCACGCCGAACAACGCGTAGAACCCGGGACCCGGCGCGATATGGACGAGGGCGCCGAGCTTGGCGTACGCGACAAAGTATCCGACGAGAAAGACTTCGAGCATGGACCACGTCCGGATGCGGCCCGCGACGGCGAAGGCGGCTTGCATGTGGGGCGGCGGCCGCCGTAGCCGAAGCCCGACGAAGACATAGAGCGATGCGCCGATCCATGCTGCGGGGGCTGCGACGGTGACGGCGAGCACGAGGGCCGCAAGCTCCCAAAAGCCTTGCTGCAGCAGCGCGGCCGGGCCGGAAAGCAACGTCGCCGTCCGTTGCTGGCCCGTCGCCTCGACGGTCGCCAGCACGCACGTCGCGCCGGCCACGAAGAACACCAGGGATGCGAAGCCCAGCGCCAATCCCAGGTCCAGCGTCCCGGCGTTCGTCCGGCGGAGTGACGCGCCGCAGTCCGTGCAGGTGGCAGCCGCGCGGGGCCCCAGGGCGGCAAGGCGCTGGATCTTGCCGCAGTCGTGGCAGCTACGGACGGCGGGGGCCGTCAGTGCTGACGATCCGGGGCCGCTCAGGGCGTTGCGGCCGGCCTCCCCCGCGCGGACCGCACCCGTGCTCACGCCGCGGCCGATGGGGCCGGCGCCGGACGTCCCTGGCCGGGAGCCGCAGGCATCAAGGGCGCCCGGGTTCCGCGGGTCGCCGTGCCGGATTGGGCCGAGGGGCGGGTTCACTAAACATATGTACGTCTTTCCTGGCGGCCTACGCGTTCGAACCGGGTGCAGCCACGACGGACCTGGGACGAGCCGCCTTGAGCCATGCTGGAGCTTACGCCATGCCCACGCGGTTCGCGAAGCTTCGGAAACTGCGTAGGGCGTCGCGCCCGCGCTGGCGTCTACGCCGGGGCGCCTGGGGTGGGGCGGCCCGGCCGTCCCGTGGCGCCGCCTACGTAGTTTCCGAGCCTGCCCTTGCTCCGGCTTCCAGCCGAACGTCATCCTGTGCCGTGTACGCGAGCTGGGTGAGAGATGCCGAAGCCGCCGCCCCCCGCGACCTTCGCCGAGAAAGCCAAGGCTGGGTTGACGGCGGCCGTCCCGCTCGTCCTGTACGGCGTCCGTCTCGCGACGGCATGCTGCTTGGCGCTTTACGTCTCCTTCTATCTGGAACTCGAAAGCCCGTACTGGGCAGGGCAGACCGCGCTTACGGTGTTCCAGTTCGAGCTGGGCAGCTTGCTCCGCAAGGCCGGGTTCCGGGTTTTAGGGACGTTGCTCGGCGCTACGGTGGCGGTGGCGCTCACCGCCTGCTTCCCGCAAAGCCGGGTCGGCGTGCTGGTCGGCCTCGCCCTGTGGGGTGGGATGTGCGGGTTCGTGAACCCGTTCATCCAGAACACGAGCGGCTATGCAGTAACGCTTGCGGGTTACACGGCCGGCATCATCGTGAGCGGGTCGATCGACAACCCGGGGTCGGTCCTGACCATCGCCTTCTCGCGCACGACGGAGATAACGATCGGCATCACCGCCACGACCCTTGTCGCGTCGCTGACGAGCTTCGGCCGTACCCGCCGCGCCGTGGCCGGGAAACTTGCGGAAATCGCGACCGCCATCCTAAGCCAGCTCACGGCGAGCCTGAAGCCGGATACACGCCCGGGCGCAGAGGCGGTTGATGCGCGGGCTGACCTTCTGAAGCGAACGGTGGCGCTCGGGCCGATGTGGAACCCCGTGATCGGCGAGGGCCGCGACCTGAACCGGCGCCGCCGCACGTTGCGCGCAGGCTTCTACGGCCTGCTCGCCGCCTTGTCGGAGTGGCGTGCGCTCGCGGCTCATCTCAGCCTGCTTTCGCCTGACCAGGCGCGCGGGGCGGCGCTCGCCGCCGCCCCGGCGCTGCCGGCGCTTCTCATGCGCGTGACGCCCGACGGGGCCAAACAGGTTGCGGCCGCGCCGGCGCCGCTGCGGGACCAGTGCGAAGAAGCGGCCCGGGCGCTTGCGGCGGAGCCGACCGGTGATCCCGCATTCCGCCTGGTGCTGGACCGGGCGGCTGCAAGCCTGCGCGGACTCGTCCAGGCGCTGAACGCCGTCGCGCTGCTGGCGACTCCGGAGAGGGCGGAGGATGCGCCGCGCCAGGGCCGCAGGGCCGTGCCGGACCTGCTCCCGTCGCTCGTCTACGCGGGGCGGATCCTCCTGGTTTACCTGGTCGCCGACCTGATCTGGATCTTCACGGCCTGGCCGAGCGGACCGCTCATGATCAGCATCGCGTTCATCGTCACGATCCACGTTCCGTCCCTGAGCGATAAAATCCAGACCCTCGCCACGGGCGCCTTCATCGGGCTTCTCGGCATTGCGGTCATCGTGGCGGGGCTGAAGTTCGCGGTTCTGCCGGCGATCCGGCAAGACTACCTCGGCTTCGCGACGGCGCTGTCGTTGTTCCTCGTGCCGCTCGCGGCGATATCCCAAATCCCGGTTCTGCGAAAAAGCGGCGTGGCCCTGACCCTTGCGGTGTTCTTTCCCCTGTTCCAGGCGACGAACGAGGCGAACTACGATACGTCGTCGTACTACAACAGCACGCTTGCCGTGGTCTTTGGCTTCGTGCTCGCGATGGTGGCGATGGCGCTCCTGCCGCCTCTCTCCTCCTCGGCGCGGGCGGTTCGCCTGGTTGCGCTCTCCCGCCGCGATCTGGGCAGCCTGGCGAGGCGGCCGCGTTCCTTGATGGATTGGCCGCTGCGGATCTATGGCCGCCTCGCCGTCCTTCCGGCCGACATCCCGGCCAGGCAGGGCGATCGGCTGCTGGCCGCCCTCGATGCGGGGAACGCCGTCATCGAGTTGCATGAGGCCGCGATCCAGTTCGGGATGCAGCGCGAGTGGGCGCCGGTGGCGGCGGCGATCGGCGGAGATGACATCGACGGCGCGACGGCAGCCCTGACCCGCTTCGACCAAGCGCTCGCGTCCCCGGCCGATCCCGCCGATCCAGCCGCCATTCCAGCCTGGGACCGCGGCGCTCGCATGAAGGCACGGGGCAGCGTGCTCTGGCTGCTGGAGACGTTGCGCGGCAGCGACGACCGCGAAGGCTGACCACGCGCGAATCCAGTCGGGGCAACGTTGGTCTATCGCGGCTTGTGCTCGACTTGCACCGTTGCGGTCATGCCGGCGACGAGGCGGACACCCTCGGGCACATGGTCGATACGGACGATAACCGGCACGCGTTGCGCGAGGCGCACCCAAGTGAACACCGGATTGGGGCTGGACAGACCGGCCGAGTCCGGTTGCGCATTGGAGACGGCGATCCCGCGCGTGACGCTGTCGACGTGCCCATTGAGCGTCACGTGCCTGTATCCCATCAGCCGGATCGACGCCGGGTCGCCTTCCGAGATGCGTTCGAGGCTGGTTTCCTCGAAGTATCCCTCAACCCAGAACGAGTCGGCGTCGACGAGGGAGAGGGCGAGCGTACCTTTGCTCGCGTAGTCGCCGACCTGGACGGCAAGATTGGTCACCCAGCCGTTGACGGGAGAGACGATCCGGGTCCGGCTCAAGTTGATGGTGGCGCTGACGACGTCGCTCAAGGCTTGCTTGTAGGACGCCTCCGACATCGCCGCTTGGCTCGCGTAGGTTCCCTTTTCCTCGACGGAGGTGGAGAGCGTGGTCAGTTGATTGCGGCGATCCGCCTGGATTTTCTTGTTGTCCATATCCGACTTGGCCTGCTCGGCCTTGGCCCGGTTCATCGCCAGAGCCGTGACGTAATCCGCCGTCTCGATCTGCATGACGACCTCGCCCTTGCGGACGAACTGGTTGTTGACGACCAGCAGGTGGGTGATCCGCCCTGAGACTTCCGGCGCGACCCGCAGGGTATAGGTCCGCACCCGCCCGTCCCGGGTCCAGGGCGGGGTCATGTAGGAGTCCCATATCACCCAGCCGGCAAACCCGGCCGCAACGACGGCTAGTCCGGTCAGCAGCACCGGGACGATCCGCAACCCCGCCTTCTTGTCCCCCTTCTCGCCCGTCTTCTTGCCCGCCTTCGCGCCCG
>CAXSDH010000021.1:20159-49599 GCA_964235765.1 uncultured Acetobacteraceae bacterium
GCGTCGGCTTTCTTCCCGTTGGGTTTGGGCTCCGGCGCTGCGAAGGCCTGGGCGGGTTCGGGTGCGTCCGGTCGAGACGCGGCGGCGGGGGGCGGAGTCATAAGGCAATCAGCACGACGACGCCTGCGAGCACCACAAGGTAGGTGCAGAACACGAACAGCGCGGGATGCCAGACATAGGTCAGCAAGCCCGACCTGTCCCCGATGGCGCGCAAGCCGATCGTGATCAGCCAGGCAGCCAGCATCATCGGCACGAACGGAGATATGTAGATGCCGTAGATGTCGATCTCCGTGTAACGCATCGCAACGCATCGCTCTGCTGTGGCAGCAGGAGCCGATGATAGCTTCCGCCAGGCTCCAGGGCAGCCTCGGAAATCACGTAGACGGCGCTCGGTTCGATGGCGCGTCCGCGAGGTGTCCTGTCGCGTTCGTTGCCGCAGGTTACCTGAGGCCGTTTACCTGGAGCCGCGCATTACCGTACAAAGAATGCACGGTCTTTCATGTGGACCGCAACTGCTGGAGCGCACCGAAGTGGAGATTGCCTCAGTCGCCGGGCCGTGGCGTCCATGATGGACCCCGCCTATCTGTCCGCGTTCTCCGCGCTGGCCGGTTCGGCGATCGGGGCGATGGCCTCGTTTGGGACGACTTGGCTCACCCAGCACCACCAGGACCGCGTTCAGCGGCTATCGCAGGAAAGCACCCGCCGGGAGAAGCTGTACGGGGAGTTCATCGACGAAGCGTCGAAGGTGTTCGCCGACGCGCTGACGCATGACCTCGACGATCTTTCCAAGCTGGTTCCCCTGTACGCGATCAAGGGCAAGTTGCAGCTGTTCGCCTCGAACAAGACAATCGCGGCAGCCGAGGCCGTCATGCAGCGGATCGTGCAAACGTACCATCGCCCGAATGAAGACCTGAAGCGGCAGACGGCCGCCGAGCACGAGGAGTTCGCCGTGCTGGAACAGTTCACGAAGGCCTGCCGGGACGACCTGTTCGGGTAGGCGGACGCTGGTTTTCAGCCGAGTGCGCTGGGGCACGGCCGACGAGCGCATGGTCCGTGGAAGGAATGTCGCGATGTTGCTGCCACCTGGACCAGGAGGCTGCCTCGCCCGTTCAGCCGCAAGGCCGGCATGCTAGCACAGCAGCCTCGGAATCGCTGAGCTGCAAGGGGGCGAAAGTGGTCGCTGTCAACGTTGAACCGTTCGAGATCGAGTGCACGACCCGGAACGGGGATGTCGTGCGCGCGGACGTCTATCGGCCGGCCGGCCAAACCGGTCCTTTTCCGGTCTTGCTGGGGGCCTCTCCCTACCAGAAGGCGCTGCGATACCTCCCCGTCGCGACGTCGGTGTTCCAATTCGTCGAGTACGGGCCGATTCAGCTCTATCTCGATCATGGCTACGTGTACGTCGCAATGGACGTCCCGGGGATGGGCAGGTCCGAAGGTGTGTGGGACCCGGTCTCGCGGTACGAGGGCGAAGCCATTCATGACATGATCGAGCACGTGGCGGGGCTCGAATGGTCCACCGGCAAAATCGGCATGATCGGCATGTCGCACTTCTGCTGGAGCCAGTGGAACGCGGCGCGAACCCGCCCGCCGCACCTCGTCACCATCGGCCCCTTCGACGGGGCCACCGACATGTACCGCGACTGGATGTATCAGGGTGGGATGCCGATCCAGGGTTTCCTGAACTCGTGGCTATTCGGCTCCGTTCTGCTCCAGCACCAGGCGAACGGCCTGTCGATGACCGATAACGGCCGGGACCGGGTCATCTACGACATGTACAAGCACCAGTTCGACGATGAATGGCAGCGGCGCCGGTCGCCGTTCTGGGAGCTGGACCAGGTGGACATCCCGGTATTTTCGATCGGGGCATGGGGCAAGGCGGCGCTGCACCTGCGCGGGAACTTCGAGGGCTACCGGCTGGTCAAGGGGCCCAAGCAACTGCTTATCGTCGGCGCGCACACGTTCGCCGAAACGCAGGCCCTGTTCGGCACCGAGGCTTTCCACACATCCGAACTCCTCCCCTGGTACGACTTCCACTTGAAGGGCCACCAGAACGGCGTCATGGAACGGCCGAACGTGCGCGTGTTCGTGCAGGGCGAAGGCGCCGTTCGCGCCGTGGCGGGCTGGCCGCCGCCCGACGCGTCGATCACGGAGCTTTTCTTGAGCGGCGCCAAGAGCGGCGTGATGAACTCGCTCAACGATGGCTCGCTCGTATTGGATTCCCCTCCGCCGGACACGGAGGCCACGAGCTGGAGCTACCCCGACCCGAAATGGATGGCGGGCGTCACCGTGATCGGAAAGGACGGAGTCCCCGACCATTTCGAGCGCGTGAACACCTACACGACCCTGCCGTTCGAGCGCACCCGCGAGTTTACCGGCCAGGGCGTGCTGCACCTCTTCTCCTCATCCGATCAGCCGGACATGGATATCATGGTCAAGCTTTCGCTGCTGCCGGAAGGCGACGACAAGCCGCCCTTCATCAAGCTCACCCAGGGCTGGCTTCGCGCCTCGCACCGGGCCGAAGACGCCGAGCTTTCGACTGAGATGCGGCCGTTCCTGCGGCACGACCGCGCCGAGCCGATCGAGCCGGGCAGCGTGTACGAGCTCCGGGTGGAGCTCCTGCCGTTGTCCGTCCTGGTCCGCAAGGGCGAGCGCCTGCGACTGGAAATTTCGAATTGGGAGTCCGCGATCACCGAGGCGCCTATGACGCATTGGTACGGCAAGAAGGTCGGGACGGACACATACCACCACGATGCGGCGCGGCCCTCGCGGCTTCGCCTGCATGAGGTCCCGCGCTAGCCACGGCGTGTGGCCCTGCCGGGAGGCTTGCTCCTCCCGGCAGGGCCTGGCCCGGTCGGGACCAGCCTACAAGGAAGCCGCCTCGGTCGGAGCAAGCTGCCGAACCGGGGGGTTGACGGAAGCGCCCATTATTTCCCCGAGCTTCTGGCCTTCCGGGGTTGACCAGTCCTGCGCCAGTTCGGCGATGAGCGTGCTGGTGGCCGTCAACTGCACGCCGGCCGCCTCCATACGCCGCCGTGCCATGTCCTCGCCGACCTGGGTGGGCGAGCCTGAGATGTCCATGACTGCCTGCACCTCATAGCCCGCCTTGACCGCGCTGACTGCTGGATAGACGAGGCAGATGTCCGTCGTCACCGCGCCCATGATCAGCTGCTTCCGGCCGGTCTTTTCGACCGCCGCCCGAAAATCGGGGTCGGTCCAGGCATTTACGATGCCCTTGCGCTTGATCCGGGCCGCGTACTCGTCCGGCAGAAGCTCGGCGAGTTCCTTGAAGAGGGGCTGCTGGAACGCAGTCTCAACGCTCGTTGTCAGAATGATGGGCATCTTGAGGATCTTCGCTGACTTGGCGAGGGCAAGCACCAATCGCTTGACGTCGTCGACCTGCAGGGTCTTGATCATCTGCATGACGCCGACCTGGTGGTCGATCAGCAGCAGGGCCGCCGTTTCCGGCTTGAACTGATTTGACATCGAGCTACCTCCTCCTAAATAACGCCGACTGGAAGGACCGAGTGCCCTGCGTGCCGGTTGTCAGGCTCCAACGCCGACCCGGAGCTTCGCGTTATCGCGTTCTTGCTGATCAGGCGCATCGCAGTTCGCACGCGATCTTTCTCGTGCGGCCGCATGGGCAGATTCCACCTCCCGCGCGCTGAAATTGGGCTCGCGTATCTCTCGTGCATCCGTCCCCGGCTTCAGGCGTTTAGCGTTTCGCACCCGCGTCGGCGGCAAGCGGATGCCCTTCGATCGGCGAAATCTGACGGGCGAAATCTGACGGGCGGAAGCATGGCGGGCAACTTCGGCACACACCCAACACCTGGACGGGAGGGCGCAGGCACGGGTCGCTGGTGGAAGCGTTTCGGCCGCGCAACCCCGTCCTTGCAGCAGGCGGAGGGCTGAGCTTGCCCGACACGGTTTCCGAGCGCGCCGTCGAACCGCGACCGTCGGATACCGTCCCGGTGAGCGCGGCGGCACGGCCGGCCGCACATCGAACCAAGTCGCCCCGGCGCGGATCGCCGTTGCTGATTGCCGGGCTGATCCTTGTTGCGGCGCTTGGCGGGGCCGGCTGGGCTTGGTGGCATTGGCAAACCAAGCCGGCGCCGGCCGCCACGCCGCCACCGGTGCCGGTCGTGGTCGCCACGGCGCTGCGGCAGGACGTGCCGGTCTACATGGTCGGGCTCGGCGCCGTGCAGGCGCTGAACACAGTCACCGTCAAGGCGCGCGTGGACGGGCAGCTCGACACCGTCAACTTCATCGAGGGCCAGGATGTTCGCGTCGGGGACGTTCTGGCCCAGATCGATCCAAGGCCGTTCCAGGCGCAACTCGCGCAGGTGCAGGCGGCGCGGGCGCGCGACGAGGCCTCGCTCGGCAATGCGCGGCTGGACCTGCGCCGGTATGCCACGCTCGCGGTCAGCCAGTTCGCGACGCGGCAGAGCGTGGATACCCAGTCGTCGCTCGTCGCCCAGCTCGAGGCGGCGATCAAGACGGACCAGGCGCAGATCGACTACGCGCAAATCCAGCTCGACTACACGACGATACGGGCGCCGTTGTCCGCCCGAACCGGCGTGCGCCTCGTGGATGCCGGGAACATCGTGCACGCCGCCGACGCTGGCGGCCTGGTCGTGCTCACCCAAATCGAGCCGATCTCGCTGCTGTTCACCCTGCCGGAAGCGAGCTTCGGGGCAGTCAACCGGGCGCAGGAAGCTGCCAAGGCATCGGGCATCCCGGTCAAGGTGACGGCGTTCAGCGGGACCGGCACCGGGTTCCTGGGCGAGGGCACGCTGCTGGTGGTCAACAATCTGATCGATCCGGCCACCGGCACGATCCAGCTCAAGGCCACCTTCCCGAACGGGGACCATGCGCTATGGCCGGGGCAGTTCGTCAACGCCCGCCTGCTGCTCGAAACCCGGCGCGGCGCCGTCACCGTGCCGGCCGCGGCGGTCCAGAGGGGGCCGGGCGGCCTGTATGTTTGGGTCGTCAAGGCCGACCAGGCGGTCGAGATGCACCCCGTTCAGGTCGCGCAGACCGCCGCAGGCACCGCGGTCGTCCAAAGTGGGGTCGCGGCGGGCGACGTGGTCGTGGTCGGCGGCCAGCTCCGTCTCCGCGCCGGCACGCATGTCAACGCGACGCCGCCCGGCGGATCGCGATGAACCCGTCGGCGGCCTTCATCGGCCGGCCAATCGGCACCGGGCTGCTGATGGCCGCAATGCTGCTGCTGGGATTGGCGGCCTACCCGCTGCTCCCTGTCGCTCCGCTGCCCCAGGTGGACTTCCCGACCATCCAAGTCACCGCCACCTTGCCTGGAGCCAGCCCCGAGACCATGGCCAGCAACGTCGCCACGCCGCTGGAGCGGCAGTTCTCGCTCATCGCGTCGATGACGCAGATGACCTCGCTCAGCGCCTTGGGCTCGACCGCGATAACCTTGCAATTCGATCTGAGCCGCAACATCGATGCGGCCGCGCAGGACGTGCTTGCCGCCATCAACGCCGCCACCGGCCAGTTACCGACCAACCTCCCCAGCCCGCCGACCTACCGTAAGATCAACCCGGCCGACCCGCCGATCCTGGTTTTCGGGCTGTCATCCGAATCCCTGCCGCTGACCACCGTGGACGACGCCGCCGACACCATCCTGGCGCAGCGCCTGTCGCAGATCAGCGGCGTCGCCCAGGTGCAGATCGGAGGCCAGCAGAAGCCGGCCGTGCGCATCCAGATCGACCCCGACCGGATCGCGGCCTTGGGTATCGGGCTGGAGGACATACGGGCGCAGATCGTGCTCGCCTCCGTCAATGCGCCCAAGGGGGTGCTGGACGGGCCGGACCAGAGCTTCACGGTTTACGACAACGACCAGCTCCTCGCCGCCGAACCCTGGAACGCCGAGATCGTCGCCTACCGCAATGGCGCACCGGTGCGGGTGCGCGACATCGGGCGCGCGATCGCCGCACCGGAGAACACCAAGCTGGCGGCCTGGGCGGCCGACGCGCAAGGCCGCCGCCGCGTCGTCACGCTCGCCGTCTTCAAGCAGCCCGGCGCCAACATCATCAAAACCGTGGACCTGGTCCGCGCCGCGCTGCCCCGGCTGCAGGCGGCCATTCCGGCCGGCGTCGACCTACAGCTCCTCACCGACCGCACGCAGACCATACGCGCCAGCGTCGCCGACGTGGAGCGGACGCTGCTGCTGACGATCGCGCTCGTCGTGCTCGTGATCTTCGTGTTCTTGCGCAGCGTGTGGGCCACGGTGATCCCCAGCGTGACGGTGCCGCTGGCCCTGGTGGGAACCTGCGCCGGCATGTACCTGCTCGGCTACAGCATCGACAACCTGTCGCTCATGGGCCTGACGATCGCTGTCGGCTTCGTCGTGGACGACGCGATCGTCATGCTGGAGAACATCGTCCGCTACGTCGAGGACGGCACGCCGCCGATGGAGGCGGCGCTCAAGGGCGCGGGCGAGATCGGCTTCACCATCGTGGCCATCAGCCTGTCGCTGATCGCGGTGTTCATCCCGCTGCTGCTGATGGGCGGCATCGTCGGCCGGCTGCTGCAGGAGTTCGCCGTCGTCGTCACGCTCACCGTCGTCCTGTCCGTCGCGGTGTCGCTCACGCTGACGCCGATGATGTGCGCCTACCTGCTGCGGAGCGAAAAGCAGGCCTCGCGCGGGCGCCTCTACCAATGGTCCGAGCGCATGTTCGCCGGGCTGCTCGATGGCTACGAACGCGCGCTGCGCTGGGTGCTGAGGCACCAGCGGCTGACCTTGGGGGTTTTCACGGCCACGCTGCTGTCGACCGGCGCCTTGTTCTACGTCATCCCGAAGGGATTCTTCCCGCAACAGGACACCGGCTTCATCTTCGGCATCGCAGAAGGCGCGGAGGATGTGTCATCGGCGGCGATGTGGCGCCGCATCGCCGCCGTATCCGAGGTCGTGGCGCATGACGCGGACGTCAGCGCCCTCTCGATCATCGCCGGCGGCAGCACGTTCAACAGCGCGACCATGTTCATCAACCTCAAGCCGCAGAACCAGCGCACCGCCTCGGCCGACCAGATCATCGCCCGCTTGCGGCCGCAGATCGCCGCCATCGAGGGCGTGAACCTCTATTTGCAAGCGGCGCAGGACATCAACGTGGGTGGCCGGCTCAGCCGGACCCAATACCAATACACCCTGCAAGACGCCGACCTGGCCGAGCTGAACCTGTGGGCGCCGCGTCTGCTGGATAAGCTGCGGACGCTGCCGGAACTCGCCGACCTCGCCACCGACCAGCAGGCGAACGGCGCCACGGCGACGCTGACCATAGACAGGGACGCCGCTGCACGGTTCGGCATACAGCCCGCCCTGATCGACGCCACGATCTACGACGCCATCGGCCAGCGGCAGGTGGCCCAGTACTTCACCCAACTCAACGCCTACCATATCGTGCTGGAAGTGACGCCTGCCTTGCAAGCCGACGCCAGCCTGTTCGATCACCTTTACCTGACCTCGCCGATCACCAACCGGCAGGTGCCGCTGTCGGCGCTGGTCCACACCGACACGACTACCACGAACTACCTGGCCGTCAGCCACCAAAGCCAATACGCGGCCATCACGCTGTCCTACAATCTCGCGCCGGGCGTCGCCCTCGGCACGGCAGTCACGGCCATCACGAAGGCGCAACGCGAACTCGGCATGCCCTCGACCGTGACCGGCGCGTTCCAAGGCTCGGCCCAGTCGTTCCAGTCCTCGTTGGCGTCCGAGCCCTACCTGATCGCGGCGGCCCTGATTTCGGTGTACGTCATCCTTGGGGTGCTGTACGAAAGCCTGGTCCACCCGATCACCATCCTCTCCACCCTACCTTCGGCAGGCCTGGGCGCGTTGCTGGCCTTGATGGCCGGCGGCTACGATCTGAGCGTGATCGCCATGATCGGCATCCTTCTGCTGATCGGCATCGTGAAGAAGAACGGCATCATGATCGTGGATTTCGCGCTGAAGGGAGAGCGGCAGCAGGGGCTGGACCCTGAGGAAGCCATCTACCAGGCCTGCAAGCTGCGGTTCCGGCCGATCATGATGACGACGCTTTGCGCCCTGCTGGCCGGGTTGCCGCTGATGCTCGGCTCCGGCACGGGGTCCGAGCTTCGCAAGCCGCTCGGCTATGCCATGGTCGGCGGTCTGATCGTCAGCCAGGCGCTGACCTTGTTCACCACGCCGGTGGTCTATCTGGCGCTGGAACGGGCGAGCCGGTGGTTCTCGCGCTGGCGGGAACCGGCGCCACGCATTGGCGCGAAGGCGAATCTCGAACCGGGTGTTTGATGCGAGGTTGGGGTGGGCGGCGCGGTGTGTGCTCCTCGGTGGAGCCGGAGGTCAGGGCGGCTTCACGGCTTCTTCGTGCAGGAGTTGCTTGTCGATTTGCTCGACGGTCCGCTTGTCCTGCTGGACCACGGCCGGCGGTGGGCGGACCCCCGCCTGGTCCTCGCGCCGGACCACGCCCGCCTGGGTCGGCTGGTGGTCCTTGCCGTCCCACTCCGGCCCGTTCCTGGCCGCCTGCGCCCAGGCGCTTGGCGCAAAAGCCATTGCGCCGGCCATGAGCAGGAGGGCGGCGGCCAGGGCCGCGGCCGGGCTTCCAGCCGTCAGGCGCGCCATTGGACCGTGCGGGTTCGGGTGGTCATGCCCAGCGCCCGCGCACCGCCGCCGAAGGTCGTATGACACCGCGATCACCGCTGCATCTGCATGACGCGTTCCATGCTTGGCATGTTGTTGTTGAGGTGGTCCATGATCCAGAGCGAGCCGCCGATGACCAGGATGACGATCAGCACGCCGAACGCCAGGGCCATGACGTTGTTGGTGCTGTCGGGGCCGCTGGTGATGTGGAGGAAGAACACGAGGTGGACGCCCATCTGCGCGATGGCCAGCACGAACAGGGCGACCGGGATGCTGGGCTGCCACACGAGCGTGGTGCGCGCGATGAAGAAGGAGATCGCGGTCAGCAACACGGCTAAGCCGAAACCCACGACGTAGCCGCCGACGCCCTCGCCCTCGCCTGGCGCGGTGTCGCCGTGGTGGCTTTCGTGTCCTGTGGCGCCGCTCATGGCCCAACTCCCATTAAATAGACAACGGTGAAGACGCCGACCCAGACGATGTCGAGCGCGTGCCAGAATAGGCTGAAGCACATGACCCGGCGGAGGATATCCGCCCGGTAGCCCTTAGCCCAGACCTGCGCCATCATTGTCAGCAGCCAGAGCAGCCCGATGCTGACGTGCAGGCCGTGCAGGCCGACGAGGGCAAAGAACGACGACAAGAAGGCGCTGCGGCTGGGTCCGTTGCCGTCCGCGACCATGCCCGCGAACTCATGCAGCTCCAGCCCGATGAATACGGCGCCGAGCACGAAGGTGGCCGCCATCGCGCCGTAAAAATACACGCCGCGGCGTTTTTGCAGGCCGATGGTGGCGAGGCCGCAGGTGAAGCTGGAAACCAGGAGGCACCCGGTTTCGATGGCGGTGTTGGTGAGGTCGAACAGCTCGCGGCCGGAGGGGCCGCCCGCCGTCGCGCGGGACAGGACGGCGTGGGCCGCGAAGAATGCGGAGAACATGATGACGTCGCTTAGCAGGAAAACCCAGAACCCGTAGCCGACGATGATGCGCTTCGAGGCCGGGCCGCGCTCGGCGTGCTCCGTGTTCGGCTCCCGGGTGGAGCCGCTGCCGTGGCCGAGGTGGTTTGGGTCGTGCCGGCCCTTGCCCGGGAGCGGCGCGACGCGGCCCGGCTGCGGCTGGAGTGCGCCATGGCGTGCCGGGCGCAGCGCGAACAGGGCCGCAAGGGCCGTAACCGCCCCGGCAAAAAAGCTCCAGTTGCGGGCGGGCTTGGGGTCGTTCATTGGGCGGCCTGCACGAGCTCGGGGCGGGACGCGAGAGCCGCGTGGCGCACCTGGCGGTTCGCCCGGTCGATCCGGGCGGCCTCGTCGGCCGGGATCGTATACTCCGTCCGGTTGCGCCAGGCGAAGGCGACGAAGGTGGCGAAGGCGCAGAGGAGGCTTGCGCCGGCCATCCACCAGATGTGCCAGATCAGCGCGAAGCCCAGAACGGTGGCGAAGAAGGCGCAGATGACGCCGGTCGCGCTGTTGCGCGGCATCTCGATCTCCGCGTACTCCGGCTCCGTTTCCAGCTCGTGCCTCTGGTGCGCCTGCTTGATGCCCCAGTAGGCGTCCTCGCCCTCCACGTTGGGCAGGACGGCGAAGTTGAAGGCGGGCGGGGGCGACGGCGTGGCCCACTCCAGCGAGCGGCCGTTCCAGGGGTCCCCGGTCTCGTCCCGCAACGACTCGCGCTGGCGGATGCTGACGAAAAGCTGCACCGCCTGGAGTATGATCCCGGTGAAGATTATCGCCGCCCCCGCTGCTGCGATCAGCAGCCAGGGTCGCCAGGCCGGCACGTCGTAGTGCTGCATGCGCCGGGTCATGCCCATGAGGCCCAGCACATAGAGCGGGCCGAAGGCCCCGTAGAACCCGACGATCCAGCACCAGAAGGCCCAGCGGCCGAGCCCCTCGTGCAGCCGGAAGCCGAAAGCTTTCGGGAACCAGTAGTTGTATCCGGCAAAGGCGCCGAACAGCACTCCGCCGATGATGACGTTGTGAAAATGCGCGACCAGGAACAGGCTGTTATGCAGCACGAAGTCCGCCGGCGGCACTGCCAGCAGCACCCCGGTCATGCCGCCCAGCACGAACGTCACGATGAACCCGAGCGTCCACAGCATCGGCGGCGGGTAGCTCAGTCGGCCGCCATACATGGTGAACAGCCAGTTGAAGACCTTTACGCCCGTGGGCACCGCGATGATCATGGAAAGGATGCCGAAGATCGCGTTTACGTCGGCGCCGGCGCCCATGGTGAAGAAGTGGTGCAGCCAGACGCTGAAGGCGAGGATGCAGATGGCCATGGTCGCCGCCACCATCGAGCGGTAGCCGAACAGCGGCTTCTGCGAAAAGGTCGAGACCACCTCCGAGAACACGCCGAACGCGGGGAGGATGAGGATATAAACCTCCGGGTGCCCCCAGGCCCAGATGAGGTTCATGAACATCATCATGTTCCCCCCGGCCTCGTTGGTGAAGAAGTGGAAGTCGAGGTAGCGGTCGAGCAGCAGCATGCCGAGCGTTGCGGTCAGGATCGGGAAGGCGGCGACGATGAGCAGGTTGGAGGCGAGCGCGGTCCAGCAGAACATCGGCATGCGCAGGTAGGTCATGCCCGGCGCGTGCATCTTGAGGATCGTCGTGACGAGGTTGATGCCGGACAACAGGGTCCCAACCCCCGCGATCTGCAGCGACCAGAGATAGTAGTCGACGCCGACGCCCGGCGAGTAGGTGAGTTCGGACAAAGGCGGGTAGGGCAGCCAGCCGGTTCGGGCGAACTCGCCCACCACGAGCGAGATGTTGACCAGTAGCGCGCCGGTGGCGGTGAGCCAGAAGCTGACGTTGTTGAGGGTGGGAAACGCGACGTCGCGGATGCCGAGCTGGAGCGGGACGGCGAAGTTCATCAGCCCGACGACGAAGGGCATGCCGACGAAGAAGATCATCAGCGTCCCGTGGGCGGAGAATATCTGGTCGTAGTGCTCGGGCGGCAGGTAGCCCGGCGCCCGGAAGGCCAGCGCCTGCTGGGTGCGCATCATGATGGCGTCGGAGAAGCCGCGCACCAGCATGACCAGCGCCAGCACGCAATACATGACGCCGATGCGCTTGTGGTCGACGCTGGTGATCCACTCGCGCCACAAGTAGGGCAGCCAGCCCTTGATAACGATGAGGGCCAGCACGCAGAGGAGCGCGGCGCCCACGACGCTCGCGGCCACCAACGGAATGGGCTGGTTGAGCGGGATGGCCGCCCAGGACAGCTTGCCCAACATGCTAGTGCTCCGTCCGGTTCGCGTGGGCGCCGGGCTGGGGCGCCGTGGGGTGGGGCTGGGGGGCCGGCCCAGGTCCGGGCGGCAATTGCTGGCTCACGATCTTGTCGAAAAGCGAGGCATCCAGGCCGCCGAAGGTGCCCGGCGGAACTCGCATGCTCGGTTTCGTGAGCTCCGTATAGCCCGCGGCGTCGAGCGGTGGGCGGGTGCGGGCGGCCGCGATCCAGGCTTCGAAGCCCGCCGGGTCGAGCGAATGGACCTGAAAATGCATGTCGGAGAAGCCGTCGCCGCTGTAATGCGATGACAGGCCGGCGTAGGTGCCGACGTGGTCGGCTTGCAGCCAGAGCTGCGAAGCCATGCCGTTCATGGTGTAGATCATGCTGCCGAGCTGGGGGATGAAGAACGCGTTCAACACGCTGGCCGAGGTCAGGGTGAAGTGGACGGGGGTGCCGGCGGGGATGGCGAGCTGGTTTACGCTGGCCACGTTCTGCGCCGGGTAGATGAAGAGCCACTTCCAGTCGAGCGAGACGACCTGGACTTCGAGCGGCTTCGTGTTCGACGCGATGGGCTGGGCTGGGTCGAGCTGGTGCGAACCGATCCAGGCGACGCCGCCGAGCAGCGTGATGGTGAGCAGCGGGATGCCCCAGGTCACCACCTCGATCTGGCCGGAGTAGGCCCAGTGGGGCAGGTATTTGGCCCGCCGGTTGCCGGCGCGGAACCACCATGCGACGCCCATGGACCCGAGGATGGTCGGCACGACGATGGCCAGCATGATGATCAGGGAATCGATCAGGATGGTCTTCTGGGCCTGGCCGATCGGGCCCTCCGGGTCGAGCACGGCAGGCTGGCACCCGGCGAGGAGCGCCGAGGCGAGGACCGCGGCGGCGCCTGCGGCCCTGGTCCGGGACGGGGCGGCGCGGGACCCCTGGCTTGCTCCGAGTGGCCGCGCCCGGTTGGTTTGAGCCACCTGTGGAATTCCTTTGCCGCTGACCGGATTTACAGATGCCCAAAGGCGCATCCTGGCCACGCTGGGAGCCCTATGCCGCTGCATCGTCATGCATGGGTAAGCCGCCCTCCATGGCGGTGGTTGCCGGAAACTGGGCTAAAAACCAGGTGACGGCCAGCAGGTCGGCGCTGCCGCTCGGGCTCAGGTTGCGTGCGATCAGGTCATCATCGAAGGCTGTCATCATGCGTGGTCCATCGGAAGCCAGCGCCCCTCCTGCCGCAAGCATGTCGGCGGCAACCCGACGGACGTATGCGAGACCTGCCAGGCCGCCCCGGGAAACGAGGTTCGTGTCGCCGTTGACGGCAAACAGCTCCAGGAGGGCCTGCGACAAGGCAAGCTCCTCGCTGACCCCATCCCGCCGCAGCCGGTCGTAGACAGGCAGGGCGGCCGAACGCACCGTCGCGTAGCCGGACTCGGCTTCGCCCCGTGCGCCTGTCAGGCCGTGGCGCTTGAACATCCGCTCGCCCGCGGTGCGGGGCGGGCCGCCGGTGGCAAGCTCCCTTTCGACCAGGCCAGCGCAGATGCCAGCGACCTGGTCGCACATCGCTGCCCGGCCGAGGCCGCGGCCAGCGGCGAGCAGGCGCCCCGCCGCGCAACAAAGCAGGCCCAAGGAGAAGATGGCGCCCTTGTGCGTGTTCACGCCATGCGTGGCCTCGAACATCTCGGCCTCGCACAGCAGCCCCGCCAAACGGAGCCGGGGCAGGAGCCCGAGCGAGGCGACGGACCGCGCGTTCGAGACGCCGATTTCCACGAAGCGCGGAAACCAGGGAGACAGCGCGCGGGCGCTGTCCAGGAACATCTGCAGGTCCATGTCGCGGTGCGAGCCGGAGTTGCGTCGATCGACCAGCCCAGGCTTCGGGGTGAGCATGACCTCCTTCAGCAGCGCCTGGCTCGCATATGCCGCAACTCGGCGCGTCCCTTCAGCCACGTCCGCGAAGGGAAAGCGCGGGTCCGCCCTAAGCTGCTGCGAGTAGTGCATGGTCGTCCATCAACGCCGTGATCGCTTGGTTCAGTTCAGCCAAAGGATGCCGCCTGGAACGCCCGCACTCATGGGAGGGGCGCTCGCAGACCAGGCACCGCCGGGCCGGGTAGCCAAGGTCCCTGCGCGACAGCCCGCCGTCATGGGGCGTGATGACGTCGAAATCCCACAACCGGCCAAGCGGATGGCTATTCTCCAACTCCACGAGGTGCCGCTTCACTGCAATTCCGTCCGCCTCCACTGCGTAGAGCGCCTCCGGCCCCGTCCGGTCCCACGAGGCCTCGCGGAGCGGGATGGGCCAGTTCTCCGCGTCGGCAATCGCATCGAACTCACGCCGGCCGACCGACATCGCCCGGCGTGCCGCCCGTGTGTCCTTGACCGGGCCGGGCGTGACGATGCTGACGGAGACGAGGGGCATCGCGAACCGGCTCAGGGCCGCCGACTGCCTGCCGACGCGCCGGTCCTTGCCGGCAAGCACGTCTTGAAGGCTGACGGCCGCTTCCGTAGCGGCGGCTTCGTCGACGCCCGCCCCGGTCAATTGCGCACCTGCCGCACGACGTCGATGACGCTGCCGTCGCGATAACGAACGATGCCGACGATGCGATCCTCGAATTGCAGCGCATCCGGCTCTCCGGTCAGGGCGAAGGCTCGCTTCTGCAATTCTTCCATGGAGACGATGGGAAGGTGGGCGTCGCGCAACAGCTTCTCCACCTCCGGACGCTTCGGGTTGACCGCGATGCCGTGGTCCGTGACGAACACACCGACGGACTCGCCGGGCGTGACCACGGTGGTGACCTTGCGGACCAGCGTGGGGATGCGGCCGCGGACCAGCGGGGCCACGATGATCGTCAGGTTGGCCCCGGCCGCGACGTCGCAGTGGCCGCCCGACGCGCCGCGCATGACGCCGTCCGAGCCGGTGAGCACGTTCACGTTGAAGTCGGCATCGATCTCCAGCGCAGCCAGGATGACGACGTCCACCCGATCGACGTAGGCCGCCTTCGAGGTCGGGTTGGCATACTCGTTGGCCGAAATCTCGATATGGTTCGGATCGCTGCGCAGGGACTCGGCTGCGTCGTTGTCGAAGGACTGCACGTCAACGATGGTGCGGATCAGCCCCTTCTTGAACAGGTCCACGGTCCCGCCGGTGATCCCGCCCAGGGCGAAGCTGGCCGTGATGCCCTTCTGGTGCATACGGTCGTACAGGAAGTGGGTCGCCGCGAGGGCCGCGCCGCCCGACCCGGTTTGCAGGGAGAAGCCCTGCTTGAAGTAGCCGGAATACTCGATGACGTCCGCGGCGAGGTTCGCGATGAACAGGTCGCGAGGGTCCTTGGTGGTCCGGGCCGCGCCCGCGCTGATCATCGAGGGGTCACCGACCTGATCCACCGTGACGATCAGGTCGACCTGGTCCTGATGGATGCTGTACGGGTAGTTCGGATAGGGCAGGATCTCCTCGGTCAGCAGCACGACCTGGCCAGCGAACTGCGCGTCCGACATGGCATATCCGAGGGAGCCGCATATGAGCTTGCCGTGCGATCCGCTGGCATTGCCGAACTCGTCGCAGCAGGACACGCCGAGGAAGGCGACATCGACCTTCAGCTCGCCGGTCTGCAGCAGATGGACCCGGCCGCCGTGCGAATGGATCTCGACCGGCTTCGGCAGCAGCCCGTCCGAGATGGCTTCGGCCAGCTTGCCGCGCAGGCCGGACGTGAAGATGCGGGTGATGACGCCGGCCTTGATGTGCCCGACCAGCGGGTCGTGGCAGTTGAGCAGCGAGCTTGACGCCAGGGTCAGGTCCTTGAAGCCGAGCTTCGCCAGGGTGTCGACGACCAGGTTGATGACCTTGTCGCCCTCGCGGAAGGCGTGATGGAACGAGATCGTCATCCCGCTCTTGAGGCCGGACCGCTTGATCGCGTCCTCGAGCGAGGCGCACATCTTGCGGTGCAGCTTGGTGTCGAGCGTGTCGAGGTACGGCGTCAGTTCGTGGGCGCTGGTGAACGGCCGCAGCGCGCCCAGTTGCGGGTTCTGCTCGGCGATGGCCTTAACGGAGTCGCTCATGGAACAACCTTTCGATATGGGGCGGGTTACGCCGCTTCAGCGCGCTGCAGCACCATCTGCGCGTTCAGGATCACGGGCGGGTCGATCATCTTCCCGTCCAGCGACGTCACGCCCTGCCCGGCCTTCTTTGCCTTGTCCGCGGCTTCCATGACCCGCTTGGCGTAGTCCAGCTCCTTCTGGTCCGGCGCGTAGGCCTTGTGCAGCAGGTCGACCTGCCTGGGGTGGATCAGCGACTTGCCGTTGAAGCCGAGGCTCTTCGCGATCGTCACCTCGCGCAGGAAGCCGGCGTCGTCGTCCACGTCCCCGTACGCCACATCGAACGCGTCGATGTGCGCGGCCCGCGCGGCGTGCAGCACGGCCGCCCGCGCGTAGAACAGCTCCGGCTCCGAACCGTGGCTGCGCTCGGTCTGCATGTCGACCAGGTAGTCGAAGCCCGCGAGGGCGATCGCCACCATGCGGGGCGAGGCCGTCGAGATGGCGACCGCGTTGACGACGCCGGAGGCCGACTCGATCGCCGCCATCACCTTGGTCTCGCCCGCCTTGCGGCCGATTTCCTTCTCGATGCGGCTCACCTCGGTATCGAGGCGGTGTATGTCGTCGGCCGTTTCCGTCTTGGGCAGGCGGACGATGTCCACCCCGCCACGGATCGCCATCTCGAGGTCTTTCAACCCGAAATCGGTGTTGAGTTCATTGATGCGGACGACGGTCTCGATGCCCGCATAGAGCTTATGGAGCAGGGTCTGGAACACCAGCAGGCGCGCCGTGTCCTTATCCAGCGGGGAGACAGCGTCTTCCAGGTCGAACATGACCGTGTCGGGCTTGTAGACGAACGAGGTGCTCAGGTCCCCGGCATTGTCTCCGGGCACGAAGAGCATGCTTCGGCGCAGCTTCATGACAGCTTCTCCCAGTTCAGGTCTTCGGTGCCGGCGCCCCGCAGGACCGAAGCCTGCACCCGCGCCTTGATCACGCAATCCAGCGCGCCCTTGTCGTCGATCACGAAGGAGCCTTTGCTCACCGCGAGCTCGTCCAGCGTTTCGGACACCATTTTCCTGATCTGGCGTCCGAACTGCTTTATGACCGTGCTTTGGATGACGATGTCGAGCTTGTCCGCCGGGGCAACCTTCACCAGCAAATCGCTGGACTCCAGGCTTCCGGCCATGGCCTGCTTCGTTATCTCCATGTGTTACGCTCCTTTCCTAGGCTGTGGTTCGGCTGTGGGGCGCCGCGATCTCAGGAGCGCAAGCGTTGCAGCGGGGACGAGCGGCTCGATCGCGGCGAAGTCCCGCTGTTTCAGCAGCGCCCGCACGCTGGATGCCGAGATCGGCGCGCCGCCCGCGCACACCCTGGGAACGACGACCGTCGAAACCGGCGGGGCGGCAGACGCGCTGCCCTCCAGCCACTGCTTCATGTCGGCGTTGTACTTGGCCGTCGTGGGGTCGTGCGGTTCGGTCCCGACATACCGGCGCGTGATCCCGAGTGCCGGAGCGATGAAGTTGCGGAACACGAGCAGGTCTATCCCGGTCCAGCTGTCGTCGACCGCCTTCTCGTCCTTGAGGAAGTAGCCGGGGAACGTCGCGCGCGAGATGATGTAGTCGGACCCTTCGTGAACGGTCAGCCGCTCAATCCCCTTCAGGCCTTCGTTCACCAGCGCGAACCGCTCGGCGTAGGAGAACTCCGACACGTCCTCCTTCACCACGAACACGTGGAGCCAGTCGCATTCGGCGCCGGCCTTCCTGCAAAGGGCGGCGTGGCCCAGGGTGAACGGGTTGGCATTCAGGACGATGCCGCCAACCGCCTCGCCCGGTTTACGGTCCGCGGCAAGGGCATCGCAGTACTGCTTCACCCCGACGGGGGTGTTCTCCAGTAGCGCGATGCGCCCCGGCACTTCGACCAGCTTGTAAAAGCCCCAGCCGCCGAACAGGTCCACCTTGTCCGGCTGGCAGCACAGGAAAAGGTGCGGCTGGCCGTTATCCGACGCGAGCTTCACCAGGTGGCTGCCGAGCCGCAGGCTCAACGATTGGCTGCGGTGTTCGGCCGCGACCGCGACGTCCTTGATGACGTTCTTATCGAGGCCGCCGCATGCGATGATGCGGCCTTTGTCTCGGCAAACCACGAAGGTGTCGACGTTGGCGTCGAGCTTCAGGTCGTTGGCGTTCAGCAGGGCCTCGACCTGGGCCATGTCGCCGGGCGAGGCCGCGGCGCTGAGCACCTCGAATTGTGGTTTCCCGCTCATGGCGAGGTCGCCGTCGCAAGGTTGGCGTTCCGGTGGCGCCATTCACCCGCTGGCTTTTCCATGACACACCTCGTTCCACGTTCAGGCCTGGCCGCCAGGAGGGACCGCGTTCCGCCACAAGCCATGAAGTAGGCGTTGGACCCGGCCGGGCGGCAGCCTCGGAAACTACTGAGGACCCAGGCCCGGGCCGCCGAGCCGCGCATAGGTAATTTCCGAGCCTACCCCCGCCTGAGCCAAGGCCAGTATCCCACTCGCCACGACGCGTCCCGCGATTGGAGACTGCAATGTCAGCATACGGCGAGGCTCTTCCGCACGACCCGGAGAACAAATTCGCCTTCACGCGATGCCGGCGGGACGCGCATCTCCTGAGGCCGGAATACGGGCCGGAGCCGCAAGGCTCCGGCGGCGCAATATAGGCGCTCGCGATGTCGGTCCTGCTCACGATCCTGACCATACTGGTGCCGATCGGGTTCGCCTTGCTGCTTGGCGTGCTGGCCGGCCGAACCGGGATCATCAAACCCGAGCGTAACGATGTCCTATTCGCGTTGGCGCTGGACTTCTGCCTGCCGTCGCTCATGTTCGTCACGACTGCCACCATGTCGATCGCGCAACTCACCAACTGGCGGTTCTACCTTGGGATCTCGATCGGTCTGCTCGTGGTCTATGGCGTGGTGCTCGCCCTGTCGCTCACGATTTTCAAGAAATCACTCTCGGAAAGCTCGCTGCAGGCGCTCAACAGCTCCTTCCCGAACATGGCGGCCATGGGCGTGCCGTTGCTGACTGCCGTCATCGGCGCGTCGGCGGTCGTATCCGTCGTCATCGGCAACCTTATCTCCGGCATCGTCCTGCTGCCGATCACCCTGACCATGCTGGAGGCTGGGAGCGCGGACAAGAAGGGAAAGGGAACCGCCACGGTGATCTGGACGTCCTTGTTGGGCGCCGTCAAAAAGCCCATCGTGTGGGCGCCGCTGGCGGGCGCCGCGATGGCGTTCGCCCACATTCCGATGCCCGACCTGGCGAAGAAGTCGTTCGACCTCATGGGCGAGGCGACGTCTTCCGTTTCGCTGTTCGCCATAGGCCTGCTCCTGGCCGGGCAGAAGTTCCGGGTCAACCGCGGGGCCATGCTGAACATAGGCTTCAAGCTGGTCGTTCAGCCGGGCGCGATGTGGCTGCTCGCCATCCTGCTTGGCGTGTCGGCCAGCAACCGCCGCGAGATGGTCCTGCTCGGCGCCCTGCCGACAGCATCCATGATCGCGGCGTTCGCAGGCCAGTACAAGGTCGGCATCGACGAGACGGACGCCACGATCCTGCTCAGCACCATCCTTTCGATCGGCACGCTGGGCGCCTTCGTCGCGCTGACAATGTAACGGTCCCGCGTCGTGCGCCCCCTTGGGGGCGGCGCGAACGGGCGGCCGAATGGTGGCCATAGATCACAGGAGGTTCGCCTTGAAAATCCACACCGTTGCCGACCTGATCGTAGACACCCTGCAAGAGGCCGGCGTGGAGCGAATCTACGGCCTGCCCGGCGACAGCCTGAACGGGATTACCGAAGCCTTGCGGTCCCGCGGCGCCATCGAGTGGATCCATGTGCGCCATGAGGAGACCGCGGCCTTCGCCGCAGCCGGAGAGGCCCATCTGACGGGCCAGCTCGCCGTGTGCGCCGGCTCCTGCGGGCCGGGCAACACACACCTGATCAACGGCTTGTTCGACGCCCACCGCTCGCGCGTGCCCGTTCTGGCCATCGCCGCCCAAATCCCGAGCGGCGAGATCGGCACGGGCTACTTCCAGGAAACGCACCCGGAGGTGCTGTTCCGGGAGTGCAGTCACTATTGCACGCTCGTCTCCAGCCCCAACCAGTTGCCGCGGGCGATCGAGATCGCGATCCGTGCCGCGGTGGGCCAGCGCGGCGTCGCCGTCGTGGTCATTCCCGGCGACGTTTGCACGATGGCGGCCGAGGGCGTGAACGTGATGGCGAAGGCGGCCGCGCTGCTGCCTGCGCCGCCCGTGTCCAGGCCGGCGGAGGCGGGGTTGGAGGCGTTGGCGAAGCTGCTGAACGAGAGCAAGAAGGTGACCCTCTTTTGCGGCCGCGGATGCGCCGGGTCGCATGGCCCCCTTATGCGGCTCGCCGAGGCGCTGAAATCCCCGATCGTGCATGCGCTGGGGGGAAAGGAGAGCGTGGAATGGGACAACCCCTACGACGTGGGCATGACCGGCCTGATCGGCTTCGCGTCGGGCTACAAGGCCATGATGGACTGCGAGACCTTGCTGATGCTGGGCACCGACTTCCCGTACCGGCAGTTCTACCCCACCGACGCCCGGATCGCGCAGGTGGACATCCGGCCGGAGCAACTAGGCCGGCGCTGCAAGATCGAGCTGGGCCTTGTCGGCGACGTCGGAGCCACGATCGAGGCGCTGTTGCCGCGGCTGCAGGCCCGGACCGAGCGCGCCCACCTGGATACCAGCCTCGCCAACTACAAGACGGCGCGTGAAGGCCTGGACGACCTTGCGGTCGGCAAGCCCGGCCACAAGCCCATCCACCCGCAGTACGTGACCAAGCTGCTGGACGAGCACGCAGCCGCCGACGCCGTGTTCACCTGCGACGTGGGAACACCGACCATCTGGGCGGCGCGGTACCTGCACATGAATGGCAAGCGCAGGCTCGTCGGGTCTTTCCTGCACGGTTCCATGGCCAATGCGATGCCGCAGGCGATCGGCGCACAGGCAAGCTTCCCAGGCCGGCAGGTGATCTCCCTGTCCGGCGACGGCGGCTTTGCCATGCTGATGGGCGACCTGCTGACCCTGACCCAGTGCCGGCTACCGGTTAAGGTGGTGATCTACAACAACTCCACCCTCGGCTTCGTGCAATTGGAAATGCAGGCGGCCGGGCAGATCGACTGGGGCGTCGACCTGCAAAACCCCGACTTCGCCGCGATGGCCCGGGCTATCGGCATCCATGGCGTGCGGGTCGAGGACCCGGCCGAACTCGATGCGGCCGTGGCCGATGTGCTGGCCCACCCCGGCCCGGCGGTGCTCGACGTGGTCACGGCCACGCAGGAGCTTTCGATGCCGCCGCACATCGACGCCAAGCAGGTCATGGGCTTCAGCCTCTACGCCCTCAAGGCAATGATGAGCGGTCGCGGCACCGAGCTGCTCGAGATCACCAAGACCAACCTGCTGCGCTGAGCCGGCCCAGAGGACATACGCCATGCGATCGGCCTGTTCATCCCATGCTATGTCGATGCGTTCCATCCGAAGGTGGGCAGCGCCGCGCTGCACCTGTTGCGCTTCGGGCTGGGCGTGGAGTGCCTCTTCGACCCGGCCTGCCGCGCTAAATCCCGACGGGTTCAACGGTGACGGGCGGCGAGCGTACTCGCCTGAAGACCGGCGCCGGGTCGAAGTAGAACCGGACATCGACCAGGCGGCCGGCGTCGTCCTGATGAACGATGATCGCGCACGGAACGGACGCATGTTTCGGATCGGGGCGAAGCGGCGTCAGGTCCGTTTCGATGACAGCACCGGATGGCGTGGACCAGATATCCAGGAAGCCGTAGCCGATGCGTGCCACTTTGCTAAACAGGAGGTCAAGCTCGGCGACCGCCTCCTTGAGGCCAATCACGCACCGGCGGTTGCACAGCCGAAGATGGACCCGTTCGGCGAGGACCGGTCCCCAGGCCGAGCTGGAGGAGCCGGCCAGCAACTTGCGCAACTCGCTCACACGCGCCGCGCCCGGCTGCTTCGTCATGACTGATCGCCGGCCAAAATGTCGATACCTTTGCTGCGATGGGTCATTGCGCCATCCCTGGCTGAAGTTCGGCTGTGACGGAAGCCCCCGAGCACATCGCGCCATGAGCAACAGCGCGACCAACTCTCCACACTATACGCCAGGTTACCGGGTCCGGTTATCGCAATATTGCCCAATTGCTTCGACCGGCCAGAACACGTTGAGCTGGCTTCTCGCAGTTCGCCAAAGTGGAGCGAGAAATCAAGCTTAGGCCATACAAGTTGGACGGCTAGCACGATAATAATGAAGTTTTACCGCACTTGGAGCCGTCGAGTTGCGGGTGTCGAACAAGCGTCCGGAACTGCTTGCATCGGACGCTTATCGGCCAATGCGTCTCGCCATCCCGCACGGATCGTGCGGCGACTCGTGATAGGGGGCGCTTCCGTTGGAGGCGAGCACCCTGCCAAATTGGACGGCTTGCTCACCACACGATAAAAATTGCGGGTTGGCCCCATCTCCAACTGGTTGCCGACAGGCTCGATTCTAACGTTTCTGTGAAGTCACTGTAGTACACGGGTCGTGTATCGGAACAATACATTTTGTCGCTTCTTGTTTCTTCATGGATTAAGTATGGCTGCGTTGCAACACCCTGACATTTAACAGCTGAATGGGGTGAATTGCCGGTAAGGTTGATCGTCGGAGGATTGATGCAACCGCAAGCTGCCGCGACTATCGCCCTAACCCGTATCGAGCCTGGACGCAGCGGGAGGAGTGAGCAGCGGTGGACAGCCTGTTAGAGCTTCGCCAAAACGCATTGGAGCAGTGCCAAGTGCTCGATACGCCGCGCGAGGCGTCGTTCGACCGGCTCGTTTTCACGGCCGCGCAGCTGTTCGGCGTATCGATGGCCACGATCAGTTTCATAACGGCGGAACGCGTCTGGTCCAAGGCCCGTGTCGGCTGGTTCCTCCCCGAGGTGGAGCGGGCGCAATCGTTCTGCGCGCATGTGATTGGAACGGATCGGCCCATAGTGGCCGAGGATACCTCGCGAGACCGCCGCTTCGCGCGCCTGCCGACGGTCGTCGGCCCGCCAGGCATCCGCTTCTTTGCCGGAACGCCATTGCTCGGGCCAGACCAGGTGCCCGTCGGCGCACTATGCATCTTCGATACTCGCCCGCGCTCGATGTCGGAAAGCGAGCGGCGGCACCTCGGGCAGTTGGGCCGCGAGGTCTCCGAGTTGCTGCTGCTCCGGGTGAAGGAACCGGAGCAGCAGTTCTAAGGTTCGGAGGCCATTTCCGACGGGCATGCTGCCTTAGCTAGGCGCGACCATGCGCGCAAAGAGTCCTGAAATCGTCGAGTTGCCGTCCAGTTCCCAGGCGTACTGTAAAATGTCATGCACCTGTGGTTCCGGCAGCAGCGCTTTCGCGTTGCGGCGGAACTTGGCCTCGACATCGTCCCGCGTCATGGGCCGACCGCCAAATCCCGGGAGATCGTCGACCTGCTCAGACAAAACGCGGCCATCGTCCATCGTCACCGTCACGCGGGTCGGCACCCTTTGCGGATACATCCGCGTCAGAAGGGGGTCCTCCTCCACGGTGAGCTTCGCGAGCAGCGCCCGCAGGCGAGGGTCGTGGAGGGCCTGCGGAGTATAGCTCGCGAAGTCGATGTCCTTTTCCAGCATGGATCGCGCGACGATGTAGGGCAGGCTGTGGTCGGCCGTCTCGCTTGTCTCCGGCGCCCACTTTGCGGGTGAATCCGCCGAATACTGAAGGCCTGCCCGGACCGCTCCGACGACGATGGACCTCACCGCGCCAGTGTCGGGAATCGCATGCCCCAGCTTGACGGCCGCGGCGATCGCGGTCTGCAGCAAGGCCTGGGCCGGGTATTGCTTTATCGAGCAATCGGCAATCCTGAAGGCGCCGGACCGGCCGCCGAATTGCTCGATGTCCATCGTAAAAGGGCCCGAGACCTGCTTGAAGAACCCGGCCTTCCCTTCGAACGCGGGGGCCGGGCCGGTGATGCCGCCGCGCGCCAACTGGGCGGCAAACACTGCGCTGCGACCTGCGTCGGCATCCGCCAGCCCCTTCCAGTTCGACAGCACCTGCAGACGCGTCTGGTTCACGGCCAGGTGGCCGGCGAGCGCCAGGTTCACGGCTTGCGTCAGCCGTTCCGGCGGCAGCTTCATGAGCTTTCCGGCCGCCAGCGCCGCCGCTGGAAGGCTGAAGTTCGGATGATCCCAGCCGCGCTCGCTGATCTGAACGGTGTCGAGCAGGCGGCAGTCGATCTCATAGGCCAGCGCGATCGCGAGGATCAACTCCTGCCCCGAAACACCTTCGGCTTCCGCGACGGCCAGGCACGGCGCGATATTGTCGCTCGGATGCCCGACCTCCTTTCCCGCATACGCGTCGTTGAGGTCGAAGTGACGCAGCGCGGCCCCATTCGCGAAGCAGGCCCAGTCCATGCTGGTACGTCGGGCCGTGCCGATGACCGTCGCTGGGCCTCCGGTGCCGGAGAGCGCGATGTCGCGGACGGTCCGGACAGGGTTCTCGTTGAAGGCGCCGAGGGCGCAGCCGAGCGTATCGATGAAGTGCGCCTTCACGAGTTCGACCACCGCAGGGCCGAGGTCCTTGTAGGTCACGCCGTTGACGTAGCCGGCCAGCTTCTCTGCCAGGTTCGGCGTGTTGCCGGTCGCGGTCGCGGTGGGGGCGGTCTGGGTTGGGCCGGTCTGGGTTGGGCCGGTCTGGGTTGGGCCGGTCTGGGCAAGGGCCGGGGTCGCGAGCATGCCCGCCAGCCCGGCGAGCACGTGACGTCGATGAGGGGTCGATGACATGGTTCTGTCCACTTCTTGCTCAGAGGTCACGGTTGCGGACCCGCGTCGAAGCCATAGAGCCGGGCGGGGTTCTCCACGAGGATGCGATGACGGGTCCGCTCGCTGCCGGCCCAGAGGCCGAGAAGGTCGAACAGGCCCGCGTCGTCGGGCTTGTGGGCCTCGGTCACGTGCGGCCAGTCGCTGCCCCAAACGAGACGCTCGGGCGCCGCGCTCACAAAACCGCTCGCGACCCGCGTGGCGTCGTCATAGCCGGGCGCCCCCGTCGCGGTGTTCAGATAGGCGCCGGCGAGCTTGACCCATGCCGCCCCGCGATCGAGGAGGCGTGTGATCACGCGGAACGCTGGGTGGCGCAGCCCGGCTGCGACGGGAAGACGGCCCATATGATCGATGACCAGGGGACACGGCAGGCGGCCAAGAATTGCTGCCGACTCTGCGATCTGGTCCCCCGACATGTGGAGCTGTACGTGCCAGCCGAGATCGGCAGCACGTCGCGCCAGCGGCTCGATCATGTCGATCGTGGTAATCGTGTCCGCCGCGTTCCAGACGCTGAAGCGAAGGCCGCGCACGCCGCCTTCGTCGAGCCGTCGCAACTCGGCGGCGCCTATGCCGGGATGAACGACGGCGATCCCTCGCCCTTCCGGACCCAGCCGCGCCAGGGCGTCCAACAGGCAGCCGTTGTCCGTCCCGTACGGCTTCGCCTGGACGATGACGGCGCGCGTGCTTCCCAGTCGCCGCTGAAGTGCCCGGTAATCATCGAGGGTCATCCCGGCGGCGGTCGGAGCGCCCGTGGTCGGGAAACGCGGGTCGAGTATGTGGATGTGCGCGTCACAGGTGCCGGGAGGCGCCGCGGACCGGGGCCGGGCGGTCCCAGAGAGGTGCGCCGCTGCCGTCCCGTCCGAACCTTCAGGTGTTCCGATGGCCATACAACCTCTCCCGGGAGCGGAGGATCAGGTCAGCAGGAGAAGCGCGGCGCCGTAGACCACGCCGGCGACAACGAACGTCACGACAGTGAAACCCAATACGCGCTGGATTCCAATCCCGGCAATGGCGACGACGGGCAGGGCCCAGAACGGTTGCATCATGTTGGACACCTGCTCTCCCATCGCGACGGCCATGGTGGTCGCCGGGATGGACGCGTGCAGCTCGATCGCCGCTGGGATCGCGAACGGTCCCTGGACGGCCCAGTGGCCGCCCCCGCTGGGCACGAGGAACGTGACGAATATCGACGCGAAGTAGGTCCAGAACGGCAGCGTATGCGCGTTGGCAATGACGACGAAGAACTTGGAGATCATGGCCGCCAGACCAGTCGCGTCCATAATGCCCATTATTCCACCATAGATCGGGTATTGCAGCATCATGGAGCCGGTCTGCTTGGCGGCGTTCTTCATCGCCTCGACGTAGGCGACGGGGTACCCGTGCAGGGCGATGCCCAGCACCAGGAAAATCAGGATCACCGTGTTGGCATCGAGCGAGACGCCCTTGGCGGACCACGCGACGCCGAGATAGGCGATCCCCAGCACGACCAGGAAAAGGCTTCCGGCCCTGGAACGGTTCATGCGCTGCGCGAAGGTGGCGGGGGCCGCCGGCGACCGCGGCGCAGGGGTTTCATCGTTGGACGGCACGAAGGCCTGCACCTCGTCGTCATGCGGCCGGAGCAGAATGAACGCGATCGGCATTGCGACGACGATGACGATCGTCGGGACGATGTTGAAGGTCGTGAACACGGTCTCGCTGAACGGCAGCAGCTTGCCCGTGATCTTCTCGACGACGTTGAGGGCGTTCCCGTGTGTCGCCTGCGAGAGCGCGATCGAGCTGGAGGGCCCGCTGGCCCAGATAACCCATCCGGAGTAGGCGGAGGCTACGAGCCATCCGAAGTCGACCCGCACTCTCTTCGCCACCTCCCGCGCGAGTACAGCGCCGACCACGAGTCCGAAGCCCCAGTTCAGCCACGACGCCGTGGCCGCCACCAGGAAGGTGACCACCACGGCCTGGTTCGGGGTGTTCACACGCGATACGAGCGCCCGCAAGCCGCGCTGCACGACGGGTGCGTGGGCCAGCGCGTGGCCCGTCACCAGGATCAGGATCATCTGAAAGGCGAAGCCAAGAATTCCGAACACGCCGGTGTACCACGAGGAGACAACGACGGCAGGGCCGCCGTTCGGCGCGAACACCAGGGCCGCTATCACCACGAGGAACGTCAACCCGATGGCCAACACGAATGGGTCGGGCATTATGTTTTCGAACACGTATACCGACCCGGATACGAAGCTTCGCCGGGCGGGTACCGTCGTGGATGGCGCTGGCTTCATGGCGTTTCTCCGGAGCTTCTTATGATTGCCAAGGTTTGGTGCGGCTACGCGGCCGTACCCCCGCCGCAGACGACGCCGCTCGCGGTCAGTTCATCGAACGCCGGCCCAGAGATCCCCACCTCGGCGAGCAATTCACGGTTGTGTTGCCCCAAGCTTGGCGCCCTGGTTCGTATCGCGCCTGGCGTTCCGCCCAGCCGGGGAACGACATGGTGCATGGGAAGCAAGCCCATCTCGGCGTCCGGGTAGTCCGCGATCAGTTCACGGTCGATTACGTGGGGGTCGGCCATTATTTGCGCCGTGTCGTAGATGGGCCCGATGGTGACGTCAGCCGCCTCGAAAAAGGCGACGTTCTCCGCCTGGGTCCGCCTCGCGATGAAGCTGCCGATGATCTCGTCGAGCTCGTCCGCGTGGCGCAGCCGGTCGGCATTCGTGCGGAAGCGAGGATCATCGACCAAGTCGGGCCGGCCGATGGAGCGGAACAGGCGCTCGGCCATCTTCTGGATCGATCCCGACAGGCTGACGTAACCGCCGTCGCTGCATGAATAAGCGTTGCGGGGCGCCGAATTGCTGGACCTGCTCCCTGTGCGTGGCCTCACCTTGCCACTAAGGCGATAGTTCGCCGCCTGTGGGCTCAAGATGGCGAACAGCGGATCGAGCAACGGCAGGTCGATCACTTGACCCATGCCGCCGTTCACCTCCACCTCGCGCAACGCGATCATCGCTGCGGATGCTCCGTATAGTCCGGCCACGCCGTCCGCGAGATACATGGGGGGTAGAACCGGCTCCCGGTCCGCGAAGCCATTGATGGCCGCGAAGCCGGACATGCCCTCGATCACCGTTCCAAAGCCCGGGCGCTGCGCATAGGGTCCGTCCTGGCCCCATCCGGAGATGCGTACGACAATCAGGCCGGGGTTGAGTTGCAGCAGCGACTCGGGTGAAAGGCCCATCTTCTCCATCACTCCCGGCCGAAAGCTCTCGATGACGATCTGGGTTGAAGGAATGAGCTTGCGGATGATTTCCGCTGCCCTCGGGTCACGCAGGCCGAGGCACAGGCTCTTCTTGTTCCGAGAGTAGATCTTCCAATGCGTCTCGACGCCTTCGGTCTTCCAGGCGCGAAGCGTGTCGCCTTCGGGGGGCTCGACCTTGATCACCTCCGCGCCGAAATCGCCGAGTATCTGGGTCAATACGTTCCCGGCAAACAGCCGCGAAAGATCCATTACGCGAACCTGATCGAGCGTACCCTTCTGGGCGGGCTCGTAATCCTTGCGGTGCAGGTCTGCCATCTCAGCTTCCCGCGCCAGGGGGGGCGGCCGCATATACGTCCGCCAGGGCGACCACGGCGCGCGCGCGGTTCACGAAAGGCTCGTCGACCATCTGCCCATCCAGGAGAAACGCGCCCACCCCATTGGCCTCCGCGTCGGCGGCGGCGGCCAGAACCCGGCGGGACCGGTCGATCTCTTTGACGGTCGGCCGAAAGGCCTGGTTCGCGATGGTGATCTGACTGGGATGGATGCAACTCTTACCCGCGAAGCCTTGCCTATGGGCCGCGGCGCATTCGGCCAGGTATCCTTCCGGATCGCTCACCGCCGGGTAGGCTCCGTCGAAGGCTGCCACCCCGGCTTCCGCCGCAGCGAAGCGGACGGCAAGACGGACGTACGCCAAGGCGTCCCGATCGAACCGGTCGAGACCGCTAGGCTCCATCAGGTCCGCATAGCCTATCTGCAGCCCGGCAACCCGGGGATGGGCTGCTGCCAGTTCTGCAGCTCGGCGAAGCCCCCGGGGCGTCTCGATGTTTACGAGGATGCGGGTCGTGCCGGCCGCTCCGCCGGCCTCCAGCCGATCGAGAGCCGCCGCCGCCGCCAAGACGACCGAGGGATCTTCCACCATCGGCAGATTGACGGCGTGCAGCCAGGGCCCGACCACCGCTTCCATATCTGCTTCGAAGTGCTCCGTCCCGACCGCGTTCACCCGTACCACTATCGCCTGCCGAGGATTTCCATCGTGGCTCCTGAGGAATTCCGACAGGAACGCCCGAGCCCCGGCCTTGCGGTCTTTGGCGACCGCGTCTTCCAAATCGAACGATATTGCATCCGCGGCTGACCGGACCGCCTTCGAGAACAGTTCTGGCCGGGAACCCGGAACGAACAGCTTGCTGCGCATCAGCATCTTTGACCCACCCGGCCGCTGGCCGCCTCGGCACGTGTGAGCGTGCGCGCTATCGTACAATGACGCAAGCAGCAGCCGAGGCGCCGATCTGTCGCCGCGCAGCTCCGCGCGCCCAGTTCGCACAGGTGCTCGGCCGCAACGGTGCGCACGCCTTCCTCGTCGCTAGGGAACTTCGCTGCCTATACGGCCCAATACGGGTCGTCACGGAACCCGCCGCGGTGTCGATGCTCCAGACGCAGCCCGGGGGAAGAATACGTCCGGTGCTAGGGCGGCGCGTCATGTGATGCCTTTAG
>CAXSDH010000022.1:0-10978 GCA_964235765.1 uncultured Acetobacteraceae bacterium
GCAGGCGCCGCCAACATATCCATTCCATAAACCATCATGCAATTGTCAAAAGAACGGCGAGCGGCGAAGTCAGGTTGCCGTCGGGAGCCGCTATCTAGGCTCCCGACCGGCTGATGTCAACGCCGTGACATCAACGAGCAAACGACGAAAAAACAACGACTTAGTTGAAACCCTCCTTAGCCATGCAGAGAAACCAGCGGAATCAGAGCAGCTATGCGCGCAAGGCGCATTTTAGGCCGCGTCCGCCACGCTCTCATTCACCAGCAACCCATCCCGGCTCGCCGACACGCGCACCGTGTCCCCGTCCCGGACCGTCCCATCCAGCAACTGCCCAGCCAACGGGTTCTGCAAGCTGCGCTGGATTATCCGCTTCAACGGCCGGGCGCCGTACACCGGATCATAGCCCTGCTCGGCCAGCCATTCCGTCGCCTGGTCGTCCAGCGACAGCGCGATCTTGCGGTCGGCGAGCATCGCCCGCAGCCGGGCAAGCTGGATGCCGACGATCGTGGCCATATCGGCGCGTTGCAACCGCCGGAACAGCACAATCTCGTCCAGCCGGTTCAGGAACTCCGGCCGGAAATGCTCGCGCACCACGCGCATCACCTGTGCCTGCGCGAGCGCCGGAACCTCGCCGTCCGGCTGCGCTGCCAAGATGTCGCTGCCCAGGTTGCTGGTCAGCACGATGATCGTGTTGCGGAAATCCACCGTCCGGCCCTGCCCGTCGGTCAACCGCCCGTCATCGAGCACCTGCAGCAGGATATTGAAGACATCCTCGTGCGCCTTTTCCACCTCGTCGAACAGGATCACCTGATACGGCCGCCGCCGCACCGCTTCCGTCAGCACGCCGCCCTCATCGTATCCGACATAGCCCGGCGGCGCGCCGATCAGGCGGGAAACCGCATGCTTCTCCATGAACTCGCTCATGTCGATCCGCACCATCGCCCGGTCGTCGTCGAACAAGAACGCCGCCAGCGACTTGGTCAGCTCCGTCTTGCCCACGCCGGTCGGGCCCAGGAACAGGAAGCTGCCGATCGGCCGGTTCGGGTCCTGCAGCCCGGCCCGCGCCCGCCGCACCGCGTTGGCCACGTGACGCAACGCGTCCTCCTGCCCCACCACCCGGCGGCGCAACTCGTCCTCCATGCGCAACAGCTTGGACCGTTCGCCCTCCAGCATCCGCTCCACCGGCACCCCGGTCCAGCGCGACACGACGCCGGCGATCTGGTCCTCGGTCACCGCCTCGTTGACCAGGCGGCCCGCCCCATCGTCGCCCCCGCCGGCGATGCGCCGCTCGAGATCGGGGATGCTGCCGTAGATCAGCTCCGATGCCCGGGCGAGGTCGCCCCGGCGTTGCGCGATCTCCACCTCGCCGCGGGCGTGATCCAACTGCTCCTTCAGCTTCTGCGTGTCCGCCATGCGGTCCTTCTCGGCCCGCCACGATGCGGTCATCGCATCCGACCGTTCGGACAGCCCGGCGATTTCGACCTCCAGGCGCTCGAGCCGGTCGCGCGAGGCCGGGTCCGGCTCCTTGCGCAGCGCCTCACGCTCGATCTTGAGCTGCAGCAAGCGGCGGTCCAGCTCGTCCAGGGCCTCGGGCTTGCTGTCGACCACCATGCGCAACCGGCTGGCGGCCTCGTCGATCAGGTCGATCGCCTTGTCCGGCAGGAAGCGGTCGGTGATGTAGCGGTTGCTGAGCGCGGCCGCGGCCACCAGCGCGCCGTCGGTGATCCGCACGCCGTGATGCAGCTCGTACTTGTCCTTGATCCCGCGCAGGATACTGACGGTGTCCTCCACCGAGGGCTCGCCGACGAACACGGCCTGGAAGCGCCGGGCCAGCGCCGTATCCTTCTCGATGTGCTTGCGGTACTCGTTCAGCGTGGTGGCGCCCACGCAGTGCAGCGCCCCCCGGGCCAGCTCGGGCTTCAGCAGGTTGCTCGCGTCCATCGCCCCGTCCGCGCGGCCGGCGCCGACCAGCGTGTGCATCTCGTCGATGAACAGGATCACCTCGCCCTGCGCGGACTCGATCTCCTTGAGCACGGCCTTCAGCCGCTCCTCGAACTCGCCGCGGAACTTCGCGCCCGCCACCATGGCACCGAGGTCGAGCGCCATCAGCCGCTTGTTGCGCAGCGCCTCCGGTACGTCGCCGTTGACGATGCGCAGCGCGAGCCCTTCGACGATGGCGGTTTTGCCAACGCCGGGCTCGCCGATCAGCACCGGGTTGTTCTTGGTGCGCCGGGCCAGGATCTGGATGGTGCGGCGGATTTCCTCGTCGCGCCCGATCACCGGGTCGAGCTTGCCCTCGCGGCCCAGCTGGGTCACGTCGCGGGCGTATTTGTTCAGGGCGTCGAAATTCTGTTCGGCGTTGGGGCTGTCCACCTTGCGGCCCTTGCGGATGTCCGCCACCGCTTTGTCGAGCGCGGCCGGCGTCACGCCGGCGGTGCGGAGCGCGCGGCCGGCCGGGGTCTCGCTCGCGGCGAGGGCCAGCAGCAGCCGGTCCTGCGCCACGTATTCGTCGCCCGCCTTGGTCGCCGCCTGCTGCGCCGCATCCAGCAGCCGCACCAACTCAGGCGTGGCGGCCGGCTGCCCTGCGGCCGAGCCCTGCACCTTCGGGATGCGTGCGATCTCGGCGTCCACGGCCTGCTTGGCGGCTTGCGGATTGCCGCCCGCGGCACGGATCAGCCCAGCCGCCGCGCCCTCCTCGTCGTCGAGCAGCGCCTTCAGCAAGTGCTCGGGCGTCAGCCGCTGGTGGAACTCGCGGACGGCGATGGTCTGTGCGGCTTGCAGGAAGCCGCGGGAACGTTCGGTGAATTTGTCGATGTCCATGGTTTCGTCCCTTTCGATCAGGCGACCGGCCCAGCCGCATCCCTCATCAGGCAACGCAGCCGAGACCCTCGATCCGGAAAATGGTAACTCTGGCCACGGGACTCAAGAGAAAGGACGGGACGGTGCGGATCGAGCGACTCTATCGCTACCCGGTGAAGGGCCTGACGGCCGAAGCGCTCGAAGAGACGCACTTGGAACCCGGCGGCGCCCTGCCGTGGGACCGCGCCTTCGCGCTCGCCCAGGGCGACGCCCCGTTCGATCCGGAGGCGCCGGCGTTCCTGCCGAAATCGAACTTCATGTGCCTGCTGCGGCACGAGCGCATCGCGGCCCTCAGCGCCGGGTTCGATCCGCACGACGGCGTGCTGTCCATCAAGGCGCCGGATGGGTCCATGGTGGCCGACACGCCGCTGACCCCGGCCGGGCGGGACCGCATCGGCGCGTTCCTCGTCGGCTTCCTCGGCGAGGAGGCGCGGCGCGGCGAAGGCGGCGCCGGGCCACGCTTCCATCACGTTCCCGGCCATGTCTTCGGGGACCAGCGCAAGCCGGCGGTGAGCCTGCTGGGCCTGGCCAGCCTGGCGGCGTTCGAGCGCGACACCGCAACCCGGCGCGACCTGATGCGGTTCCGCGCCAACATCTACTTCAGCGGCGCCGCGCCTTGGGCCGAGTTCGACTGGGTGGAACGCACGCTGCAAGTCGGCGGGGCCACCTTGCGCGTCACCAAGCGAACCAAGCGCTGCAACGCCACGCAGGTGAACCCGGACACGGCCGAACGGGACGCCGACCCGGTGCGCGAGTTGCTGGCGGCCTATGGCCACCCCGACCTCGGCATCCATACCGAGGTTCTCGAAGGCGGCCGGATCGCGGTCGGCGACACGATCGCGGTCATGCCGTGACGCCTGCAGACCAACTTTGTCGCATGACCGGCATCGCCAGTGCGATTCCAGTCAGGGCGACGTCGGTCTAGCGGCGGCGGTCCAGCACCTCGCGTAATTTCGCCGCGAGGTCGGCGACCGTGAACGGCTTGCCGATCAGGTCCACGCCCGCGTCGAGTTGCCCGTTATGGACGATGGCATTCCGCGTATAGCCGGTGGTGAACAGCACGGGCATGCCGGGGCGGCGGCGGCCGGCCTCCTCGGCCAGCTCGCGGCCACTCACACCTGCCATCACCACGTCGGTGAACAGCAACGCCGTCTCCGGATGCGCCTCCAGCAGGCGGAGCGCCTCCGCAGCCCCATCGGCTTCGAGCACGACATACCCCAACTCGTGCAGCGCTTCGACGGTGAAGCGGCGCACGCCGGGCTCGTCCTCCACGACCAGGACGGTCTCGCCGGCCCCGCCCGCAGCCTGGGGCGGAGACGCCGCAGCGGCCGAGGCCGGCGCGCCCTGGCCCACGTCGCGCGGCAGGTACAGCTTCACCGTCGTGCCGCGGCCGGGCTCGGTATAGATGCCGACATGCCCTCCGGACTGGTTGATGAAGCCATGCACCTGCGAGAGGCCAAGCCCGGTGCCCTGCCCCTGCGGCTTCGTGGTGAAAAACGGCTCGAATACGCGGGACAGCACCTCGGGCGGCATGCCGGTCCCGGTATCGGTCGCGGCGATCATGACGTATTGGCCCGCCAGTACGCCCGCATGCTGCGCCACGTAGTTTTCAGCCAGGAAGGCGTTGCCCGTCTCGATGGTCAGCTTGCCCCCGGCCGGAGAGGCCTCGAAGATGGCGTCCCGCGCATTGACCGCGAGGTTGAGCAGGGCGTTCTCGAGCTGGTTGGAGTCGGCGTGGGCGTGCCACAGCCCGCCGGCCAACACCGTCTCCACATGGATCGTCTCGCCCAAGGTGCGGTGCAGCAGGTCGGACATGCCGGCGACCAGCCGGTTCACGTCCAGCGGCTGCGGCGTCAGCGGTTGCTGGCGCGAGAAGGCGAGCAGCCGGGCCGTCAAGGTGGCGGCGCGCGAGGCGCCTTCCATCGCGTTGTCCAGAAGCCGCGTGCTCCTCCCGTCCGGAGCCCGGCGGCGCAGCAGGTCGATGCTGCCCACGATGACGGTCAGCATGTTGTTGAAGTCGTGCGCGATCCCGCCCGTCAGGCGGCCGACCGCCTCCATTTTCTGAGCCTGGCGCAGTTGCTCCTCCGCCTTGGCCCGCGCGCCGATCTCGTCGCGGAGCTGCTGGTTCAACGCCTCCAGCTCGGCCGTGCGGGCAACCACCTTTTCCTCGAGACCCTCAGCCCACCGCGCCTTCTCCTCCCGGGCACGCACGACCTCGTCGATGTCCAGCAAGGCGACCACCGCGCCCGTCACCAGCCCGTCCGGGTTGAGGATGGGGGCGCCGACGCACTGGACCCACAGCATGGTCCCGTCCTCGCGCTGGTAGCGGAATTGCATCTCGGCCTGGTCCTCGCCCCGGAGCGCGCGGGCAAGCGGGTGCTCCTCGGCCGTTACCAGCCGTCCGTCGGCATGGAACGCCACCCACACGCCATGCTGTTTCCCGGTGGTTCCCTGGATCAGCGGCCGGAGCAGCATACGGTCGAGCTGGCCGTTGCCGGCGACGATACGGGCCGAAGTCGCCTCGGCAATGAGCAGGCCGACCGGGACCGTCTCGATGATGGCGGCCAACTGAGCCCGTTCGGCCGCCAAGGCCGCCGCGCGCGCACGAAGGTCCGAGGTGGCCTGAACCAGGGCCCCGGACACCGCATCCACCTCGGCGATCCGCGACCGGACGCTGCCGCTCGGCTCGCCCCGGCCCATCGCTTGCCCAGCGAGCGCCAGCCTCTGCAAGGGAGCCGCGACGGAACGGGCGAGCTGCCAAGCCAGCACGCCGCCGAGCGCCAGGGTGAGGACGCCGCCGACGACGAGCGTGACCAGCGTCCCCAGCAGCGGCGCGTCCACGACGCTGACCGGCACGCCGACGCCCACGCGCCAGTCGGCCAGGTGGGTTCTGGCCATCGCGGCGAGCACCTGCGTGCCCTCCAGGGTCGTGCCCGTCCAGACCGCACGATTGCCGATCGCGTGCTCCTGGAAGTCGGGGGTGGCCGGCTTGCCCAGGAAGCGTTCCGCGTCGCGGTTGCGGGCGAACACCAGCCCCTTGCTGTCGGTAACCGACGCGATCCACCCGGCTGGCAAGGACTGGCTCTGAAGGATGGTCGACACGTATGCAGGTTCGAGGCTGATGCTGAGCGCGAAGGCCACCCGCCCCGCCCGCAATACCGGCGCCAGCAGCGCGACGATCGGGCGCTGCGCGACGGCGCCCTCGAACAGGTCCGAGACCACGACCGATCGGGTCTCGAGCAGGCGGCGGTTCGCCTCCGTCGAAGCGGCGACGGGCAGCGCGCTGCCGAAAGGCCGCCGCGTGTTGACCAGTTGCTGTCCGTCGGGGTCGGTCAGCACCACGTTCTGGCCGATCGTGCTGGCGACGACGCGCGCCTGCTCGTCGAAGGCCGCTAGGTCGTCGTTGCGGAGCGCGATGGAGGTGGACAGCACCTGCAAGGCGATGGCGAGCGATCCAAGCTCGCGATCGAGCGCGTCGGCCGTGCGGGTGGCGGCCGCCAGGGCTTCGGCGCGGCTCTGCTCGCGCTCGGAGGCGGCGAAGCGGCCCAGCAGCACGCTGCAGAACACCAAGCCCGGCAGCACCAGGGCGAAGACGATTCCCACAAGGATCAAGCGCACGGGCCAGCGGCGGTCGGCGAAAAGGCGCATCAGCAAACGGTATGCACGGGTGCGGATGTTCCTACGTGTAAGCCTGATTAACATTGCTGGGCCCGAGCCGAAACCAGCGCAGGAATCGAAACTCTCAGCAAGAGCTGTCGTTCACGAACTCGTGAAGGAGGGCTGGCCAGGAGGCGGTCTAGGGCTGGCGCATGAGCACCCATCTTTCCTCGGCCTTGCCACGGACTGCCTTGGTGACTGGCGGCGCGCGCCGGCTAGGCCGGGCGCTGGCGCTGGCGCTGGCCAACGCCGGATTCGCGGTCGCCATCCACTGCAACCGGAGCCGGCCCGCGGCCGAGGCGCTCGCCAGCGACATCGCCCGAGCGGGCGGACACGCGGCCGTGCTGCAGGCGGACCTGGCCCGGGAGGCGGAAACGCTGGCCCTCGTCGCCCAGGCGCAGGCGGCGCTCGGACCCATCGGCGTGCTCGTCAACAGCGCCAGCACCTTCGAGCGGGACGAGTGGAACGACGCGACCCGCGCGAGCTGGGATCATCACCTCGAGCCGAACCTGCGCGCGCCCTTCGTGCTGACCCAAGCCATGGCAACCGCCTTGCCCGAGGCGGCGAAGGGCGTGGTGATCAACATGCTCGACCAGCGGGTCTGGTCCCTCACCCCTCATTTCGTCTCCTACACGGTCTCCAAAGCAGCACTCTGGGCCCTCACGCGGCAGATGGCGCTGGCCCTCGCGCCGCGCATCCGGGTGAACGCCATCGGGCCCGGCCCCGCCCTGCCGAGCCCGCGCCAGACCGAGGCGCAGTTCGCCCGCCAATGCGCCTCGCTGCCGCTGCGCCATGGCCCCAGCCCCGACGAGGTCGGCCGGGCCGCGCTGGCCATACTCTCGCTGCCGTCCATGACCGGGCAGATGATCGCCCTGGACGGGGGCCAGCACCTGCAATGGGGACCGGGCCAGCAAGCAGGAGCGGAATAGCATGCACGGCATCGCCGACGCGGCCACGCGGATGCGGCACGTTTTCCTGCGCGGCATGGTGTTGCAGGCCAGCATCGGCATCTACCCCCACGAGCACGAAGCCCGGCAGCGCATCCGCGTCAACGTCGATCTAGGAGTGATGGAGGGTGGGGGCGAGGCGGAGAACGACCCGGCGCCCGGGGCGGACCGCCTGGAGCGCGTCGTCGACTACGAGCAGGTGGCGGATGCGGTCCGGCGCATCGTGGCCGGCGGCCACGTCAAGCTCGTCGAGACCTTGGCCGAGCGGATCGCAGCGTCGTGCCTGCTCGACCCCCGGGTCCGCCTCGCCCGGATCAGGGTCGAGAAGCTGGACGTATTCGCCGACACCGAGGCCGCAGGGGTCGAGGTCGAACGCATGCAGGCCGGCACGGCGGCTTCGAAAACCGGGATTTCATCCACGGGGGCGATTGACTCCCAACGTTTGCAGGGACATGCGCCGGACTCCTAAAAGCGGGATCAGTGACTTAGGGCAATGTAGTCTAGAATCAACCGGCTAGCCCGAGTGCCCAGATATAGGGCAAACCGGAGATAGTGGCGGAAAACAGCCATCGAACGGCAAGCGTTCAACGTGAGTCCACAGACTTGTCCACAGGTTCGGTGGACGAGAGCAACGGGCCTCTCTTGAGCTTCGGGCCGACGCCCGCCTAATCAGGCCCATGGACAGCGTCGTCACCGGGCCAGCGCCCGCCGCCCCGCCGGCACATCAGGCCAAGGGCGTCGTGGTCATCGAGCGCGCCCTGGCCACCATGCCGCAAAGCCCCGGCGTGTATCGCATGCTCGATGAGCGCGGCGAGGCGCTCTATGTGGGCAAGGCGCGCAGCCTGAAGAAGCGGGTCACCTCCTACACCCAAACGTCGCGCCTGCCGGAGCGGCTGCGGCGCATGGTCGCCGACACCGCCGCCATGGAGATCGTGACCACGCATACCGAGGCCGAGGCGCTGCTGCTCGAGGCCAATCTCATCAAGCGGCTGAAACCCCGCTTCAACATCGTCCTGCGCGACGACAAGAGCTATCCCTGGCTGATGTTAACGGAAGATCATGCCTTTCCGCAAATCACCAAGCACCGCGGCGCCCGCGGCCGCAAAGGCAGCTATTACGGCCCCTTCGCCTCCGCCTGGGCGGTCAACCAGACCGTGACGGCGATGCAGCGCGTGTTCCTGCTGCGATCCTGCCAGGACACGGTGTTCGCCAACCGCTCGCGCCCCTGCCTGCTGCACCAGATCCGGCGCTGCTCGGCGCCCTGCGTCGGCCGGGTGAGCGCGGAGGAGTACGGCCACTTGGTGGCGCAGGCCCGCGCCTTCCTCGGCGGCAAGGCCGGCTCCGTACAGCAGGAGCTGGCGGGCGAGATGGAGCGGGCTGCCGAAGGCCTGGAGTTCGAGCGCGCGGCCGCCATCCGCGACCGCATCCGCGGCCTGACGCACGTGCAGGGCACCGCGGTCATCAACCCGGCCAGCTTGACCGACGCCGACATCGTCGCCGGGCACCAGATCGGCGGGCAGACCTGCGTGCAGGTGTTCTTCATCCGTGGCGGCCGCAACAACGGCAATCGCGCCTTCTTCCCCACCCACGCCCGCGACATGGAGCTGGACGCCGTGCTCGCCGCCTTCCTGGCGCAGTTCTACGACGACAAGCCGCCGCCCGCCTGCGTGCTGCTCAACCAGGAGGTGCCCGAGCAGGCCTTGCTGGAGGAGGCGCTGACCCTGAAGGCCAAGCGGCGGGTGAACCTGGCCGTCCCCGCGCGCGGCGAGAAGCGGGCGGTGGTGCTGCATGCCGAAACCAATGCGCGGGAGGCGCTGGAGCGCCGGATGGCCGAAAGCGCCGGCCAGGCAAAGCTGCTGGAGGCCGCGGCCGCGCTGTTCGGCCTGCCGGCCACGCCCGAGCGGATCGAGTGCTACGACAACAGCCACATCATGGGCGCCAATGCCTATGGCGTGATGGTGGTGGCCGGGCCGGACGGCTTCCAGAAGAACGCCTACCGCAAATACGGCATCCGCGGGCCGATCGCGCCCGGCGACGACTTCGCCATGATGCGCGAGGTGCTGGAACGCCGGTTCGGCCGCGCCTTGCGTGAGCAGGCCGCCAGCGAGCAGGGCGGCCCCGAAGCGCCGGCGATGCCCGACCTGCTGCTGATCGATGGCGGCGCCGGGCAGCTATCGGCGGTGCGCGGCATCATGCAGGACCTCGGCCTGCACGGCATCCCGGTGGTGGCCATCGCCAAGGGCCCGGACCGCGACGCCGGGCGGGAGTGGTTCCACATGGACGGCCGCGACCCCTTCCAGTTGCCGCCGCGCGACCCCGTGCTGTACTACTTGCAGCGCGTGCGCGACGAAACGCACCGCTTCGCCATCACCACCCACCGCTCCGGCCGCAGCAAGGCGCTGGTCACGAGCGAGCTGGACGAGGTGCCGGGGGTCGGTTCGGCGCGCAAGCGCGCGCTGTTGAACCACTTCGGCTCCGCCCGCGGCGTGAAGCAGGCCGGGCTGGCGGACCTGGAGGCAGCCCCGGGCATCAACCGGGAGACGGCCCGGCGGGTTTACGCGCATTTCCATCCAGGGTGACCCGGAACCCCCGCAGGTGAGGCGGCGGGGTAGCATCGAGGCACTCTCGCGTGCTACATGTAACAGATGGGAACGACCGGCACAGGCGCGGAACGCGTGCGTCGGCGGCGCGACAAGCTGCGGGCGGCTGGCCCCCGCCCGGTGCAGATTTGGGTGCTGGACACGCGCGCAGCAACCAGCAGGGGTCGGCTATGAACCAGCTCGACATGCACGGCCGCACGGCCGTGGTTACCGGAGGCGCCCGCGGCATTGGCCGCGCGATCGCCGAACGCATGCTCGCCTCCGGCGCCGCGGTCGCGATCTGGGACATGGACCAGGCCGCGATGGCCGCCGCCGCCGGCGCCATGGGCGAGCGGGTCAGCACCCACCGCGTCGAGCTGACGGATGAAGCCGCGGTCCGCGCCGCCACCCAGGCCACGCTGGCCCGGCACGGGACGATCGACGTCCTGGTCAACAACGCCGGCATCACCGGCGGCAACGCGCCCACCTGGGAGCTGCCGGCCGGCCAATGGCGCCGGGTGGTGGACGTGAACCTGGTCGGCCCGTTCCTCACCTGTTCGGCGGTGATCCCCGCCATGCTCGCGCAAGGTTATGGCCGGGTCGTGAACATCGCCTCCGTGGCTGGCAAGGAGGGCAACCCGAACGCCAGCCATTACAGCGCCAGCAAGGCAGGCCTGATCGCGCTCACCAAGTCGCTCGGCAAGGAACTGGCCGGCAAGAACATCCTGGTCAACTGCGTCACACCCGCCGCCGCCAAAACCGACATCTTCAACCAGATGAGCCCGGCGCAGATCGACTACATGCTCTCCAAAATCCCCATGGCGCGCTTCGTCCAGGTCGAGGAGATCGCGGCGCTCGCCTGCTGGCTGGCGACGGAGGATTGCTCGTTCAGCACCGGCGCGGTGTTCGACATCACGGGTGGCCGGGCGACGTATT
>CAXSDH010000022.1:11078-49325 GCA_964235765.1 uncultured Acetobacteraceae bacterium
GCACAGCGCGCCCGCCGTCATGAAGGCGGCCAGGTAGCTGCCGGTGCCCACCCGGCTGAGGCCGGCGGCCCAGGCGGCGGAAGCGGCGCCGGCCTGGTGCATGGCGGCGATCCAACCGAACATCACCGGGGCGTTCTCCTCGCCGAAGCACTTGGCCGCCAAGCGCACCGTGGGCGGCACGGTCGCGATCCAGTCGAGGCCGTAGAACACCGCGAACAGGCTCAGCCCGGCGAAGCCGATCCCGGCGAACCCCGCATCGAAGGCAAACGGCAGGAACAGCAGGCTCAACCCGCGCAACCCGTAATACCAGGCCAGCAGCGCCCGGTTGTCCCAGCGGTCCGACAGCCAGCCCGAGAGGGTGGTGCCCACCAGGTCGAACACGCCCATCGCCGCCAGCAGGCTGGCCGCCAGCACCTCGGGGATGCCATGGTCGATGCAGGCCGGGATCAGATGGGTGCCGATCAGCCCGTTGGTGCTGGCGCCGCAGACGAAGAAGCTGCCGCCCAGCAGCCAGAAATCGCGGGAGTGCAGGCCCGCGCGCAGGGCCTGGATGGCACGCACCGCCGGGTTCACGGCCGGCATGACCCTCGGCACGATCGCGGTGCCGCCATAGGGCGGAATGCCGAGGTCGGCCGGCCGGTCCCGCATGAACGCCAGCACCGGGATGATCATGAGGGCGGCGGCGGCGGAGATGGTGAGGCTGACCGCACGCCAGCCATAGGTTTCGGCCAGGTAGGCGAGCAAGGGCAGGAACACCAGTTGCCCGGTGGCGGTGCTGGCCGTCAGCACGCCCACCACCAGGCCGCGGCGGCTGCTGAACCAGCGGCCGGCGACGATGGTGGCCAGCACCAGCGCCGTCACGCCGCTGCCGCCGCCCACCACCACGCCCCAGAGCAGCACGAGTTGCCACGGCTGCGTCATCAGCGGCGTGAGCGCCACGCCGAGGGCCACCATCGCCAGCGCCGTGCCGACGGTGCGCGCCAGGCCGAACCGCTCGATCACCGCGGCGGCGAACGGCCCCACCAGCCCGTACAACAGGATGTTGACCGCGACGGCAAAGCTGACCACCGACCGCGACCAGCCGAACTCCGCCTCCAACGGCACGATCAGCACGCCCGGCGCGGAACGCATGCCGGCCGCCACCAGCAGCACCACGAAGGTGCATCCAGCGACGGTCCAGGCGGGGTGCAGGCGTTTCATGGGCAGAAGCTCCTTGACGGATTCACACTAGGTGCATATGCGCGCATTCTGCAAGGTTGCATTCGCCCGCCGGGCATCGGAGAGTTTCCGATCATCACAAGAGGAGTGCGATCCGTGGCGAAGGGCGAGCAGAAATCCAACCGCGAGGCGAAGAAGCCGAAAGCGGCCAAGAACACCAAGGGCGCCAAGCCAGCCGCCAGCGCCGCACCGCCGGCCCGGCCCGAGCCCGGCAAGAAATAAGCAGGCTAGCGGCGGCGGGCCCGGCGCGCCGGGGCAACCGGGCCTCTGAGCACCGGCAGCGCCGTGCGTGCAAACGCGCCACGTAGGCGGACCGCAGCGTAGTCCTCCGCCGCTGCCGCCTCGGCCACCCATGCCCCGAGGCCAAAGAAGTTCTGCGTCGTTCCCTGGAACAGCCGCACCTCGGTCGGCACGCCCGAGGCGGCCAGCCGGGCGGCAAGCTCCTCGCCGCCCGAGCGCAGCGGGTCGATCTCGGCCAGGATCACCGTCGTCGGCGGCATCCCGGCCAGGTCGTTGCGCGAGACGAGGTCGATCCGCGGGTCGCGCAGGTTGTCCGGCGCATACAGGTTCTGCGCCCAGCGAACCGTGGCGCGGCTCAGCGGCCGGCTGTCGCCGCTCTCCCCCATGCTTACCGTGTTCAGGGCGGTCCCGGCCAGCGGCGTGATCAGCAGCAGGTGGTCGGGAATCGCCACCGGGCTGCCCTGCGCGGCGCGGTCGCGCGCCAGCAGCGCGGTGGACAAGGCAAGATTGGCGCCCGGCCCTTCCCCGGCCAGCACGACGCGGGTCGGGTCGGCGCCCCACTCCCGCAAATGCGCCCGCGCCCATTGATACGCGGCCATGGCGTCGTCGTGCTCGCCCGGGAACGTCGTCTCCGGCGCAAGGCGGGTCCGCAGGCTCACCACCACCCAGCCGGTGCGCGCGCTCAGTTCCCGGGCCGTTTCGTCATAGGTATCCAGCCTGCCGGTCACCCAGGTCCCGCCCGGAAAATAGATGATCGCCGGCGTGTCTTTGGCCAGTTGCGGGCGATACAGCCGGGCCGCCAGCGGCCCCTCCGCCCCGCTCGCGGTCGGCTGGTTGAACTGCCGCACCTCGGTCTCCGGCGCTGGCAGCCCAGCGACGTTCGGAATGGCGCGCGCCGCGTCGATCAAGCCGGGAACCTCCCGGGCGCGCTCCACGCTCAGCCCGGCAAGGTCCCGCGCATGCATCGCCTGCCGCTCAGTGAGGATCGCCGCCATCCCCGGGCTCGGCGCATAGGGCGTGCGCCCCTGCGGCGGCTCCTGCGCGCAGGCAGCCACGAGGCAGGCGATCAGCAAGGCTGGCAAACGAGTTGGCGGACGAGTTGGCGGGCGGGGCATGCGGCGGTCCAAAGCGGATGAGCCGCCACCGTGCCGCGCCAGGGGTGATTGAACAAGTGGGGCGCCCGGCATCAGCTCAGCCTCGTGCCAATGGGCGCCTCAACGGGCGTGCAAGCCAGCTCCACGGCAGCAGCGCCAACACCCCCAGCGCGAACAGCCCCGCAAACACCGGAGCCCCCGGCGGGCGGTAGCGGAACGCCACGCGGGAGCGGCCAGCCGGCAGCGGCACGGCCTGGAACAACGGACCCTCGCGGCCCGGCGCCAGGTCGAGCTCGCCAACCCGGACGCGCCATCCCGGAAGCATCAGCTCCCGCCGGACCAAGGTGGCCGGCGCGTCGCAATCGGCGTCGAGCAAGATGCGGCTCTGCGGCGCAAGGGTGCAGGGGCCGCCGAGGGTGGACAGGTACGGAGCCGCGCCGGGCAGCTCGTAGATCGACACGGCGGCGTCCGCATAAACCCGGGCGGGGTAGACGGCCGCGGGCGCTCCTGGCGCAGGGGCCTCGTGCAGGGTCAAATGCGGCTGCGGCCCCTCCGCGCCCAGCCAGCGCCACACGGCGACGGCGTGGCTGCCGCGGTGGCGCAAGGTCCAGCTCAAGCCCTCCCCGGCCGGCGCCGGCTGCGCCAACTCGATCCGCAGGTCGTCGTTGTCGACCGCCGACTCGAGCGCCGCCTTTCCCTGCACGCAGCGCCCGGACGCGCAAAGCTCGGCCTCGAGCGTTCCGGTGGCCCGGCCGGCAAAGGTGCCGATCGTGACCGAAACTGCGGCGATCCCAGCCGGCGCGGCCGCGATCCGCCCGGACAGCGCATCGCCATCCCCGAGCGTGAACGCCTCCCGCGGTCCGGGCGGCGGCTGCGCCGGGTTGAACGGGCTCGGCCCCGGCGGCGCAAGCACATACCGCACACCCAGCCCGGCATAGGCCTGCACGTTCTCGGCCAGAACGGCGGCATTGGTCTTCCGGCCCGGTTCGTCGGGCGGGAAATTGCCGATGAACAGCACGGGATCACCGCCGGGCCGCAGGTTCGCCAGCACCCAGTCCGACCAGGCGGCGGGGGAGGGAAGGTAATTGTGGTTGACCGAGGCAAGCCCGAAGGCCGCACCATAATTCGGCTGCAACGGCCCAAGGGTCGCGAAGCGCTGCTGGCCCAGGTTGGCTTGGAGAAATCCAATCGCCGGCAGGTCCAGCCTTGCCGCACGATGCCCAGCGGCCAGCGGAACCATGAACAGCAGCATGGAATCCACGACCAGGACCGTCGCAGCCGTCCCGCCGCCGCGCGCAAAGGCGGCAGCGGCCACGGCAAGCGAGGCCGCGCCCCAGGCCAGCGATATGGCGAAGTAGACCGGGGCGCCCGGCACCTGGCGCGCCAGCGGCCAAGCCACCCAGGCCGCCAGGCCACCCGCAAACAGCAGCAACGCCGCAACCGGCCAGACGCGCCAACCCCGGCGCACCTGCGCCACGGCATAGGCCGCGAGGATGCAGCACGGCAGCAGCCAGGCCGCACCGGCGTAACGGAACACCTGCATTTCGTCATGGAACGGCACCGCCTGGAACAGCAGTGCGGCGCCCGGCACGCCTGTGGTTCGCGCCAGCAGCAGCCCGGTCCAGCCGAGCAGCACCCAGCGCAGCACCCGGTCCCGTCCCGGCGCGCCTGCACCGAGCAACGCCGCGAGCGCCAGGGCCGGGCCGAGGAAGCCACCGGCCCGGCCCCATAGCCAGACCAGCGTGCCAGTGGGATCGCCCCCGGACAGCCCGGCCGGCAAGCCGAGCGCATACGGCGTGAGCAACTGCACGATCCCCTCCGGCGGGATCGCGAGCTGGGACATCCGCATCCCGTCGCGCTGCCCGAGATTGGCTTGCGAGAGCAGGTCGAAGAACGGCCACAGCACCGGCGCGGCAAGCAGCAGCCCGGCGAGCCCGCCGCCCGCGACACGAAGGGCGAACCCGCCCCGCGCCGACCGCAGCCCGAGCCAGCGCACGACGGCCCATAGCAGCGCCAGCAGCCCGTCGAGGTATGCCGTCTCCGGAAAACCGGCGTAAAGGGAAAGCGCGACCGCGATGGTGATCAACCGCCAGCCGCCTGCGCGCGCGCGCTCCAGGCCGAGCAGGAACAACGGCAGGAACGCCACGGGCAGTCCGGCCGGCGGACCCATCCAGGCGAAGCTGGCGCAGAGCTCGAACAAAACGGCACCCACCGCCGCCGCCCGCTGGTCGAGGCCGAGCCGGCGCAACAGCCGCCACGTGGCGAGGCCGGCGGTCCATTGCAGGGCGATCGCCAGCAAGGTCGTGCCGCCCGGCAAGGCCAGCAGCAGGATATAGGGCAGGAACAGCGCCGAAGACTGCATCTCGGCGGCCAGCGGCATGCCAATGCCGGTAAAGGCGTCCCACCACGGGATGTCACCGGCCAGCCATTGCCGGGCCGCCAGCGCCCCGAGCGCCTGCGTGGTCCAGCCCGCGTTGAGATCCAGGAACCCCGGCAAGCCCGGCAGGGGCTGGTGCGCGCCGGGCAGCACCAAGCCGGAAGCAGCCCAGATCGGGCTCTCCCGCAGCCCGGCCAGCCAAGCTGGCAGCCGGGCAAGCACCGGAACGAGCAGGATGAGGATGACTGGCATCAGCTTTGCGGCGGCAAATAGGACTCCAGGATATAGAGCGGCCGCGCCTTGGTTTCGTTGAACACCCGGCCGAGATATTCGCCGATGACGCCGAGCGTGATCAGTTGCACCCCGCCCAGGAACAGGATGATCACCAGCAACGACGGGTAGCCCGGCACCGGGTTGCCGAACAGCAGGGTCCGCAGCAGGATGAACGATCCGTAGAATACCGCCCCGGCGGCCACCAGGAGGCCCAGATAGGTCGCGACGCGCAACGGCGCCGTCGTGAACCCGGTGATCCCGTCCAGGGCGAAGTTCCACAGCCGCCAATAGCCCCAACTGCTGGTCCCCGCCGCCCGCGGGTCCCGGTCATAGGGGACGGCGCAGGCCGGGAAGCCGACCCAGGCGAACAGGCCCTTCATGAACCGGTGCTGCTCACGCATCTGCAACAGGGCGGCCACCACGCGCCGGCTCATCAGCCGGAAGTCGCCGGTGTCGCGCGGCAACCGCACCCGGCCGCTGTTCTCCATCATCGCGTAGAACAGGCGGGCGGTGCTGCGCTTCAGCCAGGTCTCGCCCAAACGCTCGCGGCGTTGCGCGTACACCGTGTCGAACCCCTCGCGCCAGGCCGCGACCATGTCGGGAATGACCTCGGGCGGGTCCTGCAAGTCGGCGTCGATCACGATCACCGCGTCCCCCAGCGCATGGTCCAGCCCGGCGGTGGTCGCGATCTCCTTGCCGAAGTTCCGCGAAAGGTTGAGGACCGCGACCCGCGGCGAGGCCTCCTGCAACCGGCGCATCGTTTCCAGCGTGCCGTCCACGCTGCCGTCGTTGACGTAGGTGACAGACCAGGCGGCGCCGATCCCGTCCATGACGGCCGCGAGGCGGCCATGGAAGCGCGGCAGCACCAGCATTTCGTTATGGCAGGGGACGACGATCCCGATGGTGAAGGCAGGCTGGGGCAAGGTGCGCTTCTAACCGATCACAGCCTCGCGTCCAATGCCGGGAGGCCGTTACAGCCGAATCGGGATCGGCGCCTCCGGTTCGCCGCCCGGTGGTGTCTCGAGCGGCGGCACGTCGCTCGGCGAGGGGTCTTCGACCGGGATGGGTCCGGGCTGCGGGACGGGGTCGGGCATCTGCATGTCTGCTGTCCTCGATGGCTTCGATCCAACGAAAAAGCCGGCCCCCGCAAGGGCCGGCTTTCGATCGGCGTTCCGTCCGGTATGCCCGGGACGGGGTTCGTCTGGCTAGCCGAAGTTGGAGGAGTTCAGGTTGACCGCGGTGCCGAAGCGGATGGTGGTGCCGTCCGAGAGCGTGACGCCGGCGGACGAGGCCGAGGCGGCAGCCGTGGTGATCGCGCCCCGCTGGTCGGTGGTGAAGCCGATCAGTTGGATAATGTCGTTCTCGGCGCCACCCGTGCCGCTGCGGAAGTTGTTGATCAGCACGTTCTCGGCGCTGCCGGGGCGGTTGGTGAAGCTGATGATGTCGTTGCCCAGGCCGGCATCGACCACCACGCTGCCGCGAACGGCCGTGTTGGTGCCGGGATTGCCGATATAGACCACGTCGTTACCCGAACCGCCGCCGATCGTCGTGTTGCCGGCGGTGCCGCCCACGAAGATGTTGTTGGCGGTGGAGCCCGCGCCGCTCAGCGTTTCGTTGCCGCTGCCGGCGATCAGGAAGGAGAAGCCGGAGCCGCGTGCATACAGCACGTCGCCGCCCGCGCCGCCGAACAGGGTGGTGCCGCCGGGGCCCGTGCCGCCGACGAGGACGTTGTTGCTGTTGGCGCCGGCCGTGGTGGGCGAGCCGCCCGTCACGATGCCGCCGCCGGATCCGAGGAACACGGTGTCGCTGCCGGTGCCGCCGGTGATGGTGGCGGCGCCCGTGCTGCCCTGGCCGTTGAACACCAGGTTCTTGCTGGTCTCGCTGATGAACGCAGCCCCTGCGCCGAGCGCAGTCACGACATCGGTGCCGGTGCCGGTGCCGGTCGAGAAGATGCGGTCGTTGCCGGTGGTGGTGATGGTGTCGTTGGACGACGTTCCACTCTGCCCGGTATTGATGATGTTGTTGCCCAGGCCGGCCGAGATGGTGTTGTTTCCGCTATAGGCGTCGATGGTGTCGTTGCCGATGCCGGTCGTGATGCTGAACGCGCCGCCGCCCACCGTGGGGGTGCCGACGATGTCGTTGCCGTCGCCGAACACTAGGGTGCCGGAGCCGCCGCCGGTGAAGAAGGTGATGTTCTCGTTGTCACCAAGCACAAGCTGGCTGGGGCCGCCGGCGCCCACGACCGTCACCGGGCCAGCGCCGCCGGCGATCAGGTCCGAGCTCACGCCAGGCTGGTTGTTGACCTGCGTACCCGGCGTCGAAATGGTCAGAAGGCCCGCGCCGGTGGGCGGGTTGTTCCCCGTCGTGCGGGTTAGCGCCGCAGACGCCAGCGCAGCGGAGATCCGGTCGGCCAATGCCTGGGCAACGCCGTTCGTATCGTTCGAGCCAACATTCAACGTCGTGGTTACGCCGCCGCCGGTTACTGTCGCCATGGTGGACCCTCGTTCAAAGACTAATCTCGGAGTAGCCCATGGCCGTTTCGCGGGCAACCCTTAAAACGAGGTTAATTTCGGAAGCGCGTTCGAGAACGCGTGAGCGGCCAACACAACCGGCCATACAACCGGCCGATGCCGGTTCACCCGGCCATCACGCGGAAAAAACAACCTTGACGATCCGATGCTAGGAAAACTAGCTTAATAAACGGAACAGGACGGGAACGCCACGGTGAAGCAATACTTCGACGAGACCGCACGCGCCAACGCGGACATGCTCCGCCATCAAGGCACGCAATACGTCGTCCGCGGCCGGCCAGGACAGGGCGACCGACCCGCCCTTCCCTCCGGACACCCCATAACATGGGGCGCCATCACCACCGGCACCGTGCTCGACTGCGCCGTCTACCCGTTCCCGGTGTTCGGCCCGTGAACAACCCACTCACCCCCGACGGCCAGCCCGCCAGCGCGGAATGGGTCATGGCTCGCCTGGAGGAAGCCGGCACCACCCTGCTGGCGCTGCCCAATACCGGGCCGAGCACCCGCCTCGTGCAAAGCGGCCTCGAATGGGTGCGGGACGCCGCGGAAGCCTACGGCGCCGGCCGCGCCAAGCTCCGCCCCGCCGTCCCCAGCGCCGCGCACATCACCCGCATGGACCAGGCCCTGCGATGGGTCTCCCGCATCCCCGACGACCGGTACGTGCTGCGGCGGGTCGTGGGCGCGCGCAGCCTGGTCAACCCGATGACCGGGCGGCACCTCTATAGCTGGCGCCGGCTCGGCCAAGCGGTGGGCGCCGACCACAAAGCGGTGCAGCGCTGGCACGCGCAGGGCATCGACCTGATCGTGAGCCTGCTCAACCGCCTTCAAGTTCCGCGCTAATACGGGCGGGGCGCCAGCGCGGCCTGGCGCAGGCGCCCCGTCATCACGAACGCGCCCACCGCCGCCAGCGCCAGGGCTGCGGTCCAGCGCGCATTGCTCTCCGTAAGCGTCTGATCGCTGCCGACCAGCACCAGGAACAGCACGGTGACGACGATCAGCGACCCCCGCGCCCGGCCACCCCTGCGCGCCACGGCCAGCGCCAGCACAACGAACGTCGCGTACAGCCCAATCGCCAGCGCGCGGACGACATCCAGCGCCACGATCGACAAGTCCGCCACGAACTCCTCGATGCGCCACGCAGCCACGTGCAGCAGGTCCAGGAAGCGGAACAGAAATTGGTTGGGGCCGACCAGGTAAACCAGGGCGGCAAGCCCCAACCCTACCACCCAGGCCAGCAAAACCGGATCACGTCGCTGCATTTCCATCTCCTAATTCAACTCTGCCCTAATCGTCCCGGCCCCCGCGAACTTGGCCATCAAGACCTTGGAATCCATGCCGCACAGATTGGGGGCGGCGCCGCGCCATGCAACTACGCCGCCCCCGTCGGGTTCAAGGCTGCCATGCCGAACCCTCCCTCCGAGCCCGCCCTCGCCCTGTTCCTGCTGCGGCAAGCCGCCCAGCACGGCTCGGTCGCCGCCATCCTGCGCAGCGCCGGCCGGCTCGACCGCGTCGCCGCCCTGTGCACGGCCTTCGCCGGCGGCGTCGAGGTGCTTACACTCCCCCCATGGGATGTGCTGCCGTACGACCGGTCCGCACCCTCGGCCGCCATCATCGGGCGCCGGGTGCGGACGCTGTCGTGCCTCGCCGAGCCGGCAACCCGCCCACGCCTCGTGCTCGCCAGCGCCGACGCCATGCTGCAGCGGGTTCGCCCGCCCGGGGCATGGCGCGCTGCCGACCTGCTGCTGCGGGTGGGTGACCCCGTCGACCTCGATGCGCTCCGGACCGCGCTGGCGGAGCGCGGCTACCGCTGGGACGAGCGGGTGGACGAGCCCGGCGAGGTCGCGCTCCGCGGCCGGGTCATCGACGTGTTCCCAGCCGGCGACGATCAGCCGGCGCGGCTCGAGCTGGACGGCGCAGCCATCGCCGCCATCCACCGCTACGACCCGGTCAGCCTGCGCAGCACCGCAGCCATGGACCAGGTCATCCTGCGGCCGGCGATCGAGTTCCCGCTGGACACGGCCGACCTCGAGGAGGCCGCGGAGGCCCTGCTCGCGCCGGAGGAGGCGGCCGAAGAGCGGTTGCCGGAGCTGGTGCTTCCCAGCCGCCTGATCTCGGCGTTCGACTACGTCAAAGGCGCCGCCGTCTTCCGCGACCCAGAAGTCGCCGAGCGCTGGATCGCGGCGCGGGAGGCGATCGAGGACGCGCATGCCGCCGCCGGCAAGGCGGGCCGGGTGACTGCCGTGGGCGGCTTGCTGCCGCGGCCGAACCGGCTCTATCTCACCGCCGCGCAAGCCGAGGCCGCCGCTGGGCCGGGCCTGGACATGTCGGGCGGGGCAGAGGGCGAGGCCGTGCCCGCACCCCGCCGCATCGACGAGCTGATCCAGGCCGCCCAGAACGAGCCGCCCGGCGCCGCCGTGGTGATCGCGACGCCATCCGAGCCCGAGCGGGTCGCCGCCAGCCTGACGAAGCGCGGACTGCCCGCCCGCGTCGCCGCCTGCTGGGCCGACGCGACGGCCGGCGGCGTCGCCGTGGTCCAGGCCGACCCACTCACCGGGCTGCGTGCGCCCGGGCTGCTGCTGCTGCCCATCGGCCCGCTACTGCGGCCCCGCGCGAGCACGACCCTGGCGGCCAGCGACGACGCGCCGCGCACCGGCGAGATCGTCGTGCACCTGGACCACGGCGTCTGCCGCCTCTCCGGTTTGCGCGAAGTGGACGGCGAGGACCGCGTCGCGCTGGAGTTCGCCGACGCGGCGGAACTGCTGATCCCCGCCGGCGAACTGGACCGCGTGTGGCGCTACGGCGGCGAAGGCGGCGCCGCGCTCGACCGCATTGGCGGCGAGGCCTGGCGGCGCAAGCGCGACGAGATCGAGGCGGAAGTGACCCGCACCGCCGCCGCCCTGGCCGAAGCCGCGGCCGCCCGCGACAGGGCGGTCGCGCCCGAGATCGTTCCTCCGGCCGACCGGTATGCGCAGGTGACCAGGCGATTCCACTACCCGCCCAGCCCGGATCAGCGCGCCGCCATCCACGCCGTGTTGGCCGACCTGGCGCGCGGCCGGCCGATGGACCGGCTGCTGTGCGGCGACGTGGGGTTCGGCAAGACCGAGGTGGCGATCCGCGCCGCCGCCGCCGCCGCCCTGGCCGGCTGGCAAGTCGCCGTCGCCGCGCCGACCACCGTGCTGGCCCGGCAGCACCTGGACGTGTTCCAGCGCCGCTTTCAAGGCACCGGCGTCCGCGTCGAGAGCCTCGTCCGCGGCGCCACGTCGCCCGAAGGCCGCGCAGTCCGCGCCGCCGTCAAGCGCGGCGAGGTGGGGGTCGTCATCGGCACCCAAGGTTTGGCGCAGCTCGCCTACGCCAAGCTGGGCCTGGCGGTCATCGATGAGGAACAGCGGTTCGGCGAGGCCGACAAGGCGCGCCTGGCCGGGCTCGCCCACCACGTGCTGGTCATGACAGCCACGCCCATCCCGCGAACCATGCAGTTCGCCCTGGTCGGCCTGCGGGATGTGAGCGTGCTCGCGACCCCGCCGCAGAACCGCCAGCCGACCCGCACCTTCGTGCTGCCGTGGGACCCTGTGGTGTTGCGCGAAGCCCTGCTGCGGGAGCGCCGGCGCGGCGGCCAGAGCTTCCTGGTTTGTCCTCGCGTCGCCGACATCGCCCCGATGCAGGCCAGGCTGGCGGAACTGGCGCCGGAGCTGCACGTGGTGGTGGCGCACGGCCGCATGAAGCCCGAGGCGCTGGAATCCGCCGTGCTGGGGTTCGCCGCCGGCGACGGGGACGTGCTGCTGGCGACCAACATCATCGAGGCCGGGCTGGACATCCCGCGCGCCAACCTGATGGTCATCACCAACGCCGACCGGTTCGGCTTGGCGCAGTTGCACCAGCTGCGGGGCCGGGTCGGCCGCGGCGCCCGCCGGGGCGCGGCCTATTTCCTGACCGAGCCCGGCCGGCGCCTCACGGCCGCCACCAGGCAGAGGCTGGCGACCATGGAGGCGCTGTCGCATCTCGGCGCCGGCGTGGCAATCAGCGCCGCGGACCTGGAGCTGCGCGGCGCCGGCGACCTGTTCGGCGCGGAGCAGGCGGGCCATGTGCGCGCCATGGGCACCGAGCTGTACCAGCATTTGCTGGCCCAAGCCGTCGCCCGCGGCCGCGGCGAGCCGCCGCCGCCGCCCGCAGCCGAGGTCCACACCGGCATGGTCGGGCGCATCCCGGACTCCTATGTCCCCGAGGCGAACCTGCGGATCGCGCTGCTCCGCCGCCTGGCGCGCCTGGACGACGCCGCCGCGCTGGATGCATTCGAGGAGGAGCTGACCGACCGCTTCGGCGCCCTGCCGGACGAGACGGCTCGGCTTCTCACGCTGCAGCGGCTGCGCGTCCTGTGCCGCGCCCGCGGGGTGGCCCGGGTGGATGCCGGGCCGCAGGCCTGCGCGCTGTCGCCGGTGGACGGGCGGGCGCTGAAGGCGCTCGCGGCGGCGGGCGGCGGCACGGTCCGGGACGGCCGGGTGCTGATCCCCCTCGCCTCTGCGAACCCGGCCGCCCGCGCGGCCGCCCTGATCGGCCTGCTCGGCGGCTGAGACAAGACGCCAAAAGCTGTCCCGTGTAGTGTGTCGCGATGAAGGCGATCGCACCCGGACTGTCGATCCGCGCCAGGCTGCTGCTGCTCGTGCTCGCGGCGGCGCTGCCGTTGCTCCTGTTCTCCGCCGCGCTGCTGCAGCGGGCCTACCTCGGCAGCGCCGCCCTGATCGAGGATACCGCCATCGGCAACGTCCGCCGGCTCTGCCTGGCAGTGGAGGCGCAGGTCGGCCGCGCCCAGGCCATCGTGCTGGCCTTGGCGGAATCGCCGCTGCTGGACAACGCCGACCTCAGCCTGTTCGAGGACATCGCAACCCGCGCGCTGGCCGCCAACAGCCTCGAAGGGGTGGCGATGCTGGCCCGTGCCGACGGCACCAAGGCTGCCCATACCCTAAGCGTGCCCGGCGAACCCCTGCCGCCCCTGAACGACCAGGCCGGCCTGCGCCGCCTGTTCGCGACGGGGCAAATGCAGGTGTCCGGCCTGTATACCGGCCGGATCACCCACGAGCCGCAGCTCGCCGTCCATGTCCCGGTCTGGCGCGACGGCGAGGTGCGTTACGACGCCGTGCTTGCACTCTCGGCGCGGTCGATCAACGCGACGCTCATGTCGCAGCCGCTGCCGGAGGGCTGGTTCTCCGTGGTGTCGGACCGGGACGGCCGCACCATCGCCCGCACCCTCGGCCCCGCGTCGGAGATCGGCCAACCGATATCCCCGGGTCTCGCGGAGCTCGCCGCCACGCGGGAGGAGGGGTTCGGCCCGACCCTGTCCCGCGAGGGCAGCCCGATCTACGCCGCCTTCACCCGCTCCGCGCTCACCGGGTGGCTCGTGGCCGTGGCCGTGCCCGAGGCCATGGTCCGGGGTCCCCGCCTGCGCTCCATCGGCGCCCTGACCGGCGGCGGCGCGATCCTGATGCTGGCCAGCGCCGGGCTGGCCTGGCTGGTGGGCCGCCACATCGCGGGGCCAGTCCACGCCCTGGCGACCGAGGCGGCGCGGCTGGGCCGCAACGAACTGCCGAACCCCGAAGCCACGCGGGGCGTCGCCGAAGCCGAGGCCGCCGGCCGCGCCCTGCATGAGGCCGGGCTGCTGCTCGCCGTGCGGGACCGCGAGCGGGAGGCTGCGCTGCGGCGCGCCGGCGAGAGCGAGGCGCGGCTGCTGCTGGCGCAGGAGGCGGGGCAGATCGGCGCCTGGGAGACCGATACCGCGACGGGCCAGCGCACCTGGTCGCACCAGCAGTACCTTCTATATGGCGTAGACCCCTCGGCCCCGCCGCCCCATGGCGCGGCCTGGTCGGCGCTGGTCCATCCGGACGACCGCGCGCGCGTGCTGGCCACCGTCGCCCGGGCCTATGGCGCGCCCTTGTCCTACCAGCATGAGTTCCGCATCGTGCGGCCCGGTGGCGGCACGCGCTGGCTGCGCACGGCCGGGCGAAGCCTGTTCAGGCATGGGAAGCCGCAACGGCTGATCGGCGTCACCCTCGACACCACCGACCGGCACGAGGCCGAACATGCCCTGCGCGAGGCTTCGGCCCAGCTAGAGGCGGAGGTCGCCGACCGCACCCGCGAGCTGGCCGAAAGCGAGGGGCGGTTCCGCACCTACTTCGAATACAGCGCCGACGCCTTGCTGGTGGTGCGCGTGGCGGCGGACGGCACCTTCCCCTACGAAACCTTGAACAAGGCGGGCGAGCGGCTGACCGGCTACTGCGCTTCGGACGTTGCCGGCAAGACCCCGGACGAGGTCCTGCCACCGGAGACCGCCCCCGCGGTGCTGGACAGCTACCGCCGCGTCATCGCCAGCGGCGCCCCGCTGCGGCTGGAGCAGACCTTGGCGCTGCCGTCGGGCACGCTCGAACTGGAGACCGTGCTGGTGCCGGTGCGGGACACCGCCACCGGCCGCGTGCTCCGCATCATCAGCGGCCAGCGCGACCTGACGGAGCGGCGCCGCCTCGAAACACGGCTGGCCCACGCGCAACGCCTCGAAGCCGTGGGTCAACTGACCGGCGGCGTCGCGCACGACTTCAACAACCTGCTTACGGTGGTGATCGGCAACCTCTCCTTGCTCCGGCGGCGGCTGGGCGCCGACGAGCGCGCGGCCCGCTATCTGTCGAGCGTGGAACAGGCAGCGGAGCGCGGCGCGAAGCTGACCGCCAGCCTGCTCGCCTTCTCCCGCCGGCAAACCCTGCAAGTGGCCCCGCTCGACGTGGGCGCGCTGCTGCATGAAAGCACCACCCTGCTGCGCCGCGCCCTGGGCGAGGAGATCGAGATGTCGCTGGTCGTCGCGCCCGACCTGCCCCTGGCCACCGCGGACGCGGCACAACTGGAGGCGGCCGTCCTGAACCTGGCCATCAACGCACGGGACGCGATCCTCGACGCCATGGCGGCGGCGCCCGTGCGGGGCGGCGCCCTGCGCATCACGGTCGAGCCGGCGATCCTGCTGCCGGCCGACCTCGAAGGCAACGATGAAGCCAAGCCCGGCCGGTTCGTCGCCATCCAGGTGCAGGATAGCGGGGCCGGCATGACGCCCCACGTGCGGGCGCACGCCTTCGAACCCTTCTTCACCACGAAGGACGTGGGCCAGGGCACCGGCCTGGGGCTCAGCCAGGTGTTCGGCTTCGTGCGGCAACTGGGCGGGCACGTAACCCTGGAAAGCACGCCCGGCCACGGCACGAAGGCGGTGCTGTTCCTGCCGGCGGCGCCGCCCGGCCCCACGCCGGAGGCCGCGGCCGCCGCGGCGATCCATGTCATGCCGGAGGGCGCCACGATCCTGGTCGTGGAAGACGACGACGGCATCCGCGAGGTCACCGCCGAGGTGCTGCGCGACACCGGGCTGCATGTGCTGACCGCGCCGGATGGCCCCGCCGCCTTGCTGATCCTGCAAGGTCCGGACCGCGTCGATGCGCTGTTCTCCGACGTGGTCATGCCCGGCGGCGCCACCGGGGTCGATCTCGCCCGCGCCGCCCGCGCGCTGCGCCCAGCCCTGTCGGTGCTGCTCACCAGCGGCTATGGCGGCCCGGCGCTGAGCCGCTACGGCGCGGAGGGCGAATACGAGGTGCTGGCCAAGCCCTACACCAGGTCGGCGCTGCTGGAGCGGCTGGGCCACATGCTGGCGCCGCAGCCTCCCTAGACCGCCATCGCCCTGACTGTGTGTCAGGGACCTTGGTCTAACGCCCTCCCACCGCCTGCTCCGCGACATACCCCTGTGCCAGGTCGGCCGCGGCATCGGCCGGCGCCCTGGCGGCCGGGTCGCCGTAGCCGCCCCCGCCCGACGTCTCCAGCCGGATCACGTCGCCGCGGCGCAGCCGGAAGTTGCCGATCTTGGAGCCAAGCGCCTGCCGCGCCCCGTCGCGCAGCAGCCAAAGATGGCCCGCCGCGCCCGGCGCGCCGCCCGCCAGGCCGTAAGGGCGGAACTTGAAGCGCTCGAGGTTGGCGGTGAACACCGCCTCCGGGCAGTCGACGCGCCACTCGCGAACCAGGCCCATGCCGCCCCGATACCGGCCGCCGCCGCCGGTGCCGGGCAGGATGCCGTACTCGGTGATGGTCAGCGGCAGCTCGCTCTCGATCATCTCCACGGGGATGTTGGCGTTGTTGTGCATGCCGCTCGAATAGCCGTTCAGCCCGTCCTGCTCCGGATGCCCGCCCCCGCCGCCGACCTCGATCTCCACCAGCACGTCGCGCTCGCCGCCCTCGCCGATCGTCTGGAACGTGCACACGTAGCTCGCCCCGTAATAGGCGGCGGGAATGCGCCCCGGCGCCGCCTGGTGCAGCGCGCCCAGCAAGGTGGTGGCCAGCCGGTGCGAAACCGCGATGCGGTTGGCCACCGGCGCGGGATGCCTCGCATGCACGATCGAGCCCTCGCGCGCCACCACCCGCACCGGCCGGTAGCAGCCGGCATTGGCCGCGACCGAGGTGTCGGCGCAGGCCATGACGGCGTAGGACACCGCCGACCCCGAAGACGCCAGCGTCGCGTTGACCGGGCCGAGCGCCTGCGGGCCGGAACCGGACAGGTCCACCACCATCTCCTCGCCGGCGATGTCGATCGCGGCATGAATGCGGATCGGCGCGTCGGTCAGGCCATCGTCGTCGAGATAGTCCTCGAACGCGTAATGCCCGTCCGGCATCCGGCCGATCATGGCGCGCATCGCCGCCTCGGAGCTGTCGAGGATGCGGGCGCAGGCATCGACCAGCGTCGCCGTGCCGTAGCGGGCGGCGAGCTTGGCCATGTTGGCCTCGCCCACCGCGAGCGACGCGAGCTGCGCCTGCAAGTCTCCCCACAGCATGTCCGGCCGCCGCACGTTCTGGCGCATCATCGCCAGCACCTCGTCGTTCAGCCGCCCCGCCCGCACCAGCTTCAAAGGCGGAATGCGCAGCCCCTCCTGGAACACCTCGGTCGCCGTCGCGCCATAGCTGCCCGCGGCGATCCCGCCCATGTCGAGGTGGTGGCACAGCGTGCCGACAATGGCGACGCGCACGCCGTCCACGAACACCGGCCGGAAGGCGAGGATGTCGGGGATGTGCTGGCCGCCGCAATACGGGTCGTTGGTGATCACCACGTCCCCTTCGTCCCATCGGTCCAGCGGCAGGAACTCGCGGACGATCGTCAGCAGCCCGGCGCCCATCGAGTTCAGGTGCTGCGGAATGCGCGCGGACTGCGCCACGTTGTAGCCGTCCCGGTCGAAGATTGCGGTCGAGTAGTCCAGCAGCTCCCGCACGATCGTCGAACGGCTGGTGCGCCAGATCGTTACGTCCATCTCGGCCGCCGCCGCGGTGAGCGCGTTGCGCATGATCTCCAGCTCGATCGGCCCCAATGCTCCGCCCTCGGGCGCGGCGTCGGAAGCAGCGGCTGAACGCTCCGCCACCAGTGCCCCGCCCGCGCCCGGCGTGCCGGTCCAGCCGGCGGCCAGGAACACGGTGGTCGTGGTCTCCTCGATCAGCGCGGGGCCGTGCACGGGGCCACGTACGTCGCCGCGGCGCAGCACCGTCATGTCCTGCCAGGCGCCCCCCAAGAACACGGGGCGGCTGCCGGATTTGCCCGGCGCCGCGGCCGTCGCCGCCGGCCGGCCCTCGGCGGCGCGCAAGCGGCCAATGGCGGTGAGGCGGAGCGTGACGATCTCCACCGGGTCACCGGGGTTGGCGTAGGAGAAGCGCTCGCGGTGCAGCGTATGGAAGCCGTCGAGCAGGCTGGCCAGCGCCTCCGGCCCGGGCTGCACGCCGCCTTCCAAGTCGTTCCCCAAGTCGCCCCCCAAGCCGCCCCAGGGCACCACGAGTTCGAACGCCTGGCCGTGGTAGCGCATGTCGGCCGACAGCGCGACGCTGCGCCGGTCCGCCGCCATGCCGTCCGCATCCAGCAACGCCTCGCCGGCCCGGCGCAACGCCGCGCAGGCCTGCGCCAGCTCCGGCAGGGCCGCCTCGCTCGCGCGCAGGATGCGGCTGCTGGCCAGGTCGTGCACGATGTCCGATTGCAGGATGCCGCCGGCCGAGAAGGTGCTGGCGTCGGCGGGGAACACCACGCGGTCGATGCCCAGCTCCATCGCCACCGGGATCGCATGCAGCCCGCCCGCGCCGCCGAACGACAGCAGGCTGAACCGCCGAGGATCCAAGCCCTTCTCGAACAGGCTGAGCCGGATTGCCGAGGCGAGGTTCGCATTGGTCAGCGCCAGCACGCCCTCCGCCGCCTGTTCCACGCCCAGCCCAAGCCCATCGGCCACCTCGGCCTGGATCGCCGCCACGGCAGCACCGCGGTCGAGCGGCAGCGCGCCGCCCATGAAGAACCCGGCATCGAGCCGCCCGAGCGCCAGGTTGGCGTCGGTGACCGTGGGCAGGGTGCCGCCATGCCCGTAGCAGACCGGCCCCGGCCGCGCGCCGGCGCTGCGCGGGCCCACGACGAGGCGGCCACCCGGCTGCACCGCGGCGATGGAGCCTCCCCCGGCGCCCACCGTGCGGATCTCCACCATCGGCAGGCGCACCGGCAGGCCGTCGATCTCGCCCTGCGTCATCTGCGTGACCGCGCCGCCCCGCACGATGCACACGTCGAAGCTGGTGCCGCCCATGTCGATGCCGACCAGGTCCGGCAAACCGAGCTGCCCGGCCGCTCGCTGGGCGGCAAGCGCGCCGCCGCTGGGCCCGGACAGCAGCAGCCGCACCGGCTGCGCGCTGGCGACGGCGGCGCTGCACACGCCGCCGTTCGACTGCACCAGCAACAAGCGCGCCGCCATGCCGCGCTCGCGCATGCGGCTTTCGAGGCGGGTGAGATACGAGCGGACGACCGGGACCAGCAAGGCGTTCAGCACCGTGGTCGAGGTACGCTCGTACTCGCGGATTTCGGGGCTGACGTCGGATGAAACGGACACCGGCAGGCCGGGGCAGGCGTGTTGCAGGCCGTCGCGCAGCAAGCGCTCATGGGCCGGGTTGACGTTGGCGTTCAGGAAGCACACCGCCACCGTGTCCGCCTCGAGGCGGCGGACCGCGGCAACGGCGCCTGCCACGCCCGCCGACGTCAGCGCAAGCGCCACCGCGCCGTCGGCCCGCATCCGTTCGGGCACGCCGACCCGGCGGTCCCGCGGGATCAGCGGCGGCTCCCGCTGCGGCTTCAGCCCATAAACGTCCCGCCGCGCGTGCCGCCCGATCTCCAGCACGTCCCGGAACCCCGCGGTGGTCAGCAGCACGCCGCGGGCGAGCTTGCGCTCCAGCACGGCGTTGGTGGCGATGGTGGTGCCGTGCAGCAGCAGGCCGATGTCGGCGATGGCGAAGCCGAAGCGCTGGGCCGCCTGGTCGATGCCGGCCATCAGCCCGATCGAGGGGTCCTCGGGCGTCGTCGGGGTCTTCAGGTCGTGCACCGCGCCGGTCGCCTCGTCGAGCACCTGGATGTCGGTGAAGGTGCCGCCGATGTCGACGCCGATGCGGACGGATGCTGTCTGCGCCACGAAGCCCCCTGGCGCGCCCGCAGGCACGCGGCCGCCATCCTGCGGCCTCTGCATGGCCACTGGCAAGCCGAGGCGCATGCTCTGCATCGCGCTTCGCCTTGTCCGGGAACGCAGAACCGAGGGATGATCGCAGGCACGCCCTGAACTTGGAGCACCGCACGCATGACGAAATACCGGATCGCGCCCATGCCCGCCCCGATCAGCAAGGAAATCATCGCCCTGCTGGAGCAGACCGAGACCGCCACCGTCGGGCATTGGCGGCACTGGGGCTTCTGCGACCGGCGCATCCAGCCCCTGCTGCGCCGACGCCGCGTCGCCGGCACCGCCGTCACCCTGGCGATCCCCGGCCCGGACAGCACCTTGCTGCACCACGCGCTCGGCCTGCTGCGGCCCGGCGACATCCTGGTGGTGGACCGGCTGGGCGACGACCGCCATGCCTGCTGGGGAGGCGGCGTCACCGTCGCGGCCAAGGCCGCCGGCGCCGCCGCGGGGGTGGTCGACGGCCCCTGCACCGACATGGAGGAGATCGAAGCCTCCGACTTCCCCATGTGGTGCCGCGGCATGGCGCCCATCACCACCCGCGTCTACGACCTGGGCGGCATGCTGAACCAGCCCGTCTGCATCGGCGGCGCCGTGGTCTTGCCGGGCGACGCCGTGCTGTGCGACGACACCGGCGTGCTGATCCTGCCGCCGGGCGAAGCGGAGGCGGAAGCGCGCCGCGCCATCGAGAAGCAGGCGAGCGGCCTGCAAAGCCAGGAGCGCGTCAAGCACGGCGCGAAGCTCGGCGAACTCAGCGGCGCCAGCGCCAAGGTGCTCGCGTCAACTTAAGGAGTGCAACCATGCGCAAAACCCTGATCGCCGCCGCCCTGCTCGCCGCTTCCCAGGCCGCTGCACCGCACGCCCAGGCCGACACCGCCCGCGTCATGAGTTATTCGGACGGCCCGTTCCAGGACAACTACACCGCCGCCGTGCTCGCGCCCTTCAACAGGCAAGGCGGCCCCAACCAGGCCGAGTTCAGCGGCAGCGCCTCGTCGGCCACCATGCTCGGCCAGTTGCGCACCCAGAAAACCGACCCGCAAGTCGACGTGGTCATCATGGACACCACGACGGCTGCCATCGCCTGCGCCGAAGGCCTCATCGAAAAGATCACGCCGGACATGCTGCCCATGGCGGGCGACCTCGACCCGCAGGCGCGGGACGCCAACGGCTGCGGCCCCGGCGTTACCTTCGACCACCTGATCATTGCCTATGACAGCAAGGCCGTGCTGCCCGCGCCCACCGGGCTCGCCGTGTTGCAGGACCCCAAGTGGAAAGGCCGCGTCGCCCTATCCGCGCCACCCAACATCCAGGCGCTGGCGCTCACCGCCATCCTCGCCCAGGCCGATGGCGGCGACTGGCGCAAGCCCGACGGCGCGTTCCGAACGCTCCGCGCCATCGCCCCCAACGTGCAGACCTTCGATCCGCAGCCGGACGGCTACACCCTCATCCTGAACGATACGCTCGCCTTCGCCACCGGCTGGAACGCCCGTGCGCAGCTGTTCCACGACCGTTCCGGCGGCCGGGTCGGCGTCATGCTGCCGGCCGAGGGCACCGTGCTGCAAATCAACATGATCAACCTCGTCCGCGGCGCCCCGCACCGCGAGGCCGGCCTCGCCTTCATGCGCCATGCGCTGTCGCCAGAGGCGCAGAAGGCGTTCACCGAGACCATGTTTTACGGACCCACCAACACCAAGGCGATGATCCGCCCCGAGGTCGCCGCCCGCACCAGCGCCGGGCCGGACAACAAAGCGCGCGTGATCCCGGTGGATTGGAACGAGATGGTCAAGCTGCGCGACACCTGGACCCAGCGCTGGCGGCGCGAGGTGATCGCCGCCGGGGGGCGCTGACCTGGCTTACCTGGTCCTGGACGGGCTGACGCGCTCCTATGCCGGCGTGCCGGCGGTGCGGGACGTGTCGCTGCAAGTGCCGCGCGGCCAGTTGATCGCCCTGCTCGGCCCCTCCGGCTGCGGCAAGACCACCACCTTGCGCATGGTGGCCGGCCTGGAGCAGCCGGACCGCGGGCGCATCCTGGTGGATGGCCGCGACGTCACCCGGCTTCCGCCCTACGCCCGCCGCATGGGCGTCGTGTTCCAATCCTACGCCCTGTTCCCGCACCTGTCGGTCGCGTCGAACGTCGCGTTCGGCTTGCGCATGCAGGGCGTCCGCGGTGCGGAGCGCCGGCGTCGGGCCGCGTCGGCGCTCGAGATGGTCGGCCTGTCCGCCCACGCCGCGAAGCGCCCGCGCCAGCTCTCGGGCGGGCAGCAGCAGCGCGTCGCCGTCGCCCGCGCGCTGGCCATCGAGCCCGACGTGCTGCTGCTGGACGAGCCGCTCTCCGCGCTCGACGCCAAGCTGCGCGAGGAGTTGCGGGTCGAGCTGCGGACCCTGCAGCGCCGGGTGGGCGCAACCGCGGTGTTCGTCACGCACGATCAGGCGGAGGCCCTGGCGATGGCCGACCTGGTCGCCGTGATGCAGGCCGGCGAAGTGGCTCAGCTCGGCGCCCCGGAGGCGGTGTTCGAGCGGCCCGCCACCGCCTTCGTCGCCGAGTTCGTCGGCCGCAGCGCCCGTCTGCTCGGCCGGGCCGAGCCCGGCGGCGTGCGCGCCGGCCCCACCCTGCTACGCGCCGCCGCCCCCGCGAGCGGCGCCGTGCAGGTGTTCGTCCGCCCCCACCGCATCCGCCTGCTCACCGGCCCGGCCCCGCAACACGACGCCGAAGACAACGTGCTGGACGGCACCGTCGCCGCGCTCGACTACACCGGCGAGGCGGTGCAGATCGTAGTGGACACCCCAGCCGGCCGCATACCGGTTGACCTGCCCACCACCAGCGGCGCATGGCGCGGCATCCGGCCCGGCGCACCCGTGCGGGTCGGCTGGGCCGCCGCCGACACGCTTTGCTTCCCCGCATGACCCGGCGGCTGCAAGGCATGCTGCTCTGCCTGCCCGCCCTGGCCATCCTGGGCCTCGGCTTCCTGTGGCCGCTCCTGACGCTCGCCCGCATGAGCCTGAACCGTACCGCCGAGGGCGGCGCGCTCCTCCCGGAACTGTCCACCGCCACCTACGAGAAGCTCGGCGCGGACGAGTTCACCTGGACCCTGACCCTCGACAGCCTGCGCCTGGCCGCGGTCTCGGCCAGCGTCGCCTTGCTGCTGTGCTACCCCATGGCGCTGTTCCTGTTCCGCTCGCGCAGCCGGTTCCGCGGCCTGCTGGCGATGGCGGCCGTCGCCCCGCTGCTGGTCTCGGGCACCGCGCGGGTGATCGGCTGGCTCGCCATCCTGGGCGACGGCGGCATGGTGAACGCTGTCATCGCCGCCGCCGGCCTGCCGCGGCAGGCCTTGATCAACAACTGGACCGGCGTGCAGATCGGCCTGACCGAAAGCGTTATGCCCTACACCGTGCTGGCCTTGCTGGCCGGGTTCGGCCGGCTCGACCGCCGCCTGGAGGAAGCCGCCGCCACGCTCGGCGCACGCCCGCTGGCCGCGTTCTGGACGGTGACGGTGCCGCTCACCTTGCCGGCCATGATCGGCGCCTGGCTGCTCGCCTTCCTGCTCGGCATGTCCGCCTTCGTCACCCCCCGCCTCATGGGCGGCGGCCGCGTGTTCGTGCTGGCCACGGAAATCTATGACGCCGCAGTGCAGACGCTCGACTGGCCCGCCGCCGCCGCGCTCTCCATGCTGGTGCTGCTCATGCTGGTGCTGATCCTCGCGGCGCAAGCCACGCTGGCCCGGCGCGTGCCCACATGAAGACCGGGTTCGTCACCGGCCTGCTGGCCGCCTCGGGCTACGCCTTCCTGCTGTCGCCGCTGATGGTCGTGACCGTGCTCAGCTTCTCCTCCGGCCAGTTCCTGACGTTTCCGCCGCCGGGCTGGTCGCTGCGCTGGTTCGAGGCCCTCGCCTCCAGCGGCCCGATACTGCTCGCCGCGCGCAACAGCGTCATCCTCGCGGCGATCGTCATGGCGGCAGCCCTGCTCGCCGGGTTCCCGGCCGCCCTCGCGGTGGCGCGTGGCCTGGCGCCGCCCTGGGTCGCCGGCGCGCTGTCGCTCCCCTTGCTGCTGCCGACGCTGGTGATCGGGCTCGCTTTGCTGATGGTGCTGCAGCCGCTCGGGCTGCTGGCGACCTGGCCGGGCCTCGCGCTCGGCCACCTGATGGTGGTGCTGCCCTTCGTCGTCCGCCTGCTGGTCACCGCGTTCGCCGCCATGCCGCCCGACCTGGAAGAAGCCGCCGCCACCCTGGGCGCCCGCCCGTTGCCGGCCTTCCTGCTGATCACCCTGCCGCTCGCGGCCCCCGGCGCCATTGCGGCGGCGACCCTCTCGTTCCTGCTGAGCTTCGACGAGACGGTGATCAGCCTGTTCCTGGTCGGCCCCCGGTTGACCACCCTGCCCGTCGCCCTGTTCCACTATGCCGAAAGCCGCGTCGATCCCATGCTGGCGGCGTTGGCCGTCACCCTGATCGCCCTGTCGCTCGCCATCGTGCTTCTGGTGGACCGGCTGGTCGGCTTCACCCGCACCCTTGGAAGGACATAGATGACCGGGTTCGGCTTCAGTTGCGAAAAGCACCCCGCCGCCGGGTCGAAGGGCATGGTGGTGACCAACCACCCGCTCGCTTCCGGCGCGGGTGCGCAAATCCTGCTCGCCGGCGGCAACGCGGTCGATGCCGCGGTGGCCGCGCTGTTCGTGCTGAGCGTCGTCGAGCCCATGATGGTCGGCGTGCTCGGCGGCGGGCTCGCCCATATCCGCCTGGCCAGCGGAGCCCACACCATCCTGGACGGGCTGAGCACCGCCCCCCGCCGGGCCACGCCAAGCATGTACCGGACCGTCGCCGACACCCTGCCCGACTACCAGGAGACCGTGGAACGGCAAAACCACCGCGGCCCCCTCGCCGTCGCCGTGCCGGGCGCGCTGGCCGGCTGGTGCGAGGCGCTGGCCCGGTTCGGCGTCATGCCGCTGGACGACGTCATGTCTCCCGCGATCCGCATCGCCGAGGCCGGGTTCACCGTCACGCCGTACCTCACAACGTCAGCCGGCGATTGCGCGGCGGACCTGGCGCGCGACCCCGACCTCGCCGCCCTCTTCCTGCCCGGCGGCGCGCCCGTCCCCGCGGGCACGCGGCTGCGCCGGCCCGACTACGCCGCCTCGCTGCGCCTCATCGCCCAGCAGGGGCCGGCGGCCCTGTACGCAGGCGCGCTCGGCGTGGCGTTGGCCGAATACATGGCCCGCAGCGGCGGCCTGATCGACGCGGCCGACCTGGCCGCCTACGCCGTGAAGGAGCGCGCGCCCATCCACGGCCGCTACCGCGGCTACGACATCATCGGCCCGCCGCCGCCCGCCTCCGCCGGCGTGCACATCACCCAGATGCTGAACCTGCTGGAGGCCTACGACATCAAAGCCCTGGGCTTCGGCACCACGGACGGCGTTCACCTGCTGGCCGAAGTGCTCAAGATCGCCTTCGCCGACCGCGCCGTGGCCACTGCCGACCCCGACTTCGTCGACGTGCCCGTGGACCGGCTGATCTCCCCCGCCTACGCCGCCGAGCGCCGGGCCGGCATCGACATGGCCCGCGCCCAGGCCTTCAAGCCCGGCCTTTCGGGAGGCGAGGGCGCCGACACCACGCACCTCACCGTCGCCGACGCCCACGGCAACGTGGTCAGCAGCACGCAAACCATCAACGGCCTGTTCGGTGCCCGCGTCGCCGTCCCCGGCACCGGGCTCATCCTCAACAACTACATGTACAACTTCGACCCGCATCCCGGCCACGCCCTCTCCATCGAGCCCGGCAAGCGCGTGTTCACCTCCATGGCGCCGATGATGGCGGTCCGCGACGGGCGCCTCGCCTACGCCCTTGGGCTCCCCGGGGCGCTGCGCATATTTCCCTCCGCCATGCAGGCGCTGCTCAACCTGATCGACCACGGCATGTCGCTGCAGCAGGCCGTCGAGGCGCCGCGCATGTTTACCCAGGGCCACGTGCTGGAGCTCGAGAGCACCCTGTTCGCGGAACTGGCGCCCGCCCTGGCCGCGCGCGGCCACCAGGTCCGCGAGCAGCCCCGCTTGGCCGGCGGCATGAACGCAATCGAGTTCCGCCCCGATGGAACGCTGCTCGGCGCAGCCTGCTGGCGCGCCGACGGCACCCCGGTCGGCATCGGCGGCGGCCTCGCCCGCGCCGGCGTACGCTTCGTGATCTAGGACCCCCAACCATGACCGAGACCATCGTCGTCCTCGACCCCATCACCGAACAAACCGCCCACCGGCTGCGCGGGCTGCTGCCGCCGGGCATGCGGCTGACCCACGGCGTGGCGCGCGACGAGGCGCACCTGCAATCCATCATCGCCGAGGCGGATTACGCCGTCTCCGGCCAGATCGCCGTGCCCGGCGCCGTGCTGCGCGCCGCCAAGCGCCTCAAGCTGCTGCACAAATGGGGCGTCGGCGTGGACAATTTCGACCTCGACGCCGCCCGCGCGCTGGGCATCAAGGTGGCGCGCACCACGGGCAGCAACGCCGTGCCGGTGGCCGAATTCACCCTTGGCCTGATGATCGCGGCCCTGCGGAACCTCGCGCACGGCCATGCCGAACTGAGCGAAGGGCGCTGGGCCGGCGGCAACTTCGCCCGCCACACCATGATGCTGTCGGGCAAGACGGTGGGGATCGTCGGTTTCGGCGCCATCGGCACCACGGTGGCGAAGCTGCTATCGGGCTTCGGCTGCACCATCCTCTACCATAAGCCGCACCCGCTCGGCCCGGCCGGCGACGCCGCCCTCGGGGTGCGCTACGCCGCCATGCCCGACCTGCTGGCGCAATCCGACGTGGTCTCGCTCCACTGCCCGCTCACGCCCGCCACCGCCGGGCTGATCGACCGCGCCGCGCTCTCCGCCATGAAACCCAGCGCCGTGCTGATCAACGTGGCGCGCGGCGGCGTGGTGGTGGAAGCCGACCTGATCTGGGCGCTGCAGAACCGGGTCATCCACGGCGCCGCCATGGACGTGTTCGAGACCGAGCCGCTGCCGCCCGACAGCCCGTTGCTGAAGCTGGAAGGCCTCACCGTCACCCCGCACATCGCCGCCATCTCGGCCGACAACTTCGAGAAAACGGTGCGGCAGATGTTCGGCAACATCGAGCGGGTGTCGCGCGGCGAGCCGGTCCCGCCGCGCGATGCCGTGCCGTGAGCCGGAGCGCTCAGCGCAGGTGGGCGTCGCTGACCGGCGCAGCCTCGGGCTGGTGCAGCACCCGCGCCACCGCGGCGGCCAGCACCGCCCCGGCGATGGGCGCCAGCCAGAACAGCCAGAGCTGGCCCACATAGGCGCTGCCGCCGAACAGCGCCTGGCCGGTGCTGCGGGCCGGGTTGACCGAAGTGTTGGTGACCGGGATGGAAATCAGGTGGATCAGGGTCAGCGCGAGGCCGATCGGCAGCGGCGCGAACCCATCCGGAACCCGGGAAGATTTCACGCCCATGATGATCATCAGGAAGAAGAAGGTGCAGACCACCTCGGTCACCAGGCAGGCCAGCAGGCTGTACTTGCCCGGGCTGAGGTCGCCGTAGCCGTTCGAGGCGAACCCGCCGGTCTCGAAGCCCGGCTTGCCGGTGGCGATCAAGTACAGCACCGCCGCGGCCGCGATGGCGCCGGCCACCTGGGCCACGAGGTAGCCGATCACGTCCCCAACCGGAAACCGCCCCGCCGCCCACAGCCCGATGGTGATGGCCGGGTTGAAGTGGGCGCCCGAAAGGTAGCCGACCCCGTACGCCATGGTCAGCACCGTCAGGCCGAACGCAAGCGCCACGCCGGCGAAGCCGATCCCGAGCGCAGGGAACCCGGCCGCCAGGATGGCGCTGCCGCACCCCCCGAACACCAGCCAGAACGTGCCGAGGAACTCGGCCGACAGACGCTGCGTCGTGGTGATCTGCATGGCTCGTTGTCCCCCCCGGGCTCACTTCCGTGCAGGATACCTGAAGCTTCGTCGTCAGGACGTCAAATCGTCCATAACCCGGAATAAATCCGCCTTCCCCTCGAACCCGATGCCGGGCAGCTCCGGCATGGTGATGTGGCCATCCTCCACCCGCACCGTGTCCGGAAAGCCGCCATACGGCTGGAACAGGTCCGGGTAGCTCTCATTGCCACCCAGCCCCAGCCCGGCGGCGATATTCAACGACATCTGGTGCCCGCCATGCGGAATGCAGCGCTCGGGCGACCACCCGGCGGCGCGGATCACCTCCAGCGTGCGCAGGTACTCGCATAACCCGTATGAGAGCGCGCAATCGAATTGCAGCCAGTCGCGGTCCGCCCGCATGCCGCCATAGCGCAGCAGGTTGCGGGCATCCTGGTGGCTGAACAGGTTCTCGCCCGTCGCCATCGGGCCCGGATAGAAGTCGGCGAGCGCCGCCTGCAACGCGTAATCCAGCGGATCGCCGGCTTCCTCGTACCAGAACAACGGATAGTCGCGCAGCATCTTCGCGTAGGCGATGGCCGTCTCGAGGCCGAAGCGGCCATTGGCGTCCACGGCCAGCCGCGCCGGGCCGATCTCGGCCAGTGCCGCCTCGATGCGGGCGCGGTCCTCCGCCAGGTCGGCGCCGCCGATCTTCATCTTCACCACGGTGTAGCCGCGGTCGAGGTAGCTGCGCATCTCGGCCCGCAGCGCCCCCAGATCCTTGCCCGGGTAATAGTACCCGCCAGCCGCATAGACGAACACGCGGGGCTTGGCCTCCCTGCCATGGCGTTCGGCCAGCAGGCGGAACAGCGGCTTGCCCTCGATCTTCGCGCAGGCGTCCCACAGCGCCATGTCGAGCGTGCCCACCGCGACCGAGCGCTCGCCGTGCCCCCCGGGCTTCTCGTTGCTCATCATCGCCGCCCAGGCGCGATGCGGGTCGAGGATGCCGCGCTCGTCGAGCAGGCTGTCGGGCGGCGCTTCCAGCAGCCGGGGCGCGAACCGTTCGCGGATCAGCCCGCCCTGGCCGTACCGGCCATTGGAGTTGAAGCCGTAGCCCACCACAGGGCGCCCGTCCCTCGTCTGATCGGTCACGACGGCCACCAGGCTGGTCGTCATCTTGGAAAAGTCGATATAGGCGTTGCGGATCGGCGAGGCGATCGGCTGGGTGATTTCGCGGACGTCGGTAATGCGCATGCAGGGCACTCCGGGGAGGCGCGAAGGCTGCACCGCCGCACCCTGCACGGCAACGTGCTCGGGCGGCGGGTCCGCCGCGTGTTCCTCAGCCTTGCGGCGACGCCCTCATGAGAAGGACGACGCCCTGCTGCTCCGCGCGCACATCGATGCCGTCATGGGCCGGCGCGCGTAGGCTGAGTGACTGCTTCAAACCTTTGCCAGGCTTCTCGCGCGGCGTCGGAGCCGTCAGGCTTTGGATGATCGCAAGGTCCCGGGCCCAAGCCAAGGCATCCGAACTGACGATCTCGCCCATCAGGTTAACTCCGATTTCAGGATTGTCAAAATAACGTCATCGCAAGCCGAAACGCAAGCACGATGTTGTGAAATGGAGTTCATATTCCGCATATCCTCAGTGCGTGCACTGCATGTCCTAAGGCGCGCGCGCAAGAAGCGTGAGCGTCACCGGACGCCCGCGGGAGTAGTTGAAGCCGTCGATTTCCGCAACCATGCGTGGAATGCTGCCGAGCCGGGCCAGTTCGGCAAGCACGGCCAAGCGGTCCCGATCCCCCACCAGAAGCGTTTGCAGGCTGCCGTTTGCGAGCCCGCGCGCGCCATCGACGGCCAGCAGCCACTGCGTCCTGGTGCCGGCCAGGAACATCAGGCTCGGCTCCGCGAACCCAACCGAACCGAAGCCGCCGAGGGGAAGAACGGCCGCCACGCGCGGCGAGATCCATAGCGGCTCCATGCGCGGCAACTCCACCTCCAGCACCGCCCAGTAGAGCAAAGGCACGGCAGCCAGGGCAGCCAGCACCCCGCCGCCTCGCGTCCGGCCCAGCAGCCAGGTAAGCACAGCTGCGGCGAGCAGGCCGGGAACGCCCAGCCAAACCGGCTGGTTGAGCGCCATCGGCAGCCCGATCGCGCCCACGCCGAGCAGCACCGCGATCACCACCGGCAGCGCCCTTGCCAGGCGCGGCATGGGGCGTCGTGCCGGGTCCATGAGCCATCGGGCCGCCAGCAGGCACAAAGCAGGATACAGCGGCAACGTATAATGCGGCAGCTTGGTCGGCACCGCCTCGAACACCAGCCAGGCCGGCACGATCCACGCCAACAGGAACCGCACCGGCGGCGTCTTGCGGTCGCGCCACGCCTGCACGGCGGCGCCCGGCAACGCCGCCGTGGCCGGGAACAGCAGCAACGGCAGCAGCAGCAGATGCAGGCCCGGCGGCCCCCAATGCAGGTCGTCGCCCGAGGTGAGCTTGCGCCCCAAATCGCCGCCCACCGCCTCGGAAAGGAACCGGCCCTCGGTGGCGACGCCGATCGCGATGAACCAGGGCAGCACCACGGCCAGCAGCAGCGGCGCTCCCCAGCCCGCCCGGAGCGCCCGCAGCCAGGCGGCCCCGCGGTCACCGACCACCAGCGCCAGCACGGCAAGCCCGGCCACCATCGGGCCGATCGGGCCCTTCAGCAGCACCGCGCCGCCCAGCGCCAGCCAGAACAGCGCCGCATGCCGGGCGCGCACGCCCCCAGGGTCGAGGTAGGCGCGCGCCAGCACCGCCATCGCCAGCACGGTGGCGCCGAGCAGGGCCGCGTCGGTCTTGGCGATATGCGCCTCCACGGTCAACGACATCGAGGCCGCCAGCATCGCCGCCCCCACCAGCGCAGCCCGCCGCGCCATCAGCGCCTCGCCGGCCCAGAACGTCGCCAGCACCGCCACCAGCGCGCCGAGGAACGACGGCAGCCGGTACGGCCAAATCGGGTTCACGGTGGCCACCCCGGCCAGGTGCGCGGCGGCAGCGAACGGCGCCTGCAGCCAATGAATGCCGATCGGCTTGCGGTTGCGCGCCTCCGCGCCGTTCTGGATGCGCACGAAGTCGCCCGTCTCCAGCATCTGCTTGGTGGCCTGCGCGAAGCGGCTCTCGTCGCGGTCGCCGGGCGGCAGGGTAAAGAATCCCGGCGTCCACAGCAGCACGCAAAACAAGGTGAGCAGCAGGCGGGGGCGGCGCGTGTCCAGAAGGCGAGACATGCCCGGCCCTAGCACGCGACCCCATTAAGCGCCATGAACCGTGCCATGACCGCCCCGCCCCGCCCGCCGGCCGACCCCACGCGGGAGATCGCCTTCGATCTGCTGGCAAACGTGCTCGACCGCAAGCGCACCCTCGAAGACGCGCTGGACCGCGCGCCGCCGGCCGAGCCGCGCGACCGCTCGGCCGCGCACCGGCTGGCAGCGGCGGTTCTGCGCCGCCTGGGCTCGCTCGATGCGGTGCTGGAGCCGTTCCTGACCCGCGCGCCGCCCGATGCCGTGCGCCACGTGCTGCGCCTGGGCGCGGCCGGGCTGCTGCTGCTGGACACGCCGCCCCACGCCGCGGTGGCCACCGCGGTCGGCCTGGCGCGGGCGCGCAAGCTGGCGCCCTTCGCCGGCCTGGTGAACGCCGTGCTGCGCCGCGTCTCCGAAACTGGGCCGGCCGCGCTCGATGGCCTGGACGGGCCGCGGCTCGATACCCCGGCCTGGCTATGGGCCAGTTGGGGCGCCGATGCTCGCGCCATCGCCGAGGCGCACGGGCGGGAGGCCGGGCTGGACCTGACGCTCGCGCCGGGCGCGGAGCCGCCGCCCGGCGGCGCGCTGCTGCCGACCGGCTCCGTCCGCTTCGCGCCGGGCACCCGCGTGCAAGACCTGCCGGGCTACGCGGAGGGGCGGTTCTGGGTGCAGGACGCCGCCGCCGCCCTGCCCGCACGCTTGCTGGCCGCCCAGCCCGGCGAGCGCGTGGCGGACCTCTGCGCCGCCCCCGGCGGCAAGACGGCGCAACTCGCCGCCGCCGGCGCACAGGTTCTGGCCGTGGAACGCGACCCCGCCCGCATGCGCCGGCTGCACGAAAACCTGGCCCGGCTCGGCCTCGAAGTGGAGGTGCACCAGGCCGACGCCACCGATTGGACCTCCCCCGCCCCGCTCGACGCCGTACTGCTCGACGCGCCCTGCACCGCAACCGGCACCATCCGCCGCCACCCGGACGTGGCGTGGCTGAAGCGCCCGCGTGACGTCGCCGAACTCGCCGCCGGGCAAGACCGCATGCTGGCGGCGACGGCCCGGATGCTGCGGCCCGGCGGACGGCTGATCTACGCCGTATGCTCGCTGCAGCCCGAGGAAGGCGAGCAGCGCATGGCGAACCTCGCCGCCATCGGGTTGCGCCCCCAGCCCTTCAGCCCGGAAGAGCTGGCCAGCGTGCCCGGCGCCCGCACCGCGGAGGGGCATCTGCGGACGCATCCCGGGCTCTGGCCGGAGCAGGGCGGCATGGACGGCTTCTTCGCCGCGCGGCTGGTGCGGGCATAGCGGTTGGCATCGCCGGGCGGGTTCTCTAGAAACGAGGGCATGCCCGAGTCCACGCCCCACGGCGACACTGCCTGGCCTCCCCGCGGCGTGCTGGTCGCCCCCAGCCTGCTCGCCGCCGACTTCGCCCGGCTGGGCGAAGAGGCCGCCGCGGTGCAGGACGCCGGAGCGGATTGGCTGCATCTCGACATCATGGACGGGCATTTCGTGCCCAACATCTCGTTCGGCCCGCTGGTGCTCAAGGCGTTGCGCGCCAAGCTGTCGGTGCCGTTCGACGTGCACCTGATGATCAGCCCGGCCGACGCCTACATCCCCGCCTTCGCCGAGGCGGGCGCGGACCACATCATCGTGCACGCCGAAGCCGGCCCGCATCTGCACCGCTCGCTGCAGCTCATCCGCTCGCTCGGCAAGCGGGCCGGCGTGGCGATCAATCCCGGCACCCCCATCGACGCCGTGGAGCCGGTGCTCGACAGCATCGACCTGGTGCTGGCGATGACCGTGAACCCCGGCTTCGGCGGCCAGGCCTTCCTGGACGCAACCCTGCCGAAGATCGCCCGCTTGCGCCGGCTGATCGCCGACCGGCCGATCGCGCTCGAGGTGGATGGCGGCATCACCGCCGAAACGGCGCCCCGCGCCGTCGCGGCCGGCGCGGGCGTCCTGGTGGCGGGAACCTCGGTCTTTGGCGAGCCGGACCGCCGCCGAGCCATGGCCGCCTTGAGGGCAGCGGCATGATCGACCCCCGGCGATGGGCGCGGGATGCCCGCCGGGCCATGTCGCGGGTGCCGACGCTGCGCATGGGCCGGGTGCCGGACGCGCCCGCCTTGCCGGTGCGCGATCCCTGGCCGGGCGATGCCGGGCGGGGCGCAGGCATCCTCAAGGGCGAGCTCGAATGGGCAGGAACCATCCGCTCGCTGGCGCCCGGCGGCTGGAACGACACCTCCGGCCACGAGACCATGCGGGCGCTGGCGCACGGCTTCACCTGGCTGCGCGACCTCCGCGCCCTCGGCACCGACGGCGCACGCAGCCGCGCCCGCGCCCTGGTCGGCGACTGGATCGCGACCCCCGGCCTGGAGCGCCTGGCCGAGCGGCCGGACGTGGCCGGCGCCCGCATCACCGCATGGCTGGGCCATTACGACTTTTTCGCCGCCAGCGCCGACGACGCCTTCCGCGGCCGCCTCATGGCCCGGCTGCTCGGCGATGCGCGCACCCTGGCCGCCGGCCTGCCGGCCGAGGAGCTGGACGCCCGGGCGCTGACGGCCTTGAAAGGCCTGATTGCCTCGGCCGTGGCCCTGCCGGACCACGCGGCGTTCCTCACCCGCGCGCTGCGCTTCCTGCCCCAGGAGATCGCCCGCCAGGTGCTGCCGGACGGCTGCCACGCCGAGCGCAGCCCGGCCGCCCAACTGACCGCCCTGCAAGACCTCACCGAGATCCGCGCCCTGCTCCAGGCGGCCCAGGCGCAGCCGCCCGCTTCGCTTTCATCGGCCATCGAGCGCATGGCCCCAGCCCTGCGCGCGCTGCGCCACGGCGATGGCGGCTTGGTGCTGTTCAACGGCGCCAAGGAAGGCAACCCCGTCCTGATCGACCTCGTGCTGACTCATGCCGGGCGGGGCGGCCGGGCGCCGGCCGGGCTGACCGAGGGCGGGTTCCACCGCCTGCAAGCCGGCCGCAGCGTGCTGGTGATCGATTGCGGCGCGCCGCCGCCGCCGGGCATCGACCGCATGGCCCATGCCGGCACCCTGGCGATGGAGTTGTCCGTCGGGCGGGAGCGGCTGATCGTCAACTGCGGCGGCGCGCCCTCGGCCGATGGCGCCTGGCGCGACGCGGCCCGCGCGACCGCGGCGCACTCCACGCTGGTGATCGCGGACACCAATTCGTCGGAGCTGAAGCCCCGCGGCCTCGGGCGGCACCCGGAAGTGGTCGATGTGCAGCGCCAGGAGGCCAACGGCGCGCACCGGTTGGAATCGAGCCATGACGGCTACCGCCGCGTGAACGGGGCGCTGCACCGGCGCTGCCTCTACATGGCCGAGAGCGGCGAGGACGTGCGAGGCGAGGACGCCGTCGAGGCGCCTACGCCGCTGCCCTACGCCGTCCGCTTCCACCTGCACCCGGCTGTAGTCGCGAGCCTGCAGCAGGACGGCGAGACGGTCGTGCTCCGCCTGCCTGGCGGCTCGAGCTGGCGGTTCCGCGCCGTGGGTGCGGCAGTCGGCCTGGACGAGAGCCTCTACCTGGGCGGGCCGGAGCCACGGCCAAGCCAGCAAATCGTACTGACGGGCTCGGCGGAAGGCCCGCAACTGGTCAAATGGGCGCTCACGAAGTTCGGATAGCGCCTGGCTGCGGCGGCAACCGGCCCATCGCCCGCGCGGCGAACAAGGCGGCCCCGCCCACCCCGGCCATCACCAGGAACACCAGCCCGCCCGCCTGGCCATAGATACGGCCCGAGAGCCAGATCAGCAGCCCGGTCGGCGCAGAGAAGCCAAGCGCCGCCAGCAGCGTCTGCGCCGAGGCAGCGCCCCGCGCCGGCAGCGCCCGCAGCACCAACATCGCCGACAGGTGCTGGAACGCGAAGGTCGCGGCGTGCAGCAACTGGACCACCGCGAGCGCGGGCACGTTCACGACGAAGGCGGTAGCCGTCCAGCGCACCACGCATGCGGCCGCGGCGAGGCCGGTCAGCCGCGCCGGGCCGAGCCGCTCCACCAGCCCGCGCCCCCAAAGGAATAGCGCCACCTCGGCCACAATGCCTTCGGCGATCAGCAGCCCGATCACCCCGTCCGGGATGCCCGCTGCGCGCCAATGCAGGCTGGCGAACGCGTAGTAGGCGGCGTGCGAGCCCTGGATCAGCGCACTGGCGATGAGCGCCAAACGAAAGGCTCGCGCACGCAGCGGATGCCCCGCACCGGCGGCTGGCGGCGCAACCGCCACCCTGGGCAGCACCGCCGCGAACCCGGCCGCGATGCCGTACCCCGCCGCCAGCAGCCACGGAACCACCCAGCTTCCTGTCCGCCCCAGCAAGGCGCCGGCGCCGGCGGTCGCCGCCATGTAGGCCACCGAACCCCAGGCCCGCGTGCGCCCGTATTCAAGCCGCCCCGCCGCCGCCAGCGCCAGGGTGGCCGCGTCCGCCAAGGGCGCCAGCGCCGAGGCAGCCACGCCCTGCACGGACACGATCGCCATCAGCGCCAGCACGCCGTCGCCCGAGGGCAAGGCGGCTGCGCAAACGGCTGCCGAGCCCGCTGCCGCAAACAGCATCAGCCGTTGCCGGCCCCAGGCGTCCGACAGCCAGCCCCAGCCCGGCACCGCCATCACCCGCAGCAACGACGCCACGCCCAACACCTGGCCGATCTCGGCCGCGCTCAGCCCCCGGTCGGCGAACCACAGCGGCAAATAAGCCGTCATCACCGCACCGGCGCCGAAGAACGCGGCCAGGAACAGCCCGACGCGGGCGCTTTCAGTCAGGATGCGGCAATCAGGCCGCGTGAGGCTTGGCGCAGGCCTGGGCCACGTCGCGGATGCGCGCCGCCATCGAGGCGATGCCGCTGCCGCGGTTGCTGGACAGGTTGCCCAACAGCCCGAGGTCCTTCAGGAACACCGGGCTGGTTGCCAGCACCTCCGCCGGCGGCCGCCCCGAATACACCCGCAGCAGCAAGGCCACGAGCCCGGCGACGATCGCCGCGTCCGAGGCGCCGGCGAGGAACATCCGCCCATCCCGCACGGTCGCCTCCATCCACACCTTGCTCTGGCAGCCGGGCACCCGATGCGCGTCGTCCTGCCACTCCGCAGGGAACGGCGGCAGCTTGCGGCCGAGTTCGATGATGAAGGCGTAGCGATCCATCCAGTCATCGAACACCTCGAGATCGTCGGCTATCGCGGCGATGGCGGCCGCCGCCGTGGGTTCGTCCGGGGCGAGGAAGGGATCGGGCATGGGAGGGGGATGTGCGGGCGCCGGCCCAGTGCGTCAAGACGCCTGCGTCAAGACGCCGAACGGCAAACGGCCCCGCAGCTGGTCTCAGCGGCGGGGCCGTTCAGGGTCAGCCGAGGCTTACGCGTGGTTCAGCGTGTAGTGGTAGCTGCAGCCGCCGCGGTTGGTGGTGATGTCCGCCACGCCGTTGCTGACGGTGCCGGTCAGCCCGCCGCCACGACGGCCCGATGCCATGATGGCGCCGTCTGGGCCGACGCGGCCGCTCATGCCGCCCATGGTGATCATGCCGTTACGAACACGGGCGGTCGTCGCGCCCATCTTGCGGCAGCGGCGCGGCGCGTCGGGGGACAGCTCGGCCGTCCCACGATACATGCCGTCCATCGCGCCCATCATCGGTGCGGGAGCCGGCATGGGCGCCGGCTCGGGGGCCATCGCCATCGGCGGCGGCGGCGGCGGGTTGCTGGCGCAGCCGACGACTGTGCCGGCCATCAGAAGGAACGTAGCAATTTTCAGGCGCATCCGGAGTCTCCTATTACAAGCCGACAAGGCCAGGAACATGACGGATCGTCAAGGTTGCAGCTACAGGATGAACCGGCTCAGGTCCCCTTTCGCCGCCAAAGGCGCCACACGTTCGTTCACATATGCGGCATCGACCGCCACCACGTCCCCCGCACGGTCCGTGGCGGTGAAGCTGATCTCCTCCAGCAGCCGCTCCATCACCGTCGCCAACCGCCGCGCGCCGATGTTCTCGACCCGGTCGTTGATGTCGGCCGCGAGGTCCGCCAGCGCATCCACCGCGTCCTCGGTGAAGCTCAGCGCCACGCCTTCCGTCCCCATCAGCGCCGTATATTGCTGCAGCAAGCTGTGCTCCGGCTCGGTCAGGATGCGCCGCAGGTCCTCGCGGGACAGCGGCGCCAGCTCCACGCGGATCGGCAGCCGCCCTTGCAACTCCGGCAGCAGGTCGGACGGCTTGGCCAGGTGGAAGGCGCCGGACGCGATGAACAGGATGTGGTCCGTCTTCACCGGGCCATACTTGGTGCTGATGGTCGTGCCCTCGATCAGGGGCAGCAGGTCCCGCTGCACGCCCTCGCGGGAAACATCGCCGCCGCGGAAGCCGCCCTCGCTGCTGCGGGCGCACACCTTGTCGATCTCGTCGAGGAACACGATGCCGTTCTGCTCGGCATGCTCCACCGCGTCCTTGGTCAGTTGGTCGTTGTCCAGCAGCCGGTCCGCCTCCTCCCGCGCCAGCGCCGCCCGGGCAGCGGCCACCGGCATGCGCTTCTTCTGCGCCTGCCGGCCGAACATGCCCTTCATCATCTCGCCCAGGTTGGCCATCTGGCCCGGCGGCACTCCCGGCAGGTCGATCTGCCCAAGCGCCACCGGCCCGGTCTCGGCCACCGCGACCTCGACCTCCTTATCCTCCAGCTCGCCCGCCCGCAGCATCCGGCGGAACTTGCCCCGCGTGTCCGCGCTCGCGCCCTCGCCCACCAGCGCCGTCACCAGCCGGTCCTCCGCGTTCAGCTCGGCCTTCGCCTGCACGCTCTTGCGGCTGCTGTCGCGCAGCATGGTGATGCTTGCCTCCACGAGGTCGCGCACGATGCTGTCCACGTCGCGCCCGACATAGCCGACCTCGGTGAACTTGGTCGCCTCCACCTTGATGAACGGCGCCTGCGCCAGCCGCGCCAGCCGCCGCGCGATCTCGGTCTTGCCGCAGCCGGTCGGCCCGATCATCAGGATGTTCTTCGGCACGACCTCCTCGCGCATCCCCTCCGGCAACTGCTGCCGGCGCCAGCGGTTGCGCAGGGCGATGGCCACCGCCCGCTTGGCGTCCTGCTGCCCCACGATGAAACGGTCGAGCTCGCCCACGATCTCGCGCGGGGAATAGGTGGGCACATCCATCACAGGGTTTCCACGATCACGGAATGATTGGTGTAGACGCAGATATCGCCGGCGATCCGCATGGCCCGGCGAGCGACCTCCTCGGCCCCGAGCCCCTCCACCGTCATCAGCGCCCGCGCCGCCGCCAAGGCGAAGTTGCCGCCCGAACCGATGGCGATCACGCCGTCCTCCGGCTCCAGAACGTCGCCGTTGCCGGTCAGCGTGTAGCTGTGCTGCGCGTCGGCCACCGCCATCATCGCCTCGAGCCGGCGCAGGTAGCGGTCGGTCCGCCAATCCTTCGCCAGCTCCACGCAGGCGCGCTCGAGCTGGTTGGGAAACCGCTCCAGCTTCGCCTCGAGCCGCTCCAGCAAGGTGAAGGCGTCCGCCGTGGCGCCGGCGAACCCGGCCAGCACGGCCCCGCCCGCACCGATGCGCCGCACCTTGCGGGCGTTGCCCTTGATCACGGTCTGGCCAAGGGTCACCTGGCCGTCCCCGGCCATGGCCACCACGCCGTTCCGCCGCACGCACAGGATAGTCGTCCCATGCCAACCGATGGGGTCGTTCGAATGTGTGTCTTGCATGATGGGGCCTAATTGGGCTCGCATCGGCAGTTGCACAAGATATAGGCAGTTCCGCCGAAGCGCCGGCTTGACGAGACCCGGCCGGGACCCCACGTCGATCGCGTGTATATGCACCTTTCCGCGCGCCAATGACCCCCGATCTCACAGGCGATCTCGCAGGCCCGTGCACCTGCTTTGCCCTTCGCCGGGCCGCCCGCCACGTCACCCAGGCCTACGACA